>CAWAEX010000017.1:0-229237 GCA_963781045.1 uncultured Flavobacteriaceae bacterium | reverse complement strand
GTCTTCTACAGACGACTCAGCCATTGCAAGTTATGCATGGGATTTCAAAGATGGTAATACCTCCACTGAAGCAGATCCACTTCACACATTTACTTCAGTTGGAACTTACGATGTAACACTTACCGTCACCGATACCGAGGGTTTAACAGATGTGACAAATGTGATTGTGGAAATAAGTGCAGATTTGCCACAATCCTTGACCATAACACCAGATCCACTGGATTTTGGTAGTGCCGTAATCAATAGTAATGCAACAATAATTGATCTTGTTGCCTTTAACAATGGCGGACCAGCCGAACCTATTTCAATTAATTCTATAAATATCACAGGAACAGATGTAAGCCTGTTCGGATATGATCAAGCATTACCGCTAACGGTTCAACCGCAGACATCCATTTCTATTCCGATCACCTTCACGCCTAACGCAATTGCCGGTACAAAATCCGCTTCTTTGGAAATCATTCACGATGGTATCAATAGCCCGCTAATTGTACCCTTATTGGCTGAATTAACTGATTATGATCCTATTGAATTAGAAGCTGTGGCTGATCAGTTCAATTCGATTGGAGAATCTAGTAATTTAGTAATCGTAGCGTCTGGAGGAGATCCAAATGAAAATATCGTCTATGCTATAACTGGTCAGCCTTCTGGTTTGGCTATTGAACCTACCAATGGCCAGATCACCGGGATAGTTGAAGCAATAGCTGCATCTGGAGGCCCCAACAATGACGGAATACATTTGGTTACTGTTACTGCTACAAAACCTGGCTCTACAGATGCTACACAACAATTTACCTGGACTATTGCAAGCAATTCAACCAATTTTTGGTTTGATAAAAATGAGGATGAAACCTATACAGCCCGTCATGAGTGTTCCTTTGTTCAGGCAGGAGATCAGTTCTATTTATTTGGTGGTCGCGAGAATGCCACTACCATGGATATCTATGATTACAATTCTGATTCATGGAATTCATTGAATAATTCCATACCAAAAGAATTTAATCACTTTCAAGCTACTGAATACCAGGGATTAATATGGGTTATTGGTGCATTTAAAACCAATTCTTTTCCTAATGAACTCCCTGAAGATTTTATATGGGCTTATAATCCCGCTACAAACATATGGATTCAAGGTCCTGAAATTCCTGATGAAAGAGAGAGAGGAACAGCACGGTTTAGTAGTCTATAATGATAAATTTTATATCATTGGTGGAAACACATTAGGGCATAACGGAGGGTATGTTTCTTGGTTTGATGAATACGATCCCGCTACCGGATTCTGGACGGCTCTACAGGATGGATCCAGGCCAAGAGACCATTTCCATGCATGGACCATGAGCGATAAATTGTATCTTGCATCTGGTAGAGGCAGGCGGTACTGGAGGAACAAATGGTCCCCAACAATTCCGCAAGCTGATGTATATCCACCCCTGTGTGTATCTACCTGGAGTACCTTACCAAGTAGCCAAAACCTCCCAACACCCAGGGCAGCAGCTATCGTTGCCAATTTTGAAAATAAATTAATCGTTGCTGGTGGAGAATCATTGGCAAGTACCAGTGCTTTTGACATAACAGAAATTTATGATCCTGTTTCTAATTCTTGGTCTGTTGGTGAACCATTAGTGCACGAAAGACATGGTACACAAGGTATTGTTTCTGGAAATGGAATTCATGTAACCGCAGGGTCCCCTGTAGAGGCGGTGGAAATCAGCTAAATATGGAATACTATGGTGCAGATGCACCTGTAGGTAGCCCCAGGATCTCCCTAGTATACTAAGTACTGCTTCAGAGATAAACCTGGGCGTGGGAGAAAGTGGGGATATAGTTCTGGAGGTATCTGCCGGAAATATCGGAGTCATTATAAATTCAATCGATATTTCTGGTAATGCACGCCGGGGAATCTAGTATTAACGCAGGTAACCTCTCCAATTCCCTAATAAATAATAACTCACAGCACATTGTTACAATTACTCATATAGGTGCCGAAACAAACAAAAATGCCGTGCTTACCATTACTTATGATCAAAATAGTTCACTCTCAGTAAATATTTTGGTAGGTTCCGGTACTGTTAATCAACCTCCAAATGCTGTTGCCTCAGCTACTCCTACCAATGGAACTTTTCCCTTGGAAGTTTTCTTTACCGGAAGTTCCTCCTCAGATGATAATGGAGAATATCAACATATTTGTGGAACTTTGATGATGGCACAACTTCCAATGAAATTAATCCGACCCATACTTTTAACCAAGACGGTGTTTATAATGTGTCTTTAACTGTCGAGGATTCAGAGGGATTAGAAGATATTGCATCTATTCAAATAAACGTGGGTGCTGCCAGTCAAAATGGAGTTGTTGGATTTACCCTGATTAATGCTAACACTGATCAGGATATGTTCGAATTAACCGATGGGTTGGTAATTGATGCTGCTTCATTGCAAGGTATGGGACTCAATATTAGGGCAAACACCAATCCTACCATAGTAGGTAGTGTGTCATTATCTTTGACAGGTCCGGTCAACAATACCAGAGCGGAGAGTGTTGCTCCATATGCCCTATTTGGAGATGCGTCTGGTAATTATAGTGCGCAAAATTTACAGACGGGTACATATACCCTATCCGCTACTGCGTATAGCCAGGCCGGACTGGGCGGAGTAGTCATTGGAAATCAACTTTCAATTCAATTTAGTATAGAAGTGCTTGTAAATGGTAATCGAGCACCCAATGCCGTTGCCTCAGCTACTCCTACCAATGGAACTTCTCCCTTGGAAGTTTTCTTTACCGGAAGTTCCTCCTCAGATGATAATGGAATATCAACATATTTGTGGAACTTTGATGATGGTACAACTTCCAATGAAATTAATCCGACCCATACTTTTAACCAAGACGGTGTTTATAATGTGTCATTAACTGTCGAGGATACAGAGGGATTAGAAGATATTGCATCTATTCAAATAATCGTAGGTACTGTTAATCAACCTCCTAATGCAGTTGCCTCAGCTACTCCTACCTATGGAACTTCTCCCTTAGAGGTTTTCTTTACCGGAAGTTCCTCCTCAGATGATAATGGAATATCAACATATTTATGGGACTTTGATGATGGCACAACTTCCAACGAAATTAATCCCACTCATACCTTCAATCAAGACGGTGTTTATAATGTGTCTTTAACAGTCTCGGATTCAGAGGGATCAGAAGATATTGCATCTATTCAAATAAACGTGGGTGCTGCCAGTCAAAATGGAGTTGTTGGATTTACCCTGATTAATGCTAACACTGATCAGGATATGTTCGAATTAACCGATGGGTTGGTAATTGATGCTGCTTCATTGCAAGGTATGGGACTCAATATTAGGGCAAACACCAATCCTACAATAGTAGGTAGTGTGTCATTATCTTTGACAGGTCCGGTCAACAATACAAGAACGGAGAGTGTTGCTCCTTATGCCCTATTTGGTGATGCATCCGGTAATTATAGTGCGCAAAATTTACTGACGGGTACATATACCCTATCCGCTACTGCCTATAGCCAGGCCGGACTGGGCGGAGTAGTCATTGGAACTCAACTTTCAATTCAATTTAGTATAGAAGTGCTTGTAAATGGTAATCAAGCACCCAATGCAATATCCTCACCTGATTTAAATAAAAATCTTGAAGAAATTGCTGCGCCACCAGTTACTGTATCTCTGAGTCCTAATCCCGCCAATATTCAGGTAAGTGTTAATATTTCATCAGAAACTGCACCTGCTGGAATTATCAGTGTTTATAGTATGGACGGTAAATTAGTTCGTCAGTTAAGCGTCAATGAATTTGTAAATAAAGACTTTACCATTCAGACCTATTTTATAGAAGAAGGTATCTACATTATTACAATTCCTATGAAGGATGGTAGAATAATTACAAAATATTTAGTGATAAGACGTTAATATTATTAAATAATTCATGCAATAAAATTATGGAATGAATTTATTGAGATGAATAATTTGTTATAAGTAATAATTCATAGCAAATAGGTTTAAGCGCATGTGATTTTAAATAAATTTTTAATAAAATAATCTCGCAAAGTAGAACAATATTTCATTTTTAATTATTACTTCTATTACCCTAGATTTTATACTATTAGAATCCCTTCCCAGATCTTTGGCAATTGGATATAAGTTTTTTTCCTTTAATTGGACAAGAATATTTTTAAAAACTTCCTTGTCTGTTTTGCCTTTTAACATTCGATGAATAAAAAAGCTCGTCATGGTTCCTTTTCTTTTTTCGAGATAGTCAATTATTTCTGAGCTTAAATTTGAATTATTTGATTTCAACTTTTTAATCAATTCATTAAAACTTAATATGGCTTTCAAGAGATTATAATTAACTTTTTCATTTTTTTTAGAATCCTTGGATCGCATCACGGAATCAACAGATTGAAAATATCGATGTATTGAAATTTCTAAAAATACAATTTGATCAGCTTGCACAAAACATTCGTTTGTAAAAATAAAGTCGCTATTATTCTGGTGCTTTTCTTCATTGAATCTTATACTAAAATGATCTAAAAATTCTTTTTTGACTAAATACCACCATATCTCTTGTCTGAATTTAGGATACTTTTTAACGAATTCCGCTCCGTTTAAAATAAAGATATTGTCCGTTAATTGGGATCCGTTGACATTAGATTGTACATTAGAACTGCTAGAAGTTTTTTCAGATTGAAATGCAACGAGATCGAGATTATTTTCAACGCCTATCTTCAAAATTCTGGGAAGTGAATTATTCACAAGGTAATCATCGGCATCAAGAAAATAAATATATTGACCTTTAGCTTTTGCTATCAGTCTATTTCTCGATATGTCGGAACCACAATTAGGATGCGTAAACACAGAAATATTTTTAAAATATTTTTTTTCCTCATTAATAACATAAATTGAATTATCTGTTGAGCCATCATTCATGATGAGAATTTCGAATTCATCTTCATTTAAATTTTGATTTTTTATGCTTTGCAAGCAACGACCAATACAATTTTCACCGTTGTAAACTGGAATTAAAATACTTAATTTGAGCATGCTTTTTGTTTGTTAGAAAAATGAAATATATTCAATAAGTCTACACCTTGCCAGATATTTCGTCAAATAAGTAAAATTGAGGTTCTATAGCATATTATCTTGATCAAAAGACAATTTAAAATAGAGATAATATGTCCTCATAATTAAAAATAAAGTTTAAGAGGTTGATTAAAAGCAAGATTTATACAATATATTACCACAAATTATAGTTAATTAACCATGCTATAAACATCTAAAATAACTACCCTTAACGTACCTACTTTAGAAACCCCACGTTTTAAACATAGTTCTATGCGCTCTATATTTACCCCAATTTTTATTTTTTTGTCTATTTTACTTGGCCAGGCACAACAAATATTACCTGGTTCAGAACTGAAAAACTACCATCCTGTAACAATATCGCTTTACGGATACGGAGAATCATACTCAGAAACCACAGGTAATCCAAACCCATTTTTGGACAGAAGACTTAACGTAACCTTTACTTCTCCTAGTTCTACAACATACGTAGTTCCAGGATATTACTCCGCAGATGGTAATGCGGCAGAGACGACCGCAACCACTGGCAATATTTGGCACGTTAAGTTTACACCCGATGAGGAAGGACAATGGTCTTTTTCAGCATCCTTTAGAGAGGGAACAAATGTAGCAATAACTACTGCTCAAGCGCCTTCGGATGGAGTTGCAAATACCCCAATAGATGGGCAAAGTGGAAATTTTACAATTATTGCTACAGATAAAACAGGAGTTGATTTTAGGGGTAAGGGAAAATTGAAATACACTGGCGAGCATTTTATGAAATGGTCAGGTACCGGAGATTATTTTTTAGAATTTGGAGCAGATTCCCCAGAAGTATTTCTAGAATATGATGAATTTGACAACACACCAACAACCAGAGATTATGACCCTCAACACTCAGGGGATTGGCAAACAGGAGATCCTATCTGGCAGACAACAAAAGGTAAAGGTATCATTGGAGTAGTGAACTATCTTTCTAATAGCGGAATGAATGTCCACTACTTCCTAACAATGAATATTGAGGGCGATGGAAAAGATGCTTATCCTTATGTCACGGATACGGACTTTGCGCAATATGATGTTTCCAAAACTGCCCAATGGGGTATTGTATTTGATCACATGATGGCAAAGGGGGTAATGCCTGAATTTGTACTAACCGAAAACGAAAATCAAAGTCTTTGGGAAAGTGATGAAGGAGTATTGGGAGGTTTTGCCGACGGCAGAAAACTATATTACCGTGAAATGGTTGCCCGTTTTGGGTATCTTAATGCAATTGCCTGGAACATAGGAGAAGAAATAGCCTGGAACACTGGTGGAGGTGTCAGAACCCCACTGACAAACTCGCAGCAAGAAGACTTTGCCAACTATTTGAAGGCGTTATTACCAAACCCAGAACAAATAATAACAATCCATAATGGGCCTAATACTGATGATTCGGTTTTCACAAGTAATTTAGGAGACAATGGATACAACTCTATCTCGTTTCAAGGAACTTATTCTAATGACACCTACGGACATGACAGAATTCTTTATTGGGTAAATCAATCTGCAAGTAACTCTAAACCATGGGTTGTAAGATATACGGAGCCATTTGTTGGTGGAACTACAAATCAGGACATTTGGAGAAAAGAAAGTTTATGGGCATCATTGACAGCAGGTGGCGCAGGAGTTCAATATTATGATGGTGGCGGAAGAGATTTAACTACGCAGGATTATAGTACGTATGATACTCCATTTGCTGCGATGAAGAATGCTTACGACTTTTATGTAGACAATGATATTCCTTTTTGGGAAATGTCCAATAATGATGGGGCAACTTCATCAGGTTGGATGATGTCTAAAACTGATGAATATCATGTACTATATTTTCAGAATGGGGGAAGTGCTAACGTTAATTTTGGGAATTCTGGAGATTATATAATTAAATGGTATGACCCCAGAAATGGAGGAACATTACAAGATGGCAGTGTAACTTCAATTACTGCCGACGGAACTTCTAAAAGTATAGGAACCCCTCCAAGTGCTACTTCTTCGGACTGGGTGTTATATGCGATGAACGTTATTGCAACTTGTACAGCAGATTATGAGGAAGATAATGGCCTAGTTATAATAGAAGCTGAAAATATCCCATTGGTTGCAGGCTGGAATATTGAATCCGCAACTACTGGATTTACTGGAACTGGATATATAAACTGGACAGGGGGCGAATTCTTTTCAACTCCAGGAAATGGAACAATAAGTACTACCATAAAGATTAATACCCCAGGCACATATTTATTTGAATGGCGAAATAAAATAGGTACTGGAACTAGTACTACAGATAATAACGATTCATGGGTCAGGTTCAATGATGCTAGCGAATTTTACGCCGTACAGGGAGGAAACACAATTTATCCAAAAGGAAGCGGTCAAACGCCAGTTGTTAATGGAAGTGGAGGAGATAATTGGTTTAAAGTTTATAGCAATGCAATATCGTGGAATTGGCAAACAAGAACTAATGATAATTCTCCATATGCCATTTACGTAGATTTTGACTCACCTGGTACTTATACTATGGAAATTTCAGGTAGATCTGAAAACCATTTTATAGACCGTATTGTTTTAAGTGCTTCTGGAAATGAAGATTTAGGATTGACAGAAACTCTATGTGATGGAAATCAGACAACCTCTGCTTCAATAACTATTGATGATCTGACCATTACCGAAGGCACTGATGCCGTCTTTACTGTTTCCCTGGATAATGCTGTCTCTGGCGGGTTTACCGTAGATTTTTCAACAGCTAATAACTCAGCTACTGCAGGTGAAGATTATACTGCCAATACCGGTACCCTGACCTTTGCAGGAACCGCAGGTGAAACACAAACCATAACCATTGCCACCACGGATGATGCGCTGGTAGAGAGCATTGAAGACTTTTTTGTTAATCTTACAAACGCTACAAATAACGTTACTATTGGTGATGCGCAAGGAATTGCTACTTTAACTGATAATGATATAGCATCTAACATCACTATAGATGATCTAACCATTACCGAAGGCACTGATGCCGTCTTTACTGTATCTCTGGATAATGCTGTTGCTGGTGGCTTTTCCATAGATTTTGCTACAGCCAACAACTCGGCTACCGCAGGGGAAGATTATTCTGCCAATACCGGTACCCTGACCTTTGCAGGAACCGCAGGTGAAACACAATCCATAACCATTGCCACCACAGACGATGCCCTGGTGGAGAGCAATGAAGACTTTTTTGTTAATCTTACAAACGCTACAAATGGCGTTACTATAGGTGATGCACAAGGAATTGCTACCATTACTGATAATGATATAGCATCTAACATCACTATTGATGATCTCACCATTACCGAAGGCACTGATGCCGTCTTTACTGTTTCCCTGGATAATGCTGTTTCTGGTGGCTTTTCCGTAGACTTTGCAACGGCCAACAACTCAGCTACCGCAGGGGAAGATTATACTGCCAATACCGGTACCCTGACCTTTGCAGGGACCGCCGGTGAAACACAAACCATAACCATAGCCACCACAGACGATGCCCTGGTGGAGAGCAATGAAGACTTTTTTGTTAATCTTACAAACGTTACAAATGGTGTAACCATCGCTGATGCACAGGGAATTGCTACAATTTTGGATAATGACGCAGCAGCAAGCATCTTTATTGATGATCTAACCATTACCGAAGGCACTGATGCCGTCTTTACTGTTTCCCTGGATAATGCTGTTACTGGTGGGTTTACCGTAGATTTTGCAACGGCCAACAACTCAGCTACTGCAGGTGAAGATTATACTGCCAATACTGGTACCCTGACCTTTGCAGGAACCGCAGGTGAAACACAAACCATAACCATTGCCACCACAGACGATGCGCTGGTAGAGAGCAATGAGGACTTTTTTGTTAATCTTACGAACGCTACAAATAACGTTACTATTGGTGATGCGCAAGGAATTGCTACTTTAACTGATAATGATATAGCATCTAACATCACTATTGATGATCTAACCATTACCGAAGGCACTGATGCCGTCTTTACCGTATCCCTGGATAATGCTGTTACTGGTGGCTTTTCCGTAGATTTTGCTACAGCCAACAACTCGGCTACCGCAGGGGAAGATTATTCTGCCAATACCGGGACCCTGACCTTTGCAGGAACCGCAGGTGAAACACAATCCATAACCATTGCCACCACAGACGATTCCCTGGTGGAGAGCAATGAAGACTTTTTTGTTAATCTTACAAACGCTACAAATGGCGTTACCATAGGTGATGCACAAGGAATTGCTACCATTACTGATAATGATATAGCATCTAACATCACTATTGATAACCTAACCATTACTGAAGGCAATGATGCCCTCTTTACTGTTTCCCTTGATAATGCTGTTTCTGGTGGATTTACTGTAGATTTTGCAACGGCCAATAACTCAGCTACTGCAGCTGAAGATTATACCGCCAATACCGGTACCCTGACCTTTGCAGGAACCGCAGGTGAAACACAAACCATAACCATTGCCACCACAGACGATGCCCTGGTGGAGAGCAATGAAGACTTCTTTGTAAATCTTACAAACGCTACGAATGGTGTTACCATTGCAGATGCACAAGGAACTGCTACAATAAGTGATAATGATTCAGAGAATGAAATATTTCCGACAATAGATATATCAGATGCTGCGGCCGAAGAGGGAAATATCATAAATTTTCCTGTCACCCTGAGCACAGCTCCAACGGAAGACATTGAACTGGCCATTGGCTTTGTAAACATAAGCACTACCGATGCAGACTACGATTCTAGTCCGCAAACACTGGTTTTCCTCGTGGGACAAACCGAACAGAATATTGAAGTTGCTCTAATAAATGATCAGGATGATGAAGAGGAAGAATCATTTGAAATAATAATCAGCGAAGTGATCCGCGGCAGTATTGAAAATCCTGATGAAACTGCCATTGGGAACATATTCGAAGCTTCCTCAAATAATAGTATTTCCTGTACCCTTTGTCAATGAAGACACCGATTTAAATGTGTCAGGATTAGAAGAAGGCACCTATAGTCTATCAATTTTTACACTATCCGGACAAACGTTGGCTACGGAGATTATTGAAGTAACTACTGGCACGTTTGCCATACCATTGATAATATCCTTTCCAATGGAACCTATGTCCTGGTATTGGAAAATGCTATAAGCGGAGAAAAATTATTAAAAGATTCATCATCCAAAGATAACAGACAGCAACAGGGTTCCAAATAGAGATAAAATAAATACAAAGGGTCGAAATACTTCTCCTGAACTTTCTGAAGCGTTTTATTAATTCAAATTCAGCTGTATCCATTGGTCTTATTAACATTAATTCGTTTTAATAAGCAACGAGAGAATTCGTAAAATACACTACTCACCTACCCTTCTTATTCCGATCAATATTTAAGTGTGCCCTCTAGGTTTGTTGATTTTAAAATACATCTAATGCAGTTCAGCGGATTTTAATTCTCTTTAGCAGTTATTGGCCAAATAGGAAGGCCATTGAATTATTTTTAAAGATATTTGTCATACTTCCAAAAAATGATTTTGTTCTTGCAATATGCGCTTTAATTCCTTTGAATTTTTAGCATTTTTACCACCAATAGTGGTGGTCTTCTATCTGCTCCCGCATAAATGGCGATGGGCCTGGTTACTAGCGGGAGTTATTATTTTTACATGGTCCATGAACCCGCTTTGGTGTTCTTGCTGTTACTATCTACCGGTGTAGATTATTACTGTGGCCTTAAGATTAAAAACGCCAGCATTTTAGCTAAAAAATGGTATCTAGCTCTTAGCATCACCGTTAATATAGGCCTCCTATTCGTATTTAAATACCTCTCCTTTTTTACCTCCTCTATGAATCAGGTTTTCAGTTATTTTGGCCTGCAAGGAACCATGGTCGCAAACGCGGGGAGTTATTCACTAAGCGACATAATCCTGCCTATAGGGATCTCTTTTTATACTTTTCAAACCCTTAGTTATACCATTGATGTGTACAGAGAATCCATTGCTCCGGAAAAACATTTCGGGCGATTTGCCCTGTTTGTCTCCTTTTTCCCTCAGTTGGTTGCCGGGCCTATAGAACGTGCAGCCGAGACTACTGCCTCAGTTTACTAAAGAAATTGAAATTGATCCCACATCCATAAAAAAAGGACTTGTATTAATTGCATGGGGCTTTTTCTTGAAGGTGGTAGTTGCCGACAGATTGAGGTGTCTATGTTGATGAGGTCTATACCGATCCTGAATTGCATCACGGAATACCCTTAATGATTGGTGCTTTGTTCTTTGCATTGCAATTGTATTATGACTTTTCTGCCTATACATCCATTGCTATGGAGCAGCAAAACGATGGGCTACGATCTGATGCACAATTTTAACAAGCCTTTCTTTGCCACTTCAGCGGCAGCCTTCTGGAATAGATGGCATATTTCCTTTATGTCATGGCTAAAGGATTATTTGTACAAACCAATGGGGGGTTATATGTCAGAAAACCAATATTGATCAGGAATGTTCTTATAATATTTTTTATAGTAGGTCTTTGGCATGGCGCCAACTGGACATTTATAATATGGGGGCTACTTAGTGCACTGTTTTTAATTCTAGAAACTGCGACGAGTCGTTATAGAAGAAAGTTATTTAACAAGATGAAGATCCCAAAAAAGTCACTAGCAGTTGCCGGTTGGGCAATCACTATGGGGTACCTTGTATTATCTCTTATATTTTTTCGCTCCCCTTCCCTTTCTGAGGCCTTCTTATACCTAAAAAACATGTTCCGTGTCACTAACTTACATGTGAATATTCTGGGAAGTTACTTTGAATTAGGCCTTTGTTTTTTATTAATTATTTGTGTTCAATGGGTGCATTACAAAAAAGGAAATAACAACATTCATGAATTGGTGATGCGGCAATCGGTATCAAAAAGGTGGACCATTTATTTCGGTTATATTCTAGTGATTGTTTTGTTTGCCATCAACAGACAAAACACCTTTATTTATTTTCAATTTTGAGCATGGCTAAAACACTCATATTAAAAATAGGAATTTTTATTACCCTCATGGGGCTGCTCTACGGATTACTCCTCTTCAGACTTTCCAAGGGAACAGTAGATGAATTATATTACAAAGTTACCCAAGAGGCAGATGGTCTTATTGTAGGACTTTCCCGAGCCGACCGTGGAATTTCACCCGCCGTATTAACTCAGGATATTCAACATGAGAATATCGTTAATTTCGCCTCCTATCAATCCTTTTTTGGAGAGGTTTATTTAGAGGCTATTAAAGCGAAAATTACAAATAGTAAAGTAACGGGAGTTTATATAGTTTCTGTGAGTCCGGGTGGTTTTGTAGCACCCGAAGGAATAAGTGATGATCAAATTAAAAAATTAGACGAACGGACCATCTTTGGCAAACTATCTAACTTTACCAAAGCACCTAATTATAATTACCTGACGAGTTGTTACGCGTACCCTTTATATAGTTCGCTTACAAATGCCAATCGGTGGGAAAACCTAACATCTCATAAAGATGGATGGAATGAAGTGCAACGAGTATCTGCCACAAAAGCCATTACAGCCTCTGATATCAGACATTGGACAGAATTAAGCCTCCGGTTCAGCAATCAAAGAATTAAGAAGGACGCCTTTTCCGACTATCGTCATAAGTATTTATTGGAGACTATCACCTTCTTAAAAAAGAAAGGCGATGTCTATTTAGTTCGATTGCCTGTGGCTAATGAGATCATGCAATTGGAGAATGAGCATTGGCATGACTTTGACAAATGGATGGAACGCATCGCTATTGATCAAAATATCCCCTATTTAAGCTATAAGAACCTATCGGATGAATATCACACCTACGATGGTTCGCATATGTTTTCTGAAAGTGCTATACAATTCACAAAGGTCTTAGCAAATGATATCAGGGATCAAAACCAGCATAAATAAGGATATGCAGTTGTTAAAGAACTACATGACTTTTTTGTAACTTCTAAGGAATGAGTGATAATCCTTTTTTATCAAACACCTATCAATCCATTTGGCGTAAACATTTTGCGGCCCATTCATCTGTTTACCATTTTTCCTTTACTAAAAGCTTTGGGTTTACAAAACATTCATATTTACCGGTTTATTACAATACAGGAGGGGTTCAGACCAAAGGAATAAATTATAATGTGTCCCAATATTTGGAAGAGGATTATAAAAACAAGATTTTTATTGTTTTTGATATTCCTTCCTTTATCTCTGAAAAAAATAACCCTGATTCCAGTTCACTTTCATTAAAATATTCAAGACAATATGCAGGTTTTTTATGCGATTTTACGGGCTATAAGGATTCGGAAGACTATATTAAACAAACACTAAGCAAAAAAAGTTGGGCGAAATTAAGAAATCGCCTGAGAGTATTAGAACAAACATTTTCTATCAGATACCAAATGTATCAGTCGGATATTACCCAGGAAGAATTCCATTTTCTTTTCAAAGAATTTAAATTGTTGTTGCATAAAAGATTCACAGATAAAAAAACAGTTAATATCAATTTAAATGACCAGGAATGGCCTTTTTATGAAGAGGTTGTATTTAATATGATGCAGGAGGACAAGGCGGCACTCTTTGTAACTTATGACAAAAATCACCCTATTGCGTTTGCCCTGCTACTGAAGGAAGGGCCTATTGTTTATGATACTATACGAGTGTTCGACATCGCTTATGCAAAATATCAGGTGGGAACTACGAGCATAAAGCACCTCATAGATTGGTGTTTTGTAAATAACATAGAGAAATTAGATTTCTCTAAAGGATACTTTGAATACAAAGAAAGATGGTGTAATACTCCTTATCATTTTAATTACCATATCTGGTACGATAACAATTCCCTTTGGATACGGTTTTTGGCATTACTTATAATAAAAGGTTATAACCTGAAGCAATGGCTACGACAATTCCATGTAAATGATCTTTATTACCGCCTTAAGTACAGTATAGTCCCTGTGCATACCCAAAAAGTATTATAAAATGATTTCATGAGGAGTAGCAACTTTATTTTTGATCTTATTTTTAAAAGGCATATTCCTCCTTTATATGACAGTAAAATTAGCTTGCCAATAACAGATGCAATTATTGATGTCAATATATCAAGCAAAACAAATACGCCTGATTCATTATTTGTGGTAAAAGACATCCCATCATATTTAAAATTAGATTATTCTTCTCAGGGAAATGCACTTAAAAGAAGGCTAGTTAAGCAATATGAAGGGTATTGCATCAATCTTACAAAAAGCGCAAACGTTGAGGAGTATATACATAGTCAACTAAGCAAAAGGAACAGTAAAAATCTATTTGCAAAAAAGGCTAAACTCGAAAAGAAAGGGACTGTCAGATACCAGGTGATTTTTGGAGCATCAGCAGCCTTAGAGGAATACGAAATTTTATTTGACAGGCTATATGAGTTGTTAAAAATACGATTTGAAAAGAAAAAAATACACAACAGGGATCTGATTCACTGGAATTCTTTAAAAGCTTCCATTTTTCCAATGATTAAAAGCGAAGAGGCTTCACTTTTTGTTATCTATGATGGTCAAAGTCCCATTAATATCACCTTAAATTTTCATATAAAAAATATTATTTTTAGCCATATACAAGGATTCGATATAACTTATGAATCCTATGGTTTAGGAGATATCAGTCTGTTAAAACAATTAGAGTGGTGTTTTGCAAATAACATAAAGATCTATGACCTAATGATCGGTAAAACATACTACAAGGAAAAATGGTGTAATACTCAATATCATTATAATTATGAGCAGTTTTACAAGTCAAATATTCAAGGAGCAATAATAGCCTGGTTATTTGGTTCCTTTTATAAACTGAAACAGTTTCTTCGAGATCGTGGTGTAATAGGCAATTTATTCTCGATGGATAAGTTTGCCTTTAGGCTTCACAAGTTAGCTGCTAATTTTAGAAATTAATAGGCACCTTTTATCCTGAAGGAAAAAATATTGAAATGACATTAAAAAAAAATATCTTCTTTCCTATTCCGATCGACTTTTTTAGGGTCGTCCTCGAGGGTAGTGACAAGAATTTACTTTATAAAAGTGTTCTGGATCTTGGCGCTAATAAAACTCATGACCTGGAGGAGGTAGCTGCTCTGAATAAGAGTTCACATAATCACTATTTATCATTTAACGTTATTGGTTATTTAGAGGCTCTTCCGAATAAATCTTACTACAAAAAATCCATACTAACCTTTCCCGGATCATTTATTGAGTTACAGAAATATTCAAATATACAAGAGCTTAAAAGCACAAAACTAAGAAGTAAAAAAAAGGCTCAGCTAGACCGACAAGAGCAAAAACTAATGACTTCTTTTAATATAACTCATCAGATCTATTTTGGTTCCATAGACAAAGTACACTACGATGAACTATTTACCAGCTTTAAGACCATGCTGAAGAATCGTTTTCGTGAAAAAAAAATGAAAAATGATGATCTTGCGAATTGGCAGTATTACCACAAACTCTTTTTGCCGCTTGTTCTAAACAGAAAAGCTTGTATTTCGGTTCTATATCATAATTCGACCCCTATAAGTTTTAGCCTGAATATCGTCTACGGAAATTCTCTGTATGGCTATATAAAGTCATATAACCCCGACTTTTCAAAATACTCCCTGGGTTTTCTGGAATTATTTAAACTATTAGATTGGGCGCACAAAATAGGGTTGGATAAATTCGATTTTTTAAAAGGTGAATTTTTATATAAAGAAACGCTGATAGATTCTACCTATTTTTTTAAAAAAGAAGTTTTAATTAATTCTGAATCTGCGATTTCAATATTTTTTGGAAGTATCACCTGGCTGCGTATCTCAATATTCTATATGATTTTTCGTTTTTTGAAAAAACTAAATGTCCACCTTATTTATAGAAAATTACTTTCCTTAGTACCTTCAAAGCCGATAGTACCATCGAAAAAAGGCGCTGTGGAAATTAAAATATTAGATGCTGAATCTTATGCCATAAAGGAAATGCAGAACATTGATGTCTATGACGAATCCTATTCTTTCTTGCGAAGACACCTAAACAATTTCATATATAGAACCCTGGATCATATAGATCAGGTAAAAGTCTTTGAAGTAAAAAATAAGTTGAATACGTATTGCTTTGCAGGCAAAAAACAAAGCCAGGTCTTTCAACTCATACATGAAGAAAAACAAATTGGATAAAATTAGAACTAAAATATTCCTTGAAGAATTTCTGACAAAAGAGAATTCTTTTGCATTTTTCAAAAGCCTTATTTATAAGGGCCGGGATTATTTAGAACCCAATTTGAAGGCTGACAAACCAATGCCTTCACTTATCTTATTAAAGGATGTGCCCAACTATTTCCAGTTTGAGAAAACGAGTCAGAAAAAATCAATCCAAATTAAAAGTATAGCAACGCTACAAGGGTATCTTATTGAATTAGATCGCTTTAACACTATGGGTGATTACCTCAAATCTAAATTAGGCGCCAAAAGCAGATCCAATCTGAGGAGGTATCAAAGCCGACTGGAATCTTGTTTTAACATACGTTATGTGGTCTACTGTGGAGATATTGAAAAACTGGAATACAGCAGGCTATTCATGGTTTTAAAAGAACTTCTTATAAAACGTTTCGATGAAAAAAATGAAAGAAATTATGAACTCCCATATCTGAATTCATTTGAAGAGTCACTTTATCCCTTACTTCTGGAGAAAAAGGCGTCTATGTATGTTATTTATGATGGTATGAAACCAATTAGTATTCGAATCAATATTTTTAAGGATAACCTTGCCTACTATATACTCAGTGGGTATGATATTGATTATTCAAAATTCCATTTGGGCATGTTGGATATGATTCTAAATATTAAATGGCTGATTGAGAACAACTTTGAGATGTATGACTTACTAAAAGGTTACGAGTCTTATAAAAAGAAATGGTATACCACTTCCTATCAAAACCATAATTTGATTATCTATCAACGATTTTCCCGGATATCAATAGTACACTTCTTCAAACTTCTTATAAACCAACATCTAAAATATAGATTTCTATACTTGGTACGTTATTTCCATCTCAACAGTATTTTCAAGATATTTAAGAGGAAGTTAAAACAAGTAGTGAATTCATTTGATAATAATAGAGTTTCAATTGTAGCGAGCGATCAGGTTCTTCAAGGGGATTTAATACCAATAAATATTGAAACCGATTCCTTTTCTTTTTTGAGAAAACAGGTCTATGAATTTCAATTTGAAAATAAGGAGGCTTCAAAAGACACTAAAGTATTTTCCTTTACCAACCTCCCAAATTATTATAAAATAAAAGGAGAAAAACACGAACAACTTATATCTTATGGGAAATGACAACAATCAATTATTCCTTGTATAAAACTGATTGCTTAAAGACGTATTGTATTTAATCCCTAAAGGTTATATGAGACCCTGTAAACAGTTAACTTGTACCAAATGACATTTCATTATGCCTCTTAGTATCTCTCACCTGGTCTTTATGACAGAATTTTTTAAAAGGTCCGGACTAACCAGGTTTTTTGAAAATACGGAGTTTGATCAATTAAAGAATAAGCATGTTGTTATTTTAGATGAAAACCATGATCAACTAACAAGGGGGGTCTATTCTATCAGTTTGGTTCCAGACTACTTTCAACTTGCATTAAAAACCAACGACTATTCCATCAAAAGAATCCCTCAAAGTAATTTAGGGTACGCCGTTGATTTAATTGGTGAATCTGATATTGAAGCGTACTTAAAGAAACAATTCAACACCAGTAAATTAAAAGTGATTCACAGGAATATAAGAAGACTTGAAGGTTGCTTTAAGATAAGTTACAACTTGTATTATGGGAACATTACTTACGAAAAGTATCTGTTTCTAATGGAGAAATTACAAGTTATGATAGAGCAAAGGTTTCTGCATAAAAGCACTGTAAACAAGGATCTCCCGCAGTGGACTTCACTATTAGAGAATACTTATTCGCAAATAATTGAAAAAAAAGCCTCCCTGTTTGTGATCTCCAATGAACTGGAACCTATTGAGATCTCACTAAATTATCACCATAACAATATACTGTTTAGTTCAGTTTCCTCATTTGATACAAACTATTCAAAATTTGGATTGGGACATGTAGAAATCTACCAACAATTAAAGTGGTGTCTAAAGAACAATTACAGCTATTTTGAAATGGGCGTAGGAGATATGGACTACAAACGTTGGTGGAGCAATCACATTTATATTTTTTCACATTATATCCTTTATAAAAAGGATAGTTTGGCCACCCTTTTAGGACATTTTGAAATCATAAAAATCCAACTTAAAGAAGCCCTAAAATCTATGAGGGTTAATGATTTAATTTATGGTGTTATGGATCTTTTTAAAAGCAATAATAAAAATAAAACCACACCAATTTCGTACGGTCTGAAAGACATAATTGAAGATGAGATAGGGAATGGAATTAAATTAAAGGAATCTGATATCTCTGACCCACAAAATTATACTTTAAAAAAAGTGTTATTCGATTTTCTCTATTTAAGCCAGGAAACCCTGGAAGATGTCAAAATCTACGAGATCGATGAATATAAAACCTATATTTTTAAAGGCAAACGGTCCGCTAAGAAGGCAGAACGTATAGATTAGAAGACTTTAGTAACTGTTTCCTGCATACTAGTTTCTCAGTTTTCTTTTAATTTATTCATTTCTGTCTTCTATGACTTCTATAGCATGATTTTTCCCCTGAATAATATAACTCCCCTCCTCTTTAAGAAAAATCTTCACATTCTGCACTTTCTCCTGATTTAGATAGATAAAATCGCAGTAAAAACTTTTAAGAAATTCAAATTCATCCTTTTCTGGATCTATTTGAAGCAATCCAATATGAGATATTAATGGTTCTGTATTATTTAGAGAATATTTTTTTTCTGTGGTTGCAGTTTCTGTTTTGATTTTAGCATTAGACGTAAAGAAGCTAATAACTGTTTTGACATTCTTTTGAAATTTATAAATAAGGGTACTCCTCTTTATCCTGAAATATGCCGCTATTGAGTAGGCTATACTAGTTGATACTAGATTTGACTTCTTGTATAGCACCTGACTATGGTAGGGTACAATATGATTACACCAGTTTCTTTTATATGTTAGATCACCCCATTGAAAATCAAATATTTCATACTGATTGTTAAAAGCCCAATCGAGCATTTTAAATATGTTGATATTTCCAAGTCCAAATTTATAGTAGTTTATGTCATAGGTATTTATGGTATGAACTAAAATGTTTTTATGATGGTAGTTAAGTGAAATGCTAATTGGTAAAGCATCGTGATAAATAACAAAAATGGAAGCTTTTTTTTCTTTAACGAGTGAATATACTTCCTTTTGATACTGTTCCCACCTTTTTAATTGCTCGTTTATAGCTTGGCGTTCCTGAAATCTTTTTGTAATAAATTTTTTCATTCTATTAAATAAAAAAACATAATTATCCTCTTCAATTTCCCCGAAATAAAGCTTGTAACTGGGTTTAAAACAAATTTCCAATCTTTTTACCCGTTTTAGTATCTGTCTTTTATGAGAGCCCAGATTCTTGTCCATATAATCAGTAATGTCGCGGTAGTCCCTTAAGTCGACAAAAAAACCAGGGCTTGATATTATTTTTATTACTGAATAATCTTTATTGACCGTATATCCAAGGTCTTTATAGTAATAAGGAATAAAGTGGATAGCAATAATCGTGCTTTTTAACTCATCGGAGGTAGTGTCTCCGGTTATTTGTTTGTCATTGTTTTGACTTACTTTAATATCCGAATAAAGGGAAGGCATAGTATTTTCCTCAAATAACTTGAAATAAAAATTTTGAGATCTAATGATTGGTCTTTTCAATGAAATGGTATTCTTCTGTTATTGAATTTTTAAAATAAAGGTTTCTTCCACATGTATTTTAGACTTTTAATAAATAGTTACCTTTGACAATTGAATAGAAGAATAAAATAAAGTTTCTCTTCTTTAATAGTATTCAATATACTTAATTCAGCTAAGGATCGATCAACCAAACCAATATGTATTATTCTACAGATTTAATAAATAAAGTCATAAATACTGCAATTGATGCGGGTAAGGCTATTCTGAAAGTGTATGAACTACCGGATTTTAATACCAAAACAAAGGAGGACTCATCACCCTTAACTGCTGCAGACCTTGCCTCAAATGCTGTGATCAATACCTTTCTTGAAAAAACCGAATACCCCATCATCAGCGAAGAAAACAAACAACTAGCCTATTCTACACGAAAACAATGGGAAACGTGCTGGATGGTAGATCCCCTGGATGGTACCAAGGAATTTATTAAACGAAATGGAGAATTTACGGTAAATATTGCCCTTATTAAAAATGGAGCGCCCGTTTTAGGCGTTATCTATGTCCCCGTTTCTCGAGAGCTTTATTATGCGGATGTGGAGAATAAAATGGCTTTTAAAACGCTGGCAAGTGACAGATCATGAGATACCAGGTGATCTGTTTGACGAAAAAGATCGGATATATCCTGCCTCGCTTTCAGAGACCAAGGCAAGAGTTGTGGGCAGCAGGTCTCATATGAACCAGGATACACTGGATTATATAGATATATTGGAAAAACAAAATAAAACAGTAGAAGTTGTTTCTAAAGGCAGTTCTTTAAAATTCTGCCTGGTAGCCGAAGGGAAGGCAGATGTATACCCCCGCTTCGCCCCCACCATGGAATGGGATACTGCTGCGGGCCATGCTATATGCAATGCGGTAGGCCTTAAGGTCATTGCTCAGGATACACAAAAAGAACTCCAATACAACAAAGAGGATCTATTGAACCCCTATTTTCTAGTCGCTCCTTAATGGCTACCTCCTCCTATAAAAGGCATTTAGCCAAGACCATTACCTGGCGTATTGTTGGTACCCTGGACACCATTGTACTCTCATGGATCATTACGGGCAACCCCCTAACCGGTCTCAAAATAGGCGGGGCCGAGGTGATTACCAAAATGATCCTCTATTATTTCCATGAACGGGTCTGGTTCAATATCGGAGTCAAGGAAAGTAAAAAAAGACACTTATTTAAAACCATCACCTGGAGAATTATTGGAACTTTGGATACTTTTTTACTATCCTGGTTTATTTCCGGAAATCCCATGACAGGATTAAAAATTGGTGTTGCAGAAGTGGTCACTAAAATGATTTTATACTATTTTCATGAAAGGAGCTGGTATCGCATTAATTTTGGTCTCGATCAGCGCAAAAAACCGAAGGAATGGAAGAGAACATCGTAAAACATTCGTATAAAATATCAAAGTTAGATCGACTTAAAAAGAATGGTCACAATTCCTTTATGATCCTCTTTACAGGCCTTTCCGGTTCCGGAAAATCTACTATTGCGAATGCCCTGGAACAAAAGCTACATTCTTTAAACATCCAAACCTATAGCCTTGACGGGGACAATATGAGAAGTGGCATCAATAAGGACCTGAGCTTTAGTCCGGAAGATAGATCAGAGAATATAAGAAGGATAGGGGAAATTGGGAAACTCTTTGTAGATGCAGGTGTAGTTGTCTTAGCTGCTTTTGTCGCTCCCTATGAAAAAGACAGAAACCATATCCGAAATATCGTTGGAGTTGATACCTTTGTAGAGGTTTTTGTAAATACCTCTTTGGAAATTTGCGAAGAACGCGATGTAAAGGGTCTTTATAAAAAGGCCACGGAAAGGAGAAATAAAAAATATGACCGGCATTTCTGCACCTTATGAAAAGCCATCTAACCCAGATGTTGTAGTTTCAGAAAAAAATACGGTGCCGGAAGCTGTGGAAATGATATTTAAAAAGATCCAACCAAAACTAAAACTCAAAACCAATGAGTAAATATTACTTAAGTTACCTGGATGAATTAGAATCTGAGGCCATTTTTGTGCTGCGAGAGGTATGGGCTCAATTTCAAAATCCTGTTATCCTATTTTCTGGTGGAAAGGATTCTATTTTGGTCACACATTTGGCGAAAAAGGCATTTTATCCCAGTAAGATCCCTTTCGCCCTTATGCATGTAGATACAGGGCATAATTTTCCTGAAACCATTGCCTTTAGAGATCAAATAATAAAGGATCTGGGTGTACAACTTATCGTGGGTTCGGTTCAGGAATCCATTGATCAGGGAAGAGTGGCGGAGGAAAAAGGAAAGAGTGCCACACGTAACGCTCTTCAAATTACAACCTTACTGGATGCTATTGAAGCAAATAAGGTAGACTGTGCCATTGGGGGTGGGAGACGAGATGAGGAGAAAGCAAGAGCTAAAGAACGATTCTTTTCACACCGGGACGACTTTGGACAATGGGATCCTAAAAACCAGCGACCAGAATTATGGAATCTGTTTAATGGAAAATATTTTGAAGGAGAACATTTCAGGGTCTTTCCCATCAGTAACTGGACAGAAATGGACGTCTGGAATTATATTCAACGAGAACAAATAGAAATTCCTTCCTTGTATCTCGCCCATGAAAGAGAAGTAGTATGGAGAAACAATTCCTGGATCCCAAATTCTGAATTTTTGGTGCTGGATGAGCGCGAAGATGTAGTGATCAAAAAGATTAGATTCAGAACCCTGGGAGATATCACCATAACCGGTGGGGTAGAATCTGATGCTGATACTCTGGAGAAAATAGTTCAGGAAGTTTCCGCCATGCGGCAAACAGAACGAGGTAACAGAACAGATGATAAACGTTCAGAAAATGCCATGGAAGACCGCAAAAAAATGGGGTATTTTTAATAGAAGTATAGAAGCAAATGAAAATAGAAACTAACGAATTACTGCGTTTTTCCACAGCCGGAAGTGTTGATGATGGGAAAAGTACCCTTATTGGGCGATTGTTATACGATTCCAAGTCGATCTTCGAAGATCAACTCGAAGCCATTGAAAATACAAGTAGAAAAAGAGGACATGTTGGTGTAGACCTGGCTCTTTTTACGGATGGACTCAGAGATGAACGGGAACAAGGAATCACTATTGATGTAGCCTACCGGTATTTTACTACCCCAAAACGAAAGTTTATTATTGCCGACACACCCGGACATGTGCAGTATACACGTAACATGGTTACCGGAGCCTCAACAGCCAATGCTACCATCATTCTTGGTTGATGCGAGGCATGGAGTTATTGAACAAACCAAAAGACATGCGTTTATTGCTTCCTTATTACATATTCCTCACGTCATAGTATGTATCAATAAAATGGATCTTGGTAGATTTTAAAGAATCCGTTTTTAATGAGATAGTTGCACAATTTGAAGAATTTGCTTCAAAATTATTGATTAAGAGATATTCGTTTTATTCCTATCAGTGCCTTATTAGGAGACAATGTTGTAAACAGGTCAGAGCAAATGCCCTGGTACCAGGACGCTCCCCTACTCCATACCTTGGAAACGATGCACATTAGTAGTGACCTTAACAAGGTAGATGCCCGTTTCCCGGTGCAAACCGTATTGCGTCCACAACGAGAAGGATTTATCGACTATAGAGGATATGCTGGCCGTATTGCCAGTGGATTCTATAGAAAAGGTGATAAAGTTACCGTAATGCCTTCAGGGTTTTCATCCACCATTAAATCGATTACAGGTCCGAATGGTGAACTAGATGAGGCTTTTGCTCCCATGTCCATAGCCATTGAACTGGAAGATGATATTGATGTAAGTAGAGGCGATATGATCGTACGATCCAATAATACACCAGATTCCTCTCAGGACATCGAAGTAATGTTATGCTGGTTGCATAACAATCCGGCACAACCAAGGGCAAAGTATACCCTTATGCATACTTCCAATGAACAAAAGGCCATGATCAAAGAAGTGATGTATAAATACGATATCAATACTATGGATCGTATTAAAGAAGATAAGGAATTAAGAATGAATGATATCAGTAAGGTGAAAATAAGAACTACCAAACCCTTAATGGTAGATCCGTATAAGGATAATCGTTTTACCGGAAGCGTAATACTAATAGATGATCAAACAAATGATACGGTAGCTGCTGGGATGATTATTTAATAGCGATATCATAGAAACTCCTAATTCCAATCAATTTTCTAATTTCTTTCTAGGAAATTGTATTTTCCTATTTACCGCAAAACACTTTTGTAGTGATCCCTGTATGCATTTTCATAGAGGCTTTCATACAAGGGCATTATGTTCTGTATATCGAATTTCAGGGACTCTTTGTAGGCATTCATTTTAAAGGTCTCCAGGGTTTTAGGATCTTTTAAAATATACAGGGCATTCTTGATCATGTCATCCACATCCCCCACATCACTTAAAAATCCGGTTACCCCCTGTATATTCACCTCGGGAATCCCCCCGGTATTACTAGATATCACCGGTACCTTGTTGATCATCGCCTCCAAAGCTGCCAAACCAAAGCTTTCCGATTTCGACGGCAATAAAAACAGATCGGAAAAACACAGAATACGATCTATTTCAGAACTCTGACCCAGGAACATCACTTTGTCCATGATCCCCAGTTCTTCACATAGTAGTTCGGCCTTCTCCTTTTCAGGTCCCTCCCCTATCATCATCAATTTAGCGGGGATCTCCTTCTGAATACCATAAAATATCTTAATGACATCTGGAATGTGCTTCACTTTCCTGAAGTTACTGATATGGGTAATGATCTTCTCATTTTCACCTGCCATCAACGTACGTTGACAATCTGTAAATTCTGAACTGTACTTCCGTTTATCTATGAAATTTGGGATCACTTCGATCTCCTTCTCAATTTCAAAAAAGTCGAGTGTTTTCTGCCTAAGATCTTCCGACACACTGGTAACCACCTCAGATTTGTTGATACTAAAGGTCACCGCAGGCTTATAAAAAGGATGGTTCCCCACCAGCGTAATATCCGTACCGTGCAAGGTTGTGATCATTGGAATATAGATCCCGTCTTCTTCCAATATCTTTTTAGCCATATATCCCGCATAGGCATGAGGGATGGCATAATGCACATGCAAGAGTTCTATTCCATATAATTTGATGGTATCCACCAGCTTACTGCTTAAAGCAAGTTCATAAGGCTGATAATGGAATAAGGGATATTCGGGTACATGTACCTCATGGAAATGTATGTTATTCCCCAGTAATTCAAGCCTAACTGGCTGTTTGTAAGTAATAAAATGGATCTCGTGACCTCGATTTGCCAGCGCAATTCCCAGTTCTGTGGCCACAACCCCACTCCCACCAAAGGTAGGATAGCATACTATAGCGATCTTCATAGCTGTAAAATTACGTTTTAATTCTTTTTCTAATTGATAATGGAATCATAAATTGCCTGCTGTATCCGTGTACGCAATTCCGATTTGATCAAAAGATTATTCGAGGCCGTTGGATAGGTTCGATTCGACAAAAATACGTAGACCAGCTCCTTTTCAGGATCTGCCCAGGTATAGGTTCCCGTAAAACCACTGTGTCCAAAGCTTTTTCTGGAAACACATCCACAGGTTGGTCCATGCTCTTCCAACTGAGGCTTGTCAAAACCAACACCCCTCCTAACATCATTGTTACAGAAATAGCATTTATTGAATTTTTCGATGGTTCTGGCCTGTAAAAAACGGTCACCTCCGTAATACCCGCCTTGTAAATACATCTGCATGATCTTGGCCACATCATTCGCATTGCTAAACAATCCTGCATGCCCTCCTACTCCACCCTGCATGGCCGCTCCCATATCATGAACATAGCCTTGCACCGTCTGATACCGGTAATAGTTATCAATTTCCGACGGTACAATTTGCTCTTTTTTAAAGTGCTCCAGAGGTTTAAATCGGGTGTAGTTAACTCCCAAAGGGGCATAAAACCTGGAGGTTGCCAAGACATCCAACGGCGCATTATAGGTCTCTTCAATGAATTTCTTCATTACATAATAAGTCACATCGCTATAACGATACCGATTCGACTTTAAGGATTGCCGCCCAATACGATTGTAAATGGAGTCCTGATAGGCATCAGTGAGATACAGATTATTAGTTACTCTTATGCTAAACCCATTATCCGGTCTGTTGCGATAGAATTCTTTAGAAGGTTTTCTGTCCTTATCCAGTGTGGCTAAATAAAAGGCGATCCATGAAGGCAAGCGGCCGTAATGACTTAAGGCCTTTAGCACAGTAACATTTTTCAGATCCGTGGTGTCATAAGCAGGGATCAATTCCCCAAAAGTATCATTCAACGAGATCTTTCCCTCCTCTTCCATGGTCATGATCATGGGCAGGGTTGCGAGGATCTTTGTAAGGGAAGCCAGATCGTATAAATGATCAAATGAAATAGAATCTTTTGAATCATAGGTTGGTTTCCCGAAATTCTTATTGTAAATGACCTTTCCTTTTCTGGCTACCAACACCTGTACCCCGGGAAACATCAAAGAATCCAGTCCATTTTGAACCAATTCATCTACCTGGGTTAATTTTTTACTATCTATACCTACTCTTTCTGGAATGCTATATCCCAATCGCCCAAGAGCTTTATTAAATACACCATAACCTACCGGATATTTATTTCCCAGCGACACCGGTAATTTTCCTTTTGCAGGGATAGCCCCAAAGATCAATTCTGCCGTTTTCTCCTGTGCGATCTCACTATTCTGATACCCAACAACCAACCCGTCTAATCCTTCAAAATTAACAAGGTCTAAGAGTGCATAAGGCTTGGCAAAGACAGCTAAGATCAAATTAGAAGTTCGTTCGCTGGCGAGTTCATTCAGCCAATAGATCTCCTTTTCTGAGAATTTATAGGCCTTCCATGGACTGTCATTGCTTTTATGGTAACCCACAATGATCACATTAAAATCAGATAATTTCTTTTTAAGGGTACTAATATCCTTGCCCTCTACCTGTACGACCTCTGTATAATTTTGTAATGCCTTGTAAAATGGTTCCCCGGAAACATCGCCCATAGCCACATAGGCTATTTTCTTGTTTTCCAGATTCTTGATAGGCAAGAGATCTACCTCATTCCTAACCACCGTAATGGCATTTTCAATGGCCTCTTCGTATAAAAGATCATCTTCTATGGTATTAAGATCTTCATAAAGGTTTTCCTCCTCTATAGGCTGATATTTATGCAGTCCTGCTTTATACTTTGCCATCAGCATCTTTTTCACAGAAGTGGACAATCTCGTTTCTGAGATGATCCCCGTATCATAGGCAGTTCTCACAGCCAATCTGGCAGCCTTCAGATCTTTAGGCATTAATAGTATATCATTGCCCGCTAAAAACGCTTCCAGGTCACTACCGCCATTCGGAGCGAATGTAGCTACTCCATTCATATTCAGGGCATCGGTAAAGACCAGTCCTTTAAAACCCAACTCCTTTTTTAATACTCCGGTAATAATATTTTTTGAAAGTGAAGACGGCCTTTTTTCATCTGGCTCCATAGCCGGGACATTCAAATGGGCCACCATAACGCTCGATACTCCTTCTTTTATAAGCCTCTTGTAGGGATATAATTCAATACTATCTAATCTGTCGCGTTCAAAGGGAATTACAGGCAGTTCTTTATGCGAATCTGCAGCCGTATCCCCATGGCCTGGAAAATGTTTGCTGCTACTAAGAATACCTGCCCTGTTCATTCCACGAACAAAGGCCGCACCTTTTTGAGCTACATTTACTCTGTCTTCTCCAAAGGACCTATTCCCAATTATGGGATTCCTTGGATTGATATTGATGTCAACATCCGGGGCAAAATTGATATGAACTCCTAATCTCTTCGCATGAGAGCCTATGCGATAGCCCACTCGTTCAATAATGGTACTATCCTGAATTGCACCTAAGGTCATATTCCAGGGATATGCAAAAGTAGAATCTAATCGCATCGCCAGCCCCCATTCGGCATCCATCCCTATTAACAATGGGGTTTTGGATAATGCCTGATATTCATTGGTAAGTTTCGCCTGTCTTAACGGGCCTCCGGTTGAAAAAATAATTCCCCCCAAATGTTCTTCTTTGATCAGTGTTTTGATCTTATCAGTGGCCGACATATTCTGATCTGAAGCAACAAGGACCATAAATAGCTGTCCTATTTTTTCCTCCAGGCTCATTTTTTGGTAGGTGGTATTGACCCATACTTGCTGTTCAATACTATCCGTAGTTTGTAAAGGATGTACCTGAGCAATAGAACTAATAGAGAAGAAAATAAGTAAAAGAAGAAAGTAAACTTTTTTCAGCATAGGCATTTTGATCATTGATTCTAACTGCATTAAGGAAGAAATATTGCGCACAAAGGTAGATAACATGCTGTTTTTGTGGTAACTAGACTAAATAAACCTGCCATGCCAACTCTCAGAGGCAGGTACCTCCCAATGTTCCAGATATTCCTGCTTATTGGCTACAAGATTATTAAAAACAATGGTGTTTTTGGAAATGGCCTTTGCTTTGGCCATTTTCTTAAAATCGGCCATGGATTTATAGGTAATATAGTCGCCCTGTTTAAAGGAAACATTCATCCTGTCCATAAGTTCAACCCCAAATCTTTTTTCCAAACTCTGAATAAAGTGAACAGAGGCATCTATAGAACAACCGGAAGCCGAGGCGTTGGACTGATCTAACCCAATTACAATAAAACGGTTATATCTGATCTCAAAAGCAGCCTGAAGGGCAGCTCCATGGGCCGTCCACTGCGTTAAGAACTGCGCTAGCAAGTCGTTGATCTCTTTTAATTCCTCCTCAGCAAAATTTCTATTGGATTGATAGACCCATATTCTGGCCGATTCGGGTAATTCACTAAACGATGCTATCATTTCTTTTTCTTAGATTAATTTTAAACATTCTTTCACCTTCTTTCTTCACCAAAATCATTCCAAAATAAATGAAGATCAAAGATCTTGTGCACTTGCCAGGAGTTCGGCGATGTCCATTACCGCTACAGAAGCTTCTTTCTCTTTGTTTTTCACCCCGTCTGTCATCATGGTATTACAAAACGGGCAAGCGGCAGCGATGATCTCCGGCTTTATTTCCAAAGCTTGTTCGGTTCGCTCTATATTTACTTCCTTATCTCCTTTTTCGGCTTCTTTGAACATTTGGGCGCCACCAGCGCCACAACACAAGCCTCTGGACTTGCAATTTTTCATTTCTACCAATTCAGCATCGAGCTTCTTGATGAGCTCTCTGGGTGCCTCATAGACATTATTAGCCCTTCCCAAATAACAAGGATCGTGGTAAGTGATTCGTTTTCCTTTGTATGTTCCACCCTCTAAGCTGATCTTACCTTCATCTACCAGCTCTTTTAAAAACTGTGTATGGTGCACTACTTCATAGGTTCCGCCTAAACCGGGATACTCATTTTTTAAGGTATTAAAACAATGCGGACAGGCTGTGACCACTTTTTTGATCCCATAACCATTCATGACCTCTATATTGGTCATTGCCTGCATCTGAAATAGAAATTCATTGCCAGCCCTTTTTGCAGGATCACCGGAACAACTTTCCTCAGTTCCTAAAACAGCGAAGGATACACCGGCATTATTTAATAGTTTTACGAATGCCTTGGTGATCTTCTTTGCCCTGTCATCAAAACTACCGGCACAACCAACCCAAAACAAAACCTCTGGTTGTTTTCCTTCCGCAAAGAGCGATGCCATCGTGGGTACATTCATGTTTCTTTCTCTTAGTTGTTATTGATTATGATGACTCATCTGCCCAATTAAGTCGGTCCATTTGATTAAACGGCCATGGGGCTCCATTGTTCTCAATATTCCCCATCATGACGTTCAATTCTGCTGGAGCTGCCGACTGTTCCATGACCAAATACTGTCTCATATCCATAATGATAGATAGGGGATCAATACTTACAGGGCAAGCCTCAACGCAGGCGTTACAGGAAGTACAGGCCCAAAGTTCTTCTCGGCTTATATAGTCATCCAGTAATTGCTTCCCATCTTCCACAAATTTTCCGCCATTTTGATCGATATTTCGACCTACTTCTTCCAGGCGATCCCGGGTATCCATCATGATCTTCCTGGGCGATAATTTCTTCCCTGTCTGGTTGGCCGGACATTCGCTTGTACATCGTCCACATTCAGTGCAGGTATAGGCATTTAATAATTGTACCCATTTGAGGTCTTGTACATCCGAGGCACCAAATTTATCGGGTGGCGCCGCATCTTCTGCAGGAGCTGCAAAAGGATCTGCACTGGGATCCATCATAAGTTTCACTTCGTTGGTTACGGACACAAGGTTGCTAAACTGTCCTTTAGGTTTCAAATTCCCAAAGTACGTATTGGGAAATGCCAATAAAATATGCAGATGCTTGGAATAATAGAGATAGTTTAGGAAGAACAAGTATCCCACCTATATGTAACCACCATGCTGTTCTTTCGATCAGGATAACGGTACTTGCAGATAATCCGTCAAACACAGGTGTTATAAACTGGCTCACAGGAAAAGATCCTGCCTGGGTGTAATGTGCTGCCCCCAATTGCTGTAATTGATAATCTGCTGCATTCATGGTAAGGAACAAGCCCATAAGGATCACCTCAATATAAAGGATCCAGTTAGCATCATTCTTCGGCCATCCTTTCATTTCCGGTTTTATGAACCTCGCCAGCTTCAAAACATTTCGGCGTAACCCAAAATACTACTACCGCCACAATAACGAGGAAAGCCAGGATCTCAAAAGAGGCGATCAGAAAATCATATACACTCCCAAGAGGGGCAAAAATTCGATGTGTCCCCAGCAGTCCGTCAATAATGATCTCCAATACCTCAATATTGATGATAATAAAGCCCACATACACAATTATATGCATGAATCCGGCAATAGGTCGCACTACCATTTTGGTCTGCCCCAAGGCAATTCTGGCCATGTTGCTCCATCGCTTAGATTTATTGTCAGTGAGATCAGTGTCTTTTCCCAGAAGAATATTTCTTCGTAGTTTTTTTACATTCCTTGCGAAAAACCCTATCCCAAGGATGAGTAGTATGGCAAAAATGATGTTTGGAAGGTATTCCATTAATTACTGCTGATTAATAAGTGCGGGATCGTTTTGGGGTAGGCTATACTCAATCTGCTTCTTTCCAAATACGGATACGTTTACATACCTTTTTGGATTAAGTCGGAAGTCCTGTAGCAAAAGATCCAGTTCTTTGGATGCTGCTGTAAGGTTATCGTACAATTCTTCATTTTTCATCAGTTTCCCGAGAGTGCCTTCTCCTTTTTCCATCTTTCCAAGAAGGGCGTCCAGGTTTTTAATGGTAGATTCTAAACTCCTTACCGTGGCGCTCAGATTAGTAGCCGCGATAGAATCTGAGAATTTGGCGAAATTGCTGGTCAGTGTGTTGATATTACTCAATGAGCTGTCGATATGCATTTTATTAGTCTCCAGTAAATCATTGAGGGTGGCTGAGCTTTTTTGAAAACTATTTACCACCGAGGTAAGGCCCTGTATGCTTTCACGAAGGCTTTTTTTGGTCTTGTCATCTAATACATCGTTGACATTCATTAAAAGTGAATCCGCATTAGAAACAGCTCCCTCAACCTTCAGCTGCAGAGGTGTAAGCTTTTGTTGTACTAATTCTGTTAAACCGGGGCGGGTATTGGTTAAAAGCGTATCCCCAGATTGCGCCATAGGGGCCCCATCGAATACTGGCTTTATTTGTATTCCCTTGCCACCAATGATCCCTGTATCGTATAATTCTGCTTTACTATTCCTGGAAAATTCAAAACTGCTAGACACGGAAAAGGTTACTACAAGGTAACCAGTATCATCTTTAAATTGAATATCATTGACCTTTCCTACACTAAATCCATTAATAGAGACCTGGGTACCGGTCTGTAAACCGCCTACATTCTTATAAACCGCATAGAAGATCTTACTGTTATCAAAGAGGGGGGTCGATTTTAAATAGCTGAACCCCAAAATAAAAAGGAGGATACCCCCAATCACTATGATACCCGTCTTAATTTCCCGTGATAGTTTCAACATCTATTTTTTAGGTTACAAACAAAATTAGAAATAAAATCGGAAGGCCGACCATTAATCATCTTCGTATTTTAAAGCATCCTGCAATGGTATCCGCTTACCCCCTTTGTAGGCAACAATATACGAAGTAGTAAAACCTTTCATGTCTGCATTCGATTTTAAAAGTTTTGCCCCCATATAAGTGTCCGTTTCACCATAGAGATACCGATATAAATTGTTAACAGGCTCTTTAGAGATCTTATTCAAACCCTTAAAATCTGACGAATTCAAAGGAAGATTTTTAGCAGTCGCCATGATCTGTACCTTAAATATAATACCGCCTTTAGATACCTGCATTTTAGTTTTGGGCTCTTGCTCAACTTTTTCTGTTTTCTCTTTTTCTTCAGGAATAGCAGATACAGGTTTGGTGGTTTGGACCGTTTCCTTCGCAACAGGCAGTTTTGCTTCCTTTTGAAGATCCGGATCAGGCTTCTTTACTTCCTGTTTTACTTCATCTACTACGTTGCTTCCCGTTCCATTCGAGATCACTGTTTCAGCATCAGGGATACTTTTCTTGTAATTGAGAATTGCTTTGGCAATGGCACTACCTATTTCGGCCTGACCTTTATTAGAATTCAAATACCTGCCTTCATCTTTATTTGTAAGGAATCCTGTTTCAATAAGCACACTCGGCATAAAAGTTTGATGTAAAACAATAAAACCGGCTTGTTTTACCTTGCGGTCGTTACGTTTTAACCTGGAGGTAAAATTATCCTGAATAAGTTTTGCCAACAGTATACTCTGATCTAAAAACTCTTCCTGCATAATGGTAAGGCCTATGACAGATTCGGGAGAATTAATGTCATAATTTGCATAGCGCGCCTCATAGTTGTCTTCCAGATAGATTACCGAGTTCTCTTTTTTAGCGATCTCAAAATTCTGCTTATTAGCGTGTAAGCCGAGGACGAATGTCCCTGCTCCATGTGCATTGGAGGTGTGAGAATCGCAATGAACCGAGACAAAAAGATCTGCCCCTGCTTTGTTGGCAATCTCACCTCGAACAAAAAGATCTACAAACGAATCATCATCGCGCGTATAAACTACCTTTATCCCGGGTGTTTTTTTAAGTAGCTCTCCAACTTTAAGAACGATGTTCAGGGCAATGTTTTTTTCCATGTACCCATTTCCTAGATTACCCGGATCGTGTCCACCATGACCCGCATCTAAGACGACAACAAAACCATCATTCCCGCGATCTATTGGCGAAGGGTTGGCGATGGAGAAATGTCCAATAAAAAAGAAGATTGCAAAGTATACTAAAAGAAATTTTTTATTCATGGTTTGGGAGGAATTTTACTTCCAGTACTCGGGTTAAAATTATTCTAATCTGCAACGGGCAGAAAAAAAATATATGTAAGTTTGATTTCAAAAATCAAGCCATATCATTACAAAAATAGGATATATAGCTTTGCAATCAAATAAACAGCTTTTTCTTTTCATTGGTTTGTTTTTATTAGGGGTCTCTATGATGTATGGTCAGGAGGACATGATAAAACCCCTACCCATTAAGGCCATGCAAGATTCTATTAAAGCCCCTGCCCTTCCTCAGACCCTTGTGACAGACACTGTTAGGACAGATTCTGTGCGAGCTGATTCTGTTCCGAAAAAGCCTTCCTTGCTCCTTGATAACATACAATACAAGGCCAAAGATTACGTAAAATTAAGCCAGAAAGATCAAAAGATATATCTATACAATGAGGCTGAGATCTACTATCAGGATACTGAATTAAAGGCCGGGATCATTATTATGGACTACATAAAAAATGAAGTTTATGCCGGTCGAATTAAGGATTCCCTGGGGAATTATTCCCAGCTACCTTATTTTAAGCAGGGAGAGAATGTTGTGATTCCAGACTCTATTCGTTTTAATTTTGATACACAAAAAGCGGTCATTTGGAATTCGAGGACGGAACAACAGGCAGGTTTGGGCCAGTTGGGGAGTGATGCGATGAAGGTATACGCTGAAAAAACAAAGAAAGAGAACGATTCTGTTTATTTCTTGAGCGAAGGAAAGCTAACTACTTCCAAGGATACTATAGACCCGGACTACTATATACGGGTGCGTAAGGCAAAGTTTGTTCCCAAGAAAAAAGTGATCGCCGGATTCAGTAACCTGTACATAGTTGATGTTCCAACGCCAATTGCGCTGCCTTTTGCCTACTTTCCCTTAACAGTCGGCAGAACTGCAGGGATCATGATGCCCACTTTTGGTAATGATCCGGATAGGGGGTACTTTCTACAAAATGCGGGATATTACGTACCTATTAATGATTATGTGGATCTAACCTTAACGGGAGACCTATATACCAACGGGAGTTATGGTTTTAGAGGTCAATCTGTTTACACCAAACGCTACCGTTACAGGGGGAATGTTAATTTCAGATATGAAAATCAGATAGTAAGTCAAAAGGGATTTGATGATTACAGCAGGGGGACCATTTATAATATTCAGATCTCCCATTCTCAGGATCCCAAGGCCAATCCAAATTCCAGATTATCGGCCTCCGTTAACCTGGGTAGCAGTCAATATTTTAGAAATTCCCTTTTACAACAGAACCTGGCATTGACACAGACCAACAATTTATCTTCCTCTATTTCATATTCTAAGACCTTCCCGGCCTATCCGTCGGTAAATATGAGTCTTACGGCTACTCATAACCAAAATACCAATACCAATATAGTAGATGTAACCCTGCCCACATTGCAAGCAAGTATGGAACGGGTTTTTCCATTTGCGAAAAGAGAAGGAATTAAGAAAGGTGCTATACAGAATGTTAATTTCCAATATGACCTTAATGGCCGAAATAGTATTCGTACCAATGACGAGGATTTTTTAACGGCAAAGATGTTCGATGATGCCAAAGTGGGCGCCAGGCACCGCATCCCTATCAGCACCAATTTTAAGGTAGCAAAACATTTTAGTGTTACGATGGGGGGAAGCTATGAAGATATCTGGACGCTGGAAACTTATGGTCAGCGCTTTGATCCCGATACACAGACGGTAGTGACCGATACAATTAGCGGATTCGACCGGTTTAACAAATACAACTTTAGTGCAAGTGTGGGTACTACCCTGTATGGAACATTTACCTTTGGTGAGGATAAGAAATTCCAGGCCATTAGGCATGTAATGCGTCCTACTGTTAGTTATGGATATGCCCCTTCTTTTGAGCAGTACTACGATGAATACCTCAACGAGACCACCGGGGCCATTGTGCAGTATTCCCGCTTCCAAAATACCATTTACGGAAGTCCGAGCCTGGGGAAGTCTAATGCCATGACCATTTCTTTACAAAATACATTGGAGGCCAAAGTAAAAGATAAGGATTCTACGGCCACCGAACCAAAGAAAATACAACTCCTCAATAGCTTTAATTTGTCTTCTGGGTACAACTTTGAAGCCGACTCCCTAAAAATAAGTCCGGTGAGTATAAGCGGGGGTACCAATATCTTTAAAAATAAGATGTCTGTGAATTTCGGTGCCAGCCTGGATCCATATGCCATTGATAACAACGGCAGACGTATCAATACATTTAACAGTAAAAATGGTGGGAGTCTATTCAGATTAACAAATGCACGGGCAAACATTAGTTACAAGATAAGTAGCAAAGACTTTGAACCCAAGGAAGATCGCGAAGAAGAGGAAGAAGACCCTTATAACGGGCAGAATTACATAGAATCCAGTGGCGGACGTACAGATGATCTCTTTGGTAGCGCCGATAATTTAAATGAGAGTAGTTTTAAGGACAGGGACCCGGATGATGTTGAAAATCCCAGATATGGTACGAAGATCCCATGGGATCTTAATTTACAGTATGCTGCTACCTATAGCAATAGCAACCGGCAGAACGAATTCTCTAATCACTCCCTTATGTTTTCCGGGAATATTGAGTTGTCACCACGCTGGAAGGTAGGTGTGTCATCCGGTTATGATATAAAAAACAAAGGATTTACTGTAACTCAGTTGCGTTTTGAACGCGATCTGAAAAGTTTTAATATGCGTTTTAATTGGACACCATTTGGTAATTTTGAACGATGGTACTTCTTTATTGGTATTAAAAGTTCCATTCTTCAGGATCTTAAATGGGAGAACAGGAGTCAACGCGCAAGGTGATAACTATTTTATAAATCATAGCACTATGAGCAGCAGAAAGATCATTCACACCTCCAAGGCTCCTGCCCCTATAGGGCCCTATAATCAGGCTGTTATGGCAGGGAACACCCTTTTTATTTCCGGGCAGATCCCAATGGATCCAAATTCTGGAGAACTTATTTCAGGCGATATTAAGGCGGAAACAAAACAATGTATGGAAAATCTAAAGGCCATCTTAATGAAGGCGAGTATGGGATTTGGCCAGGTAGTTAAAGCCTCCATCTTTGTAAAGGACATGAATCAGTTTGCCAGTATTAATGAAGTATATGGATCTTATTTTGACCCAGCTACAGCTCCGGCAAGAGAAACTGTAGAAGTTGCCAATCTCCCTAAGTTTGTCAACGTAGAGATCTCAATGATCGCTATTAGATAGTTTGCTTGTGAAATTCTACCAGGCCATCTATGGGTCGTTGCCTGATAACACCGGCTACAAGGTCATTGCGCTCTAATACAGCTTTTAATTCCTCGCGCAGGAAATAGGCAATACTCCCTACAAAATGGATAGGAACCTTGGTGGCCAGTTCAAATTGCATAATATAATTATTCACAAATTGTTGCAATCCCTTATCTATTACGGCCTTACAGTAGGGATGATCTTTATTTTCAATCAAGAAACGGGCAAAAGTTGCTAAATAGGTATTTGGATTCGGTTGTTTGTAGAGATTCTCCTTTATGACATCTGCATCTAAATTGTATTCACTGGCAAATTTATGACCCAGCGCCTGAGGCATTTTATGAAAGTAATAATCACGAATTAGTTTCCGACCAAAGAAATTACCACTGCCGTCATCCATAGGGATATATCCCAAGGAGATCACTTTCTGAAAAAGTTGGTGCCCGTCGTAGTAGCTGCAGTTAGAACCTGTTCCCAAAATACAAACGATCCCTTGATGACCAATTTTGGTTGTGGAATAAATGGCTGCGAATGTATCTTCCCTTACTTCTGTCTTCGCATTTTTAAAGAAGGATTTAAAAATGTTCTTTAAGAACTTTTTCATCCTGTTGGTCCCACAACCAGCACCATAAAAATGAAGATGCTTTACCTTATCCCTGTTCTTGGAAAGTTCAAAGTTATTAGCGAGACGGTCTTCAATTACTTCTCTGGTAAGAACCTCAGGACTTAATCCCAGGGTTTGTGTCATAAAGACTTCGTCTCCTTTGTCATCCAGGGCGATCCAATCGGCCTTAGTGGCTCCACTATCTACTATTAAAATCATATGAATGCGCTTAAAAAAAGAAATCCTTAAAATAAGCAAATTTTACTTATTTCAAGGATTTCAATGGTTTCTATAAATCGTTACTATAGGGAATGGACATATTGGGCCAGATCTACTAATTTGTTAGAATATCCTGCTTCATTATCGTACCATGAAATTACTTTGAAGAATTTGGAGTTCAGTTCTATTCCCGCTCCTGCATCGAAGATACTAGTTCTTGGATCCCCAATAAAATCCTGAGAAACCACAGATTCTTCAGTATATCCCAAGATCCCTTTTAATGATCCTTCAGAAGCAGTTTTAAATGCTTTTTTTATCCCTTCATAGGAAGTATCTTTTTTAAGCTTCACTGTAAGGTCAACCACAGAAACGTCAGCAGTTGGAACTCTGAATGCCATTCCGGTAATCTTCCCTTCTAATTCAGGAATTACCTTAGTTACTGCCTTGGCCGCCCCTGTAGAAGCAGGGATAATGTTCAACATAGCACTTCTACCGCCTCTCCAATCCTTTTTAGAAGGACCATCTACGGTTAATTGCGTCGCAGTTGTGGCGTGTACAGTAGTCATCAGCGCCTCCTCAATACCAAAGGAATCATTCAATACTTTGGCAAGTGGAGCCAAACAGTTGGTGGTACAAGATGCGTTAGATACAATCTTATCACTGGCTTTTACATCTTTATGGTTAACGCCCATTACAAACATAGGAGCATCTTTAGAAGGTGCAGAAATAACTACTTTCTTAGCCCCTCCGTCTATATGGTACTGAGCAGTTTCCAAGGTTGTAAAGATCCCTGTACACTCTGCTACTATTTCTGCTCCTACGGCATCCCATTTAATACTCTTTGGATCTCTTTCTGCTGTTATTCTGATAGTCTTACCATTGACAATCAAGTTTCCATCTTTAACGCTAACGGTTCCGTCGAAACGCCCATGAACAGAGTCATATTTTAAAAGATAGGCCAGGTGTTCCACATCGAGCAGGTCATTGATCGCTACTACCTCTACACCATCTCTTTTAGCTATAATCCTAAATACCAGCCTTCCAATTCTTCCAAATCCGTTAATTCCAATTTTTAATGTTGCCATTTTCTAAGTTTTTAATTAATTACTATAAAGTCATAATATCAGAAACCCTGATAAGATCCCTGTCTATTTTGGTTTTCCCATTAATGGCCTCACTAACTGGAGTAAGAATAATAGTGTTATCTCGGATACCTACCATTAAATTGGTCTTGCCTTCTAACAATGCTTCCACTGCCCTAACGCCCATCCGGCTTGCCAGAACTCTGTCAAAACAGGTTGGTGAACCTCCTCGCTGCATATGGCCCAGAACACAAACCCTAACATCATAAACCGGTAAGTTTTTTTCGACATATTCCTTGAGTTCATAAACGTTCTTTCCTGTCGTGCGGTCTCCCTCAGCCACGACCACAATACTAGACGACTTCCCTCTGGCTTTACTGCGCTTTAAGGAATCTAATAAACGATCTAGTCCAAGATCTTCTTCGGGAATTAATATTTCCTCCGCACCACCGCCAATACCTGCATTAAGAGCAATGTGCCCTACATCTCTTCCCATTACTTCCACAAAAAACAACCTATGGTGAGAACTGGCCGTGTCACGGATCTTGTCTATAGCCTCTACAACGGTGTTCAAAGCCGTATCGAATCCTAATGTGCAACGTGTTCCGAAGATATCGTTATCAATGGTTCCTGGAATTCCGGTGAATGGGATGTTGTATTCTTTATATAAAACCTCTGCCCCTGCAAGACTACCATCTCCTCCAATGACCACCAAGGCATCCACTCCTTCAGACTTGAGCTGGTCATAGGCCTTTTTCCTACCTTCTTTAGTTCTAAATTCAGAGCAGCGGGCAGACTTTAAAAAAGTTCCCCCTTTATTGATAATATTATTGACACTTCTGGCATTTAAAGGAACAAAATCCCCTTCGATCATTCCTTCATAGCCCCGATAAATTCCGACACAATCAACTTTTACGTATGCGCATGTCCGAACTACAGATCGTATGGCTGCATTCATCCCAGGGGAATCGCCTCCTGATGTGAAAACTGCTATCTTTTTTATATTAGAACCCATTAGAAAAATTAGAATTGCAAAGCTAGCAAACTTTGGAGATAAAATGAATTAGCATTCTTCTTTATTTGCCAAAATCGCAGCCCGAAATCGATTTCGTACTAAAATTGATTCCAAATGTTAACAATATAACTTCAAAAAACACAGTTGCCCTCTTTAATTTAGACCGACAAAAGACGTGGTCCGGGCTATATACAATTTTCGGGAAGTACTGCTATCCTAAATTCTCCTTTAATCGTTGGTCATAATAAACAGTGGCAGCATTTCAAAATTCTTGTAGTATGGGTGCAACTTCTCCCGGTTGTAGTATTTATCCACGTTTACAAATTTCTTAGAATCTGTAACCACTTCAATTGGGACATGATCATACCGGCCATTCTTTAGGACTACCATTCGCCCATCAATTCCTTTAAGGATCAGGTCCAACGCAAGATTTCCATATGCAGTGGGAACAACGGAATCAATAAAATCCGGATCACCGCACCGCACCAGGTAACCCAATTTCTGATTTATGACATTTACCAGCTGCCCATCATTGTACTTTGGGGACACCCGTTTTAATGCCAGGGAAACCTCATCACCAATACCTCCCAGTTTGGCATGTCCAAAGGCATCTTTTTCCATTCCTTCATACGTCATTTTACCTCCCTCAAAAGTAGCCCCTTCAGAAACCAGCACAATAGAATAGTTACTGGGATTATCATTTCGATCTTTGGTAAGTAATTCCGCAAGCTGATCTATATTGAATGGTACTTCCGGAATTAGGCATCGATGTGCTGCTCCGGCCAGTGTGGGCAACATGGCCGTAAAACCAGCATAACGCCCAAATACCTCCAGAACCAGAAATCGTTCATGTGAGCCCGCAGCTGTCCTGAGACTATTGGTTAGGCTGATGGTCCTGGTAACGCAGGTGCTAAAGCCAATGCAATAATCCGTACCCGGAACATCATTGTCCATAGTCTTTGGAATAGCCATTACTTTTAAGCCTTTTTTAAAGAGGTGAACACCATAACTCAAGGTGTCATCACCCCCAATAGGAATTAGATAATCTACACCAAGCCAATCGAGGTTTTTGATAACCTCAGGAGTAAGGTCATTCATTTCCTTATTATAACTATCCCTGAGATGCTTTGGCACCATATCTTTTGCCACATGACTGGGACGCGTTCTGGAAGTGTGCAAAAAGGTACCCCCTGTTCTTGCCGCTTTATTGACAACAGCTTTTGAAAGTTCAGCGAAATTATTGCTATTGTCATACTTCTTATTCCTTACAATATCAATTACACCTGCCCATCCTCTTTTAAAGCCTAGTACCCGGTATCCTTCGCGAATTGCCCGGAAAGTTACAGCCCTTATGGCAGGGTTAAGACCTGGAACATCTCCCCCACCAGTTAGAATGCCAATAGTGCCTTTAATTTTTTTTATGTTAGCCATACTCTAAATGCTTTAATGATTCACAAAAAAACCTTGCGAAAACAAGGTTGGTTAAAGTAATAAAATAACGGGAGAAAAACACCGGTTTTGGGTATAAAAAGTGTGCGAAAATCTTAATAAAAGGCCTTTTCGACGTATCTTTATGTCTTCATCTAAAACTTTGCCATATGTCCATAAACATTGAAAAACTTCTAGGAAAAGATGCCGAATATTTACTCGGTCATAACTGTAAAACTATTAGTAAAAACCAAATTCATCTTCCCGGGGCAGATTTTGTTGAACGGGTAATGAGTCCGTCCGATAGAAATCCCATCGTCATGAGAAACATGCAAACTTTGTTTAATTCAGGACGTTTGGGCAAATCGGGATATGTATCCATTTTACCCGTTGACCAAGGTATTGAACATACCGCAGGAGCATCATTTGCGCCCAATCCCATCTATTTTGATCCGGAAAAAATAGTAGAACTGGCTATTGAAGGTGGTTGTAATGCCGTAGCTTCCACTTTAGGAGTACTGGGCTCTGTAGCAAGAAAATATTCCCACAAGATCCCTTTCATTTTGAAACTCAACCATAATGAGCTACTTACCTATCCAAACAAATTTGATCAGATCATGTTTGCCAGTGTTGACCAGGCCTTTGATATGGGTTGCGTTGCTGTGGGTGCTACCATTTATTATGGGTCCCCGGAAAGTACCAGGCAAATCCAAGAAGTGACAGAAGCTTTTGCATACGCTCATGAGTTGGGAATGGTCACTGTATTATGGGCCTATCTTCGAAATCCTGCTTTTAAGAAAGACGGAACAGATTACCACGTTTCAGCAGATTTAACGGGACAGGCGAACTATTTGGCTTCTACCTTACAGGCCGATATCGTAAAACAAAAACAAGCCGAAAACAATGGAGGATTCAAAGCCATAAATTTCGCTAAAACTCATGAGAAAGTATATTCAGAATTAACTTCTGAGCATCCTATAGACTTAACACGTTACCAAGTTGCAAATTGTCTGATGGGAAGAGCCGGATTAATCAATTCAGGAGGTTCTTCAGGAGAAAACGACTTGGCACAAGCTGTAAAAACAGCAATTATCAACAAGCGCGCTGGTGGTATGGGATTAATATCCGGGCGAAAGGCCTTTCAAAAACCTATGAATGAAGGGGTATCGCTTTTAAATGCCATCCAGGATGTTTACCTGGATAAAAAAATCACCATTGCTTAAAATTTATTTGGAATAAGAAAAGGCTCTGGATATCCAGAGCCTTTTCTTTTATTCTCATGTGATCTCATTTGTTACCTCACTATTTGGGATCTTGTTTTAGGTGGGAAATCAATGCCTGTTATTTTTGATTTACTGGCAAATTTTTTGGTTTTTGATAGAACTTCACCAGACTGTCTTTCCCCATGGTACTTCTCACATTTCTGGGTTTTGCAGTTGAAGAATCATCTACTTTTTTCGGACTAAATACTTTTTTAAGCAGTTGGCTAAACGTACTAAAGTCTACTTCATAAGAAAGTCCTATCCCCTGCGTATATCCCGTTTGATCTGCCAGGAACTGTTGTATCTCATTTTCTCTGTTGAATATCTTTGCTCGCAGCGTACCTTCTTCATTTAGTAAAACCTGAACCTCAACATCGCCTGCCACAACAGTCTCACTTACCCCACCAACCGGAACTCCAAACCGGCCATTGAACAATACCCTGTCACTGATCCTCGTGGAAACTGTTACCCCTAATCTGTTCTCGGTTTGAACCTGACTTGGATCCAAGGTTCCTTGTTCCAGCGAAAATCCAAAATCGAACTTATCGTTGCTGCCACCCAGTAATGAGTTGACCAGGCCGGAAGCCGTTTGTATCAAATTCCCGGTAACGGCCTGTTGATTAAGTCCGCTGCCTTCGTCTACAAAGGTCCCCTGAGCCAGGAGGAAAAAGGCGTTTCGCTCTTCTACCGTTGGATCCTGAAGTTTGTATTCTAATTCTGACTTCACAATAGAACTTGTTCCAGGGAATTCAATTTTAAAATCGATCGTAGGTCTCTCTAACTCCCCGGTGAGTTTTACCACCACATCAGCAGGAATTCTTCTGGTTACTCCGGCGTTGTCCAATAAAGGTGCCGGATTTGCATTGAGTGAGTAAACAGCTTCCATGTCGAGCTGAGCGGCAAGTGGTGTACCATCCCATACAATACTACCTCCGGGCTTAACGGTAAATGATTTATCGATCACCCCTCCAAAGCGATAATTATAGGTCCCGGTAACCACCACAAAATCGCCGAACATATTAAATTTACCATTCGTATTGATCTCAATAAGCAAGATTCCCTCGCCCGTGCCTTTAAGAGAACTTCCAGTCTTTTGATCTACAACGATCTCCACCTCGGCATCTGGAGTAACATCGAGGTCAAAGTTTAATTCCAATCCCTCGTAATCCTTCAGGGTTCTTTCTACTTCAAAGGTTTGTTGGTCTTTTTTCTCAATAAAATTAATAAAGGAATAATCCCCTATTGAGGCCACATCACTAAGTGGTATCTTTAATGAAGTTCCGGGCGCTGTAGCTCCATTCACTTTAATAGTAAGTGCTTTAGTGGGTCCAAAGATCCTCCCCTGACCATTGAGGTAACCCGTACCGTAATACAAGATCTCTTCTTCGAAGGGCGTGTTTAAAATTAAAAAACGATTGTTATTGGTATTCACGTCCAGATCCAAACTCCAATCATCCCAAAACTGATGCTTTATGGTTCCATCTAAGGAAGCATTCGTATTCATGGTAACATCCGTTAACTGAATATTCTGAAAATCAAAGGTCTGATTGAATAACCTTACGGTAGAATTTGGTCCAAATGCATAATCTACATTCAGATATGGTATGGCGATCCCTGCTTCGTTGAGGGTAAGCAATCCACTTATATCCGGATTTCTAAGGTCTCCTTTAATTTGAGCTGTTCCATTCAGAAGCCCTCTGATATTTGTAATTACTCCTTCGCCAAGCGGACTAAAAGGTTCCAAATTAAAATTACTGAAATTGGCCATGAGATCTGCGTTGGGCACATCATCCCTATTGTCAAAATTGCCGAGTAGACTAAACTTTTCTATGCCCTGATCAGCTATCTGGGAATTGACCACGTATTCAGTAAGATCCCGGTTACCAACGATCCCTATTGTTAATTCGCCTAAGGTAATGTCGTTCACCCCAAAATCTGAGATCTCCAGGTTACAGGATGGGAGATAAATATCATCCTTTTGTAGAATATTCAACGTTCCGTTTATCTCACCTTTTAATTTTAGACTGTCAATGGCAGGTGCTATCTTGCTCAGTGAAACGATCTTAAAATCGAGTTGTAGATCCTTATAGGTAGAATCTGCCAGCTCTCCTCTTAATCGGATCTGTTCCCTGTTGTCATTGTTCATGACGATCTCCTGAATCTGAATACTATCCAACGTTCGGTTAACGATCACCTTATTTTTTTGATCCCCGTCTTTATTCAGTATCCAAGTATTTCCTTTAAAGCTCACATCAGATCTTTTGAGCCCAATGACAGACTTGTTCTGTGCATTGAAGGTATGATAGAAATTCAGGTTGTAACTGTCATTATATTCACTTCCGCCTTTAAATTCGGTCCTGAAAAAAAGAGTATCCACCAAGGTGGTATTTATGAGGCTAAAATCCTTTAGATCATAATAGGCCGTGGAAACATCGGCAACAGAGACATAGGTATTAAACAGGGGGTTCTTGTTATCTATCTTTATATCAATACTGTCAAAAACATTATCGAAGGCAGCGATCCGGGGCGATTTGAAATTAAGTTTAAAATCGCCTTCATCCGCCACTATATTTCCACGAATAAAGGTATTAGGGTCAAAGGCCACCTCAGGGAAAAAGACCTCTACGATCTTATTGTAGATCTTAAAATTAAAATCGAGTGTCTGCCCTTCGGAAATATCAAAAGGTTTGTAATTGGTATATATACTACCAATGGAATTTCGAAGAAGCTTATCCAATTCATTTACTTTGAACTTGCCTCTCATAAAGCCGGTGATAATATCCGGAGAGTTAATTTCTATGCTCCTGATAGAGTCCTGGCTAAAAGAGGAAACCACATTGAAGTCTTCAAAAAAATAGGTATTATTGATGTTTTGATAGTTTGTACTGGAAAAAGTTATGTTTCCAACTACATCATCCAGGGTACTTCCTGAGACATTCATGATAACATCCCCTTTAAAAATAGAGACACTGTCTTTTATAAAATTTAATTTCTTAAGGTCGGCATAGGCTACGGAGGCATTGAAATTAAAGTTATTAACCTTACCCCCAAAATCGGCCAATCCCTTAAAGTCCAGATTGAAGTTAGCGTCCTTACTCACCAAAGATCCATCGAACAACTGGTCCTTTAAGATCCCCGAAACACTGACATCTTTATAGTCATATTTATTGAATTGAAGATTATACACTTGCCCAATAACCTCTGTATTCAATTTATTCTTGGCAAAACCCTGTCCTTCCACGTTTACATCCAGGGAGGTAATTCCCAGATTATCATCGTTCACAAACTTGCCCAGGTTAAAATCTATAAGTGATACAAAGCCTTTGTATTTTGCGTTGTTTATGTTGTTCACATCTGTAAGGCTAAGATCTACATAACTACTTCCAATACTACTGTTAATGTTTACTCTTGCATCTACGGAAGATTCCGTAATAGTAGCATCACCCCGTACGGTAAATTGCCCTAATTTTGAAAAGAATGTAGGAATAGAGGTACCCAGTACTTCCGGCATTAAGGATCTTAATTCATAATAACTGGTGGTAATATTCTTAATGCCGGCTTGTAGTAAAAAAGGATCGTCCTTTGCGAACAGATTTTTGAAATTAAAATCGCCCCTGATCCCTGTATTTTCAGTGGTCAGAAACACTTCGTTCACATTGAGATCGTTTAGAACCCCATTCATGGAAGCAGAAAACAATACTTCTTTTTCTTCGCCAAACTGTTTGCTTAGAATATTAACATCATCCAGAGATACTTTTGAATCCTGAAAGACCGCTGTGATATTCACTTTGTTGAGAAAGTCAGCGAGGTCTTCCCTGTTGTAATCAAATACCAGATTGCCAATAAGATGCGATTTCGGTGTTTGGATATTCAGCGAATCAAATCTCATTTGTTGTTTGGTGTACTTAAAAGAAGTGGCCAGTTTACTCAGTTCTACTCCGCTCCTGCTTCTAAGGGATAATGCATCTATTTTGGTGGTGACCTCAGGACCTAAAATTTGAAAATCGGACGCGTTTAAATTCAAGTCACGAAAATCTAAGGTTTCCGCAGTTTCAAGATTTTCATTGATCATTCGGAATTTACTATTCTCAATGGATATGTCTGAAGATGTTAAATAAAATGGCGGAGTCTCAGGATCTCTTGGTTTATGATCGTCTAATTTTTCTACGAATACGTCAAGATTGGTATTCGTTTCCCCTTTATAGGTCTTTAACTTAAAGTTTAATTGATCTACCTCAATATCCCCAAATTCAAGACTGCCCCCAATTAAATTACGAATACTTAAAATAGAGGTGGTAAGTTCATTGATATAGAAAAGGGTGTCTTGTTTGTAATCCTGAATAAAAATTCCTTTGAGAGAAGTATCCCATGAGATCAAGGAAACACGCAGCTTATCTATGTTTATATTGGTTCCGTACTCCTTGTTAATGGAGCTGGTAGCATAGTTTGCCAATTTTGTTTGAACATAAGGTAAGGACAATACAATGGAGCCAAGAACCACTATAAGCAATACTGCCAGTAGCACTCTTATCAGTATTTTTCTAAGTTTTTTGATAGGGCTTTATGATTTACCTTTGTACGACCAATAATTATTCCAAAGCTAGGTGAAAAAACAAAATATATACCTACTCGCCATCGAATCTTCTTGCGATGATACTTCAGCAGCTGTTTTATGCAATGATACTACCCTTAGCAATGTGGTTGCTACCCAAAAAATACACGAGGAATTTGGTGGTGTAGTTCCAGAACTAGCCTCCAGAGCCCATCAACAAAATATTGTTCCCGTGATCCATCAGGCACTAGCCAATGCAAATATCGATAAAAATCAGCTATCAGCCATAGCTTTTACGAGGGGTCCGGGTCTTATGGGATCCTTACTGGTGGGCACCTCTTTTGCCAAATCAATGGCGCTTGGACTTGGTATTCCTTTGATAGAAGTAAATCATATGCAAGCCCATATTCTGGCTCATTTTATTTCGGAAAAAGGATTTGATAAACCTACATTTCCTTTTCTCGCACTGACCATCAGTGGTGGTCATACACAAATTGTTCTGGTACGTAATTACTTCGATATGGAGATCCTGGGAGAAACCCTGGATGATGCAGTTGGTGAGGCTTTTGACAAATCAGCAAAGATCCTGGGACTGCCCTATCCTGGCGGACCTTTAGTTGACAAATTTGCTCAGGTAGGTAACCCTAAGGCCTATAAATTTCCCAGACCAAAGGTGAAGGGCCTCGATTTTAGTTTTAGTGGCCTAAAGACCAGTATTCTATATTTTATTCAGAAGGAAGTTGCAAAAGATCCAAACTTTATAGAACAGCACAAAGAAGATATTTGTGCCTCCATTCAGTACACCATAGTGGGCATCCTAATGGATAAATTAAAGAAAGCAGTTAAACAGACGGGTATAAAACAAGTGGCCATAGGTGGAGGAGTATCTGCCAATTCAGGGATACGTAATGCCCTTAAAGAGGCTGAAACATCCCTTGGTTGGAAAACCTTTATTCCCAAATTTGAATATTGCACAGACAATGCAGCTATGATAGGGATCGTGGGGTATTTAAAGTATCTTGATGATAATTTTACCGATCAGAGCGTCACTGCAAAGGCGCGATATATCATTCCTTAAAGTTTATTAGAAATTGGGTAATGTAGTCAGGACTTTTGTCATCTTATCTATCAAAGTTTACAAAAATCTCATACCTTTATTTCCGTGATTTCACCTATTAAATTATTTTACTAGATCATGGCGTTCGATGAACATCTCGCGCAACGTATTCGTCTTTCTCTGAAGTTGTATCCAACTTCTATACACTCATTTATAACAGAGAAAAAAATGTTTGGTGGAATAGCTTTCTTGTTAAAGGGAAAAATGACCATTGGGGTGATGAAAGAGAAGCTTATGGTGCGCGTAGTTTCTGAGAAAATGGAGCAGGCTCTAGAAAACCAACATGTGCAACCAATGGATTTTACAAATAAACCGATGAAAGAATTTATATATGTGACACCTGAAGGTCTGGAAACAGAGGAAATGCTTCAGCATTGGATAGAGCTAGGCATAGAACATGCTCTTCGCAAATTAACACTTTGAATACAGAAAGAATATGCAATTATTTTACAATCCGGAGATCTCAAAGACAACCAAAGAATTTACCCTCCAGGCAGACGAAAGCAAGCATCTTTTAAAAGTGCTGCGTAAAAAGAAAGGTGATGAATTTCATGTTACCAATGGAAAAGGTTGGCTGTTTTTGGCATCATTGGTCAATGTAGATCCTAAGCATACTACCGCAGTGGTAGTTTCTGCCCAGAAAAGACATGCAAAAATGCATTCTCTGCATATGGTGGTGGCTCCAACGAAAAGTAATGATAGGTTCGAATGGTTCCTGGAAAAAGCTACAGAGATAGGAGTAAACGAGATAACACCCATTATTTGCAGCAGGTCCGAACGCAAAACAATGAAAATGGATCGTCTGCAGAAAGTCATTCAAGGGGCTATGAAACAATCGCTCAGAACATTTCTACCTGTGTTGCATCCTCCCATCACCTATACGGAGTATATTAAAAAAAAGCATGCTGGCATTTTGTTTATAGCTCATTGTCATGAGGAAGAAAAAATGGAATTAAAGCGCCGTATTGCCCCAGACAAGCCAATTACCATCTTGATAGGGCCGGAAGGCGACTTTACTGAGGCAGAGGTAGAACTGGCCTATGAGAATGGCTTCTTGCCCGTTTCTCTGGGAGAAAGCAGATTACGCACAGAAACAGCCGCCATCTACGCCTGCACTGCCGTAGCAGTCTTTAACAGCCGGTAAAGTTGTTATTACTTTAGGAATATGCATAGGGTAAGATGCTGCTTATTTAAAATTGATATTACGTACATTTGGATCAATAATTAGGTCGATATTCTATGTTGCAACGTACCATGCTTTTGCTTTTTATAACCTTGATGGCATCTCTTCCCGCGCAGGCGCAGGAAATAGCAGTTCTTAAATACAAGGGGGGTGGCGATTGGTATTCTAACCCTACAGCACTTCCTAATCTTATCCGTTTTTGTAATCAAACCATTCGTACTGAAATTAATTCTAAACCTCAGACCGTAGAAGCAGGCAGTACAAGCCTTTTTCAATATCCCTTTGTTCATATGACCGGGCACGGCAATGTCTTTTTCTCAAATGAAGAGGCTCTGAATATAAGAACCTATCTCCTGGCCGGTGGCTTCCTCCATATAGATGATAATTATGGGATGGAGCCTTATCTCAGAAAGGAACTAAAAAAAGTCTTTCCCGATAAAGAATTAGAAGAATTAGGCCCTGAGCACCCTATTTTCTCTCAGAAATTTCAGTTTCCGGATGGTCTGCCCAAGATCCATGAGCACGATGGGAAAAGACCTCAGGCCTTTGGTATATTTAATGAAGACCGTTTGATCCTCCTGTTTACTTTTGAAAGCGATCTGGGAGATGGATGGGAAGATCCGGAGGTTCATAATGATCCTGAAGAAGTAAGACAAAAAGCCCTCCAAATGGGCGCAAACATTATTCAATATGCCTTCAAAAATTAATTTATGAACTCAAAAATAGTATCAAATGGGATTCTGAGAGCCGTGGGGATCCTGGTGGGTCTTGCAGTTCTTTTTTATTTCCTGTATGAAATTAGATCTGTCCTGGCTTATTTGTCTATGGCTGCGGTGGTTGCCCTTATCGGAAGACCAGTGGTCCTATTTCTTAGACGCAGAATTAAATTTCCAAATACCATGGCTGTGGTTGTCACTATGCTGTTGATGGTAGGTATTCTTGCGGGTATCATTGCCCTGTTCTTCCCGTTAATTAACGAACAAGCTGCTAATTTATCCCTATTGAATATAGAAGATCTTAGAACTAAATTCATTACGCTGTATCAGAAGATCACTCTCTATTTTGGTGCCTCACCAGAACAGTTTAACGATATTATCAAAGGCACGGCATTTGAAAGGAATATTGTACAAGGATTCGATATCGGCTTTATTCCAAATTTTCTTAACTCATTTGTAAATACCCTGAGTGCCGCAGGCATAGGTCTTTTTTCGGTATTGTTCATCTCTTTTTTCTTTCTTAAAGATTCTTCGCTCTTACAAAGAGGCCTGCTCGCCTTTGTTCCTGATGACAAGGAAATTGGGATGAGTAAGTCTATTGAAAAGATCAATAGCTTGCTATCGCGTTATTTCGTTGGATTATTATTTCAGATCCTGATCTTGTTTGTTATTTATACCATTGTCTTGCTGCTTGCAGGGATCCCAAATGCCGTATTGATCGCTTTCCTTTGTGCTCTGTTCAATGTCATTCCATATGTGGGTCCGATCATCGGTGCTGTGTTCATGATTGTCCTGTCAATGACCTCCAATCTTGGTGCCGATTTTACGTCTGTTGTTTTACCAAATACCGGCTATGTTTTTATCGGTTTTGTGTTTGGCCAACTGATCGATAATTTCTTTTCACAACCTATTATTTTTTCCAATAGTGTGAGGTCTCATCCCCTCGAAATTTTTCTGGTCATAATAATTGCCGGTATACTATTTGGTGTGCTTGGCTTGATAGTGGCAGTGCCCGGTTATACCGCCATAAAAGTGATTTTAAAGGAATTTTTATCAGATAATAAGATCGTAAAACAAATCACTGAAAACTTATAGTATTAGTTTGAATAAAAATATACTAAATACTGGTGTACAAGTATTTATAGAAAATTATTTGAATGCTGACATCCTGTCAGTTATGCTTTCCAAACCCCGTTTTAAGGATATTTCACAAAAAGAACTTGTTCAGCAGATCGAGAGTAAGAAAAAGGCCCAATCCAAGTTGCCAACCTGGTTTAATACACCAGGGATTTACTACCCCAATAAGTTACATATAGCACAAACCTCCTCGGAAATAACTGCCCGGTATAAGGCCACTCTGGTGGATGGAAAAACCCTTGCAGATCTGACTGGTGGCTTTGGAGTTGATGCTTATTTTTTTAGTCAGAAAATAGCACGGGTTTATCATTTTGAATGGGACAAGGAATTATGCCAAATTGTATCTTATAACAGTTCAATCTTAAGAGTTGCCAATATGGAAACTCATTGTAGTGATGGGATAGAATTCCTGAAAAGCACTGATCTGAGATTCGACTGGATCTATGTGGATCCCAGTAGACGAGATGTCTCCAAAAACAAGGTCTATAAACTTGAAGACTGTACCCCAAACATATCCCTCCACCTAGATCGTATTTTTTCACGCACTAAACATCTACTGCTTAAGACCTCTCCCCTGCTCGATATTACAGCCGGAATTATTGAATTGCAACATGTGCACGAGATGCATGTGGTTGCCGTTAATAATGAGGTTAAAGAATTACTTTGGATTCTAAAGAATTCTCCCGCTCCCAAGGATCTCCCTATTAAAACGATTAACATTACTAACACGGGCGATGAAGTGTTCAACTTTTATTGGCAAAAGGAAAAGCACGCTCTGAGCGATTTCTCAATGCCTTTGCGTTATTTATATGAACCTAACGCTGCCCTGCTTAAATCGGGTGGCTTTAAGGTACTAGGCGCCACCCTGGGATTAAATAAACTGCAGGAACATTCCCATCTATACACGGCTAATACCCGTATGGAATTCCCGGGACGGACTTTTGAGATCCTAAAGGTCATTCCATACAACAAAAAGAATATGAAAGCTTTTAAGAGCAAAAAGGCTAATATCACAACAAGGAATTTCCCGGTTTCCGTCGCTCAACTGCGAAAACAATACAAAATTTTGGACGGAGGAGATGAGTATTTGTTCTTTACAACAGATTGTACAGGAGAACGCATCCTTATACAATGCCATAAAATAAAATTCCCCTAAGGGCAGGTCCACTTAAAATTGGCCACCGGGTCATTCGTAGCAGCACCAAGATTATAATGCCACCATTCTGTTCGGATAGACCAGAACCCATGGGCCTCCATGACTTCTTTCAGCAAAGCCCTATTTCGCAACACCTCATCTGGTAATTGCAAATGATCATGATGTGCCTCTCTCCCGAAATAGTCAAAATCAGTACCCATATTCAATGCTATGCCATCCAGGGTTTCCAGGGTAATGTCTACTGCACCACCCTTATTATGGATAGATCCTTTTACAGGATTTGCCACATACTGTGGGTTGGGAAAGATCTCCCACATCTTATATTGCACTGAATTGGGTCTGTAGCAATCAAAAAATCTGATGCGAAAACCTTTTTCCTTAAATACCTTGTTAGCTGCTATTAATGCTTTAGCTGTTTTACTTCTTGTATAACACTCCGCACAATCGTATACTTTGGTCTTTAAAAAATTGTTTTCAGTGGCATACCGTAATTCATAGGCAAAATCCTCACTGAAATCTGCCAGTCTGATAAAGGTAGTATCCGCGATTTTGTCTAAAGTGAGCTGAGGTGTGGATACCCACACCTTAATAACTGAATCGACCTTGCTTACAGATGGTGACAAAGCCGGCTCTACCGTAGCCTCCTTCACTTTTTCCCTGCAATTCCAGATGATAACAACAAAAAGACTAAGAATTGTGGCTTTCTTCAAATATCTGGTTGATTTATTAATTATTCGCTATCCGAAATTAAAAGTAATGATAATCTATAAAAGCCGTATCTTTCCTTGAGTGATCGATTCCTGACTCATAAGTAACCAGGGAGGCTACATCTGTCATCAATCTAAATTAAAAAGAACAAATGAGAAATCTCCCCGCTTTAATGCTAATACTACTATTCCTTTCTAATTCTTGTTCCACAGCACAGGAACCATGGATGCTTGGCTTTGAAAAACCAGCCACCAACCCCATAATGCAAGCAGATAGTACGGCTATATTTTTAAATCCCATAGATCAGCAAGTAGTACAATGGCAAAAAGCAGACGTCTTTAATCCGGGTGCCATAGTGCGCAATGATACCATTTTCCTTTTGTTCAGGGCAGAAGACAATCCTGCTGCCATATTGGGAGGAAGGACCTCAAGAATTGGTCTGGCTTACAGCACCGATGGAATTAACTTTGACAAATTACCCGATCCTGTACTTTTTCCGGATAATGATGAATTTGCAAAATGGGATCATCCCGGGAGGTGTTGAAGATCCCAGGGTTGTTGAGCTGCCAGATGGTTCTTATCTAATGATGTATACCAGCTGGAATAACGATGTAGCCAGACTTTCGGCTGCCACCTCTGATGATCTGAGAAATTGGACCAAAGAAGGACCTGTGTTTGAAAGGGCCTACAATGGAAAATTTCTTGATACCTGGAGCAAATCAGGATCCGTAGTCACCGAGTTGGTAAACGGTCGACTTATCGCTAAAAAGATCATGGATCAGTACTGGATGTACTGGGGAGAGTTGTTTGTAAACCTGGCAAAATCAACAGACGGAATCCATTGGGATCCTCTGTTAGACGAAAATGGGGAACTACTCCATGTCTTTGAACCTACCCTGAAGGATTTTGACAGCCATCTGGTAGAACCAGGACCACCGGCAATATATACGGATGATGGCATTTTGCTTCTTTATAATGGGAAGAACCTAAGTGGTCCGGATGCCGGTACCATGGTTGCAGAGAACACTTATTGCGGAGGCCAGGTCTTATTCAGCAAGGAGAATCCGGCAAAGTTATTAAAGCGATTGTCTGAACCGTTTATATGTCCCAGTCTGCCTCATGAGACCAGTGGGCAATATGCCGCAGGAACAACTTTTATTGAGGGCTTGGTATATTATAAGGATCAATGGTTCCTGTATTATGGAACTGCAGATTCTATGGTAGGGGTAGCCATAAAAAAGTAGCATAGTATTTTAGGACGGAGATGCTTTTATTGATCTTCCAAACTTCTTAAAAATGCCAAACTAAGAGGGACTTGTTCCACTACCCGGGAGGATTCATCTTCTATGAACATATATTCTATCCCTAATTCTTTTGCCTTTGCCACAAGTTCGGCCATAGCAATTTGTCCGGTACCCAGTACCACGTTGGTTTCTACATCCCCATGACCTGTATTGTCTCCCTTCATTCCCTTTTCCATATCCTTTAGGTGCATCAAAACAAACTGGTCCGGGTATTTATTCAAATATACCATTGGATCTGCACCACCGTGCTGAAACCAGTACACATCCATTTCAAAATAGAAGTCCTCCGCATTTTCGGACATATAATCGAACAGAGTACCAGATCCATAGGGTCTGAATTCATACCCATGTGCATGATAGGTCAATATAATATTTTCCCCATCCAGGACTTCCCCGGCTTTATTAAAGACCTCAACAGCCTTTTTGGTGTCTTCAATGGTAAAATCATCTCCCTTATGTGGGATCCAGGAACACATTACATAGGAGGCGCCATAAGCTTTTGCTTTTGCAGCTACGGCTTCTGCATCGTTCGCCAACTCCTCAAAAGATGCTCCAACGCTTACTGCTTCTAACTCATACTTTTTTAACAACCCAAGAAATTCATCCAAAGGCACCCCATAGGTATCACCTCCTTCTATTTTCGTGATACCCCAATCATGTATCGTTTTTAGGGTTCCTTCCACATCTGTTTTAAACTGATTTCTGAGGCTGTAGAGTTGAATCCCCACTTCCTGTGCATTTAAGGAAGGCATTGCAAAAAGCGAAAAGGTCAGCAAAACAACTAATGATCTGATGTATTTCATTTTTTATCTAATTAAAATGATCTTGTCTATGTCTTAGAAATTCTATGTAAGTAAATTGCCTTTATCGTCCCAAACGGCAATATCGCCCCGTTTGCTCTGATCCACACATTTAGCCAACCATTCCTCATCATACGCCATGCCATGCTGGTCTAGCACTTCCTGGGGTACTCCGTCCCAAATATTGGGCATATTCCCTTTATATCCCAGGTCTTCTATTCCTGCTTTAGAAGTGTAGTAACCGGTTAGGGTTAAGTTACGCATCAAATTAAAGAATTGAACCTCCAGGGGATGGTCATCCATAGGGATCTTTGTATCGTAAAAAGCAATAGCATCCAATATCTCTTTTTGAGATGCTTCTGGGGTGATCTTAAACTCAGTTCCGAATTCTGTATTGCTCTTATGATCTAACCACATAAGACCGCCGCGTAATGTTGTTTGCAGCTCAGGAATATCCTTTGCCATAAATTCCACAAATTCTGGCACTCCTGCCTCTGTTGGACCTCCATTTTCATTAGGAGGTAAGATCAAATTACTGAGCACTTCAATGGTCTCCAATTCGTGCGGATTCAGAAATTGTTCGGCATTTAGCTTTGCAATTTCTTCCAGTTCTCCCGGAGTTCTGCCAAAAAACTTGTTGTCTGCTATCAGGCCTTTTAAGTCTTCCGCATTTTCTTCTCCCGGCTTGCATCCGTGTATAACAAGTCCGCCGGCAACGGTTCCAAGCAGAATCGATTTTATACTCTTTCTTCTATCCATAACTTAGATATTTTGTTGTTTTAGTTGTTCCACGATATAGTCGGACGCTCTCCAGGACAAGGCCAGGATGGTCCAGGTACAATTCTTATCGGCCTGCGAAACAAACGGACCTGCATCCGTAATAAACACATTGTTGACATCGTGCAATTGCTGGTAACGATTTACCACCGATCTCTTAGTATCATCTCCCATACGGGTTGTTCCTACTTCATGTATGATCTGTCCGGGATTCAGCAAGCCGTAATCTTGTTCCTTGGTAGGCGTATCTCCAAGTGGCTCTCCACCCATGCCATGTATAAGTTCTTCAAAAGTGCTCTGCATATGCTTGGCCTGATTGCGTTCATAATCGGACCATTTATAATTGAAGCGTAAAACAGGGATCCCAAATTCATCAACCGTGGTAGGATCTATTTCACAATAATTATCTTCTCTGGCAATAGCTTCTCCTCTACCTCCAAAGCCAATGACAGAACCGTAATATTTTTTTACGTCTTCTCTTAAGCCGGCCCCGTATCCTCCGGTTGGTAAACCAAAGAATTTATTGAAATCGTTGGGGTTAAAACCAAAGCCGTAGTTGGGCATGCCTATACCTCCCCATACTTCAATATGGTATCCACGTGGGAAATCGAGGTTCTTATTGTCTAACCACCATGGCGTATACACATGCATTCCTCCTACCCCATCTTCGTTGTACATCTTCCGGTTCATAAGCCCGGGTATAAATCCGGCCCTGCTACTGCCGGTAGAATCGTGCAGGTACTTCCCTACCATATTACTACTATTCCCCAGACCATTTGGGTGCTGTTTACTTTTGGAATTAAGGAGGATGCGGGCAGAACTACATGCAGAGGCCGCTAATACAACCACTTTGCCTTTTAATTTATATTCTTTTCTGTCATCCTTATTAATATAGGACACCCCGGTTGCCTTACCTTCCTCATTGGTAGTGACTTCACGTACCACAGAATTCACATAGAGATCTATTTGCCCGCCACTCTTCTGCGCAGGGAAGATCAGACAAGAGCCAGATGAAAAATCGGCATAGACCTGGCAAGCTCTTGAACACTGTCCACAATAGAAACAAACCCCTCTATCATTATTGATCTTTTTGGTGAGCATAGACATACGCGAAGGGATCACAGGTATATTCAATTGCCTGGCACCTTTGATATAGAAGAGCTCATGAAGTCTTGGTTTCGGCGGGGGAAGGAAAAATCCGTCCGGATCATTTGGTAAACCTTCATTGGTTCCGAATACGCCAATGAGCTTATCTACTTTATCATAATAAGGTTTAACATCTTCATATCCAATGGGCCAGTTGTCTCCCAAACCATCCACATCCTTATGCTTAAAATCCTTGGGGCCAAAACGAAGCGAAATTCTACCCCAGTGATTTGTACGCCCTCCTAACATATGGGAACGAAACCAATAGAAATTAGTGCCATCTTTTTGGGTATAAGGTTCTCCTTCAATTTCCCATCCACCGTATGCCATGTCGAACTCCCCAAAATCGCGGGAAGTACCGGCACCTCTGCGCGGTGATTCATAGGGCCATTTTAACTGGGTCATTTGTTTTGGATCGGCGGGATCAAAGTATGGGCCGGCTTCTACGATCGCAATTTTAAGGCCGGCATCTGCCAAAACTTTAGCAGACATACCACCTCCTGCCCCGGAACCTACAATGATGGCATCGTATTGAACTGCGGATTCTTTTATTTGCATAGGAATTTATTTGGATAGGTCTACAAGTTAAAAATTATAATGAATAATAGAAGTTAAATCATACCACTAAGTTGTATTGAACTATATAAATATCTGCTCATAATCTACTCGACTTATGGTTTATAATACTCTTTGTTAATACGTGATGTTTTAGTGTACCAAGAAAAAAAACAGTAATCCTCTATTTGATTTTCACATATTTTTAGTAATATTATCGCTTATTCTTAAATTTTTTAACACTTATACGCCATCGTTTGCGTAATTAAAGTGCTAAAAAATAAAGGAACCATCATTAACTAACTTAACGAGACACGATTATGATTCGAAAAATTACTGAGCTTGTGCTAAATCCCAGAAAGTGGAAGGTACGAGCCAAATCAACTGCAGTCGGGGCGTTTTCTTTGCTTCTATTTCTGTCAGGGTCTTTGGCTTTTGCCAATGTGAGCCTTGATCTGGACAAGATTGACAATGAAAATGTTCAGTCAACCATTACTGGTACAGTAACGGATGACCTGGGAGGTCCACTACCGGGAGCGAATGTATTGGTAAAGGGTACCACCAATGGTACTCAAACCGATTTTGACGGAAATTACACCATCACGGCAAATGCCGATGATATTCTGGTTTTCAGCTATATCGGTTTTAAAAAACAGGAAATACCTGTAAATGGTCAAAGCACAGTTAATGTGCAAATGGTAGAAGATGCCAGCCAACTATCTGAAGTAGTTGTAACAGGATACTCCACTCAAACAAGGGGTGACATTACAGGATCTGTTGCTTCCGTTGATATTAGTGAGGCTACTAAAGCGCCCTTGGTGAATGCGGCTGAAGCACTCGAAGGACGTGTTACAGGGGTTACCGTGACAAATTCCGGTACGCCAGGAAGCTCTCCAAAAGTTGTTATTCGTGGGTTTGGTACCAGCAATAATACCAATCCCCTTTATATTATAGATGGTGTTCAGACCGATAATCCTTCTATCCTGAATAGTATAAATCCAGGAGATATAGATCAAATAAATGTTTTAAAGGATGGAGCGGCAGCGATCTACGGTGCCAGGGCTTCTAATGGGGTTGTTATTATAACCACGAAAAGTGGTAGTTATAATCAAACAAAACCTACCGTTACCTTTAATGCGTATACTGGGGTTTCCAGAGCGACGAATCTTCCTGATATGTTAAATGTTCAGCAGCATGGGGAATATATCTTCCAGGCTTTGACCAATGATGGTGTAGCAGTATCCCACCCTCAATATGGAAGCGGCCCTACTCCAGTTGTTCCGACCACAGTTCAGGGATACACTCGGGTAGACTCGTACAACCCTATAACCAGGGCACCTCGGTCGGCCACGGTTAAGCAACCTAATGGTACAGACTGGTTTGATGCAATTACACAGGATGCGCCTACGCAGAATTTTGACATTTCCATTTCAAATGGTAATGAGACGGGTAAATACTTTATGTCTGCCAACTACCTTAATCGTGAAGGTATCCTGAATGAAACCGGATTTAAGCAAGGGACTACCCGATTGAATTCTGAATTCAAAATCGGAAAATTTATTACGATAGGAGAACACCTCAACGCTTCCTTTTCGAATCAGAATGAAGGAACACTTGAGGCAATTAATATGGCCTATCGGTTCTCGCCATTGGTGCCGGTTTTTGACGACGAAGGAGATTTTGCAGGAACAGGTCCGGCATCTACGGGTCTGAGTAATAGCCGAAATCCGGTAGCACTGCTCGCCAGAGGAACGGATAACTACAATAAGATCTTCCGTGTATTCGGGGATTTGTACTTGCGAGCCCAACTCTACGAAGGACTTAGTTTTAAAACAACCATCAGCGGGAACATGGAAAATTTCACCCAGAGAAGATTTCAGGCGCTTGACCCTGAATTTAGTGAGCCATTAGCTACCAACACCATGTTTGAACAGGACATCAATAATTATTCCTGGACCTGGAACAACATTCTTAATTACAGCACCGTAATTGGCGAGCATAACATTAATGCCCTTGTCGGTGTGGAAGCAGTAGAAGAGAGCAGCAAAGGAAAAGGGATCAGCAGACAGGGTTATTTGTTTGAAACTCCTGATTTCTACTTGTTAAGTAATGGGAGTAGTCTTGCTAATGTAGATTATGCTTACGATGGTTCAAATACCTTGTTCTCCCTTTTTGGTACGGCGAATTACGCCTATCAAGGGAAATATTTTGCCACGGTCACCTTGCGAAATGATAAGTCATCTCGTTTCCTGGGAGATAACCAGAGCCAGACCTTCCCTTCCTTTAGTGCAGGTTGGTTAATGAGTGATGAAGATTTCTTCCCACAAGACGGTATCGTCAGCAGACTTAAACTAAAGGCATCTTACGGTCAATTAGGGAACCAGACACTGCCATCGAGTAATCCAACAATTAACATTTCGAATCTGAGCGAAAATCTCGCTAATTATTCATTGGATGGAAGTACCATTGCCACAGGGGCGATCCTGAGCCAGGTAGGGAACCCTAATTTAAAATGGGAAACCAGTGTTACCACTAACTTCGGATTTGAAATGGGACTTTTCGATAATGACCTCACTGTATCTTTCGAGTATTTTGATATTGATACCGAGGACCTGATCACACGTGATAATAGTCTTATCAGTACCACCGCAATTGATGCTTCGGCACCTCTGGTAAACCTGGGAGATATCCAAAACACCGGTTTTGATCTGGGTATTGGCTATAGTCACGAAACCAGCTATGGACTGAATTACGCCATAAATGCAAACATCTCACACTACAAAAATGAGGTTAAAGCATTAATTAGTGAATTCCAGGCAGGTAGGACCGACCTTAGAGGTGGAGCTGCAACCCGTACTGAAGTAGGGCGTGCAATATCCGAATTCTATGGCCGGAGGATAACGGGCTTTGACAGTGCCGGCCGGTGGACCTACGAAGATGTGGATGGCAACGGTGTCAGTGATGATAACGACCGTACCTATATTGGTAGTCCACACCCTGATTTCACCTATGGTGTGAATTTAAGTCTTGGTTATAAAGGATTTGATATGTCTGCCTTTTTCTCCGGATCACAGGGCAACGATGCGTACAACTATCAGAAGATCTTTTCAGACTTCCCTACATTCTTTGGGTCAAACCAAAGCGTACGGGTACTAGATTCGTGGACACCTTCTAATACCAATGCTACACTGCCTGCATTGAGTCAGAGCATTACCAATAATGAGACAAGCCCGAATTCTTATTTTGTAGAAGACGCATCCTTTTTGAGAATGAAGAATCTACAGATAGGATATACATTTAATGATGACATTGCCAGTACCATTGGTCTGGATATGTTCCGACTTTATATTCAGGGCACCAATTTGTTCACTATTACCGATTATACAGGATTGGATCCGGAAGTAATTTCGAACGATAACCTATCTTTGGCTGTCGATGGTACTAACCCTGTTTATCCGGTGGCACAGATAATTACTATAGGTATTAACACAAAATTTTAAAAAAATGAAAAAGAGATTCTTTTATTATTTAACCATAATCGCTCTAGTTTTTGCTTGTAACGATGAATTTAGCGAAGTACCAGCAATAGGAGCTTTGAGCGATGCAACCCTTCTTAATGAGACGGGTGTTGACTTACTCCTGGTAGGTGCTTATTCTACGCTCGATGGTATTCGAAACAATGCTCCAGGCGCAGAATGGAACGGATCCGGAGACAACTGGTGGCTTGATGCGATCTCAGATGATGCCCATAAAGGGAGTACGGACGGGGATCAAGCTGACCTCTACCTTCTGGAAATTTACGACTGGACTGCTGGTAATCCCTACCTGACTATGTGGGATAGTAGGTATGCCGGGGTAAACAGAGCCAATGCAGTTATTGACCTGATCGGCAAAATTGAAGGGGGCGACTTTAATTCAAAACTTGCGGAGGCACGGTTCCTCAGGGGACACTATAATTTTGAACTACAAAAGATGTTTGGGAATGTTTCTTATATCTCAGAAGAAGACTTTGCTAATACAGAGTTCAACCAGCCCAATACCGGCCCAATCTGGGAACAAATTGAAGCCGATTTCCAATTTGCAATTGATAATTTACCTCCCTCACAAGCCGAAATAGGGCGTCCTACTTCATGGACTGCCAAAGCATTTCTGGGGAAAGCCCATATGTTTCAATCGGGGGGGGCTGCTTTAGCTTTACCATTGTTTACTGATGTGATAAATAACGGACCTTATTCCCTTAACCCGGAATTTTTAGCCAATTTCTCCCTAGCAGGTGAAAACGGTTCAGAGCCTGTTTTTTCCATTCAGTTCACCCCAGGTGGAAGTATTTCCTGGAACGGGAACCAAGGGGGTACTCTGAATTTCCCTAATGCCCTAGGGTTTTGTTGTGGTTTTTACCAACCTACCCAGGATCTGGTAAATGCCTATCAGACAGATGGTACAGGTTTACCGCTTTTGGATACCTTTAACCAAACCGATGTAACCAATGATCAGGAGCTAACAAGTGCAGATCCTTTTACTCCTCACACAGGGCCTTTAGACCCAAGACTGGATTATACTGCAGGCAGAAGGGGAATTGAATACAACGGTTACGGTATTAATCCAGGGCAGGACTGGGTGCGAGCTACTGATGCTGACATATCTGGCCCTTATTTACCTAAGAAAAATGTATATCAGGCTAGTGAAACCGGAAACCAGGGAACAGGACCATGGGGACAACAGTTCTCCGGAGTAAACTATCATATAATGCGTTATGCCGATGTGCTGCTGATGGCAGCCGAGGCAGAAGTAGAAGTTGGTTCACTTGAAACCGCTCGTGGTTATGTGAACGAGGTACGTAACCGGGCCAAAAATTCTACTTATTTGCAGAATGAAGCCGGAACTGCCGATGCAGCTAATTATCAAATTGAGCCTTATACAGCTGCCTGGACAGATCAAGCAGTAGCAAGGAAAGCTGTGCGCTTTGAACGCAGACTGGAACTGGCCATGGAAGGACATAGACTCTTTGATCTTAGAAGATGGGGTGTAGCAGCAAGCGTAATTAACGCCTATGTACAAAACGAAGCACGTACTATTCCTAATTTTGGTCAGAAAGCAGGCACTTATATGCCTAATATGGACCTTTTACCGATTCCGATCAACGCGATCGATTTAAGTGGTGGGGTTATAGTACAGAATCCTGGATTCTAAGAAATAAACCAATCTAAATTAAAGACAGGGCATGTTAAATGCCCTGTTTTTTGTTTTTAATACTGCTGCGAATTCCTATATTTAAAAATTGAGATGTTAAATCCTATGAAGACCTATTTTATTGTTTCTGCCATTTGCCTCTTTTTTCTAGCTTCTTGTAACAATTCCGATTCAAACACGGCACGGATCTTCAATAAACTGGAAAAAGAAGATACAGGCATTACATTTAAAAATCAACTCACAGAAAATGACTCCCTAAACTATTTCACCTATGCCTACATCTATATGGGTGGAGGAGTCTCTGCAGGTGATATCAATAATGACGGACTCATAGATCTTTTCTTTACCGGTAATATGGTCCCTAACAAACTATACCTCAACAAAGGTGAGATGCGCTTTGAAGATATCTCAGATAGCGCAGGGATCTCAGGAGACGACAGATGGTATACGGGAACCACCATGGTAGATATCAACCACGATGGACTATTGGATATTTACTGCTCCGTTGGTGGTAAATTTGGGGTGAAGGAAAATCAATTATTTGTTAATAATGGAGATCTTACGTTTACCGAAAAAGCGGGAGAGTATGGCCTGGCAGATCCCGGCAATAGTGTTCAGGCCACCTTTTTTGATTACGACCTCGATGGGGACCTGGATGCGTATGTAGCCAATTACCCCCCTACCCGTTTCGATGCACCTAATAGCTTTTATAGTTTTAAACAACAATATCCTAAACCCATTGAAACAGATAAGCTCTATAGAAACGATGAAGGGCAATTTATAGATGTTACCAAAGAGGCCGGTCTTTTAACTTTTGGCCTCTCATTAAGTGCAACAGTAGGCGACCTAAACAAGGATGGATGGCCAGATCTCTATATCTCCAATGATTTTTCTACACCAGACTACCTGTTTATAAATAATAAGAATGGAACCTTCTCTGAAGAAGTGAAAAAGGTAACCAAGAACACTGCGTTCTATGGTATGGGTGTTGATATTGCCGATTTTAATAACGATGACCTTTTGGATATTCTTCAGGTAGACATGACTGCCAATGTGAATAGGAGATCCAAGGCTAATATGGCCAGTATGAACCCCGATCTATTTTGGAGCACAGTATATTCGGGCTTCCATTATCAATACATGCAAAATAGTTTACAACTCAACAACGGAATGCTCAATGATTCCCTGCCAGATTTTAGCAATATTTCCAGATTAGCTGGGGTGTCTTCTACTGATTGGAGCTGGGGCCCTCTAATTGCGGATCTTGATAATGATGGGTGGAAAGATATCTTTATTTCCAATGGAACACGTAGGGAGATCAATAATCGCGACTTCTTTCTGAACTGGGAAAAAGAAGGAAGGCCTTTAGATAACCTGCTTCAACGAAGTATGGATCTGCCATCAGAACCTATCGATAATTTCGCATTTAGAAACAATAAGGACCTCACCTTTACTCAAATGAACCAGGAGTGGGGGATTTCCTTTGAAGGCTTTTCTAATGGCTCTGTGTATGCAGATCTAGACAATGACGGAGATCTGGAGATCATTACCAATAACATTGATGATACGGCTTCTGTATTTGAAAATCTAAGCGCCTCAAGGAGTAGTTATGCTACTTTAGATTTTAAGGGGCCTGAGAAAAATCCCTTTGGAATTGGTGTTCAGGTCACGGCAATAAACAATGGTGAAAGACAATTCCAGGAAATGACCCTTACCCGTGGGTTTCAATCGTCGACAGCTCCGCAAATACATTTTGGTTTCGGTGATCTTTCAACGTTAGATAGCCTGTTGGTGCATTGGCCCGATGGAAAGGAAGAACTGATGACCAATCTTGACCTTAATACAGCATATACACTGAATTACAGAAATGCTAATTTTTTAGCTCCGAAAGTCAACACCGAAAAGAATAAACTCTTTGAAAATGTAAATGCTTCAGACATGGCGGCAGATTTCAGGCATGAGGAGAACTATTACAATGATTTTATTAAGGAGATCCTCCTCCCCCATCAAACATCTATGTTTGGACCGGGCATAGGAGTAGGCGATCTGAATGGTGACGGGCAAGACGATTTTGTGATCGGAGGAGCAGCCAACCACCAGGCAGGTATCTATTATCAAAGTTCGACAGGATTTGAACGAATGAATATGCCTTCGGTGGCACGAGATAGCATTTATGAGGACTTAGGCATCCTTATTTTCGATGCTGAAGGAGATGGTGACAATGATCTGTATATGGTGAGTGGCGGGAATGAATTTGAACCTGATTCTGAATTGCTACAAGACAGACTATATCTCAATGATGGAAGCGGTAAGTTATTAAGAGCTGCAAAATCACTCCCTGAAATGTACACCAGTGGCTCGCGCGTTAAAGCATCCGATTTTGACAAGGATGGTGACATGGACCTGTTTGTAGGCGGGAGATTAGTTCCCGGGCAATACCCCTTACCAGCCAAAAGTTATATCCTGGAAAACGTGAGTACCGCTAAAGGAGGTGCTGAATTTAAGGATGTAACCCAAACCGTTGCTCCTTTTCTCGAAGATCTTGGAATGGTTACCGATGCTATTTGGACAGATTACGATGGAGATGGTTGGGAAGACCTTCTTGTAACCGGAGAATGGATGCCAATTACGGTTATAAAGAATAAGAAGGGTGTCTTTGAGAATACCACTGATAAGAATGGGCTCACATCTTCCACCGGATGGTGGTTTAGCATTCAGCAGGGCGATTTCGATGCAGATGGGGATATGGATTATGTAGCTGGTAACCTGGGGCTGAATTACAAATACAAAGCCAATGATCAGGAAACTTTTGATATCTATTACAGTGATTTTGATAAAAGTGGTACTTCAGATATTGTATTGAGTTATTTTAACGGAGGCAAAGAATATCCGCTTCGCGGAAGAGAATGTTCTTCTCAACAAATGCCGGCGATCAAAAGGAAATTTGAGGACTACGCCTCCTTTTCTACGGCCACTTTAGAAGATGTGTACACAGAACAGTACCTGGAAGAAGCTCTGCATTACCAGGTAACCTCTTTTGCCAGTGCATATCTTGAAAATACCGGAGACGGTTTCACTACCCATTACCTTCCAAATATGGCTCAGATCTCAAGCATTAACCAGATCCTGGTAGGTGATTACAATGCCGATACACATCTTGATATTGTGATAGCAGGAAATCTTTATAGCTCAGAGGTAGAAACACCCAGGAACGATGCCAGTAATGGACTTTATTTGATGGGAAATGGAAAAGGCGACTTTACACCTGTGACTAATTATAAAAGTGGCTGGTTCACTCCGGGCGACGTAAAAGACATGATGCCCATAGAAATAAAAGGACAATCTTATGTCCTGGTTGCAAAGAATAGTGAATCCCTGCAATTGGTAAAGGTCAATACACCTGAAAATCCTGTAGTTGCTGTAAGGCTTCCGTAACAGTCTTTACCGGTAATTTGCATGTATAATTATAGCAGACATAAATATAGGTCTCCCCTTCAACATATCTATCTTCGAATAAAGGCAGGTCACTTTTTGTAGTACTCCCGGCAAAAAGCGCATTTGGGATATATTCTGTGCGCATTGCATTTAGAAGCTCCCTGGCATTGGCACCAACCCCAACTATCTCGTAATAAGGATAGGCATGCTCTAATAATAAAGAACCCCACATAGCGTAGTTATTGGCCGCTTCTTTAATCGGATTCACCATGATAGAGACCATGCGCTGGGATCTATCCAATAGATCAGTATCATAATATAAATGACCCAATTTAAATAAGTTTTGAGCCATCACCGCATTTGGAGAGGGAATCACTCCATCATCGGTCTTTATGATCTTGGCAATAAGGGAGGCTTGTTCATTGTACCTGTACATTTCAGAATCCGTTTCTCCAAAATGGTCTTGTACATACCCGGTAAGCTCTTTAGACAACTCCAAATAGGTAGTATCTAAGGTGATTTCATATAATCCCAGAGAGGCATTCGCCAGGAAAGTATAGTCTTCAAGAAATCCTTCTTGCCTGGTACTTCCTTTTTTATAAGTGTGAACAAGTTTAGAATCTACATAAGAATGTTTTAAAAGAAAATCAAAAGTGGAGTTGGCATGAGATAAATATTCTTGGTTACCAAAAGCTTTATATGCATCCAGAAATCCCTTGATCAGCAAGGCATTCCAGGAGGTTATGATCTTGTCATCTACCCGCGGATGAATGCGCTGTTCCCTTTGCTTTAGCAATAATGACTGCCACTTTTTCGTATAGTTTTGAAGATCACTATTGGTGATCCCATGTTTTTTTATAAAGTCGGGGTCCGTTACTCTTTTATGCAAGACATATTTATCATTTTCCCAGGCCCATGCTTTTTTTATTGAATAATAGGAAGCAAAAAGGTCATACTCGTCCCCCAACAAAGATCGCAGTTCATTTTCCTTCCAGATATAGTACGTCCCTTCTTCCCCTTCACTATCTGCATCAATAGCGGCATAGTATCCCCCATCAGGGTTTTTCATTTCCCGATCCAGGAATTCAATGGTCTCCAATACCACTCTCTTATATTCCGGGTCTTTGTAAATAGTATAGGCCTTGGAATATAAACTTAGCAATTGTGCATTGTCATACAACATCTTTTCAAAATGAGGCACTTTCCAGGTAGGATCTGTGCTATAGCGGAAAAATCCACCCCCAATATGATCATAGATACCTCCTTGAAGAACTTTATTCAGGGTATTTTCAACAAATACATCTGTTTCCAGATCTTCTTTTAGTGCCGCATAGTCTAGCAAAAAATTGAGATTTACAGGGATGATGAATTTTTGTTTTCCAAGGTTTCCACCCCATTCCATGTCCCATTGTTTTTTCCAGCTACTTACTGCCTGGGTGAGCAATTCCGGTTTAAGATCGGTTTCCGTGGTGATCTTTGGGATGAAATTAACTTCCGAAATACCCAGTGCTACCTTATTCGCATATTCCTCGGCTGCTTTTTTATCTTTCCTGTATTGCTTATTTATCTCGGTAAGGACCTTTATCCATTGGGCTTTGGTATGGTAGGTTCCACCATATAATGGTTTTCCATTTGGCAATAAGATCACATTTAAGGGCCAACCTCCACTTCCTGTCATTAATTGTACGGCGGTCATATACACCTGGTCCACATCCGGCCTTTCTTCCCTGTCTACTTTGATATTAATAAAGTTGTCATTCATTAAACTGGCCACCTCTGTATCCTCAAAGCTTTCTTCTTCCATTACATGGCACCAATGACAGGAAGAATACCCTATACTTACTACAATTAATTTGTCTTGTTCTTTGGCCTCTTCCAGTGCCTTCTCACTCCATGGCACCCAATTCACCGGGTTATGAGCATGCTGCAAGAGATAAGGACTTGTCTCATCTATTAGAGCATTTGTATAGGAATGATCTTCTGTTTTGTTCGTTTGTGGTTTACATCCAATAACCAGGATAATTACAAAAAAAAGAATCAAACGCATTGAAGAAAATATGGAGGCCTTACTCATGTTCTTACTATATTGGAATAACGAAAATACGACATACACCAATCTTTATTCCATTCGTTGCTTTATAAACCAATTGTACAAGGCCTCAGTCTGATATGCCTGTATCCAGGAATCGTGTCCAACCCCTTCATAGACAGTAAAGGTAACATCATACCCTATTCGCTTAAGTTCATTCACCATTTCTTCAGATTCAGAAAAAGGAATGGACGTGTCTTCTGTGCCATGGAAGACCCAGATAGGCATTTTTTTATTGATCCAGGAAGCATAAGGCACCGGGGTCATCCCACAAACAACAGCCATTGCTGCAAACCTATCGGGATACTGCACGGCAAGTTCCCAGGCGGCACTCCCCCCCCTGCTAAGCCCTGTGAGATAAATTCGTTTTGGGTCCACCTTATTATTTGCAACAATGGTATCTAGTAATTGCATTACGGCACGGACGTTCCACCACTGCTTTTTATGTGGATTTTGTGGTGCCAATACCATAAAGGGAAATTGCTTCCCTTCGGCCAGCAATTTAGGCGGACCATTTTTTTTGAGAGCAGCCAGACTATCCCCGGATTCGCCACCTCCATGGAGAAAAAGCAATAATGGAAAAGAAGTTTCTGAATCCTTTTCGTAGTCTTTTGGAAAGTATAAATAGTATTGTAATTTTTCTGCAACCAAGGTTCGTTCTTCCCCTTCAATAAGCTGTTTTTGGGCATTACAGGAAGAAAATGCACAGAGGGTGATACAAAAAGACATCCATAAAAAGATAGCGGTGTATTTCATAACAGGTTTAAAGGTATAATTCTTCATGTTCGAAGCGAAATAATTGCGGTATAATTACATGGTCAGAGCCTGAAATTGTAGCGTACTTTTAATAAGATCTGTTCGTTTTGGAGCGTCCATCTGTCCGTTAGGTCATTGAATGTATTATGGTTAAAAACCAGGAAAACATCTCCAAAAGGAGAAAATATCCAATGTATACGGGCGTTGATTCCCAATATCCTGCTATCTGTATCGTATTGAACATAGCTATTCAATTGCAGGTCTGAGGTCACATTAAAACGCACTCGTGTCCCTATTAAGGTTTGATCAAAGTCTCCAAAGGGCAATCTTCCTATATTCCTGACCCCGTTGAATTCAAATCCTATCAGGGAACTCGGGTTCCAGTTCAGTTCAAGCTCAAACTCATCCAGCGTTCCGCCGTAGAAAGAACCAAACCACCAGGTAGCCTGTCCATTTATCCGTCTTTTTGCAGCAAATTCAGCTTCCACCCGGTATCGCATAAAATGATATTTCCCTACCGGAATAACCACATTATCTGCAATCTCAAAAGGATCTATAATGTTCTCCCCAACAGGCCTCACATTCATTTCTATACGGTCGCCACTTTCCAACTGCCAATTCACAGGGGCCGTAAAAACACTATAGGATTGCCACTCCTCGTTAATTCCCTTTATATAAGTAACAAAGAATTGATGGAACATTTGCCGAACAAAAGGCCAATTAGGTCGCGGTGCGTATATGGAGCCAAGACGCCAGGAAGTTATTCCTTTTCGTGGCACAAACCCCAGAGAAGGATCAAAAGATTCACCAATCCTGGCATAGGTAAGAGACAGATCCCATTTGTCATTAGGGTAATCTACTTTAAAGCCAAAGGCAGATCTGTCATCCAACAAATCGGCTCTATCTGTATATAGTGCCCAGGCGCCGGCTATAAAGTTCTTATTCCCATTAAAACGGGTGGTCTGGTACGTAAAATCTACTCCAGACATAAAGCTACCTTCCCTGCCTAAGGGATCACCAACCGAAGTGATAAGGCCTACCGTACTTTCTTTAAAAACATTTTGGCGTATACGCATAACGCCCATAGAAGTGGCATCATAGGAAGTACCTTCATTATCAAAGGAATTGGTCCTGATCCCCAATCCGCCAAAAGCGGTATTCCCAGTTCTTCCGTTGATCTTGGCGCCTGCAACAATGGGTACCTGTGTATTATCAAAAAGGCCTATTCTTCTGCTAAAAAAAGGTAAAACAGTGCTGTTTCCTGTTCCAAAACCAAATTCAAAAATATCGGAGCCTTCCAGAAAAAAAGTTCGTTTCTCAGGAAAAAAAAGTGGAAAGCGTGTTAAGTTGGTTTGCCGGGTATCTACCTCAGTCTCGGCAAAATCTGTATTTATAGTAACTGTGGCCAATACATTCGGACCTAAGCGCTGACTGGCATCCAGACTACCTTCAAAGTCTACAATAGCAGCGGCATCTGCACCCTCTTTGTTCATTGAACTTACCAGGGATGGACGCACATTAAGGCCCAATCCGTAATTAAACTCAGGTAAATTTGTTAAAAGTCCGGCCCTGCTGGTCTGACCAAAAAACTGATCGCGTTGAACATTGGCCCAGCGTATGGTCTCCTGATTTCGTTGAATACGTCTTTCTACATTAAATCCCCATTCGGTGAGTCCCTTTTTAAAATAAATGCTTTGGATCGGCAAACGGATCTCAGCCACCCAACCGCTCTCATTAATACTTACCCGGGCTTCCCATATGGCATCCCAGTCCTCATTCTCAGACTCTCCCCTATTGGAGACCAGGGCATCATAGCGAGCGGCATTTGCATTTACCGCCAGGATATACCCGGACTGGCCATCCAGGAAAGGATCGATCACCACTTTCACGTGGTCTTCATTGGAGATGTCCGTATCCCTTAATTTAGAGAACCTAACAATCTTGTCAGGCTCCGGATCTTCACATTGAATCCCAATGATCAGGGATTTTTCATTCACTAATACCCTTACCAATGTAGCAGCAGACGGTACTCCTTTTTCAATCGGCACTGTGGTTTGAAACGTGTTTAGAACAGGGGCATTTTTCCATTCCTCTTCGTCCATATATCCATCGATCCGTATTTCCCCTATAAACCTGCCGGCCGCAAGAGTTGGTCTATCGGCAACTTGACCCTGAAGAAAGGACGTGCCGAAGAGTAAAATGGAAAGAAAAAAGTAGAATATCTTCACAAAAGGTTGGTCAACTATTTAGAATGTAAGATAAGGGTATCTTTTGAAAATAGACGCAAACAAAAAATCCATTCCTTTGGGAATGGACTTTCTGAGTTAAGTGATGGCACTAGGATTCGAACCTAGGACCGCCTGCTTAGAAGGCAGGTGCTCTATCCAGCTGAGCTATGCCACCATCGTATTTTTATCAATATTTCTTTTCAGCACTTGTGACCGTCCCGCCAACGGCGGGATGCTCTATCCTCCCGATAACTATCGGGATGAGCTACGCGACCATGTTGCGGGGCGAAGCGCCTGTCCGCCGTATTCGCCGAAAGACGAAGGAGGAGGAAGCTATGCCACCCAATGATTTCTCATTTATTTTGCGGGGCAAATATACTAATGTATTGTTTAGTATAAAATTTATTATATCCATTATTTGTGCACTGCAATAAAGACGATCATTTATAAACTACAATCTTTTAAAAATCATGATACAAATATTTTTATACTGATAATTATCATAGTACTCTACATTTCATAATTGTAAATTGAATACATGCCATAGTACGATATCTTTTTTAGAAACTATAAAATTAAAGGTCATGAAAAAAATAGGAATTTGGCTCGATAAGGAAAAAGCGCATCTGGTTACTTTATTCAATGATAAAGAGCACTTCAGAACACTAGAATCTGAATTGGAAGATTTTCGATATACATGGAGGTTCTCGTTCAAAAACGAGATGGGGACCACAAGACGTTGTTCAAGACAGCAAGTATTTGGAACGTGAAAAACACCAGTTAAGGGTTTACTTCAAAAAATTGGCCGAAATTATCAAGGATGCAGATGCTATTTCAGTATTTGGTCCCGGAGAAGCCAAAGATAAATTTAGAAAAGAAATGAATGAGAGATATCCACAATTGGCAGCAAAAATAAAAACTGTTGAAACGGTGGACAGTATGACTGATAACCAGATAATTGCCTTGGTGAAAGAAAATTTCAAATGATAAGGTAAAACCAATAAATTTAGAACCATGGGCACACAACTACAAGAGAATTATGTGTCTTTAAGCCCTCATAACCCTATTTGGGACAGGGTTTTTACAGTAGCTCCTTTGGTGATCATAGGGACTAAAGAAGAGTCGGGTTTTGATCTTGCGCCAAAACACATGGCCACTCCCTTAAGTTTTGGTAATTATTTTGGTTTTGTTTGTACACCCAGACACCATACCTATCACAACGTGAAAAAAACCGGCGAATTCACGGTAAGTTTTCCCAGGCCCGAACAAATCGTCATAACTTCTTTAAGCGCAACTCCAAGGAAAAAAGGAATTACTAAATCGGATGGAATTGTAGGCGCTTTGGCCACCATTCAAGCTAAAACAATGGATGCCCCTGTAATAAAAGATGCCTATCTATACCTGGAATGTGAACTTTTTAAGATCATCGACGGATTTGATGAAAATAGTTTGATCGCAGGTAAAATAAAAGCAGCTCATGTACATAAAGACTATCTGAGGATCTCGGAAAATGATGAACAGGAGCAACTTAAGAAGCACCCCTTGTTGGCGTATATCGCAAACGGCAGGTTTGCCGAAATTAGTGAAACATATAATTTCCCATTCCCAAAGGATTTTAAAAGATGAATTTCCATGACCTTAGCTACTGACATATTAAAATATATCAATGCTAATTTAGAATCGATGACAGGGTTCCTGAAGACACTTGTGCTTCATGAATCCCCCTCTAAAGATCTGGAATCGCAGACTACCATACTGGGTGTGATTAGCACTGAGCTCAATCGGCTAGGTTTCTTTACTAAGTATATTCCGGGTGAAAAAACGGGCGGATATCTATATGCAAGACCCCATAAAAGAAAGAAAAACACCCCTTGCCAGTTATTGATAGGCCATTGTGATACAGTTTGGGATAAACACACCCTTAAGAAAATGCCTATTACCATGAAGGATGGTGCTATGACCGGTCCTGGTGTTTATGATATGAAAGCTGGTTTAACACAATTGATCTTCGCTATAAGAACAGTAAACGCCTTGTCATTACCCTTGCCTGTTACACCACTTATCCTTATTAATTCGGATGAAGAAATTGGGAGCAGGGAATCTACACGTATGATAAAAAGATTAGCCAAAATTTCTGATAGGGCCTTTGTATTGGAACCTCCTTTAGGTTTAGAGGGAAAATTAAAGACCGCAAGGAAAGGTTTGGGCAGATTCACAATAACTGCTATTGGTAAGGCTGCTCACGCAGGTCTGGATCCCGGGAAAGGTGTGAGTGCGATCGTTGAAATTTCTCATCAGATACAACAACTGTATGCGATGAATGATTTTGAAAAAGGAATAACCGTTAATGTAGGAATGATCGAAGGTGGGATCTCACCAAACGTAGTAGCTCCCGAAAGTAAGGCGATTGTAGATGTTAGGGTGTTGAACCGTAAAGATGGCGACACTATTACAAAAAAGATCCATGGCTTAAAACCTTCAATGCCCAATATAAAATTGCACATTGAGGGTGGTATTGGCAGGCCGCCGATGGAACGTACTCCACGAAACCAAAAACTCTGGAGATTTGCAAAAGACAAGGCCTCACATATGGGATTACACTTAGACGAGGCTGTAGCCGGGGGTGGCTCGGATGGAAATACCACAAGTGAATTCACGGCAACATTAGATGGCCTCGGGACCACCGGTGATGGCGCTCACGCGGCGCATGAATTTATTTTTCTTGAACAGTTGCCCGAAAGAACCGCCTTGCTAACGGAATTGATTATTTCCGATACCGTGGATAATGAATTAAGTAAAAAATAATGGCACATACTTCCATATTTACATCACTCACTCGCATTTCCGACCTGAAGGTTAAAGCTTTTGATGTGCAACCATTAGACAGATCTGAATGGGCAACTGGCGATTATGTGATTGGGAAGATCCTGGAGCCTGGAAGCACTTCCCTGCTTCTTGAACTTCCTAGTGGAAGAATGAGAGGCGTCATAGGTGGTGAGTATGTTGTCGGCGCATTTGGGGAGCGCTTTGCAACATTGGAAATAACCGGAACATGGAAGGAAATTGAAGAAGACCTTAAATTTCACTTATTAACCGGTGCTGGGCTCTTTGGTAAATTAACGTCAAAGTCTTTTTTCTTACCACAAATGATGCAACTTAAATACGCAGGACATGTGGTACGTAACGGTGCCAAAATTACGATGGATAGTTTTGTAAAGCCTGTCAAAATTTTACCATTCAAAACTCCGGTGGTCCTTTTTATTGGAACTTCCATGTCTGCCGGCAAAACAACATCGGCTAGAATAGTCGCAAATCTTTTTAAAACTGCAGGATATAAAGTAGTGGGAGCGAAATTTGCAGGTGCCGGGCGTTATAAAGATATTCTGGCTATAAAAGATGTAGGTGCCATGGCAATTTTTGATTTTGTTGATGTGGGGCTGCCTTCGTCCATATGTGAGAAGGAATTATATGAATCAAAATTAGCTCAGTTAACAAGCCGAATTGAGCAACAAAAAGCAGATATTGCCATTATAGAAATTGGCGCATCACCTCTTGAACCGTATAACGGGGATGTAGCTATAAATGCTATCCGCGACCAGATCAAATGTACAATACTAAGCGCCTCAGATCCTTATGCCGTGTATGGACTGATGAAAGCCTTTGATTTTACACCAGATATTGTCTCCGGGATTACGACCAACACCCTCGCGGGCATCAGTATGGTAGAATCACTCTGTGGAGTGAAGGCCCTTAACTTAATTGATGCTACTACTACCAAAGAACTCAAAGAAATCCTGACATCCAAAACAGGTTTAAAGCTTTGAATTTTCACTTTTTATATTGATATATTCATATTTCCGTATTTAATACTGAATATACTTAGTATTCTATATACTAATAATCCAAAAAAAACGATATATAGAGTATAAACTTAGCCCAAAGATTAACTAGAGAGACTATGCCCATTTCTAAGACGAAAAAGAAAATTATTATTGCTGCTGTGGAACTTTTCAATGAATTAGGGATCGCCCAGGTGCGAAACCAGGATATAGCTAAGAAAAGCGGTATTAGTTTAAGCAATTTCAACTACCATTATGCCACGAAAAAAGACCTTGTAAAAGCCACTTTTGATTATATGACCAGGGAGCTGGTGCAGAATGTATACGGGAACAAAACCTTGATCATGGAAGGAGAGGGTCTTATGATCACCGAAAATTATTTTGTGTTTCAAGAACGGTTTTGTTTCTTCTTTCTGGATACCCCAAATATTCTAAAAGCATATCCAACAGTAACTGATCAGGTCAAGGCCCAAATAGACGAAGCTATAAAAATGATCAAAGGGATGAATTACCTTTCAATTGGGATGGGCTTTATGAAACCTGAGCCCAAGGAATTTCCCGGGATTATACGATGAATTAGCTGCCCATTTGTGGAGAAACACCCATTTTTGGATATCCTATGCAAGAATAAAAGATATGGAGGAAGATCTGGTAATAAAAGGAATGGAATCCCATTTTAGCCTTATTTATCCCTATTTAACAGAAAAAGGGATCTCAGCTAATAAAAACTATTTAGAAAATTTAAAAGAAAGAAGCGCAAAGAAGACCAAGTAGAGTCTGGTCTACAGCAATCGACCATTCGTCTATAGCTTGGTTCCACTCATCTACACTTACATAGTTAAATAGCCTTAAAGTAAGACCTTGCAATGTTCTAAGAAAACGGAAGGATATGAAAATACTTTTTATAGAAGACGATGCCATTGAAACTATGAAGCTTAACAGAACTGTTTCTAAACTTCAGGCAAAGCATACCATCGTCCAGGCCAACAACGGTGAAGAGGCTCTGGATATACTTAAGGACACCCAAAAAATACCGGATATAATTCTTCTAGACCTCAATATGCCCAGAATGAACGGGATAGAATTTCTACAGATCCTTAAAAGTAATGCGACATTAAAGTACTTACCTACGATCATTTTGACAACATCGGAGAATAGAACCGACCTTTTAGAATGCTATAAGATTGGGATCGCGGGATATGTAATAAAACCCCTTAAATACGAAGATTACGAAGACAAAATACAAAAAGTGATCGCTTATTGGGAGATCAATGAATTAGTAAAAGCCTAATGAAATAAGTACTTTCACAACATTTTTTTTTCGTCGAGTCGTAATTTTCCTACATTCAATTTTTAGTTTGAAAATACATGAAAGGAATTGTTTTTACAGAGTTTTTGGAGATGGTAGAATCCAAATTTGGACTCGAAGTAGTCGATAATATCATTGAAAAATCTGAATTAGCTTCTGAAGGTATCTATACCTCTGTAGGTACCTATGAATTTAATGAAATGGTGGCCCTGCTGACCAATCTTTGTGAAGAGGTGAAATTACCGGCCAATGATCTATTACATGCTTTCGGACTTTATCTTTTTGATAGTTTGGGTAAAGCGCATCCCGAAGTTATACAGAGTTATAACTCTCCTCTGGGGTTGTTATATTCCATAGAAGACCACATCCATGTGCATGTTAAAAAACTCTATCCGGATGCAGAACTTCCTTCCTTCACCGTAATTGAAAAAACCGATACTTCACTCTCCATGATGTACTCATCGTCTCGCGGACTTTACAGCCTGGCACATGGTCTTATGGAAAAGTGCTTTATACACTTCAATAAAAGTGCTCAAATCTCATATGAGCTCTTAAAAGAAGACGGAACCGAAGTGAAATTTGATATTGTCCAGAATGGATAACAAGGAAGTAGAATTGCTCAAAAAGGCGCTGGAACGCCAGAAAAAAGCAAGACTTCAGGCCGAAAAGATACTGGAGGAAAAATCTCAGGAACTTTACAGTACTTCAAGACAACTAAAAGAAACCAATGAACGTCTGGAAAATCTTCTCAGTGAGAAAACTTCTGAATTAGAAGGCGTTTTTATTAATATCATTGATCCCTACCTGGTCATGGATATTGAGGGAAATGTGATCCGTATGAATGCGGCGGCTACCCAGCTATTAGGGTATGATCACACCGAAGAAAAGATAAACCTACAGCAACTTGTACATCCAGATTATATTCAATACACCAAGGAATCCTTTCAACAACTCTATGAAGTTGGTACTTTAAAGAATTACAAGGCCAAGATCCTGGCAAAAGATAAGTCTGTTCATTTCATTCAAGTAAATAGTAGCCTTATCTATGATAAGGATAGAAATCCTATTGCTGCTCAAGGAATTATTCGGGATATCACCAAGGAAAGTGAGGTAGAAGCTCTGTTATCTGAACAGAAAAAACAACTCGATATAATCGTACAGAATTCTCCCCTTGGGATCGTATTAACAGTGGGAGGAAACTTCATAAAAGTAAACAATGCCTTTTCTGATCTTATTGGGTACACAGATTCCGAACTAAAAAAACTATCCGTAAAGGACATCTCAGAACCTGAAGATCACAAAATTTCCCAGGGATACCAAACCGCCATGAACAAAGGAGAAATTGACAATTTTTCCATTGTAAAAAGATATTTCACTAAAGCCGGTAATACAATACTTGCGAAAACCTCCGTCAGTGCCGTCAGAGATCCCTCTGGTGCCATTGCCTATGAAGTTGCTATAGTTGAAGATATCACCAAGGAAAAGGAAGCAGAAGAACAGATCAAAGCCTCAGAGAACAGGTTGTCTACTCTGATCACAAACCTGCAAACAGGGGTTTTGCTGGAAAATGAGAATAGGGCCATTTCACTCACTAATCAACGTTTTTGTGACATCTTTCAGATACCGGCTACTCCAGATCAATTAAAGGGAGCCGACTGCACCAATGCAGCCAAGGAAAATAAGCATCATTTTAAGGATCCTAAGGGATTTGTACAAAGGATCAATAATATCTTAAAAGATAAAAAGGTGGTCTTGTCTGATGAACTTGAAATGAAAGACGGACGCATCCTGGAACGCGATTATATTCCTATTTTCTCAGATGGCATCTATAAAGGTCATTTATGGACCTATAATGATGTAACCATTCGCAAGAATTACAAACAGAATTTGGAGATCCAGAAAGAAAAATACTGGAGCATTATTGCAAATATGAATCTCGGGCTAATTGAAGTGGATAATCAGGACGTTATACAATTAGTAAACCAAAGCTTTTGTACTATGAGTGGTTATACCGAGAAAGAACTGCTTGGAAAGAAGGCCGTTGAAATGCTGAAAGTTCAGGAAAAAAAGATCATACTTGAAAAAGGAAAAGAAAGAATAGAAGGAAAATCGGACTCATACGAGATCCAGGTAAAGACCAAAAATGATGAACACCGTTATTGGCTGATCAGTGGTGCACCGCGTTATAATGAAGGAGGAGTCGTAGTAGGCTCTATAGGGATCCATTTAGATATAACAGCGCAAAAGAATTTAGAGCTCCAAAAAGAACTGCTATTAAAAGAATTAGAATCGAGTAATCTAGGATTACAGGAATATGCCCATATTGTGTCACATGACCTAAAATCGCCCTTGCGAAGTATCAGTGCACTGGCCACCTGGTTGCATGATGATTATAAGGATATTTTGGATGAGACCGGAATATTCAATTTGCAAATGATGCAGGAAAAAGTAGAGGGCATGGATAAACTGATAGACGGTATCCTTAAATATTCCAGTATAAAAAGTGAAACTTTAGAAGAAAAAGCAATAGACCTCAACCAGGTCGTAAATGAGATACGGGATATTATATTTATTCCAGATCATGTTAGCGTCATCATCATGAACCCACTTCCTGTCTTGCAGGCAGATTCTACTAAAATGCACCAGCTATTTCAAAATTTGATCAGTAATGCGGTTATAAATATTGACAAGGAAGAAGGTATTGTAGGCATTGATGTAGCCGAGAAGAAGGACCATTGGGAATTTTCTATTAAAGACAATGGTACCGGAATCCCAAAGGAGTATCATCAAAAAATATTTAAGATCTTTCAGTCCATCGGTACAAAGGAACGCTCAACCGGGATAGGCCTTTCCATTGTCAAAAAGATAGTTGACATCTACGACGGAGAGATCTGGTTAGATAGTAAAGTTGGCGAAGGAACTACTTTTTATTTTACCTTAAAAAAATAAGTATGGAGCAACCAAATTTGACATACATTGAGAAATTATCAGGGAACGATGAGATTTTTAAAAATAAATTTATTGCTATCTTAAAGGACGAATTTCCGATTGAAAAGGAAGAATATTATCAATCACTGAATGCCTCTAAAACAAACGAGACTGCATTGATAGTGCATAAATTAAAACACAAGCTCAATATTTTAGGCCTGGAAAAAGCATATGGCCTGTCCGTGATCTATGAAGAAGAGCTAAAAAAAGGAGATACCAGCCTGGCACCCAAATTTACAAGCATTTTAGATACTATAGAATCCTACCTAAATACCATTTGACCATGACCTGTATTATTATTGACGATGAAGCTGCTGCCAGGGCTATTGTAGCCCAGTTATGTACTTCCTTTCCTGAATTAGATGTTATTGAAGAGTTTCCTAATGCCATCGATGCTATTAAGTTCCTGAACCAGCAGACGATAGATCTTGTTTTTCTTGATATCCATATGCCGGGGTTCACCGGATTTGATTTTGTACAAACACTTAAGAATCCACCTAAAATTGTTCTTACTACCTCCGATACCAATTTTGCCATTGAGGCATATGAGTATGAAGCTATTGTAGATTATCTGGTAAAACCTATCTCACCCGAACGATTTGCAAAATCTATTCAAAAAGTAAAGAATTCTTTGCAGAAACAACCTGCATTGAGCGCTTCTGAAGGGAATACAACTGGGGTTGGAGAAGATCTGTACATCAATATAGACAGGCGACTTATTAAACTAACATTTGATGAGATCTTGTTTATTGAAGCAAAAGGCGATTATATAGATGTGAAGACCACAAAAGAGACTCACAGGGTCCATAATACGTTAAAGAAGATCAAGGAAAAACTTCCGGAAGAACTCTTCTTGCAGATACACCGATCGTTCATTATCAACTTTACAAAGATCATTGATATTGAAGATAATAGTGTCCTCATTGAAAAGAACGTGATCCCTATTAGCAGGTCTAACAGACCCGAGCTAATGCGCCGATTAAACTTGTTGTAAATATTACTTCAGGGCAAGAAGTTTCTTATTGAATAAAGGAGCCTTTGTAATTGCCCACTTCATTTTAATACCGATCTCAGTAAATTCAAAGCCGGCTGCGGTGGCAGAAGCAATATTGCTATACTTTCCGTATAGATCAACCCCCAACCTATTGGTGAATTGATGCTGTAATGCGGCCTCTACCCTAAAAATGGCAGACTGTTCGTCATTTTCTACTTTTTGAATGCCGGTTGCTCCACTCAACATATACCGCGTCTTTTCTGAGAATGATCCCCTGATATCGGCGAAAACCTCCGTGGCGTGATACTGTTCCGGGCTAAAATAGATACTTGGCAGCTGATCTTTGAAAGCAATATATTGATAGTTGACCCCAACCTTCAGGGCCGGACTTTTCAATACGTTATAATATAAGGAGGTAAAGATCAGATTCCTGGTATTACCATCGGTTTGTCTGGTATGCATTACCTGTGTATACCATCCCAAATTAAAATTAGTGCTTATATTATAGTTAAGTCCGTAATGATTCATCACGATCTCACGCTCAATGAGGTCTGCATTAAAATTTTGAACTTCTCTTTGATAACCAATCTCCATATTTTGAAGTCGCATTGGTTGTAATTGAAATCGTGCATCCAGAATGGGTTGGGTATACGATCTGTCTCCAAAGCTGGAGTTATTAAACCCAATCACAGTTTTTAATTTAGTCTGCGGGAACACTTTGTACTCTGCACCGGCCAATACAACATGTGAAGTAGCCTTGTTCTGAGAAATGGTGTTTTCTGTATTCCTAAACTGATAGGAAAATGATGTTCTAAATTTTGTCGAAATCGGCAGACTACCACTTATCTGATTTCCAAAGGCTACATTTTTACCGTTATCGAAGGTGTAAAAGGCTTTCTCTTCCAGCATAGGCGTATACAGTGAATTCAATTTCTCCACAAATCCCTGGGCATCTGCCTGGTTTTCATAATGTGATAAAGTTTTAAAAGCTGCCTCATAGGCAGGTATGATCCTGTCTGAAGCAAACAAGGCATTTGCCTTTCCCAGGTTCCCATCAAATGACGTACTATCATTTAATAGAATAGCATCATATGAGTCTAGACTGGTTTTAAAATCGGCTGTATACATTCCCAAGGTTGCTCTGAGTGCTTTAATCCAATTCTGGTTAGGTGCTCTTGTTTCCAAACTGTCTATTAGTTTATCTGCATCCCTAAACTTGCTATTCCAGATCAAGGCCTGAATATAGCGTTCATTCGTCCTGTTAGTTAGAACGGAATCATTAAGCATAGCAACCTTGGCTCGTGCAATGCGGGTTATATTCAATGCTTCTTTATCGTTTTTTCCAATATGTGATGCCAGCGCAATACCATTTAGTGCTACAATAGAGTCTATCGGGTTCTTAGCTAATTGTAAATAAGTGCTTTTTGCGCGTTCTGAATTTTTAGTGATCAAGAACAAATTGGCAAGATTTAGCAGTGTTTCTTTGTCTTCCGGAAAATCAATGAATATTTCTTTTAATAATTGCTCCGCGATATCATACTGCTTATTGGTAATAGACGTGTTGGCAAAACCTAGTTTAATATATTTTCTTGAGGTTTTGGCGCTATTGTTCCCAGGCTGCAGTGACAGGGCCTTATTTACCCAAGCCAGGGCCGATTCAAATTCTTTTAGATTACTTAAAGTGTTTGCATAACCTAATAGAGCCCCGAAGTTATTTGGGTTGTTCGCTACCATTTCTTTATACAATGGTTTTGCATTGCTATACTGCTTATCCCACAAGAACGCTTCGTTATAGTTGATCTGAACCTCAAGATCTGATGGATATTCCTGAAGAAGCTCAGAAAATATATCAATGGCTTTGGTAGGTTCTCCACTTAAGCCCACGGCCCTTCCATAACAGATCTGCGCCGTTTTGTTTTCAGGGTCGGATTGCAGATAAGAATCAAAATAGGTTTCTGCTTCCTCAAACGATCCGGATTCCAATAATTGAAATCCTTCGTTCATACTTCCTTGTCCGCTCATAAGAGTGGAAGTGAAAAGTAATACAGGTAATAAAAATTTAACTTTCATAGGTTAAGCATTTTTAGATGGTTAACGAAGCCATTTTTTAAGCTTCTCACCTTCTTGTTATTTGGTTATGTAAAGTTAATACAGTACTTCCCGCACCGGAAGTGCGATAATGTCCGTTCGTCTACAGCAATTGGCCATCCGTCTAAATCGGGAATTAAATAACGTCAGCTTGGGAGATATTTGGGGTAATAATTAAAAGAACACTTAACCAAAATAATTCATAAATGTGTTTTCAAATTCAAGCAATTAAAAGGCTTAATCATTAGAACACATCTTTAAAAATTAGACATGACCACAATTAGAATTCTACTTAAAAAGTTTACGCCCGAACAAGTATTTATGGGCAGTGTATTACTTGTTAACGGTGGCAACTATTTGTACAACCTTATCTTAGGAAGACTATTAGGGCCAGAAGCATATGCAGATGCTGCACTTCTTGTAACACTACTATTAGTTTTGTCCTTTCTGGGGATGACTTTTCAGTTGGCAACAACAAAATTCGCCGTGGTGTTTTCCGGGAAGGTGTGGGACAATTTCCTGAACAGGACCTACAAACAAGCCATAATCGTGGGTATGCTTATTGGCGCATTGCTTGTTTATTTTGCTAAAGATCTACAACTGCTGTTTCAGACAAATACACCTTATATGTTTGTGGCACTTGGCTTTGGAATCCCTTTATACTTTTTTATGAGTGTGAATAGAGGGAACTATCAGGGACATCATAATTTTAATAAACTCTCCATCACCTATCAAACGGAGATGTGGAGCCGACTGCTGATCACTCTGGCGTTCCTATTATTTAGTCCCTGGGAACCCGCCCTTTCCGTTGCTATGGGGATCGGATTTTCCTTTCTTTTTGGATTGATCCCTTCAGATGTGAAAGGAATTTCAGTGGCCAGACCTTCAATGCTATCGTCTGAAAATGCAAAACGGGTAAATAAATTCATTATTCTGACCCTTTGTTATGAAATTACTCAGATCATTATAAACAACAGCGATGTCCTTATGGTAAAACATTATTTCAGCCCTAATGAGGCAGGATTATATGCCTCACTGGCTCTCATTGGCCGGGTAGTATACTTTGTGGCCTGGATGTTTGTGATGCTCCTCTTGCCGGCAGTTGTTCAAAAAGAAAGAGATGGGGAAGCAACTGCTCCTGTATTATTTAAATATGTGGGCTATGTTGCCCTTCTTTCCATGACCATCATAACCTCTTGTTATTTTTTCCCTGAGTTGATCATCAAACTTATGTTTGGTGACGCCTATTTGTCTATGGCAGGTTTGTTGTGGCAATACGCTGTGGCGACATCCCTTTTTGCTATTGGGAATATATTTGCTTACTATTTTTTATCCCTGGATCATTATGTACCCGTAATTATTTCCGGAGTTTTAGGGTTATCTCAGATAGCACTTATAAGTGTTCTGCATAACACATTAGAGCAAGTTGTACAGTTACAGATCCTTGTAATGGTCGTTTTGTTGATCTCACAAATTGCTTATTTTTTATATAAGAAACGAAGCTTATAGAACAGTCTTCTATTCTAAATTGTTAGGGTCGGATCTACTATTAGTTCCGACCTTTTCATTTAGTGCTTCTCAGATATAGATCCTGGGGCATGGCTAAGATCTTTAGGATCCATAAAGCAACAAAATTCCAGGACCCCATTTTCTGCTTACCGACACTGTTTTTCCATTCGTCTACAGTAAGGATGCAGTGAGCCTCAAACAGTCCGTATTCACTGCCTTTTATAAGATATTTGCCTTGTAAATAAAATATTAATCTTAATACTTAACCTATGAAATTAGCAATTGTAACCGCGTATCCACCCAGCAAAGTAACCTTAACTGAATATGGGTACCATTTAGTAAAACACTTCCGTTTACAAGACGATGTAACGGAGATCGTATTGATCACCGACAGAACTACTGAAGAAAAAGATCTGTCCTTTGAAGGTGAAGGGTGTAAAATTACAGTGAAAGAAAGCTGGAGTTTTAATAGTTATACTAACCTGTATCACATCAATAAGGCAATCTCAGAAACTAAACCAGATGCAGTTTTATTTAACCTTCAATTCCTGAAGTTTGGAGACAAGAAAGTTCCTGCGGCTCTTGGCCTGTTGGCACCTTTTATCTGTAAATTAAGACGTATCCCAACCATTTCACTTATTCATAATATTCTGGAACAAGTAGATCTTGATAATGCAGGAATTACCCAGAACAAATTGTTACAAAAGGTGTATAATGTAATTGGGACCATGTTAACCCGATTTGTATTGGCCTCGGATGTAGTGGCTGTAACCATCAGTAAATATGTTACTATTCTGGAGAAGAAATACAAAGCACGCAATATTGCACTGATTCCTCATGGATCCTTTGAAACACCTCCAGAGCCTGATTATGCCTTGCCAAAAGGACCAAAACAAGTAATGGCATTTGGTAAATTCGGTACCTACAAGCGTGTTGAGATCATGATTGAGGCCGTAGAATTGATCCGAAGCAGAACCAGGGAAGACATAGAAATTGTCATTGCAGGTACTGATAGCCCTAACACTCCGGGATATCTTAAATCGATGGAGGAAAAATATGCACATGTACCGAACATAAGGTTTACGGGCTATGTTGCTGAGGAAGATGTACCAACGATATTCGGAGACAGCGCCGTGGTTGTATTTCCATATACCTCTACTACCGGTAGCTCAGGTGTCTTGCACCAGGCGGGTAGCTACGGTAAAGCAGTAGCACTGCCAGATCTTGGAGATCTTGGTGTCCTGGTCCGTGAAGAAGGATACAAAGGGGAGTTCTTTGAACCAGATAATACTGGATCATTAGCCAACGCGATTGAAAATATCCTGGTCAATGATTCACATAGGATTCATTTAGGAAAAACCAATTATGATGCAGCATGTTCCTTGCCTATGTCAGCAATCACCCAAATGTATACGGATTATTTCAAAGCGATAAAATATAAGAACTTACCTAACTTTTCCCCAAATCTTGCTGCGGAAAAGAAGACCCTCAAGGAAGAAGTTTAACTATTTAAGTTAGGTTAAGTAGAGAGGAGGGCAGCGTGGTTACTGCTCTCCTTTTATTTTTGAAAGGACAGATCCAGATATTGATAGCAAGGTTTTTCTCTGCCATCTATAGAAATAGCACCAAAATATTTTTGTCGTTGTTTTCTCCACGGCAATCTACCAACCACAGAGTTTGGAACCTCTTGAAAATCATATAGTGTCCAGAATAAATATGGGATCTTCTCTTCATTCAATTGCAGCTGCATTTCTTTATAATAATCTGCCTGCTTTTGTTCCGATCCTAAAAATGCATTCCAAATACCACTATAGGAGGAATACCCGTACTCTCCCAGCAAAATAGGCCTATCTCCTACCCTGTCCTTTAAAGCTTCGTACTTCCCTAAAAAATCAGAAGGATCCTGATAGTAATGAAAGGAAATAAAATCGATCTTTTCTCCCAATAAAATTGCAGCTTCCGGGGAGGACCAACCAATAGTTACAGGATGGTTTGGATCCCATTTCTTTACTCGCTTGCTCATTTCTTCCAACCAGGCCAATACCAGTTCTTTACCCCTCGATTCGAAATCGAGATCGGGTTCATTTTTCAGGTCCCAACCTAAGAGTGCGGGATGATCTTTAAGAGCTTTTACTATGGTCTCCGCATGTCTGTGAGTTAAGGTCCAGTCCATCAGCTCATAATTGCCATAAAAATCGAACAAGGTGACCAAGACCTTAAGATTTTCATTGTTCGCCAGATCAAACATTATTTTCATTTTTGCCATTTTCTCATCTGAAACACTGGCTTTTCCAAACTCCTCATAAGGCACAAATACGCGTACAGAATTAAGGCCCATTTTACGTATCTGGGCGAAGTCGTTCGCAATTACCTCTTTATTGAAGTTAGATCCAAACGTATCCCAGGCGCTTTTACCTGGATAGTAATTGAGGCCTTTCATTTTGGCAATATCGAACTGCGAAGTATTGTTTTTTGATGAAGATTGAACCTCCTCATTAGGTTCTTCTATTTCAACCATATGTCTTATCCGCCAAAAACCGTCTTCTAATAACATCAGAACCTTATAAGAACTTGTGTCCTTCTTTTTTAAAATCATCTGGTCATTCTGCCATATCTCCTTATAAGTTTCCACATCCCTGTCAGTAAAAACCACCAGACTACCATCGGCGCTGTAAAAGTCGAGCGAAGGATGATGAGCCAGGCTTGTCTGTTTCACTGATGTATTATGTTGTTTGTTCAGATCGAGTACCCTATCTATTTTGACCCGCATACTGTCCGTATAATAATCAGCAACTCCATAGGAATCATTGTTAGACAGGGCGATGTTTCTAACATACCATGATCTTAAATAATCATTTTGTATTTCTTTCAGTGTTTGGGTCTCTATGGGTCTTCCGGGATTCTCCAGATCTTCCCATTGAACTTCCGGCAGATATGTTTCTTCTATGTTACCCTGAATATGAAGGATAGAGGATTTATCTGCTCCGGAATTAAGATAGGCCCATACGGAACTGATACCATAAATTATCATGGCATTGATCCCTAGAAATGAAAGGATCAATAAAGATCTATATATGTTCTTGTTCCACTTACTTTTCATGGAGTTGTAGGATCTGTTTTTTTGTAATTCCTGCTATAGTAACCTCAATCTGATATGCTCCTGCACTAAATTGTTCTTCGGATAGTTCAAATTCGGTAAAACCATTTACGGAGGTACTCCTTTTTACTGCAAGCTGTTGATTCTTTTCGTCAGCAATTTTAACCTCAACAGATATACCATCCGGATTTAGCTGATCCATAAAACTTAAGATCGGACCTACCAAAATGGTTCTGCCATCTTCTGAGATTGTAAGATCATAATTCTGAATTGCAGGTTTGAAGTCGATCAAGATCGCCTCACTTTTAGCCGAACCTGTGACATAGGCTTCAACTTTCCAATTCTCTTCTACTTCCGGGTGAAGCATCTGCGCCTTGGCAATTCCATTAAGGGTAGTACCTTCGGTCTTGAGTTTAATGCCATTATTATTGGTTATTTGAAATGTCACCAGGGTGCCATCACTTATGGTGTTGCCGTATATATCTTTGATCACAGAAGTTTCAAAAATAATGATCTGGTTCCCGTCTGCATACTCATGGTTGCGTTTAAAATACAACTCAAAACTTGTTGCCTGGGAAGGGAAAATATCTACGGTTAGCTCTTTTGTATTGCTCCCGGTAGCGCCGGCTGTGACCAGCATTCTACCCGACCTTTCAACTGAAAACAGACGCTTCCAACTTATAAGATCCTTGGTTGTGGTTTCATAGGATTCATTATCAGTCAGAATTTGTCTTTTTATTTGCACAGGCGTCCCTTCCTTCACCGGATTATCGAAATTGTCCGTTGGTACGTTCACCAGCATGGCATAGTCCGTAGTACCGGCATAAATACTTCTTGGACCCAGATAAGTCTCCATTTTTATGGGCCCATCCAAACTTGAAATTTCAATTATTCCTGAAACGGATATATTGGCATTGTAGATTACGTTCCATTTACAAAAACCTGATTTTTGTGTAAACTGCGTGGGCAGGGTAAACCAGAGTTCATTCTTTTTTCCGAATCCCGGGGATAACAGAAGTTCCTATGGAATTCTCAAGGATCAAATAGGGATCTCCTTCTCCTGAAATTTCAAATCTCAAGGTTACATTATCTCCTGCCCTGGCTGTGAGAGGAGTTTGAATAGGTACAACGCTTATCTCACTTACAATAGTAGGTGCTTTGACACATCCAAGTATCAATAAAAAGGCCATTATGTAAGTACAAAATTTCATCTACTTCGGATTACCAATAAAATGATTTAGTTCTATCTTAATAAAATCAAAGCTGTCTGAGCTATGTTGCAGTAATTGTTCTTTAGGATGCAATAAAGCTCTATTGGGAAATACCTTCGCTGATAATTGAGCATTGGGCAAACCATTTACAAAGCAGTTTGATATATCTCTATTGATCACTGTTACACCTTTTAGATCCAAAAATTTGTAGTCGAATGATTGTTTCCGCTGTATCCGTATCCCCTCCGAAATAAAACTGTGATCTACCCAGACCAGGTTTTTAGAAGCATCGTAATAGGAAATCAATAATTGAGGTATGGTAACTTCCTGGTTTCCGGCATTGAACAGTACCCCCTCCATACTTTTTTCATTTAAAGTAAGGTCCTGTAAGGCAACCTGTTTGTACAGATCTGTAATTGCTACGTTGGCAGCTATTTGCAGGTTGAACTTCACTGGGACATCTGTCAGGTTAACAGGTGTAAATTCGTCAGGATCATAGGTTTCAGGCATTTCACTTTCCTTTGTGGTCCAGGCAATACTTTCAAAGTTTATCCTGAAGGAAGTGATCTCCTTAGGCAGTAATTTATGCTTTATATGATACTTGGCATTATATGAAGTAAGTTCCTCGTCCTGCTCATTGTACAAACTAGCCTGTATGACTAGATCTGCCGGAACATGGTCTATATTCTGAAGTTCCCCAACGATCGCGTATTCCGATCCAGATCTTACCAAACTTGCAGAAAGCACTTCGAGCACAGGTTGCTCCAGAACGTCTTCATGATGGGTCTGCTGGGTGGTGATCCGTCTTCTCCCATGATTGTAGTAGGAAGTGGTATTTGCAGTAAAAAGTTGGTCTGGTGGAATATCTGCTTGTGGCGGTGAAGGAACAATGAACCATTCATTGTCTTCCATGACCAATTCTCGTAATTCTTCTTTTTTTATGGTCTCCAATGGAGTGATCCATACAGTATTTATATTTAGCAGATGCCGCTTTAGTAGACTTACTAATGATCTTTATGCCAATGGAATCTAGTTTAGCATACGAACTTAGAATACCGTCATTTACAGAGATCTCCAACATATACTGAGCAAGTGATACTCCTCCTGCAGGATCTAGGTATGAATGGGCTTTTTCAAATTCTTTAAAATCTATCGCGTCATAATATGCCTTTACTACATTTTCAGGGGATCGCTGTGCGGTATTAGTTAAATAGAATTGATACAACCCATAAAATAACAATCCGGTCATGAGTAATGCCCAAATATGATTTATTTTAATAAGCCTTGGAGGGAACTTGTCATATGATACTCCCAATTTCATGTACTCCGGGACTCGAATTTCCTTTGATTTTAACGCCCGGATCCACGGCAACTGAATATTGAGAATAAAAGCCAGAAGTATAGTTAATACCGGAATTACTCCCCACATGAGTTTGAGAAAGGTAGGAACATCGTCTTTAGGTATTATTGCCGGTAAAGGTGGAACATTGAGTCTTTCCCAGACCATGATCCCATTTTCCAATTGCTGCAATCGTTGCCATCCGCAGTAATACAGAATAGGGTCATAGAACTTGTCATTAGAAAAAATGTATTTCAAATTGTATTTCTCGGGAATGGTCAGGAACTGCTGTAGGGAACCTATCCCCTCTACTCCCCTGAATTTTGAATTCTCTAATCGTTCAATAGCCTTGCTCGTTAATTCGGGTAATCGGCGGGCCGAATGATAATTCCCATCTACGGTCATGGCATTGGTCTGAGCAGATAGCCATGCCATTTGATCACCAAATCCCAATGTCAGATATCGCCATTGGTCGTGCATATCCTGGTTCAGGAAATTAACGATTGGTAGCATTTTAATTTTTTGAGGTTGGGAGGGCCTGAAATAGCCAAGACTCATCGTAAAGATCACCATAAATAAGATACCGGCTGCCAGGAATGCTCCCAGTATACGGTGATACATAGGTCCAAATCTCTCCTTAAGCGCTGTCTTAAGGTCACCTTCAACAATACGGTACAGAAACTCCCCAAAAATGGGAAGTGCCATGATGGTTGCCCATAAGGTAAAACGGTCTAAAGTAAGAATGTTAAAAGCCGTCTCTCCCAATACCATCCTTGGAATGGGAGTAGTTCCTCCGGTTCCTAAAATTGTGAGGATACTTATAGATAAACCAAAAAAGAGATATCGCTTGCTATAAAAGCGATAGAAAACATACGGCAGAATAAATAACAGTATTCCCCAGGGAATTATAAAAAATACAAGTCCGGAAGAGGTTACTTCCAGGAAATTATCGCGTGAGCCATGAGGGATAGGCACTTGAGTAATAGGATTTGCCTTGGAATTCAACCAATAGGGAAGTATGCATAGCACAATTAGTGCGAGTGACCCCATCCCAAAACCTACTATTCTCCAAAATAATTTTTGGAAAGAAAGGAGAAATACCTTGAAGGTGATTTTTTTCGAATCTCTGACTTTCTCCTTGGCATCGTCCATGATGGCCATTCCAATCAAAGGAAAAATAAAGAATACCATTCCAAAAATGGGGGTAACATGATGCGAAGTAACGGTCACTGCTATTAGAGAAAATGCGGTAATTAAGTTGAAATACCTTCCTGTTCTGATCCATTGATAGATCTCAGGCAAGGCGTGTAACAATACGGAAAGACCTATAATACTTGGTAACTGACCAAAAATGTGCAAAGTTTCAATAAAGGTGGAAGAAAATACGGCCATCAAGGCTGTATAGCCGGCAATTCTGCGGTTCCCGGTGAGCAATAAGCCAAAACGATAAGCACCGGTTATGAATAAAACGATACTTAATAAGGCCACTGTATACAGTCCGAACTTAAGGCCACCCAGAAATGAAAAAAGCGCCATTAATTGATGCGCTAAAGGAGGATATCCCATTACTGTAAAGCCTGTATACCACCTGTGTTCCCATGGTTCCCACCAACTTGTGGCGTAATGATCCGCAAAGAAAAGGTGTATTAGCGCGTCATAAGTGGATTCTAAGGTGAAAAATAAAGCAGATCCATGAAAGGCTATACCGATCAAAAGAGCGAGAACCAATAAAATATTTGTCTGCTTCATGCAACAATTCTGTAGGAAAATATAACATTATAAAGATAGATATATTGTGATGTAGGCCTACTATCGGCCACAGGCAGAACACCGCCATTGACCTACAGAAAATCCCCATTCGTCTTTGTCGGTCCTTTTTGGAAGTTAACTCTATCTACTTTTGGCAAAGAAATTAGATAACCAAATCAAACTAGTTTCATTAAAAACAAATTAATTTAATACTTAACCTATGAAAATTTTAGCCATTGATGATCAGCAATTAATCTTGCTGTCAGTAGAAAAAAAATTAGCCGAATTGGGATTTGAAGTTCAGATCGCCGATAGTGGTGCAAAAGGAATTGAGCTTTACAATAGCTTTCAGCCTAACCTTGTAATAGTGGACATCAATATGCCAGGTATGTCTGGTTTAGAAGTTGTAAAGCATATAAGGATCGAGCAAAACCAGGATACGCCCATATTGGTGCTCTCTGGTAATACCAATGAATCCATCATTGTAGACGGATTTGATCTTGGTATCAATGATTATATGAAAAAACCGGTAAGCCTAAATGAAATGGCTGCTCGGATCCATCGAATCTTAGGAGTTTGTACATTACCAAATACCTCTAGTCCAACGACAAATCAACAAGTGATCCAGAAATATTGTGTTGGGGTTGTCATTCCATGTTATAATGAAGAAGAACGACTTTCCAGTGCTGTATTCCAGGAATTCGCCACAAAAAATCTGGGGTATCATTTATGCTTTGTAAATGATGGTAGTACGGATAAAACCCTGGAGGTACTTCAAGAATTGAGAAAAGGAAATGAAGACACTATCAGTATCTATGATTGTGAAAAGAATGGCGGGAAGGCCGAAGCGGTAAGGCAAGGATTATTACACCTAGCTAAGGACTCGCAATTTGATTATTTGGGGTATTTAGACGCTGATCTATCTACAGACTTTAGAGATTTTGATGATTTGGTCAATACCCTGGAGAATTCAGATTTTAAGATTGTAAGTGGTTCCCGAATCAACAGAATGGGTGCCAACATTACTAAGGAATCTGCTCGAAAGATCATCAGTAAGACCATTAATCTAATTATTCAAACAATATTAGGGATGCCTTTTAAAGACACCCAATGTGGTGCCAAGATCATGAAGCGTGAAATGATAGCCCCAATGTTTGATAAAAAGTTTATTACACGATGGTTGTTCGATGTAGAGATCTTTATGCGAATGAAGAATTTCTACGGGAAAGCATCTGTTCAGAGCTTGATCTGTGAACAACCTTTAAAGAGGTGGATCCATGCAGATGGTTCTAAGCTTTCGATGAAGGACTCTATCAAGATCGTAGGGCAATTAGGGCAAATAGCCTGGCATTATAAGGCTGCTTAAGTGTGGCTCTGAAAATAAAACAGCATCCTGGGAACAGGGTGCAGTTTTGTTCTCTTGTATCTGCTTATCTATATATATCTGCTACCTACCCATAGAGATAAACCAAGGAACAATGATAGGTGTTCTTCCATTAAATAACTGCCTATTTTTAAAGTATCAACTAATAAAAAAAATACAATTATGAAAAATAACAGAGCCTACAAAGGATTATTACAGTTAGATGGCAGCAGAGAAATTTATCAGATCTGTGATGTAAATTTTAATAAAAAAGAAATTATTTTGAGCATCATTCCATCAAACATTATCAAAGCAATTTAATGTACCTGACGCAAAAAAATAATAGTGACTTAATTAAAAACCCAACGTTAAACGTTGGGTTTTTTTCATAGATGCCTTTGTTTCTCAACAACAAATATATTTAGACAAAGACAATATGAGTATTCTCTGTATTGGCCCTATCATAGAACTGACCTATAGTGATAATATCTTCTATCTCATCAATAAGGTCGTCTTTATCCAGATGGAACATATCCATGGCCAGTTTACAAGCCCAAAGCCTGCAGCCAGAATCGGATAGGATCTCCAGGAACTCACCAACAGGAGGCATATCCAGTTTTTCCATTTCCTTTTTCATCATTTTACTAGCAAGTGCTTCCACCCCTGGTAATCCACCCAGCATGGTTGGCATATGCATAGCCGGATTTCCTACAGTAGCGACATGCAAGTGTTCCAGCTTCTTCTTTTGAACCGCTTCCAGACCAAAGAAAGTGAAAAATATTTCGGATTCAATTCCTTCCATCCTCGCCCCATTGGCCATCACAAAGGCCGCATACACATTTTCCAGTGTAGCCTTGGAGAGAATGAAAAGCATTTTTTTTACTGTTGTATTGCTCATGATCTTAGTTTTTAGTTAAATACAGCTTTTTGGTTTTGGAATCCCGGCAATAAGTGTTGATTTTTTTAGGGGTCCTCCGGGGAATAAGCTGTAAAATTCCTTGATGTTGATCACACCGCTATTTTTTATACCCCGGATAGACAAGGGTTCTTCTTTCTTAAATTTCTCCTGTACATAGGTTATGACTTCCCAATGTCTTGGAGTAAGGCTAATTCCTTCTTTTTTAGCTAGTTGCTCACCTATCTCCTTATCCCATTGATTGAAATCGGTTAAATATCCTTCTTCATTTACATGAATTTCTCTACCTGCAATTGTTGTTTCCATTTTTATTGATTTTTGTATTGAATTGTAATTGTTTATTCTGCGTTTGCAAATTGTTTGCCTTTCTCTGACATTTTTGAAGGGACAAACGGAATTGGCACTCCTTTGAGTAACATGTTCCAGTAGACCCACCTAAAGGCCAGTTTACCCATATGGTTCATCCTGCTTTCCTTAAGCAATTTCAAAGGTCCTACACCCGGGAAAGGAAATGTTCCTTCCACTGGTTCATGAGTATAGTTAAAGTCGATTAAAAGGGCTTTCCCTCCACCTGTTTCTATAAAACAGTTAGAGTGCCCATCGAACTCATCTTTCAAAGGTTCCCCGTGGATGTATCTCAAAATGTTCTCCGTTAAGATCTCTGCTTCAAAATGCGCCACAGATCCGGCTTTGGAAGCAGGAACATTGGTGGCATCTCCTAAGGCAAATATATTCTTATGAGCGAGGGTCTGTAAGGTACCTTTATCTGTAGGTATATAGTTAAGGTCATCTCCCATTCCTGAACGAGCAATAACCTCATCTCCCATATTGGTCGGTACTGTTACCAACAGGTCATAAGGCACTTCGGTCTCCGCATAGTCAATGATCTTGTTGTTCTCCTGATCTACACGTTCAATATTGAAATCACTCACCACTTTTATCTTCTTCTCATCTAATAAGTACTGTAATACTTTAGTAGCTTCAGTAGTTGTAAAAGCTCCACTTAATGGCGTTACGTAGGTAATATCTACTTTGTCCCGCATTTTTTTATCCTTGAAGAAGGCATCTGCCAAAAAGGCAAATTCTAATGGGGCTACAGGGCATTTAATAGGCATTTCAGTTATGTGAATAACCAGTTTTCCACCCTTCCATACCCTTAGTTTGTCGCGTAAGGCTTTAGCACCTTCAAAGGTGTAGAAATCGAATATATTCTTGTACCAATTAGGCCCCAGCATGCCTTCTACTTCGCCCGGGGCTGTTTTGGAACCGGTAGCTACAATTAATACGTCATAGGGCAATTCTTTCCCTTTCTCCAGCTTCACAATATTCTTCTCGGGGATGATCAGATCTATTTTCTCCTGTATATAGTTGGCGTTTTTAGGGATAAATTTTACACCCTTTTTCCTTATTTGTTTGGGTTTGTAAATATCAAAGGGAAGGAATAAATAACCGGGTTGATAATAATGTGTGGCATACTGGTCTACAATGGTGACCTGCCAATCTTCTTTTCGCAATTTGGAGGTCAGGTGGTTGGCCATCATGGTCCCGGCTGTACCTGCACCAAGAATTACTAAATTTTTCATTTTTTCGTTTTTTATGGCGTTGAATTGATTTGATTTAAACTGCTTTACGATGAGCATAATTTGCTGATAACATCTAAATTATGACACTTAATAAAGCATTCTAAATTCTAGGATAAAATTACGAATAAGGTGCTCCACAGAATGTGACTTATGTCACATAAGGGCAAGTTTTAATTGGTGAAATTTCTTCAGGAGTTTTTGACGGATCTCTCTTCCCGGACACCTTTAAAACCAAGGTGTTTTCTATAGAAGAATCAAAATATTAATGCCAAAAGTTCAACACATCTTGAAAGGAGGCCGATTGAGAGTATGGTTTCATCAATATATCGTGTTGGAAGGTATATGAAGTAAATCTTTTCCCCGCTGAAACTGCTCTTATCAGATGCTGTATCATTTGATCCTCATCTCCCGAAATAGCATAATACTGCGCTTTTGCGTAATCAATAGCACCATATTGGTAAGAATTCCGTTGAACATCCAAGCTATTAATTAGTGAATTTGCTTCTTTTTCTTTGCCGTTCTTAAAAAGTGACATGGCCAGGTAAGTCTTATTTATAATGCTTTCAGGATTTTCTTTTAAAAGGGATCTCAACAATTCCTCCGCTTTTTTATAATCAGTTTTATAGAAATAGGCATATGCCATTATTTCTCTTTCATCTACTGACAATGCCGTAGTTTGATCCTCAAATGAATTTAGTAACGCATTGAAATATTTATCCGCATTATCTTTATCACCTACCCTTAAAAACTCTTTTGCTGTGACCTGTGCTTTTTCCCGCCACAAGCTTATGTCGCTCGTAAGCCTGTAGGCATCCATAATTTCGGCTACTGCTTCCTCATTTCCCGTAACTACATAGGCATTGATCAAAACTTCTTTCACCCACTCAAAACCCTTTGTAGAACTATAATCTTTAAACATTTCAATGGGTATTTGCGGGTTTCCTAGTTCTATATCTGCCAGACCTTTTACATAATAGCGATATTCACATTCCTGGCAATTATTAAGGTCAACCCTTTCCATAAAGAGCTGCTGATTGTAGATAGAATCTACGGCCTCTGGTCTGTTTACAAATTGTAAAGCCAGGACCATCGCACTCATATTATTATTTATATCATCTGGTTGATAATTGTATTCTCTACGAAAATAATTGAACGCTTTTTGATTATCACCATTGAGCAAAGCCTCCCACATTCTGACAAGGTTGACCTGCCGTTCCCCGGTCTTAGGTTCCCGTGACCATAAGGTTACAAGAGAATCTGCAATGGCATATTGATCTTGATTATAATAATAGGTAATGCGATGAAGTTTTGGTTCAAAATAATTGCTGTCTATAGCAATTGCAGCGTTCATCGCCTTTAAGAATTCAGGATCAGAATTTTCGTAATTGTCAAAGGCCTCTATAACCAGCTTAAAGGCCTCATATTTGGGCGGAGTCTCTTCATAATCGGTGCCAGGCCTTCCTTTGGACAAATGTCCCAAAATTCGTTGTTTTAGTTCCTCAATACAAGTTAGGGGAGAGTCTGTATCGCATTCTACCGGGTCAAAAGATATAAGTGTCTTGTTCATATTCCCATCCAATAACGAACACTGAATCAATAGTTTTCCATCATTTAAGTAATAGGTGCCCTTCAGGATTTTTCCAGGTTTAAGATAATCAGTAAGAATTTCATCATCTGATGAAGGCATCATAGAAGCTTTTAAAACTGTGGAGTATTCTTCTACGATTTTGGGTGAAATGACCTGTCCTACATCATTTTGGGTGATCCCATGAATAATCCAGTCTACGGCCATTTTCCCAACTACATTTAGTTTTTCATCGGCTGTATTGTTTTCAAAATTTAGCACAGCGATCTTATTGTTTTGATCCTCCATGGCAAATACAAAGTCACTTACATTATCCTTCTCAACGAAATTGACATTCACAATCAGTGATATTGCAAATACTGCCATTACCGTAACCCCGAAAAGCAGGGTAAAATACAATTTCTGAAAGGGGCTGTAAAAATGTACTCCCGGGAGGTGGATCTTTCTTTTTTTTGTGATCTTTTTACCTGACTCATCACCCTTAGAATTGGCAGTATACTTGAGGCCTCCCCTTTGGCTAAGTTTAGACTCTAATGGTTTTAGCCTGTATCTCCAGATTAAGTACACATAAAAAGGGAAGCCCGCTATAAGAACGAGCAATAAATAGGTCATGGAAATTTTAGGTAGGCCAAAAGGTTCCCATATCGTTGAGAAAACCTGTATAAGCACCCAGCTGGAAACAATGTAGATCGAAAGGTTTTTAAACACCTCTTTTTCATGACATTCCTTAACAAATTCTTTAAAACTCATGGATTAATTTCTCTAAACCTTTGTTCTAAGATATGAATAAATTGAGCAAGAAAAATCAGAGGTAATTATTTCTCTCAGGATAGTAAAAAAACACTTTTCCTTAATTCGCCTTTTTTTTGGTATCTTTTTACATCAATAAAAAATGTAATTTTCTTCCTTAACACATCTGGCAGTATCAAACCTATTAAATTATCAAAGAATCATGAAAAAACTAAAAAAAGAAGACATTAAACAAGAGGTTTTTGACCTCTATGATGATTATGCACATAACAGGCTTAGTAGAAGACTGTTCATGGACAAACTATCTACGTATGCCGTAGGTGGACTTACAGTAGCTTCTTTGGTAAGTTTTATTTCTCCAGATTATGTGAAAAAAATTCAGATACCCCAGGATGATCCAAAATTAAAATCTGAATACATCAACTATGAATCTCCAAAAGGCGGTGGCACCATTAAGGGGTTACTTTCCAGACCAGTTGATGCCAAAGGAAAACTTCCCGGCATTATTGTGGTTCATGAGAATCGTGGCTTAAATCCGCATATAGAAGATGTTGGGAGACGTGCCGGCCTTGCAGGATTTATTTCCCTGGCACCTGATGCACTCACACCTTTAGGGGGATATCCGGGAAACGATGATGCCGGGCGTGAATTGCAGCGCAAACGCGATCGTAATGAAATGCTCCAGGATTTTATTGCTGCTTTTGAACATCTAAAAGCACATCCCGAATGCACAGGCAAAGTTGGTGTAGTTGGCTTTTGCTTTGGCGGTTGGATCTCTAATATGATGGCCGTGGAAGTACCGGAATTAGGAGCTTCTGTTCCTTTTTATGGGGGCCAGCCATCAGAAGGAATTGAAAAAATTAATGCCCCACTCCTACTCCATTTTGGAGAATTAGACAAACGTGTTAATGCAGGATGGCCGGCATATGAGGCTGCCTTGAAAGCGAATGGGAAAGAGTATAAGGCCTTTATTTACAAGAACGCTAACCACGGTTTTCATAACGATACCACGCCGCGGTACGACAGGGAAGCAGCCGAATTGGCCTGGAGCCGGACGATTGAATTTTTTAAAGAAAAACTATCCTAAGGTCTTAATCATACATTGAAAATAAAAAGACTCAGGCTAGGTTTTTTGTTAGTCTGGGTCTTATTATGTAAAATCAAGGTATAAATACGAGAATTTTTCCTTAAATATTTCTATTTATACCTGGCTGATCACCACTTTCCTATTCATTCCAAAAGCAATATCATAACTACTGCCATCAAAAATTTTATAAGAATAAAAAATCTGAAACAATTAGTTACTTTACTTAAATCCAATTTTCTTCAGTCCTTTATGACTAATTTTAATGACTTCCAGGGGTTTCATCCCGTCAAAGGTCATATCCTGTTCCACCATATAATATTTCATTCCTGATAATTCTTTTTGAGCCAAAATACGAGCAAAATCAATTGTCCCGTTTCCTACCGGAGCAAACCTACCCTCTGCATCCATGTCCTTTACGTGCCATAGCTTAAAACGATCCGGATATTTTTCAAAATAGGCAACAGGATCAGCTCCTGCCTTGGTAACCCAAAACAGATCCATTTGAAAATTGACATATTTGGCATCTGTATTTTCCAACAGGTAATCAATGGTTACAATCCCTTCCTCATCCTTTATAAATTCAAAATCGTGGTTGTGATAAAGTAATTCTAAACCAGTTTTGTTGGCTTTTTTTCCCAGTAGTGTCAAAATTTCGGCCAAATTAGCCGCCCCACCTGTCATACCCATTGTTCCGTTTTCTGGATTGGACTTAAAAAACCCCATAGGTGGTACAGGCACTACAAAATATTGAAAGCCCGCTGCCTTAACGTCAGCCATCATGGCCTCTGCATTTTCCAAAGTAACTGATCCCTGATGCGTACTTATTGGGTTTAAGCCCATAGATTGAACTGACTTTTTAAAGTCGGCCGGACTCATATTATAAAATTTACCATCATTATACCCGGCGGCCTCAATATTTATATACCCAGCATCTGCAACGGCCTGAAGGGTTTTTATGGGATCTTTGCCCATGTCGTCCCTTACCGTGTAGAGGGCTAAACCTCCATATTTTTCCTGGGATTGTCCAACAAAGGCTCCGGCTACAAAGAGGGATAATACTATTAGTTTTAAAGCAGTTTGAATTATCATATTTTTCATCAGCGTAATTTTAACTATTGAGGTGTCAGTTAATTAGAGATATCTTCAAATCTAATAAATTGATTAAGAAGATAGTAACATTCAAAATGAAAATGATACGATTGTGCTTGAGGTATTTGTTATAGTATCTGACAAGTAGCGAAAACACAACATATTCATCCAAAAATCGATGTAATTGAGGAAACAATAATGACAAGAATCATAGTATAGTCACTTTTTGTTCATTAAATTCAAGGAATATTACACAGTATTTACAATTTGACCGCTTAGAAGGATAAGAAACTAATGTCTGCTACAAAAAAACTAGCCGCAATAATGTTTACCGACATTGTCGGTTATACTGCCTTGATGGGCTCAGATGAGCGTAAGGCATTGGAAGTGCTGCGAATAAGCCGGGATCTTCAAATTAAAAGCATCAATCTATTCAAAGGCCATCTTATCAAAGAAATGGGCGACGGTATGCTGGTTCAATTTGATACTGCTATAGATTCGGTCTTGTGTGCCGTCGAAATACAAAAACAGGCACGACAACTGATCAAAGAGAAAATTCGTATCGGATTACATCTTGGTGACATCACTTTTGATCACAAAGATATTTTTGGCGATGGGGTGAATATTGCTTCCCGATTACAATCTGTAGCTGACCCGGGTGGAATTTATATATCAGAATCCATTCAAAAATCTATTAGGGCCGAAGCTACTGTAAAAACTAATTTTTTAGGAAAGGTCAAATTAAAAAATGTTAGTTATCTGGTAAATACATACGCCATAGTTGAAGATGGATTGCCGGTACCCACTGCTGCCAAAATAAAAGAACTTCAAGGGAAAAGCCTGTTTCATAAACTTAGCAGATCGATCTATACCTATATTGTCCTGTTATTATTGATTGTTGCCAATGGACCCTGGATACGAAATTATTTCAAAACTGAGTCTACGGAAATATCATCATTACTTATTCTGCCATTTGACAATTTTACCGGAGATGACTCCCTTGATTATGTGGTCGCAGGCATACATGATGCCCTGATTGGGGATGTGGGAAAAATAAGTGCCTTGAGGGTCCCTTCCAAGCGAACGGCCAATGCCTATAGAGACGTAGAAAAATCTATCCCCCAAATAGCCACGGAACTTAATATAGACGCAGCTATTGAAACTTCTGTGTCTTGCTATGGAGATGAGATCTGTATCCAGGTTAGATTGGTAAGTGCTTTTCCTGAAGAACAGCAGTTATGGGTGCACGATTTCTATATTGAAAAAGGACAGATGTCCAATCTTTCCAAGATAATTGCCAAAGAGATATCCCAGCAAATCCATATAAACCTGACTCCGCAGGAAGAAAAATTGCTAGCTGAATCTAAGCCTATAGACCCGGATGCTTACGAAGCTTATTTAAGGGGTATGAGTTACTGGGAGCTAGGCACGAAACCAGACCTTGAACGTGCTATGGGTTATTTTCAATTAGCCAGTGAAATTGATTCTAGTTATGCCCTTTCTTATTTAGGTATTTCCAGAACCTGGGGGGCCTATGTACAGCATGGATTTTTACCTTATCAGGATGTCGCTGAAAAAGTTAATGCTGCGCGAAATAAAGCACTGATGCTCGATAGTTCTCTTGTTGAAATCCGTGCCGGTATGGCCACCAAATATACCTGGGGAGATTGGAATTGGAAAAAAGCAGAAAAAGAATTTTTGAAAGCCATTGAAATAAATCCTAATTATGCATTTTCACAGGCCTATTACTCTCATTTTCTGGCAATAATGGGCGATCCCGAAAAAGGGCTACCGCATAGTGAACTTGCTATGGAATTAGATCCGTTTAACACATTATATATGTCTGTTCATGGAATGGCACTCAAAAATGCCGGTAAATATGATGAAGCCCTTGAATTATTGCTAAAACTAATGGAAATTGAACCGGATCAAGGCATTGGACTGCCAGCACTTTGGGCGGTCTATCAGGAAATGGGCGATACTCAAAAATCGTTTGAACTCGCCAAAAAAATATACAGCTTGAAGAAAAATGAGTTGGCTCTGAAATCTCTTGAAGAAGGCTTTGAAGAAGGCGGCTACAATTTGGCTATGCAACGCACCGCCGAGATGATGATCGCACAACGCGATTCGATCTATTTTCCCTCCTGGCAAATAGCAACACTTTATTGCCGTGCAAAGAATAAAGCAGAGTCACTGGAATGGCTCGAAAAAGCATACCAAGAACATGACAGCAATATGCCTTATATAAGTGTGGATCCTCTTTTCGCATTTTTACGAGAAGAGCCCCGTTTCCTGAACCTCCTTAAAAAAATGGGCTTGCCTGTAATAAAATCATAATGTTTTATGAAGTTTGTGAATGAACTTAAATCACACATGCTACCCTAGATCCCAATGATTTCTTCCTGATACGGATTCAAAAACAGAGGACGGTATTTCAGATTCCCAATGCCATATTTGAGGCTATTGTTCACAAGAAAAACCTGAATAATAAATATTACATCCAATTCAAATTTATTGCAGTGGCCACTGGAGGTACCGACCTCCCGGCAGAATTGGTTATATTGAGTCTGCATAAGCAATAAAATCACATTTGGATGACTTAACTTAGCACAAAACGAAAGCAAATGAAGCATTTAAAAGTAGGGTTGCTGTTGATTTTATCCGGAATTCTCAGTGGCTCATGCAGCGATAGAATAGAAGAAAAAAATGCCGCATTTCAACCGGATGAATCGATGATCAGAATTGCTGAGATCGAGATCGATTCTAATTATGTGGATGAATACATTGCCATCCTTAAAGAGGAATCGGAAGCGTCCGTCCGGTTAGAACCAGGGGTCATTTGCATCTTCCCAATGTTCCAAAAAGAGAAGCCAACTGAAATCAGATTGCTGGAGATTTACGCGAATAACAAAGCATACGAATCTCATCTGAAAACTCCGCATTTTAAATATTATAAAGAGTCGACCCTTCACATGATCAAATCCTTGGATTTGATAGAAATGGAATCAATAGATCCGGATTCAATGCTTGAAATATTTAAAAAACACTAGCACCTCAACGGGATTAAAAAATGGAAGGAAAAAAGGATGGTTTTAAACCCAAAAAATACAAACCCAAATATGTTGCTGCTGCCCTTGGGCGGTATGGGGTTGTTTATACTTCTCTATATCATGGCCGCCATGAATTATCCGGGGGGTTCCTGGGTATTTCTCAATCAGGATGGCTTTAGTTTTTGGAATAATTATCTATGTGATCTGTTGGATCTTTATGCAATCAATGGTGAAGTTAATTCGGCGCGATTTTATGCGATAATCGCTCTGGGTTTTCTATGCACAGGTTTATTTTGGTTGTGGTTTTATTTGCCCAGATTATTTGAGAATAAAAGCACCAATCAAAGCATAATGCGAATATCAGGACTGTTATCACTGATCACTATTGTTTTTTTGGCTTTGGCCAGCCATGATAAGGTTGTTTACATAGCAGGTTTTTTTGCTGTAATTGCCCTTATAAGCTGTTCAATCGAACTTTTCAAAGCAGGCTATAAAAACCTATTCATGTTGGGAATATTTTGTCTTTTGGTCTTTCTTGTCAATTACTATATTTATGAGTCCCGCTTATTGATCAAATCGCTCCCAGTGCTACAAAAGTTTACGTTCATATTATTTATAAGCTGGTTTGTTTGTTTAGATGTGGCCTTATATCGGAAATTGAGGTTGCCTGAAGTCTCAGAATAGATCAGCTTCCTTATTCGTAAGTCGTAAAAATCCTGTAGTAAAGCTCAAGAAGCGCGCGAAACATGCTTAAAACAGGATTACATCGCTGTGCGCTGTGATCCTCAGAGGTCGGTGCTCAACAAAAGACAACCCCTGCGCTGCATGTGGTTACTTTTTATTTCCCTAGCTTACAAAAGCATGCTAAGTGATTGTTATAAATAGGATTACGGCTACGCCGTGATCCTGAAAGTTGGGTGTTGCTCAACAAAAGCCAGAACGCTGCGCGTTTATGGCTTTTTATTTGCATTCGAAATCGAGCAAGCTCGTTTCGTGCAAATAAAAAAGCCAGACATTTCTGTCTGGCTTTTTTTGGTCGGGGTGGCAGGATTCGAACCTGCGACCTCCGCGTCCCAAACGCGGCGCGATAACCGGGCTACGCTACACCCCGAGATGGTCATCTATAAAACGTTTTGCTCCTCGTTTCTTGATCTTTCGCTCTAAAATAACAGCTTCAGATCTGGTTTCAACTTCTATTTGCAAAACTAATATCCAAGGAATGGCACTTTTGGTCGAAGGTACATTTCCAAGGTTATGTCTTTCCAATCTTTTTCTAATATCAGTAGTTTGACCTACATAATATCGTGAACTTTTGACGCTATATAAAATATAGACTATCATTTTTTATTTTGGGTGGTCACGCCTCGGCGTGACGACCTTCCCGCCCCAGCGAGACGCGATAACCGGGTGAGACCTGCCACGCATTTTTTGCGTGGTACACCCCGAACTGGTTATCAATATTCTGTCTTCTCACACAGACTCTGGCGGAGAGACAGGGATTCGAACCCTGGGTACCCTTGTTAGGGTACGACGATTTAGCAAACCGCTCCTTTCGGCCACTCAGGCACCTCTCCTATATTTCAAGTACTAAGAATGTCTTTTAGAACATCCTATAATAGCGGCTGCAAATGTAATTCTTCATTCTTTGGAACGCAACTTTTTTAAGTTTTTTTTGGGCGATTTTTACAGACCTTTTTCATTCCGGATACTCTACTCTAAGATGATAGATATTTGTCAATTTTTGCTTTAATACCTTCTTTACCGTCTCAATTTCTTTGAACGTAATATTGGCATTTAAAAACTGGTTTCCTTTCATTTGTCCACTGACGATCTTTTCCACAAATTCTTCGATTATCAGATAGGAAGGATTAACCAAACTTTTTGAAGCAGCCTCCACAGAATCAGACATCATAAGAATGGCCGTTTCTTTGGAAAAAGGAATGGGGCCCGGATACCTGAAATCATCTTCATTGGCATCCGAATTTATTTCTAATTCCTTCTTGTAGAAATAGTATACCCTTGTTGTGCCGTGATGGGTCCTGATAAAATCGATCACCCTATCTGGTAGGTTGTTTCTCTGCGCCATTTCAATTCCTTCAATCACATGATCTATGATGATCTTGGCGCTCTCTTTTGGATCAATATCATTATGCGGGTTTACATTCGTAACCTGATTTTCAGTAAAATATGTGGGATTATTCATCTTACCTATATCATGATATAAAGCTCCCACCCGCACCAACATAGCATTGGCCCCAATGGCATTGGCAGCTGCCTCAGCCAGATTCGCCACTTGTAGTGAATGATGAAAGGTCCCCGGGGCTTTGTTTGAAAGTTCTTTTAATAGTTTAGAATTCGTATCAGACAATTCCAAAAGGGAAACATCCGAGACCATCCCAAAAAGTTTTTCATAGATATAGATCAACGGTTGTGCAAAAAGTGTGATCATACCGTTCAGGAAGAAGAATCCAAAAGTGAACCAATGGATGTTGTCAAGATTTCCTTCGTGAATAATGTGAAAGGCAAAATAACCCACAATATAGATCAGGGTGATCTGACCAACTGAAATAAACAGATTGGCCCTTTTGTATAATTCAGAGACGGTCAAGATTGTGACGATACCCGCAATGATTTGCAAAAAGATATATTCAAAGCTATTGGGTACCACAAAACCCAGAATGAGAACGGTGAGCACATGGACGAACAACCCCAGTCTGGCATCAAAAAACGTTTTTAAAATTAGAGGCAAGATGCAGAGTGGAACCACAAAAACATAGGCTTCATTATACTTCACTACAAGCGTAGTAAGAAATACCATCAACAAGATATTGAAGAAAATAAAAGTGACCTTTACGTTATTCCTGTAAATAGACGGCCTGTACTTTTTAAGAAAGAGGAACAACATCATCAGGACCAGTGCTACAAGGATTGTATACCCGAAAAGGATAAAGTATTGATTATTGGCTGTCCAAAGCTCCGATTGAAACTCTGCTTTTAATGAATTAAGAATAACCAGATTCTCTGCTTCTACAACTTCACCTTTTGCAATTATTAGCTTCCCTTCATCCACAGACCCTCTGGTGGTAGCTATTTTAGATAATTCATCATCTAGTTCCTTTTGGGATAATTCTGAGTCGTATGTGACATTTGGTTTAACAATATCAAAGAACAATTCCTGGTAAAGGGAGTAGTACTGCCCTGCCCTGCGCGATTTTAATATTTCCTGGATCACTAAATCTACCTGCCCAATCAAATACACATCCGCTACAAGAATTCTTCGGGCCTCATTGTTTTTAACCAGATATAGATATTCCGCCGAATTTGCTCCCAGGCCACCTTGAATAATACCATTTTTATAGAGTTCTTCAAGGATGTCATCTCCTATAGTCTGGAGTCGACTTATTTGGTTGTTCGAAAATCTTTCTTGCGTAAAAACTGTGGTAAATGTTTCTTCATATGCTTTAAAAACATCATCAGCCACAGAGATATCATAGGTATAATAAGGGATCTGTCTTGCCTTTAGTGTCTCTTGCTCCTGAGATAATTCCTCGGTGGTCTTTTTGATAGAAAAATCGAATGGAGCATACAGATTCTCATACTGCCATGGTTTTCCTTTTTGAAATTCGTATTTAAATTGTCCTCCTTTTGGGAAAAAGAAAACAATGCACCCAATAGTTACAAAATACAAGATATACTTATAGATCAGCGATTGATTTTTGTATACCTTATCCAGAGAATCTTCCATATAGTTTTACTGCTCATTCAAAAATAGAAAATATAATGGCAAACCCTGTCTTTTCTTTAGTATAGGTTATTCGTTGCACGATATTTTCTTAATTTCGTAGCATAAGTTTTAAGAACTATGAAAGAAGTAGTAATTGTATCGGTGGCAAGAACACCGATAGGTAGCTTTTTAGGATCTTTATCTGGAATTCCAGCGCCAAAATTGGGAGCGATCGCTATTAAAGGTGCCCTTGATAAAATAGGACTAGCTCCGGAGATGGTAGAAGAAGTACTAATGGGCAATGTGGTGCAAGCAGGTACCGGACAAGCTCCTGCGCGCCAGGCGGCAATCTTTGCCGGAATACCAGATACGGTGCCTTGTACAACCATAAACAAGGTATGCGCCTCTGGGATGAAGGCCATAATGCAAGCGGCACAATCCATCGCCCTGGGAGATACCTCTATTGTAGTTGCAGGAGGCATGGAGAATATGAGCTTAATTCCTCATTATGTGCATATGCGCAATGGTCAAAAATTTGGTCCTGCAACATTGGAAGACGGAATGCAAAAAGATGGATTGGTAGATGCGTATGATCACAATGCAATGGGAGTTTGTGCCGATCTCTGTGCTACTGAACATAAGTTCAGCAGGGAAGATCAAGATGCCTTTGCTATTCAATCATATCAGCGTGCTGCCAAGGCATGGAGTAGCGGAAAATTTGCTGATGAAGTAGTACCTGTAGAAGTGCCCCAAAGACGGGGAGAGCCTTTGATAGTTGCTGAAGACGAAGAATTCAAGAATGTAAAAATGGATAAGATACCATCCTTGCGACCAGCTTTTAGCAAGGACGGAACGGTAACTGCAGCCAATGCCTCTACTATAAATGACGGGGCTGCTGCACTAGTATTGATGAGTGCGGAGAAGGCGGCAGAATTAAAGCTTACCCCCCTGGCTACCATTAAGAGTTATGCAGACGCAGCTCAGGAACCGAAATGGTTTACAACTGCCCCTGCCAAAGCTTTACCAAAAGCGCTAGCCAAAGTAGGCCTGGATATCAAATCTATTGACTTCTTTGAATTTAACGAGGCCTTTGCAGTAGTTGGTCTTGCTAATATGAAGTTATTAGGATTACAGGATTCAAATGTAAATGTTCATGGAGGAGCGGTAGCCCTTGGTCATCCCCTGGGATGTTCAGGTGCTCGTATTGTTATTACCTTACTGAGTGTATTACAGCAAAATAATGGGAAATTAGGTGCCGCAGCCATCTGTAATGGTGGTGGAGGTGCATCTGCCCTAATTCTGGAACGTAAATAAGGATCCTTGCAAAAGACCAAGCATCACTACGGCCTATGTGCCCTGAGTATTATTCCGATCAGGGCCAATACAGATCAGGCAAGTGAGCAGCTAAGTCAACTTCTATATGGTGACACTTTTAAGATCACTGAACATAGAAAAGACTGGAATAAGATAAGAGTAACCTTCGATGGTACAGAAGGATGGATCCAAAAAAATCAGGTCACTCCCCTATCCAAAGAGATCTATAAAGATCTGAAAGCCGTAAAAAACCCAGCTTATTCATCAGATCTTATTGCCTTTGTAAGCCATCATAATAGCCAATTAACTCCGGTACTTTTAGGATCTGTTGTTCAAAACGCCAAAACCCTCGAGCATACATTTGAAGGGGAGCTGGTGAGCGGCACTATAGATAAAGATCAGTTGGTACCTTCGGCTTTGCAATACCTAAATGCACCTTATCAATGGGGTGGAAAGTCGCCATTTGGCATAGATTGTTCCGGCCTTGTACAAATGGTTTATAAGATAAATGGATATACCTTACCCAGAGATGCCAAGGACCAGGCGAACGAAGGGGAAGTTTTAAGTTTTGTTGAAGAAAGTTCCCCTGGGGATCTTGCCTTTTTTGATAACGGGGAAGGGGTAATAATTCATGTTGGGATCATTATGCAAAATAACCATGTGATACATGCTCATGGATGTGTACGTATAGACAGACTAGACCAAACCGGTATCTTCAATGTAGCAAAAGGAGAATACACCCATCACTTGAGGGTCATTAAAAAAATTATATAAAAAAAAACCCGATCCAAAAGGACCGGGTTGAAATTTTTTAATTGAAAAGTCTTACTCTCCCAAGAGTTTTTTAATTCTCATAAAGTTTTCATTATCCCCTAAGGCACCATAGATGTTCTTTAACTGTGTTAATAAACCCTGATTTTCCGGATTTTGCTTTAATGCATCTTCAAGAATCAAAGCGCCTTCCTTGAATAATTCATCTTTTTGTCTTTTGAGTTCTTCATATCTGGCAATATCAGCTCTAGAATTACCCAGACTATTCATCTCGTCTATTAAACCATTTCCCTCATTGACATAGGTTGTAGAAAGGTTTAATTGGGCATTCACATACCCTGGATTTATTGAAATGGCTTTTTTATAAGCTGTTCTTGCTTCTTCCAAATTACCCTGTTCCATATTGATCACCCCAATGTTGTACTGAAGATCAGGATTATCAGGGGCCATTTCGGAGGCCTCAGACATTAGCGCCTTAAAGGTATCTTTATCACCCATTTTGAAATAAAGATTGGCCTCATTTAATACCAGATTCACATCGTCAGGGTTTTTAGCCCGTGCAACCTTATATGCCTGAAGCGCCTTATCATCCTGACCTAGCTGTGTGTAGATCAAGGCAATATTCTTAATGATCTCTGCACTTTTTGAAGGAGACCTTTCCTCAACAGGATCTTTATAAGTACCAGATTTTACCAAAAGATCCATTTGAACCTTATCATTCATTTCTTCAACTTCACCAGTTTCCACATTTGTAGCTTTATAGGATAAGGTACTACCGTCATAATTAAGATCATTTAATTCTTCATAGTATCCAAGCGCATCTTCATAGTGTGCGCCGTTTACAGCACTACTGGCAGCATAATACAAATAGATAGTGTCTAAGGGACTTAATTTATAAGCCATATACAATTTGTTTCCACCTTCCTTGAATTTCTTGTTGTTATTATCCGCTACTGCTGCATTGATAAGATCTGTAGTTATTCCGATAAGCATCTGATTACTTTCAGAACTATATTTTTGTTTACCGCTCTTTTCTTCAATACTTACAACCTCTTTATAGGATTTTACTGCCTCATCAAAGGCACTGGCATCGCCTTTTTTGGCGAGATCTGAATATACATTTCCACGGATAAAGTGGTATTGCGCTTGCAAACGTTCGTCTGCTCCGCTTATCATACCAGAAGCAGCATCCAAACTTGCCTTGGCACTTGCGGTATCTCCATTTTTCATTGCTTTTTCAGCATCCTTTAGCTCATTCTTCTGAGAAAAAGCAACCATGCTAAACGTCATGGCCATTAAAATTAATAGTTTAGTTCTCATTGTCTTAATATTTGAATTAGTGTTTATTAATTATTCTTCGGTTTCCGGTGCATTGGTATCAAGAGCCGTGCCATCTTCTGTTTTCACTTCAATATCTCGAAGTTCTACCTCTTCCAGGTTATCCTCATCCTTCATTACTTTTGCCACAGCGGCAATAGAATCTGAATCTTTTAAATTGATGAGTTTAACTCCTTGCGTGGCTCTTCCCATGGTCCTCAGATCATCCACACTCATACGGATGGCGATACCAGATTTGTTGATGATCATAAGATCGTCCGAATCAGAAACATTCTTAATAGCCACAAGGCCACCTGTCTTCTCTGTGATGGAAATCGTTTTCACACCTTTTCCACCCCGGTTGGTGATCCTATAATCTTCAATACTGGAGCGTTTGCCATACCCATTTTCTGAAACTACCAGGATCTCATCGTCAAAATTATGAACAGAGACCATTCCGATAACCTCATCCTCATCGTTTGCCAGTCTAATTCCTCTCACCCCAGAGGCACTTCTCCCCATAGGTCTGGTCTTGCTTTCCTCAAAACGGATCGCTTTACCCGATCTTAGTCCTAGGAAGATCTGACTGGTGCCCGTAGTTAGTTTTGCTTCAAGCAATTCATCATCTTCACGAATATTGATGGCTATTATACCATTTTGTCTTGGTCTTGAATACTGTTCTAAAGAGGTCTTTTTAACCGTACCCTTCTTAGTGGCCATGATCACGTAATGACTATTCACATAGTCTTCATCTTTTAGATCTTGCGTACATATAAAGGCCTTCACCTTGTCTGTAGATACTATATTGATAAGGTTTTGTATAGCCCTTCCTTTAGATGTTCTGCTTCCTTCGGGTATCTCATACACGCGCATCCAAAAACATTGACCACTTTGCGTAAAGAACAACATATACTGATGGTTGGTCCCTACGAACAGGTGTTCAAGGAAATCCTCATTTCGAGTAGACGAGGCCTTTTGACCAACACCACCTCTATGTTGAGTTTTATATTCAGAAAGCGGAGTTCTTTTAATATAGCCTGCATGTGAAATAGTGATCACTACCTGCTCATCCGGGATCATATCCTCAATGCTCAGATCACCTCCGGCAAAATTGATTTCCGATCGTCTTTCATCTCCAAACTTTTCTTTTACCTCAAGAAGTTCATCTTTGATTATCTGCATTCTCCTGTCCTCATTGGCCAGGATGTCTTTTAAGTCTTCAATCGTATTCAGGACATCCTCGTATTCTGAGCGTAATTTATCCTGTTCAAGGCCGGTAAGTTGCCTTAGCCTCATTTCAACTATTGCCTTCGCCTGAATTTCTGTCAGTTTAAACCGCTCCATCAAATTCTCCCTTGCTTCATCTGCATTAGAAGAAGCTCTGATGATTTTTATCACTTCATCTATGTTGTCTGAAGCAATTATGAGTCCTTCCAGGATATGAGCTCTGTCCTCGGCTTTTTTAAGATCGTATTTGGTTCTTCTGACGACTACCTCATGGCGGTGTTCTACAAAATAACCAATCATCTCCTTTACGTTCAACAATTGAGGCCGCCCTTTAACAAGGGCAATATTGTTTACACTAAAGGAAGACTGAAGTGCTGTATATTTAAAAAGAGTGTTTAGTACTATATTAGGAATAGCATCTCGCTTTAGAATGTAGACAATACGCATCCCGTTCCGGTCGCTCTCATCGCGTATATTGCTTATCCCTTCTATTTTTTTATCATTTACAAGGTCTGCCGTCTTCTTGATCATATCGGCCTTATTCACCTGATATGGAATTTCTGTAACAATGATACATTCCCTTCCCTGTACTTCCTCAAAGGAAGATTTGGCGCGCATGACAATTCGTCCTCTACCTGTATGGAATGCCTCTTTGACACCATCGTAGCCATAAATGATCCCCCCTGTTGGAAAATCGGGTGCTTTGATGTGCGTTATCAATTCATCGATCTCAATGTCATTGTTTTCAATATAGGCTATGGTACCATCTACCACTTCGGTAAGATTATGAGGTGGCATATTGGTCGCCATTCCCACTGCAATACCCGAAGCTCCGTTTATCAGTAAATTGGGTATTCTTGCAGGAAGAACCGTCGGCTCTTGTAAAGAATCATCAAAATTTAATTGGTGGTCTACCGTATCCTTATCGATATCGGTAAGCATTTCATCAGCGATCTTACGCATACGGGCCTCCGTATAACGCATGGCAGCCGGACTATCCCCGTCAATGGAACCAAAATTTCCCTGTCCGTCCACTAACATATAGCGCAGACTCCATTCCTGGGCCATCCTTACCATAGAATCATAGACCGATGTATCCCCATGCGGGTGATACTTTCCAAGAACTTCCCCTACAATACGGGCCGATTTTTTATGTGAACTACCCGACCTTACACCTAACTCATGCATCCCATAAAGCACTCTTCTGTGCACGGGTTTTAATCCGTCCCTGACATCAGGTAAGGCTCGTGAAACTATGACCGACATTGAATAATCAATGTAGGCAGATTTCATCTCATCATCAATGTTGATCTGGATTAACTTTTCTCCTTCCGCCATAAAAAAATCCTATTGTTTTTGAGTGGTTAAAACATCGGGGCAATATACGCAAAATGATAGGTTAGGTAGAACAAAACAAGGACTTTATTGAAGTATTTATTAACATGACAAGAGGGTGATTTAGTTAATAATTATGGTGTTAATTTTTTTGTAAATCGAGCATTTTTTCGTCATTTAGGCCATGTTTAACTAATATAGGTACGGTATTTGACGTTCTTATGGTAAGTTTTAGTAATTTTAAAGTTATATAAGGAATCTTTATGGACGATAATTTTTCACCAAGAGTAAAAGACGTAATTGCTTACAGCAAGGAGGAAGCATTAAGGCTAGGCCACGATTTTATTGGTACTGAGCACCTAATGCTAGGTTTACTCCGAGATGGAAATGGCAAGGCCATTAGCATACTCGATGCTTTAGACGTGGACCTTGATCATCTTAGACGTAAGGTGGAAATTTTGAGTCCGGCCAATCCAAATCCGGGAAGTGCTCAAAAGGATAAAAAGAACCTTCATCTAACGAGACAGGCTGAGCGCGCATTGAAAACAACATTTCTGGAGGCAAAACTATTTCAGAGTTCTTCTATAAATACTGCTCATCTTTTACTTTGCATCCTGCGCAACGAAAATGATCCTACTACTAAATTGCTTCATAAGTTAAAAGTAGATTACGACGGGGTTAAAGAACAGTTCAAATCTATGATCACCAGTGATGATGATTATATTGATTCTCCTACCTCAGAATCTTTCCCTAGCGATTCTGATGAACCCGCCGAAGGAAAAGAAGCTTCTTATGGGTCAACAGCGGCACAGAAAGGAAGTAAAAAATCTAAGACGCCGGTACTCGATAATTTTGGTCGTGATCTTACGCAAATGGCAGAACAGAACAAATTAGATCCGGTTGTAGGGAGAGAAAAAGAAATAGAACGGGTTTCTCAGATCCTGAGCAGAAGAAAAAAGAACAACCCACTCCTTATTGGAGAACCCGGCGTTGGGAAAAGTGCTATCGCCGAGGGACTTGCGCTTAGGATAATCAACAAAAAAGTATCGCGTATCCTTTACAATAAAAGAGTAGTTACCCTGGATCTTGCTTCCTTGGTTGCAGGTACTAAATACCGTGGCCAATTTGAAGAACGGATGAAGGCGGTGATGAATGAACTTGAAAAGAATGACGATGTGATCTTATTTATTGATGAGATCCATACTATAGTTGGTGCAGGAGGGGCAACAGGTAGTCTTGATGCTTCCAATATGTTTAAACCTGCCCTGGCACGAGGTGAAATACAATGTATAGGTGCCACTACCCTGGATGAATACAGACAGTATATCGAAAAAGATGGGGCATTGGAACGCAGATTTCAAAAGGTGATGGTTGAACCTACTACGGTGGAAGAGACCATTGAGATATTACGTAATATAAAAGGTAAATACGAGGATCACCATAATGTGATATATACGGACGAAGCCATATTGGCCTGCGTAAAGCTTACCAATAGATACATGACAGATCGTTTTCTGCCAGACAAAGCTATTGATGCCCTTGATGAGTCAGGGTCTCGTGTACATATTGTGAACATGGATGTTCCAAAACAGATCCTGGAATTAGAGAAGCAGTTAGATGATGTAAGGGAGCTTAAGAATACTGTTGTTAAAAAGCAACGCTACGAAGAAGCCGCTAAACTGAGGGATGATGAAAAACGACTAGAAAAAGACCTTGCTATAGCACAGGAAAAATGGGAAGAAGATAGTAAGCTTCACAGGGAAACCGTCTCTGAAGACAATGTAGCAGATGTGGTCTCTATGATGAGTGGTATACCTGTAAATAAGATCGCTCAAACGGAAAGTAATAAACTGGCCGAGCTACCGAATCTTATCAAAGCGAACGTAATAGGGCAAGATGAAGCGGTGGCCAAAGTGGCCAAGGCTATTCAGCGTAACAGAGCCGGACTTAAAGATCCCAATAAACCTATTGGATCCTTTATTTTCCTCGGACAAACCGGGGTTGGCAAAACTCAATTGGCTAAGGTTTTGGCCAAAGAGCTATTCGATTCTGAAGATGCACTGATCAGAATAGATATGAGCGAATACATGGAGAAATTCGCCATCTCAAGACTAGTAGGTGCACCTCCGGGATATGTAGGTTATGAAGAAGGAGGTCAACTTACAGAAAAAGTAAGACGCAAGCCATATTCTGTGATCCTGCTAGATGAAGTGGAAAAAGCACATCCAGATGTCTTTAATATGTTGCTGCAGGTCTTAGATGATGGATACCTTACCGATAGTTTAGGAAGAAAGATCGATTTCAGAAATACCATCATTATAATGACCTCCAATATTGGAGCCAGACAATTGAAGGATTTTGGACAAGGAGTAGGATTTGGCACAGCTGCCAAGAAATCCCAGGAAGGTTCTCATCAAAAAAGTGTAATAGAAAATGCACTAAAAAAAGCATTTGCACCCGAATTTCTAAACAGGATAGACGATGTTATTGTCTTTAATCCTTTAGAACGGGAGCATATACACTTGATCATCGATATTGAATTAGCCAAGTTGTTCGCCAGAATCAAGGAAATTGGTTATGAGATGAACCTTACAGATAAGGCCAAAGATTATATCGCTGAAAAAGGATTTGACAAACAGTATGGAGCAAGACCATTAAAAAGAGCGATTCAGAAATATATTGAAGATGCACTTGCTGAGGAGATAGTTAATTCCAAATTAGAAGAAGGGGATAGTATCTTTATGGATTACGATGGGAAAAAAGAATTTTTGACCATCGAAATTAAAAAAGCCAAAAAGTCTTCAAAGGCATAGTCTTTTAAGAAATAAAGGTATAAAGAGTGTCAGTTTTACTGACACTCTTTTTTTTATTAATTCTCAAAAAACACGATTCTCTTGACCAATTTGTTTTTAAAACGATATTTACGCTTTTAATCTAATATTTTTCAAATCGGATGGCCTTCCAACTACTTTCGTTTTGAACACTACAAAACTACATGGGGATGAAATTAAAACCGATCAAAACACCGGTTGTTATAAAGGAGTATGTCCTGGATATAGGTAGCATACAAGTTTATGACAATTACATGGTAGCTCTTTATAATGAAGGATGCACGGTGACTCTGGAGAGGGTATATCAATTGATCGGAATTTCGGAAATACATTTCAGAGACAGACCTTTCGGTTTTATCAGTTTAAGAAAGAATTCTTATGCTATAGACCCTACCATCTATAATTATGTAAGAGAATTAGAAAACCTAAAGGCCTATGCTATTGTATCAGTAAAAGAAATGGACATGCACAACTTTGCTATAGAAAAAATGTTCTATAAAAAGCCCATGAAATTCTTTATCGATTACAACAATGCCCTTACTTGGGTAAAAAGACGTGTAGCTAAGAAATAGGTTCTTCCTTATTATCACTTCCTTCAATTTCATTTTCAGGCAAGAATAACTCGCCGAAAGCCATTCCTAAATTATCAATTATATCACTTGCTATCAGAGCCTCCATACTGCCGCCCTGTACTGCCATGTCACCTGCCCTGCCGTGTAAATATACTCCCATGATGGCCGCCTCTAATGGTGGATAGCCTTGTGCAATAAGCCCGGAAATTATCCCTGTAAGTGCATCTCCACTACCTGCAGTAGCCATTCCGGGATTACCTGAATCATTTACATAGCCCATTTCCTTATAAACAGTTATGGTATGCGCGCCTTTGATCACAACAATGACATCGTAGGTAGCAGAAAACTCCTTCACCTTTTCCAACTTTTCAAAATCATTATTCCAAGCCCCCAATAGGCGCTCTAATTCCTTTGGGTGAGGCGTTAATACTGTTTTGGGAGGCAAGGATCTTAATAAGGTTTTCTTTTTGGCAAGAATGTTTAATCCATCCGCGTCGATAACAAGTGGAGCTCTATTATCTTTTAAGAAGAGCTCGAAAGCCCTGATAGTAGTATCGGAAGTACCAGCACCAATTCCGAAGGCTACCACCGTTGGTTTAAATTCAAACTTTATATGAGTAAGTTGCTCCTGATCTTTATCTGTAATAACCATTACCTCTGGCAACGCACCTTGAAGCGGGATATACCCACAACCTGGAACAAATGTCGAAACCAACCCACTTCCAGCCCTTAAACAAGCTTTAGCCGCAAGTTGCACGGCACCAATCTTACCAAACGAACCGCCAATAATCAATGAATGGCCATAGGTGCCTTTATGAGTAAATTTTTTCCTGGGTTGGTATAAGGCCCTAATTTCTTTTTGCTGCATGAGCTCATAACTAATGGGCAATGTAGAAACAAACTCGGCATCCAAACCAATATCGAACGCAACCCAATGTCCACAATATTGTCCGGTTTCGGGTAAGAAAAAAACCAATTTTGGATACTGAAACGATAATACAAACTGGGCTCTAATAATGCCCAGGGCGTTTTCAATGGCCTTATCTGTATACAAACCAGATGGAATATCTACAGCAAGGATGAAGGTATCAGAAGCGTTTACATGAGCTATCAGTTTTATAACCCATTCATCCGGAACCCTGTTAAGACCAGTGCCAAAAATGGCATCTACAACAACATCTTCTTTAGAAATAATCGGAAAAACTTCATTTTTTGAAAGGACATGAGGCCAAATTTTCCGGTCCTTAAGTCGATCTAGGTTAGCTAAAAAGTCCGGAGATCTCTTATCACTATAATTTACGATATATACCTCCACAGAATATCCGTGTTCTGCCAAATGCCTCGCAACCACAAGACCATCTCCTCCGTTATTTCCGATACCACAAAAGAGGTGAATAGTTACAGGGGCTCCCTGTAATTGTTGGTGAAGCCAATTAAATAGGGTTGTCCCAGCTCTTTCCATGAGATCATCACTGGTTATACCCTGACTTTGTATGGTATATTGATCAGCTATTCTAACTTGTTCGCCGGAGAGTATGTTCATATTAAAAGTTATTCTGTTTTCATGGCGCGTCCACCTTAAGTGAATTACTAGATTTATGTGAAATTCTTTTTTCTTGTAAGATGGTCATTGAATTCTTAAAAATAAGGTGAAAAAATCCGTGAGTCCTCAAAAAATCTTATTAATGTTGGGTTGGGTATCTAAAAATACTACATTTGAACTCTTATTAAGGTGTTTATGATAGCTGCTAACTGCCATTCTCGAATGAAAAATCCGTATTATTTTGGAACAGTCATTCTTACCGCAACCCCATGGGGGTAATCTGTATTTTTACTCCGTTTTACACTTTTCTTTTCTTTAATTTCTAATTATCATGAAAGTTTTAAAATTTGGTGGTACCTCCGTAGCTACGGCAGCTAGTATCCAACAAGTCCAAAATATCATCGCCAATACCAAGGCTAATAAGTTAGTTGTAGTGGTGTCTGCTCTGGGCGGAGTTACTGATTTGTTGCTCAATGCGGCTAAAACAGCTGCAGAACAAGACATTTCATATAAGGATATCTTAAAAAAAGTAGAGGCCCGGCACCTCAGCATTATAAAAGATTTACTGCCAATGCAGGCTCAAAGTAAGGTGTTGAGCAAGGTAAAAAGTGAGCTGAATGTATTGGAAACACTCCTTGAAGGGGCCTATTATATTGGGGAGATCACTCCAAAATTATCCGATAAGATCGTGAGTTTCGGTGAGCTTTTATCGGCTTACATTATAAGTGAATACTTTAAAGAAGTTGGCCATAAGGCTATTTTTAAAGATAGCAGGGAATTACTGGTTACAGATAATACACATGGTAAGGCAGTAGTAGACTTTGAAGAAAGTGGAGAACGGTGTGTAACGTTCTTTTCAAAGGAGCCATCGCACATAATTGTAATACCAGGGTTTATTGCGGCCACAAAGGATGGAAATGTAACTACCCTTGGGCGTGGAGGTTCAGATTATACTGCAGCTATCATAGCTGCTGTTCTGGACGCAAAAGAATTACAAATTTGGACGGATGTAAGTGGCATGTACACGGCTAATCCTAAAATTGTAAAACAAGCAAAAGCCATCCCGCATATCTCCTATGAAGAAGCGATGGAATTATCTCATTTTGGTGCTAAGGTGTTGTATCCGCCAACTATTCAGCCTGTGCTGGCTAAAGGTTTGCCCCTGGCCATTAAGAATACTTTTGAACCAGATGCGCCCGGTACATTAATAACGCGTAAAGCGCCCGAAGAAGGAAAGACTGTAAGGGGAATAACAAATATTCCGGATATTACGCTTCTCTCTCTGGAAGGTCCGGGCATGATTGGTATTCCCGGTATTTCCAAGCGATTTTTTGAAGTGCTTTCACAAGCTGAGATCAGCGTTGTACTGATTACCCAGGCATCGTCTGAACACTCTATCTGTATAGGTATCGCAAATGAAGACGCAGAAAAAGCTGTGAGTCAGGTGAATAAAGCCTTTGCTTACGAGATGGCCATGGAAAAGATAAAACCTATCCTGGTTGAAAAAGAATTAGCCATCATTGCCTTGGTTGGTGATCAAATGAAAAATCACCAGGGACTAAGCGGTAAAATGTTTAGTACGCTTGGGAGGAACAATGTAAATATCCGCGCCATTGCCCAAGGTGCCTCAGAGAGGAACATATCGGCAGTGATCAGGAAAGAGGATGTAAAAAAAGCGCTGAATACTCTTCATGAGGCCTTTTTTGAGGAACAAACAAAACAATTGAATCTATTTATACTGGGAGTAGGAAATGTGGGCTCAAAATTGTTGGGGCAATTAAAACAACAAAAAAAGTATTTAAAGGAACACTTACGATTGAATGTCAGGGTTATAGGTATCTCTAATTCCCGAACCATGTATTTCGATGAACAAGGAATTCCTTTACAGAAATGGCCGGAATTGCTAGCCACGGGTACAAAGGCAGATGCCACTGAATTCTACAATACTATTCTGGAGTTGAATGCAAGAAACAGCATCTTGGTTGATAATACTGCAAGTGAAAAGGTCGCTTATAGTTATAGCAACTTTCTTAAACAGAGCATTGCCGTTGTAACCTGTAATAAAATTGCTTGTTCCTCCGGGTATGAGCACTATCTCCAACTTAAAGAACTTGCGAAAGAATACGAGGCCCCTTTCCTGTTTGAAACTAATGTAGGTGCTGGCTTACCTATCATTGACACTTTAAAACACCTCATAGCATCAGGAGATGAGATCATTAAGATCAAGGCCGTACTATCGGGAAGTCTCAACTACGTCTTTAATAATTTTAACGAGACCACAACTTTTCATGATGTAGTTAAAAGGGCGCAAGAAGAAGGCTATACAGAGCCAGATCCAAAGATAGATCTGAGCGGTATTGATGTTATGCGCAAAATACTGATCCTGGCCAGGGAAAGTGGTTATGTAATGGACCTTGCTGAAATTGAGAACAGGTCCTTTCTACCTGCTGAAGCATTAAATACCGATAACAATGAAGACTTCTTTAAAGCGCTAAAGAAATATGAAAGCGATTTTCAGCAGGTGGTGGCAGATGCGAAAAAAGTAAATTGTAAACTTAAATTTGTAGCCTCTCTCGATAAGGGAAAAGCCAGTGTAGGCTTGGAACAGATACCGGAGGGGCACGACTTTTATTCCTTAGCAGGAAGCGATAATATAGTGCTCTTTTATACAAAGAGGTATCCTGAACAACCTTTGATCATTAAAGGTGCAGGTGCGGGAGCAGACGTTACTGCATCCGGAATTTTTGCCGATATCATTAGAATAGGAACGTATTAATAACCTTAGTTATCGCTATCATCATAAAATTTCTCTTAGCTTTAGATATGAAACCTGTCACTTATGAACAAAGACAGTATTAAAATATTTTGTCCGGCCACTATAGCCAACATTTCATGTGGTTTTGACGTCCTTGGACTTGCCCTTTCCGCTATAGGAGATGAAATGGTTATTAAAAAAGTGCCAAGTCCCGGACTTACTATTACCAAAATAAGCGGTCTTGATCTGCCCAAAGATATCCATAAAAATGTAGCCGGAGTGGCAGGCCTGGCTTTTATGGAAGCCTCGGATTACAAAGGAGGTTTTGAAATTGAGATCTATAAAAAGATCAAAGCAGGAAGTGGAATAGGCAGCAGTGCGGCCAGCGCAGCCGGGGCAGTTTGGGGGATGAATTATTTATTGGACGCACCGTTTTCCCAGCATCAATTGGTGCAATTTGCGATGGCAGGTGAAAAACTGGCCAGTGGTGTTGCGCATGCAGATAATGTGGCTCCGGCCATTTATGGAGGATTTACGCTTGTTAGAAGCACGGAACCACTCGATGTTATTCCCATTCACGTTCCAAAAGAACTCTACGCTTCCATTATTCATCCCCATATAGAAATAAAGACTTCCGATTCCAGAAAGATCCTAAAAACCAGCATATCACTTGCAGATGGGATCAAACAATGGGGAAATGTAGGTGCATTAGTAGCTGGTCTTTACCAGGAAGACTACGACCTTATAAGCAGGTCTTTGGTAGATCATATTATAGAACCGATCAGATCTATCCTTATCCCTGGTTTTGACGAAGTAAAGTATGAGGCCTTAAGTGCAGGTGCCCTGGGTTGCGGTATATCCGGATCCGGACCTTCTATTTTTGCACTGAGCAAAGGTCTGAAAACCGCTCAAAAGGTAACGCAGGCTATGAGCAAGGTATTTGAGAATATGGATCTTTCATATGATCCTTACGTTTCAGAAATCAATACTAAAGGAATACAAATTATGACCTTATAAGGGTCTTTAGATGTTAGATATAACATGAACTTCTATAGCCTTCATAAAAATGCACCCAAAGTCTCTTTTAAAGAGGCTGTAATCAATGGAATAGCGCCAGACGGCGGACTGTATTTCCCGGAGCAAATTCCACAACTTCCTGCCTCATTTTTCGATGACATACAAGACCTTTCCAATCTTGAGATCGCCTATAGGGCCTTAATGCCATATGTTAAGGAAGATATTCCTGAGGCAATACTTAGAGAAATACTTGAAGAGGTACTCGATTTTGAATTTCCCCTTGTTCCCATAAATGAAAACGTTTCAACCCTGGAACTTTTTCATGGGCCTACTATGGCCTTTAAAGATGTTGGCGCCAGGTTTATGGCTCGTAGCTTGGGATACTTCTTTAAAAATTCTGAAGAGAAAGTTACCGTCCTTGTAGCCACATCGGGGGACACTGGAGGTGCGGTTGCCAATGGATTTCTGGGAGTAGCGGGGGTTGAAGTGGTAATTCTGTATCCCAGTGGCAAAGTAAGTGATATTCAGGAACGCCAATTAACCACATTAGGACAAAATATTACTGCACTGGAGGTAAATGGCACCTTCGATGATTGCCAACGGATGGTGAAAAGAGCTTTTGTAGATCCAAGTCTACAAGGAAAAGTGCAACTTACCTCGGCCAACTCAATAAACGTAGCTCGTTGGTTGCCACAGATGTTGTACTATCTTTTTGCTTACAAACATCTTAAAGTTAAGGGTAAAGAACTGGTGTTTTCTGTACCTAGCGGAAATTTCGGCAACATTTGTGCCGGGATGATAGCACAACGTATGGGGATGCCGGTAAGGCACTTTATTGCTTCTACCAATGTAAATGATACCGTACCTAAGTATATGCAAACTGCCATGTATGATCCTAAACCATCTACCGCTACTATTTCGAATGCTATGGATGTTGGCGACCCCAGCAACTTTATCAGAATTCAACACCTTTATAATGACGATTTCTCACAATTAAAAGAGCATCTTAGCTCCTACTCTTTCTCTGATAAAGAAACAAAAGAAGCCATAAAGATCTTATATGCCAAGGCCGGCTATATTGCGGATCCCCATGGTGCAGTTGGCTATTTAGGACTCCGAAAATATCAGGAGAAACATCCTGAAACCTATGGTATTTTCCTGGAAACCGCACATCCTGTAAAATTTATGGATGTTGTATCCTCCACATTGAACACCACCCTTTCATTACCCCCTCAGATAGAAAAGATCATGCACAGAAAAAAGGTCTCAATAGCCATTTCTACGTACGAAGAGCTTACTAAATTTCTTCTTAAGTAGTTGTATTCTTCGGTTTCAACAGAGAAACCAAAACTCCCACTTCCTAGGAGGTCAACCAACTATTTTCAATATCTTTGCGCTGCAAAAAAGTTACTTATAAATGAAGAATACAGCGCTATCCCAGACCCATGAGAAATTAGGTGCAAAAATGGTACCCTTTGCAGGGTACAATATGCCTGTTTCTTACGAAGGTGTTAATGCAGAGCACGAAACGGTACGAAACGGAGTAGGTGTTTTTGATGTTTCCCATATGGGTGAATTTCTGATCGAAGGACCCAATGCCTTAGATCTGATACAGAAAGTTACCTCCAATGATGCCTCCAAATTAACAGTTGGAAAAGCGCAATACAGTTGTTTACCAAATGAGACTGGCGGTATTGTAGATGATTTAATCGTTTACAGAGTTAAGGAAGAAACATACCTCTTGGTAGTAAACGCCTCCAATATTGAAAAAGATTGGAATCATATCTCTAAATACAATGAGGAATATAGTGCCGAAATGAAGGATCTCTCGGAAAAGTATTCACTTCTTGCTATACAAGGACCAAAAGCCGTTGAGGCAATGCAGAGTATCACCTCGGTAGATCTACAACAAATCAAATTCTACAATTTTGTAGTAGCTGATTTTGCCGGTATTGATTATGTGATCATATCTGCCACAGGATATACCGGATCTGGAGGTTTTGAAATTTATTGCAAGAACACTGAGGTAAAGCAGGTTTGGGACAAGGTTTTTGAAGCCGGCGCCAAGTATGGTATAAAACCAATAGGGCTGGCAGCAAGAGATACATTAAGACTAGAGATGGGTTATTGTCTATATGGCAATGACATTACCGATGAAACTTCACCATTTGAAGCGGGTCTGGGATGGATCACTAAATTCACCAAGGAATTTGTGAATAGTGAAGCCCTGGCCAAAGAAAAAGAACGCGGACCAAAACAAAAACTAGTGGCTTTTGAATTGGATGATCGCGGTATTCCACGTCAGGGGTATGATATTGTTGATGGACAAGGTAAAACGATAGGAAAAGTTACATCGGGCACTATGTCACCTTCCCTGGGCAAGGGAATTGGTTTAGGGTATGTACCAATTATATTTACTGAAATAGGCAGTAAGATCAATGTTCAAATCAGAAAAAATGCCATTCCTGCCACTGTGGTAAAACTACCTTTTTATAAAGGTTAAGAAAGTCATAGAATAAAGGAGGAACGGTGCAAGAAGAAGGAAAAAAAATACTCATTTTAGGAGCCAGTGGATTCATTGGGAACGCGCTCTACAAAGAATTGTGTAATTACTACGATACTTATGGTACCTATTTTTCATCCAGAAACGGGTATACTTCCAATCAACAATTTTTTCAATACGATATGCAGGAGGACGATATTTTCCAGCTGCTGGAAAATATTCGTCCAAACATTATCATTTCGGCCTTACGAGGCGATTTTGGAGCACAAATTCAAGCGCATCAGCATATAACCGAATATGTAGCTAAACACAAGTGTAAGATCTACTTCCTCTCCTCTGCCAATGTTTTTGATGGGTATAGTAAATACCCTTCTTACGAATACGACAAGACCCTTTCTGAAAGTATCTATGGAAGATTAAAAATTAAAATTGAGAATATGCTGCTCCGGCTACCAAAGAATAAAGCAGCTATTTTGAGGGTCCCCATGGTTTTTGGGAATACTTCCCCTCGGATCAAAGAAATGAAACAGGCCATTTGGAATAATGAAGCCATTGAAGTCTTTCCAAATCTTATCATCAATGTCACCAATGATGATAAATTAACTCAGCAGATCCATTACCTTATCAACAGAAACAAATATGGCATTTATCACCTGGGGAGTACGGACCTGGTGCATCATGAAGATTTTATTCGAGAGGTAGTAGATCGGGTAGGGAGCTTTAACCCCATTTATAAAAGGGTATTTACAACCAATGAAGAACGATTTTTGGCCGTTTTACCCAAAGATCATCTCCTTCCCAAGAATTTACAGTTGAGCTATCAGGATGTGATTGATCATCACGTTATAGGATAGTACCTCTTATTTAGTTCTACTGCCTTCACCTTTTTTCATTGTATCTTTATCTTTCCTGTGAATAATGCTCAATTTCATGAAAGAGCAGCCATTCAAATCAAATAGAAACCTATTAAAAAAACATAATCGCCATGGAAAAGCTAACAGCTAAACAGATTGAAGATCAAATATCATCCCTTGAAGGATGGGAATACGTCAATGACGGAATTGAAACATCATTTGAATTTAAGAATTTTAAAGAGGCTTTCACGGTAATGACCCGTATTGCCTTTGAGTGTGAGGCCCAAAACCACCATCCGGATTGGAGCAATGTATATAACTCCTTGAATATCCGATTAAGCACACATGACGCAAATGGAGTAACGGAGAAAGACTTTACCTTGGCCCGCAGCATAGAAAAGATCATTGAAAGCGAGTAACAACTGTTTTGATTTTTACCCCCTTGTGTGGCTTTTAAAATTTGCTAAATTTGCCTGAATTTACTACCTAAGATAGCATATGGGAAGAGCATTTGAATTTCGGAAAGCGCGAAAAATGAAGCGTTGGTCTGCCATGTCCAAGGCCTTTACACGAATCGGGAAGGATATTGTAATGGCTGTCAAGGAAGGAGGCCCCGATCCTGATGCTAATTCACGTCTACGAGCTGTCATCCAGAATGCCAAATCCGTGAATATGCCCAAGGACAATGTTGAGCGGGCCATTAAAAGGGCTTCAGACAAATCCCTGGGTGATTATAAAGAAGTTTTGTTTGAAGGTTATGCACCTCATGGTATTGCGATCCTTATAGAAACAGCTACTGACAACAATACACGCACCGTAGCCAATATCAGGAGTTACTTCAATAAGTGTAATGGGAGCCTGGGTACTTCCGGCTCTGTAGAATTTATGTTCGATCATACCTGTAATTTCCGAATACCAACCGAAGGCATAGATCCCGAGGAATTAGAATTAGACTTCATTGATTTTGGTGCTGAGGAGGTATTTGAGGACGAAGATGGAATCATGATCTATGCTCCTTTTGAAAGTTTTGGAGCCATTCAAAAAGAATTGGAATCAAGAGAAATTGAGATTTTATCATCCGGGTTTGAGCGCATTCCACAGGTCACTAAGGAGCTAAGTGCTGAAGAAGCCGAAGATGTGGAAAAACTTCTCGAAAAGATTGAAGAGGATGATGATGTTCAAAACGTATATCATACAATGCAGGAATAACACCCCCAATACATCATTCCAAAATGTAATTTTACATCAAATACACCAACTCATGATGCTAAATTGACTAGTCATTTGAAAGTCGCGTGTAATGCAATAAACGCTTGAAGATCAGATTCAATAACATCCTCCAATTTACCCTTTGAAATAAAGGGAATCAACTGATTTATATCATTGTGTATTCGATTTTAGTTGCTTAGGTTATTCTATCTCAATGATAGTTAATAATTAAATATATATATAACCTAAAATCTAGAAGCCATGAAAACACTAAGCAAAATTTTATTCGCTCCCCTATTCGCATTTTTACTACTGTCCTGTTCTTCAGACGACCCGGAGGCTAAAGCTGATTGTGGTCCTGATTATTGTTTAAGTGAGTTACAGGGTACCTGGGAAGCCACTGAGTATACCTTAACTTTCTGTGGACAGGGGGAAGTACCCGAACCCAGCAGTTTTGATGTAATATTAGAAGGCGGTTCTGCAACTCTCGTGGTACAAGCCAATGGCAGATTCACAATAAACATTATGATTATGCTTGACGGACAAACATACCCGGAAACCGCTTCAGGAACAATTTATTTTGAAGACGGGGAATTTTTCGCGATCCAGTTTGACGACGATGAACCGGATGATCCTACCTATTTTGGCGATACATTGTCTGGAAATACCTTTAGAATGATTGGAGGAACTCCGGTAGCTGAATGGGATTTTGACGGAGATGAAAATGATGAAGAAGCCTGTATAAGCCTAACATTTGTCAAAGTATAGTATAGCAGAATTCTTTGTGAGGAATGTTTTTGTTCAGGAACTCAGAATCAGCATTTTGATTTTGTAAGGATCTAGGTGTATTCCGGGATCTTCCCTACCACTCCTTTGAAGAATTCCTTATACCTTTTAAAGTCTGTTTCTTTACTATCAGTAGGGAATACAGGGTCGGATATTTTTACCTGCTTTTTCCCATAGTCGAAGGCCACCATGACAATGGGTACCTTAGCCTCTTTGGCAATGTAGTAGAACCCTGTTTTCCATTCGTGTCACTTTCTTTCGTGTGCCTTCAGGAGACAAGGCCAACCGAAAAATTTCGTCGCTGTTCAAATATTTTGGTAGTACTAACAACTGTATCACTGTTCCTGCTGCGGTCTATTGGAGTGCCTCCCATCCACGGAAATACCAACCAAAAGGTGGTTTGAACAAACTGTGCTTTCCAATAAAATTTATTTCCCGGTTCACAATGCTCCGCACTAGTAATCCAATAAAAAAATCGACCCAACTGGTATGAGGTGCTACTATCACTACGCATTTCTCTACCTCTGGAAACGGCCCGATTAGCTTCCATCCCATTAGCTTAAAAAAAATGAATTTACTTAGTACACGCATACAAGCTCATTATTCTTTGTTTAATTTGGTATGATGTGTTGAGAAGATCTTAGGGATTGGCAAGAACGTAAAAAAAATCAATGCGCACCTATTAAAAAAATTAAATCTTACGGTATATCTCTTTTAGTTTATCGCAGCTTACTTTTGTTTTCCATGCCGGTCCCAGCGCATTTTCCCAAAGCGGTTCCATACTCATGGAAACTGAGATCATCGTATTCATTTCTTCCTCTGAAAGATCACTGCAAATACCTGTAGGCAAAATAATTTGATGATGGCTCATCATTTTATAAAATAGAGCAACTCCTTCCGGATAATACTCTTCAAGGTGTTGAAAAACAAGACAATTTCCAATTCCGTGTTTTATGCCTAAAACGTAAGACAAACCATAACTTAAGGCATGTGCCACCCCCACCTGTGAATAAGCAATACTCATGCCCCCGTGCCATGAAGCCATCATAAGTTTATCTCGAGACTCTGATGGTGTAAGTGAACCCAGGAATACCTCTTTGCAAAGTTCTAGTGCTTTCTCGCCGTAACTTTGGCTAAAAGCGTTTAAATAGGTGCCATTTAATGACTCTATACAGTGTATATAACAGTCCATTCCTGTATAGAACCATTGCTGTTTTTCTACCCCTTTGGTAAGATCCGGATCTAATAATACCTGATCGAAGGTGGTGTAATCCGAGTTAATTCCCAATTTCCGGTTTGGTCCCAATAATACCGTGGTCCTGGAAACCTCTGCCCCTGTTCCACTGATCGTAGGAATTCCCACGTGATAAATGGCAGGTTTAGACACCAGATCCCAACCTTGATATTTGGAAGAAGAACCAGCATTATTGAGCATGATTGCTAATGCCTTTGAAAGATCTAGGAGGGTACCTCCTCCAATCCCTACAATGCCCGAAGGCAATTCCTGGAATTCCTCTTTAATCATTGACACCAGGGCATCTACTTGCCGCGTCTTTGGTTCTTCATCTGCAGATATAAAAACGATCTTATCATTAAAAAGCAATGGTATTCTGGATACCAAAGAAGTATTTTCAAAGACATCATCTACCAAATAAATAATTGGAGCATCTGAATTCTTTCGCTTGGGCAATAAAATCTCACCTAATTGATCAAAACAACCATTTCCAAAAACTACCCTAGGTACCATGGGAAAGTTCTTATAACCGGTATGGGCTCCTTTCTTCGGCTTATTCAAAATCATATCTTTCTTTTCTTCCATAAGGGTCTTACAGATATTTTAATAGTTCCTTGATCCCAGACAAGGTTAGGTGATTATTCATTTGTTTATCTAGCGACACTTCCTCATGCGCCCAGGTGGTATGAAAAGGTATGTGCACCGCTTGTGCACCTATAGATAGGATGGGTAACACGTCCGATTTTAAGGAATTTCCAACCATTAGAAATTCTGAAACATCGATCTCCAAATGCTCCAGCAAATTTGAATAATTCAATTCCTTTTTATCACTAAGCACCTCCACATGATGAAAATACGTGGACAAGCCGGAGCGATCTAACTTCCTTTCCTGATCCAGAAGATCACCTTTTGTAAGTACAATTAATCGATATTTATCCGATAAACTCTTCAATACTTCTTCCACATTATCCAATAATTCCACAGGATGCGATATCATCTTTTTACCAAGATTCAGAATTTGCAATAAGGTTGTTTGTGAAACCTGCTGATTTGAGATATCCATGGCAGATTCTATCATTGATAAGGTAAAACTTTTTATCCCATACCCGTATAGATCAAGATTATCAATCTCCGTTCTAAACAATTCCTGATCGATCTTGTTCTTGGTCTCATACTTTTCTAATAGTGAAGCAAATTCTTCTTCTGCCTCCCTAAAATAGGTTTCATTTACCCATAAGGTATCATCCGCATCAAAACCAACGACTTTTATGTTACTAAAATCTACTTCCATGCAGCTTTTGCTTTTTCCAGGTCTTCGGGGGTATCTATCTCAATGCCGGTAACCATTGTCTCTACCATTTTAATTTTCTTGCCGTATTCCAGATATCTTATGGCCTCAATCTTCTCAGAGGCTTCTAATGGAAGCATTGGCAAGCGTTTGAAATCTAATACCGCTTGCTTCCTAAAGGCATATACTCCTTTGTGTTTATAATAGGTAGGTGTTTTATCGGTTGCCCTGGGAAAAGGGATCACAGATCTTGAAAAGTAAAGTGCAAAATTCTGTTGATCTACGATCACTTTTACCGTATTGGGGTTCTGAATGTCCTCTGCGTCGGTTATTTTGGTCATCAGGGAAGCCAGATCTATTTCCTTTAAACTATCCTTTTTAAATACCTGAATTAGGCTGGCAAGACTTTTTTTATCTGTAAAGGGTTCATCTCCCTGAACATTGACCACAATATCTATATCCATATTGGCTACCGCTTCAGCAATTCTGTCACTGCCGCATTCATGTTCCTCCAGACTCATTATGGCCTTTCCTTCATTCGCAATAATAGTGTCATAAATTAGCGTGCTGTCTGTCACCACATATACAGCATCAAAGAGTTCTGTGGCAATCGCCGCTTCATACGTTCTTAGAATGACCGGTTTTCCTGCCAGGTCCTGCATCAATTTACCCGGGAAGCGGGAGGCGGCATATCTGGCGGGGATCATGGCAATTATATTCATATTGGTAACTCCAGTGTTATGATTAGTTTTTGAGCTTTGGTCGTAACTTTCTATAAATTGAAAATATAAGGATCAAGAGCATGATTACAAGAATAATGGCAATTACGGGTGCAATTATTGAAACTACAGCCACCACCAGGGCAGTTATTGTTTCAAAAAATGAGATGATCGGATTCCCTATGCCCGCTGTTGTTGCGGTGGAAGCTATTCGTCCGGTAGCCGATGCTCCCTTTATAGCCGTGGCTGTTCCTCCTCCGGCAATGATAGCCAATGACCATGTAATGACCGGATCCAGGTCCGAAATGGTAGCCACCATAACTGCCGTGCCGGCCAATGCCGCTAAAGGCAAAGCTATGCTATCTAGCAAATTATCTACATAAGGGATAAAATAGGCAAAGACCTCTAACAAAGTTGCTACCCCTAAAGTAACGAGAGCAAATAAGCTTCCGATCCATTCCCAATGTTCATTGAGATCCCACATTCCAAAATAGGACGCAGCGCTAAGTACAAACAATGGTAAGAACACCCGAAACCCAACAGAAGCAGCCAATCCAATACCCAAAAAAATGCTGATGATGGTTTCTGAAGTCATGCTAAAGCAATCTAAATACTAAAGTAACGTATTCTCATTCAAGAAAAAAATTGTCCTTAAATCCGATTAAATACAATTTTTCCCTAGCCCTGGTGATGGCCGTATACAACCAGCGAAAATATTCCTTGTCTGGCCCGGAAGGCAGATAAGGCTGCTCTACAAAAACAGTATGCCACTGTCCTCCCTGGGATTTATGACAGGTGATCGCGTATGAAAATTTCACCTGCAAGGCATTAAAGAATGTATTGTTCTTTACGGCGAGAAATTTCTTGTATTTTGAAGTTTCCTTTGCATAGTCTTTCAGGACTTCCTGATAAAGTTTATTACCAGCTTCATACGAAAGTGAAGGTGTTTCCGCGGCAAGGGTGTCCAGTAATAAAACAGTTTCAAAAGGTTTTTGGTTAGGGTAGTCTGTCATTCTAACCTTTACTTCGGCGAATTTAAACCCATAGAGTTCTTTGAATGCGAAAATCTCCAAAACTTCCACAATATCGCCATTTGCAATAAAGCCTGCCTCCGATTGGGGTTTTAACCAGAAGTAATTATTCTTAACTACCATTAAAAAATCACCCACAGACAGCTCATTTTCGAGAAAAAGAATTCGTTTCCTGATGTTGTCATTGTACAAATTGGCCCTTTTATTAGAACGCACTATCAAGGTGGTTTCTTCCTTGCCCTGAACAGAATAGGCCTCTTCTATGGCTTCCTGAATGTCATAACCATCTGTTAAACGAACTATGTCTGCAAAAGTCTCAAGCTGGAATTGGAAACTATCAAAGATGTCTCGTTGGAGCTGGTCTCTTAGCTGGGTTGCATTCACCAGGATACCCGAATCCTGGGCCTGTCTCACTACTTCATCTAGTTCAATCAAAGTTACTTCCTTTCCGAACTTTGTTTGCAGCTGATGTTCATCCAACGCCGGACTCAACGCAAGATGAACAGGAGGTAATTGTGCTGTGTCCCCAATAAGGATAAGCTTGCATTGATGCCCCGAATAGACAAATTGAATAAGGTCGTCTAAAAGCGATCCGTTTTCGAAGAGCTTGGAATCTGAGGGCGCATCCGGGATCATAGAAGCTTCATCTACGATAAAGACGGTGTTTCTATGTTTATTTGGTGCCAGAACAAATCGAATTCCCCCTCCCCTTTCTTTCTTGGGGAAATAAATCTTTCGATGGATGGTAAAAGCCTGAGTCTTTGAATAACTAGACATTACTTTTGCCGCTCTGCCTGTAGGCGCCATCAATACAGATTTCAGGGATGTTTTCCAAAGATTTGTGACCAGATCACCTACAATGGTTGTTTTACCTGTTCCTGCAAATCCCTTTAATAAGAAAAGCTCGTCTTTATGACCTGAAAGTAAAAATTCTGCCAGTAATTGTAAGGTTATATCCTGTTTGGCGGTAGGGATATGTGGGAATTTATCTTTTAAAAGTCCGTAAAATGTGGAAGCGGTGGGAGTATCCATGAGTGATCAAAGATAAACAGGATTTTTGGGCCAAAAACTTTTACGATTGAAAAAAAATTGTAGATTTGTTGGAACCGCTAAATTTAATTAATACTTGTTCAAATGAAAACCATCATTCAAATAATACTTTGGATCGCCTGTATTGTTTTAGGTTACTTTATTTATCGTTCTGTAACCGGTCCGATCGAATTCAAAAAAATAAAACAAGAACGCTTTAATAAAGTAATTTCTGTTCTCAAGGATATTCGAAACTCTCAGGAAGCCTACAAAACTGTGAATGGAAAATTTGCAAACGACTTTAATAGTTTGATCGCTTTTGTAGATACCGGGAAATATACCATCACCCAGCGAAGGGATTCCTCCTATATGGAATTCGACAAGACCTACGGAATCGACCTTCTACAAGAAGTTACCATCATAGATACTTTGGGTTTCATCGCCATAAAAGATTCCCTCTTCAAAGGAGATTCGCGATATAAAACGATGATGAATGTTCCGTTTGCACAGAATAATGAGAATTTTGAAATGAAAGCGGATATCATAGAAAAAAGTGGCTATAAAGCTCCTGTTTTTGAAGCCAAGGTTAAAAAGGATATCATCTTATACGATCAGCCAAAAGATCTATTGGCAAGGGAAAATGTACAGATAAGTGTAGAAGAAGTGAATGGTACTGAGATCAAGGTAGGATCACTCTCAGAAGTGAGCACCAATGGAAACTGGCCCCCTGTTTATGACAAAAAAGGAGACCAATAAAGATCCACTCAACGATCTAATTCTGGAAGATTATCATAAATTGTCCATTCAGGTTAGCCTGAATGGACTTTCTTTTTGCATTCTTGATACAATCGGTAAAAAGATCGTAAAGGCAGAAAAGCACAGCTTTGACAATAGGCTTAACCCATATGAAGCGCAAAAGGAATTAAAGCGGTTTATTAAAAAACAGCAAATTAAAGACTTCAAATTTTCTGAGGTCGTAGTTGTTCATAGAAACGACCTGTTTAGCCTTGTACCCAAGGTGTTGTTCGATCCTAATGAATTGGCAAATTATCTTAAGTTCAATACCAAGATCCTGGCCAATGATCTTCTGGAGTACGATGAGATCCCCGCGTTTGAAATGGTCAATGTCTATGTTCCTTTTGTGAACGTCAATAATTTCATCTATGAACTATTTGGAGACTTTGATTTTAAACATCACAGTACCGTTTTAGTAGAGTCTCTGCTCGGTAGTAACGCCTCCAGTTCAGAAGGAATTTGCTACGCTTATGTGACAGCAGATGAATTAGATCTTATTATTCTTCAGAATAAAAAGCTGTTATTCTACAACAATTTCTCCTATAAAACGCCTGAGGATTTTCTCTATTACCTCCTTTTTACGTTAGAGCAATTACACCTAGATCCTAATGAGATAAAATTAAGACTCTTCGGAACTATCGAAGAAGGCGACCCAATTTTTAACATTTGCCAGGATTATGTGCAGCACCTCTCCATATATCTTCCTGGCTTACCAGATGATCTTCTGTCTGACGAGACGGCCCTTAATGCCAATTATCTAGCAATTAATGCCCTCTAAATGAGAATTATTTCGGGTACCCATAAAGGAAGGCGAATTACTGCCCCAAAAAATCTACCGGTAAGGCCAACCACAGACATGGCCAAAGAAGCCTTATTCAACATTCTTAATAATCAGTTTTATTTTGATGAGATCCGCGTACTCGATCTCTTCGCCGGCACTGGTAATATGAGTTTCGAATTTGCTTCAAGAGGCTGTACAGATATTACAAGCGTAGATAGTCATCCCGGATGTATAAAATTCATAGGAGCGAAGGCCGCAGAATGGGATTTTATGATCAAAGCAGTGAAAATGGATGTCTTTAAATTTCTGGAAAAGATACGAGATACATACGATCTGATCTTTGTGGATCCTCCGTACGATCTTTCACCGGAGCAATTCTCTGATATTCACAGGCTTGTTTATGAACGAAACATACTTGTGCCTTCTGGGACACTGATCATTGAACACTCAAAAACAATGGATCTTTCGCATCTAACCCATCATACGTCTACACGAAGGTATGGCAGTAGTTTGTTCAGTTTTTATCAAAGTGAGGAATAAAAAAAAGCAGATCATAAGCCGGATTCTGTAGCCTTAAAAAGGATCCTTATCATTTATCTCGATCTTTAGTTGCCCAAAGATTCGTTCCGCCTACCCTTCAGCTCGGACGTGCCGCCCTCAAACACTGATATACATGGCGTTTCACCGCATAGAGTTTACATGATTTCACTACAGCTTAACCTGTACATTCTTTCTGTTGCACTAGTCCGCCCCACCCCGATTAATACCGGAACGGGTGACGGGTGTTACCCGCTATGCTGCACTATGGTGTCCGGACTTTCCTCCCCCCGCGTACTGCAGAGAGCGATAAGGTGACCTGCTTGGTGCAAAGGTAGGCCAATTGTTGATAAAAATTAGGGAATAGCCCTCAAAAGAAAGTCCATAAACAAACGCTATTTTTATATTTGTAAGAATGGCGAATAGTCCAGCTTTAATTCCTTAATACCGTATTTGTGGAACCTTTTATAGTCTCAGCCCGTAAGTACAGACCCCAAACGTTCAAGGACGTTGTTGGGCAGGAAGCCATTACTAATACTCTGGTCAACGCCATTGATAATAATCACCTGGCACAGGCCTTGTTGTTTTGTGGTCCAAGGGGCGTAGGAAAGACTACCTGTGCAAGGATACTTGCGAAACAGATCAACAGGGATGGTACCGAAAAAGAAGATGAGGACTTCGCATTCAATATCTTTGAGCTCGATGCCGCTTCCAACAATTCTGTAGACGATATCCGAAATCTTATCGATCAGGTTCGTATCCCCCCTCAGGTAGGGAAGTATAAAGTGTATATTATTGATGAAGTACATATGCTTTCTCAATCTGCATTCAATGCATTTCTTAAAACACTGGAAGAACCACCCAGTCATGCTATTTTTATCTTGGCTACTACCGAAAAGCACAAAATTATTCCAACAATACTTTCGAGGTGCCAAATATTTGATTTTAAACGTATTACTGTTGCAGATGCGGCAAATTACCTTAAGTATATAGCAGAACAGCAAGGGATAAATGCAGAGGACGATGCCTTACACATCATCGCTCAAAAGGCAGATGGCGCGCTGCGCGATGCACTCTCTATTTTTGATCGGGTGGTCAGCTTTTCCGGAAAAGAACTGACAAGAAAGGCGGTAACAGAAAACTTGAACGTGTTAGACTATGACACCTATTTTAAAGTTACCGATCTTATCCTAAAGAACGATATTCCAAGTATACTCTTATTATTTAATAAGACCCTGGCACTTGGTTTTGAAGGGCATCATTTTATAATTGGTTTAGCCTCACATTTTAGAGATTTGATGGTTTGTCAACACCATGAGACCATTGCCCTATTAGAAGTTGGAGATAACGCTAAGAAATTATATCTGGAACAGGCCAAAAAGACCAGTCAGGAATTTCTTTTAAAAGCCCTTGAGATCGCGAATCAGGCAGACCTGCAATACAAAAGCAGTAAAAATGCACGTTTATTGGTAGAACTGGCACTTATGAAGTTAGCTTCGCTCTCGTTTCAAGGTGAAAAAAAAAATCCTGACCACAGTACCGCAAGTCTCATCCCATTAGGGCAGTTGATCCCTGCTTCCTTTTTTCATCGATCTATCACAACATCCATTAAAAAATCTATATCACCGGTCATAAGTGATCCTATTCCTGCTCCCGAAGAAATGGAAGTGGCAGCGGGTGTTCACCAACAAAAGGAGTCCATCGCAGAGGAAACTCAACCAATTTTAAATACTGATATTGAGGATGTTATATTAACCGAAACCTCAACTTTGGTAACAGAACCAGCCCGGAAAATCCACATAAAAGATCACTCTAAAAGAGTATCCGGCTTATCCATATCTAGTATCAAAGCCAAGAAGAAACACGAACTCAATAAGATTGAGGTTACTTATGATGAAGATTCCCTTCCCGATGATGCTGTTACAGAGGCAGAATTGCACAAACATTGGCAAGCCTTTGTCAACAAGGTAGATAAGGAAGGAAAGAAAATACTCGCCAGTAACCTAAGTTCCGACACTCCAAAAATAATGGATGGAACTACCATCGTCATTGAATTACCCAATGACACTATGAAAAAAGAGGTGGAACGTGAAAAGTTAGACCTTATGACCTTTTTAAAGAAGGCCTTAAACAATCATCACCTGAGTCTGTCTATTTCTGTCAATGAAGAGACCATAAAAAAATACGCCTTTACACCTCAAGAGAAATACGATAAACTTCGGGAGAAAAATCCGGCTATAGATCTATTGCGAAAGACTTTTGATCTAGATCTTTGATCTTTTTTCGGCCCATGTCCTGTATGCATATATGAGCATCACCAAGGCAATGATGAATAAACCAAGTGCTTCACGACCTCGTTCAATATTCTCAAGATTCCCTCCTTCCAGTGTAATCCCCTCAAACGTTTCCGGCCAAACCAGTATTCCCCCCACAACATAGGAAATGCATAAAAGCATTCCAATTAGGTAATTAAATCTATGAAGAAAGAAAAATAAGGAAGCCAGGCAAGGTATGGCATAGATCACTATCCATATAAATGCATCCGGGTCATTCAATTGAACAAAACAGGCCAAGGCAAACAAGATCATACATGCAAACGCCAGCCATCGGTAAAATCCTTTCATAAAAATCTATTTTAGAACAATACAGTATTAACCCCACATGAGCAGGTATAAAGATAGTATTTTGAAAAGTACAGAGGTCTGTGATACTTTTGTACCGGTATAATTTTGGTACTTTTGGATTCGTTCCTTTAATTTTTAATTACAAAATATGCTCGGACTTAAACTACCTACAGATCCCAGATGGGTAAATATCGTTGAGATGAATATCGATGAGATTTTAACAGATCATGCCTATTGTGAACAAAAGGCAGCCAGTACTGCCATCTCGTTGATTGTTAGCTTTCCCGAATATCCAGACCTTATCAAAGAAATGATCGCGTTATCCAGAGAAGAAATGGGTCATTTTAAAATGGTTCATGACAGGATCTTAGACAGAGGGAAAACATTGGGCAGACACCGTAAAGATGAGTATGCCATTGCCCTGCATAAATTCTTTCCCAAAGGAGGTTCCAGGACCACTCAATTGATCCACCGACTTTTATATGCCGCCCTCATTGAAGCCAGAAGTTGTGAACGTTTCCGGTTATTATCTGAAGAACTAAATGATAAAGAGCTTGCTGCATTCTATCATTCACTAATGGTCAGTGAGGCGGGACACTACACCATGTTCTTAAATTTTGCCAGGAAATATGGGGACCGTAAGGAGGTAGATGCCAAATGGAAAGCACTTCTGGAGTATGAGGCCTCTATCATGAGAGAACTAGGAACCAGGGAGCATATCCATGGTTAATGTATAAACTTCTTTTAATCCTACTTAAGAGACTTCAGAATGGGAAAGTTTGCTTGTTACCTTCAATTTATCCAGATAGTAATCATATACGGCAAATTGTGAACGCACCTTCGGCTTTTTATTCCTTACATAGCTGTTGTCCTGATGTTCGTTGAACCAGCGAGCCTTGACATTATCGCGCCAGGAGATCTCAAAAGTGTCAATAAGTTCTTTTTTTATATCCTGATCGTAAATTGGGCATCCTACTTCCACCCTGTTTTCTATATTTCTGGTCATCCAGTCTGCTGAAGAAATATACATCTTGGGGTTCCCTGCATTGGCAAAGATGAATAATCGTGGATGTTCCAGGAACTTGTCTACTATGCTGATGGCCTCAATATTTTCGCTCATTCCTTTTACCCCCGGGATCAAACAGCATATACCACGAACAATCATCTTTATCTTAACACCTGCCCTACTGGCCTCATACAGCTTGTCTACCATTTTATAGGAGGTTAAGCTGTTCATTTTGATCTTGATATAAGCTTCTTTCCCCAGTTTTACATTCTCGATCTCCTGATCTATAAGCCTTTTAAAAGCACTTCTGGTATAATGAGGAGAAACTATCAGATGTTTGTATTTGTTGATCTTATAGGTGGTTTCAAAGAAATCGAAAACCATATTCAACTCCTTCAGGATCTTTTCGTTGGCTGTGAACAAGGTATAATCTGTGTAGATCCTGCCTGTAGACTCATTAAAATTCCCTGTACTGATGAATCCGTAGCGGTGTATCCTTTCGTTTTCTTCTCTTTCTATGAGACAGATCTTACTGTGCACCTTTAATCCGGGCACTCCAAAGATCAATTTTACTCCTTCTTCCTGTAATTGTTCTGCATACCCAATATTTGCGGTTTCATCGAAACGGGCACGTAATTCGATCTGAACGGTGACCTGCTTTCCATTCTTGGCCGCGTTGATCAGGGAAGCGATCACCTGCGAATTATCTGCAAGGCGGTATACCGTGATCTTAATGGTCTTAACTTTGGGATCCAAGGCGGCCTCACGAAGAAACCGAATGATATATGAAAATTTGTGGTAGGGTGTATACTGTAAAAAGTCCTTCTCTGCGATTTGGCCTAAAAAGCTGCCCTCCGGTTCAACACCTTTGATGGGCAACGGCATTATTTTTTGATACATCAGCTTTTCCTTTCCTAAGCTCGGAAAACTCATATAATCTCTTCTATTGTGGTAGCGCCCACCGGGAATAACACTATCTGTATCCGTGATCCCCATCTTTTCCGTAAGAAATGCAAGCGTATCTTCTTCAATACTCTTGTCATATACGAAACGAACCGGATCACTAATCTTTCGATTATCCACACTAGAAGAAATCTTTTCTATAAAACTCTTACTGAGATCATTGTCTATATCTAATTCGGCATCGCGGGTAATTTTGATCATATGTGCCGAAATAGAGGTATAATCGAACATGGAAAAAATACTGTCAAGGCAGTATCGGATCAGATCATCCAGAATAATGATATAGTACCGTTCTCCTTCCCTGGGAAGTACAACAAATCTGTCAATACCTTTGGGAATTTCTATCAGGGCATAGCTCTTCTCTTTAATATGATCTGCAGGCCTTTTTGCATCTTCGCTTTTTAGGACCATTTTTATCGCCAAATATGCGGCAGAATCCTTAAGCATAGGAAATTCCGTGAGGTCATTCAGAATAATGGTCATTAACTGCGGAATCACTTTTTCCAAAAAATAGGTTTTTAGGAACTTAGACTGTTCTTCCGTAACCTCTTCTTCGTTGATAAGGAAGATATTTTCAGCCTCCAACTCTTTTTCTATATCCGTATGGATCTCTAAACTGCGCGTCTGTTGTTCAATCACTATTTTTGTGATCTCTTCCAATAAGTCTTTTGCAACTTCGCCACCTAAAACACTTTTTCCAGATTTACCTGCTTCCACAATGCGTTTCACGGTGGCGTAACGAACTTTAAAGAATTCATCCAGGTTATTTGAGAATATCCCAAGAAATCTGAGCCTTTCAATTAGTGGAACTCTTTGATCAGCACTTTCCTGTAACACCCGGTCATTAAATTTTAACCAGCTGATTTCTCTATTGATATACTGATTCTTTGTTTTGATCATATCCTTAATTCTTTGGGAATAACCACCTTTTCTGTTTTTCCTTTTTGGACATCCTTCCATCGCGTTACGTTGAACGAGAGATGAACCAATCCCGTTGTGGGTACATTATCTATATAAACATCACCCCACATATTCGCTACTTCTGTAAATGCATGATTATGTCCAAAGATCATTACTATTTGCTGTGAATCTGATAAATTTCTTACAAAATCCATAACATCCTCCCCGGAAAAATCATACAGCTCGTTGGAAAGAGAAAAATCTGAATATGGTATCTTGAGATTCCTTAAAAATATGACACAAGTATGCAGTGCTCTAATGCCTGGACTAGAATATACCGCATCGATCTTAACCTTAGCTGTGCCAAAATGATGAGATACTCTATGGGCATCTTGTATGCCAATTTCTTTTAAAGGTCGGTCCCTATCCTCAACCCCATAATTCCATGAAGACTTACCATGCCTTACCAGTATCAACTGTTTCATGCTTTCGTTCTTTTAAAATTAATGACTTATCACTCCAGCTAAATGTAAAATGTTACATCTGCGAATCTGTACTAAGGCGCCAACCTTTCTATCTTCCAATTAAAATCCTCTGTCAATGTATAACGGATCCTATCGTGCAATCTATTGGGCCTGCCCTGCCAAAATTCAAGAGATACAGGAGATACTAAATACCCTCCCCAATTAGAAGGTCGAGGTATTTCCTTGTCTTCATACTGCTTCTCCAATTCTTTCAACTTACTTTCCAAAACTTCTCTTGAGGGGATTACTTCACTCTGATTGGAAACTATTGCTCCTAATTTACTACCTGTAGGCCTCGATTCAAAATATCCGTCAGACATATTCCCGGCTATCTTTGATACCGTTCCTTTTATAATGACCTGCCGTTCCATAGCCGGCCAAAAGAATGAAAGACACACCTTTGGGGAGTCTTCTATGGCCTTGCCCTTCTCACTATCATAGTTTGAGTAAAAAATAAAACCTTCAAAGGTAAAACGCTTTAATAATACTATCCTGCCTTTTGGATAACCATCTAATCCCAAGGTAGAAATGGTCATGGTGTTAAGCTCATCCACGGTGCCAGATTTTTCTAACTCATAGAACCATTTTTGAAAAAGCTCCATAGGGTTATCTGAAATAGCGTCCTCCATTAAGGCACTTTTCTCATATGATTTCCGATGATTACCCAGGTCTTTTTTCATGAGTTTATTAAACTATTCCACAGTAAAACAAAGTTGGTGAAAACTTAACAAAAAGGGAAATAGCAGTCTTCTTTTTATTCTTAGAAAATCACCAATTTACCATCTTCAGCAAGTTGTACGTTAGCAAAATGAGGAACAGCTTCCTTAATGAATTCTTCTTTCTTCTTGTATCGGATAGAAAAATGACCCAAGATAAGCAGTTTTACATGGGCCGCTTTTGCGATCTTCGCAGCCTCCTCTGCCGTAGAGTGCATGGTTTTAGCAGCCAAATGAGCTTCTGAAGCAAGAAAAGTTGCTTCATGATACAATGCATCTACCCCTTTTATCCATTCTGAAATTCCAGGGTCATAGGCCGTATCACTGCAATAGGCATAGCTCTTGGGTTTGGGTGGGTCTAAGGTTAGTAGCGCATTTGAGATCTCTTCACCATTCTCAAGTAGTACGTCTTTACCTTTTTTGATATTCTTGAAATAGGCCTTGTCTATTCTATATGCAGCTACTGCCTCGATATTTAGTATCCTTTCCTTTGATTTCTCCCGAAAGAGAAATCCATTGGTATAGACACGATGAGATAAAGGGATGGTTGAAACGGTAACTTTGTTATCCTCAAAGATCTCCATGGGCTCTTTGGCATCCAACTCATGAAAGATAATAGTGAAACTGGTCCAGGAATTCCCCACTCTCAATAGCATTAACACAACTTCTTTTATTCCCGTAGGACCGTAAATATGTAGCTCTTTCTCTCGTCCCAGTAACTGAAAAGTTGCAACAAGGCCGGGCAAACCAAAAAAATGATCCCCGTGAAGATGCGAGATAAATATATGGTTGATCCTTGAAAATTTTATCTTATGCTTTCTCAACTGCACTTGAGTACCCTCTCCACAATCTATCAAGAACAAATGATCTCGTACTTCCAGTATTTGGGCTGTTGGGTTACCCATAAGGGAAGGAGTTGCTGCATAACATCCCAAAATATGAAGTTTCATAACCGTATGATCAATTCTTATAAGTACTGTTTGGCCTCCTCAATCGTAAAATTGGAGCGAAAACTAAACGCATAAGCCGACTCTCCTTTGGTATTCAAATGATCTAATCTCTTTTTAGCTTCCTTTAGGCTGATAGTAGGCTCTTTTGTATACCAGCATACCATATGACTGTCTTTTAGCTTGGAAAACCATTCTTTGCGTCTTTTATAGATGTCAACATGTGCCGTTTGATAAGTAAATGCCATTAAGGTTTCCCTGGATTCCCATAAAGACATATTGACTATTAAGGCAGGATCACCAAAAACCTCATATATCTCATTTGATGGCTCCTCTATCCATCTCCATATAAAACCGGGGCTTTCTTCGGCCAAGGCATTGATCCTTGCCGTACTATTCACAAAATCGGCCATCCGCGGATCATCTAACCTATATTGTGCCCTGGCGATATTAACTTGAGCAAAATGATATGGCATATTTTATAATTCCAGATCTCTTTCTATATCTTCCATTTCAATAAGATCCATTGCCTCCTGTATGGTGGGGACCAGGCTAATCTCATCCGGTATCTCATCATAAGTTACCTTATCGGTCACCAAAACAAAAGATTTCCTGGCCTTTCTGTGCATATTAGATAGTTCCAGAAATTCCAGGATATCATCCGAACTAAGCTTAGAGAATGAAAATAAGTTCACAATAATATGGTCGTTCTTGAGCTTATCGTAGGCCGACTTTTAAGTTTTCTGAAAAATTCAAAAGTGAGATGTTTTCCTGATAAACAATAGTGCTATTGCCTTCTCTTTCAAAAATCATAGGCTACTATTTTATTTGTGACGCTAATAAATAAATAACGGCCATACGTATGGCCACACCGTTTTCAACCTGATGAAGTATTATGGATTGGGAGGAATCGGCTACATCACTGGTTATCTCCACTCCTCTGTTGATAGGGCCCGGGTGCATGATGACTATCTCCTTCTTTAAGCTATCAAGAATATGCCTATTGATCCCATATTGTTGTGTGTATTCCCGTGTGGAGGGAAAGTAACTCATCTCCATTCGTTCGTTCTGTACGCGAAGCATGTTGGCCACATCGCACCATTCAAGGGCCTTTTGAAGATTTGGCTCCACCCCTACTCCAAGGGTTTCTATATACTTAGGGATCAATGTTTTAGGTCCGCAGACCTTCACCTCCGCTCCCTGAAGTTTTAAAGCAAAGATATTAGACAATGCTACCCTGGAATGTAAAATATCGCCTACGATCACAACTTTTTTTCCGGCTACATCACCTAACTTCTCCCGGATAGAATAAGAATCTAACAAAGCTTGTGTAGGATGTTCATGAGCCCCATCTCCCGCATTTATAATGGCTGCTTTTACATGTTTTGCCAGAAAGATACCTGCGCCGGGATTTGGATGCCTCATCACCACCATATCTACTTTCATGGAGAGAATATTGTTGACGGTGTCTATCAGTGTTTCTCCTTTTTTTACGGATGACTGGGAAGCGGAAAAATTGATGACGTCTGCAGATAATCGTTTTTCAGCCAACTCAAAACTCAGCTTGGTACGAGTACTGCTCTCAAAAAATATGTTGGCAATGGTAATGTCTCTGAGGGAAGGAACTTTCTTAATGGACCTATTGATAACTTCTTTAAATTGATCGGCAGTTTCGAAAATTAGCTGAATATCCTTTTCATTCAGATATTTAATTCCCAAAAGGTGTTTTACACTAAGTACCGACATACTTTTATTTGTTTACTAAATAAACCACGTCCTTTCCTTCATTTTCTTCCCACATAACTTTTACCTTTTCCTCATTGATGGCATCTACTTGTCTCCCTCTGTAATTTGGCTGTATAGGTAAATGTCTGCTAAACCTTCTGTCTATAAGGGTTAGCAATTCTATTTCTTGTGGTCTGCCGAATGATTGGATGGCTGTTAAAGCTGCTCTGATGCTTCTACCTGTGTACAATACATCATCTATTAATACCACATTTTTTCCTTCTACCAGAAAATCAATGTTGGTTGTACTAGCTTCCAGGGGTTTATCACTCCTTCTAAAATCATCGCGAAAAAAAGTGATGTCTAACAGACCAAGTTTTATTTCTGCAACCTTGTACTCTTCTTTGAGGATCTTGGCCAAGCGGTTCGCCAGAAAGCTACCTCTGGGTTGTATTCCTATTAATACGGTGTTGGAAAAGTCGAGGTGGTTTTCTAAAAGTTGGCAAGCAAGGCGATGTAAAATAATGTGGATTTCTTTTGAGGAAAGAAGTACTTTTTGACTCATGGTTTGCGCTACCAACATATTTGATAGCAAAAATAGGGATTTCTATTCAATAAAAAGGAACCGTAATAAATATCATCCATTCCATTAGGATATATATCATAGAAGATCAAAAAAAAGCCCCGACCAAATGGTCAGGGCTTTACTATATTTATTTCAAAACATCACGAAAGCTTACTTTTTCTTCTTGCCTGCTTCCATTTTGTCTTTTAACGCTTGTAGTTGCTCATTGGCGTCTCCCAGTGTTGGTTTAGACTCCTCAGCTGAGGTAGCAGCTTTTTTCTTGGCTGCTTTTACGTTGCGTTGCTCTTCTTCTCTGAAAATTGCCGTATGGCTGGCTACAACTCTTTTGAATTCTTTGTTGAATTCAATGATCTTGAAAAGGGCTTCTTCTCCCTTAGCCAGCTTCTTACCATCTTCTTTCTCCATGTGTCGTTGAGGAACAAAGGCTGTGATGTCCTTGTTAAAGTCGATCACCGCTCCTTTATCAACGATTTCAGAAATAGCCGATTTGTGCTCAGTACCCAGGGCAAATTCCTTTTCGTACTTATCCCAAGGGTTATCTGTTGTTTGCTTGTGACCCAAACTCAACTTGCGACCTTCCACATCCAATTCCAGCACTTCTACTTCGAGGGTGTCGCCAACGGCCACAAACTCGGATGGATGCTTGATCTTCTTGGTCCATGACAGATCCGAAATATAGATCAAACCATCGATCCCTTCTTCCAGTTCAACAAAAACTCCAAAGTTGGTAAAGTTCCTTACAATACCTTTATGCTTAGATTTTACAGGATATTTAGACGTAATGTCTGTCCATGGATCTGGCGTAAGTTGTTTGATCCCCAGGGACATTTTTCTATCCTCGCGATCAAGAGTAAGGACAACAGCTTCTAATTCATCTCCTACCTTCACGAAATCTTGTGCCGATCTTAAATGAGTAGACCAGGACATTTCTGAAACGTGGATCAATCCTTCAACTCCTTCAGCTACTTCCAAGAAAGCACCGTAATCTGCAATGACTACAACCTTTCCTTTAACTTTATCCCCTATCTTAAACTCATCGCCTAAGGCTTCCCAAGGATGTTTCTCTAATTGCTTAAGTCCTAATTGGATCCTGGATTTATTATCATCGAAATCTAGGATTACCACATTGAGTTTTTGATCTAGCTCTACCACCTCATTAGGATGGTTGATTCTGCTCCAGGAAAGATCAGTGATGTGGATCAGTCCATCTACTCCACCAAGATCAATAAAGACACCGTATGAAGTGATGTTTTTCACAACTCCTTCTAGTACCTGTCCTTTTTCTAACTGGCTGATGATCTCTTTTTTCTGTTCTTCAATATCTGCCTCAATAAGTGCTTTATGAGATACTACCACGTTTTTGAATTCGTGATTGATCTTAACCACCTTGAACTCCATGGTCTTTCCAACGTATTGGTCGTAATCGCGTATTGGTTTCACATCTATCTGCGATCCCGGAAGGAAGGCTTCAATACCAAATATGTCAACGATCATACCTCCTTTGGTTCTGCATTTTACAAAACCAGTTACTACTTCTTCCTTATCATGAGCAGCATTTACTCTTTCCCATGCCTGTATGGTACGGGCTTTTCTGTGAGAAAGTACCAATTGTCCACTTTTATCCTCGCGGATATCGATCAATACTTCTACTTTGTCCCCAACTTTTAGTCCGGGGTTGTAGCGAAATTCATTCAGGGAAATAACCCCTTCAGATTTTGCATTGATGTCAATGATTGCCTCACGATCGGTAATATAAGTCACAGTTCCCTGAACTACTTCCTCATCTGCCGTATCTACGAAGTTTGCGGCTACTAATTTTTCGAATTCCTCTAATTTGGATTCGTCTACACGCTCAATTCCCTCTTCATACTTATCCCAATCAAAATTCTTCAAGAACTCTTTCGGATCTTGTTTGGGCGCCTCTACTTTTTGTTCCTGAGCTACTTCAGCTACTGGAGTCTCCTCTGTTGTTGTTTTCTTTTCAGCCATTTGCTGATATTATTTTGTATTTCATAAACCTTTAAGAGCTAGGCAACATCTATGAAAGTTGTTTTTATTTTTTTCGTTTCCCTTTTTTCTCTTAAATACTTGCCAAAAAGGTGTGCAAAAATACAATTTAATTCTTGTTTTAACAACCTAAAAACCAGGCTGCCAAGAAAATCATAACAAATTATGGCTATGCCTATTAAATCTTTGCAGATTTCGTATCTTTAAAGTCAGATTATAAACCTTTTAAAATTGTATAAATGAGTGCGAAAGACAAATACCAGGGATTGTTAACTCTGGGAGAAAAACTAGGTATCAAAGATGGTAAAGTAAGTGAGGAAAATGGCGTTTTAAAAATTAAAGGAGAAGCCAAAACCGCTTATGAAAAAGACCTTTTATGGGATAAAATAAAAGAGCTAGGAGGAGAACATCCTTCGGATATCAAAGCAAATATTACGGTAGCAGATGACAGTGTTTATCACAGGCATATTGTACAACGTGGAGAATCGCTTAGTAAAATTGCCAAGCATTATTACGGAGATCCCATGAAATACAAGCAAATTTTTTCTGCCAATACCAATATTCTCAAAAATCCTGATATGATTCATCCAGATCAGGTACTGGTAATTCCTAAAGTATAAATAGATCCCTAAGTGAAAGGCGCTGTAAAAGCGCCTTTTTTTATGGGGTATTAATACGATCCTGTGCTAATGACATAGCCTTTTGAAACTGCTGCTCAGGACTCATTGAACTATTGTCCAAAACAACCGCATCATCTGCTTTTCGCAATGGTGAAAACTCCCTGTTAGAATCCAGATAATCTCTTTGCTGAACATTTTCGAGTACTTCTTCATAACTTATATCCGCACCTCTATCAAGCAATTCCTTATAGCGCCTGGTAGCCCTGATTTCTGGAGTGGCTGTCATAAATATTTTGAGTTCGGCATCAGGAAAGACTACGGTTCCAATATCCCGGCCATCCATTACCAATCCTTTCTTCACACCCATTTCCTTCTGCAGAATAACCAATTTGTGGCGTACTTCCTTGATCACGGATACCTGACTCACAAAACGAGAAACCTCAAGAGTGCGTATCTTATCTTCAACATTCACTTTATTCAGAAACATTTCAGAATACCCTAGTGCGTCATTCTGTCTAAACTCCAGATGGATCAATGGAAGATGGGGGATCAGAAGATCTAGTTTATCAATATTTGGTCCTATATATCCTTTTTGAAGTGCAAAAAGTGTTACAGCCCTGTACATGGCTCCTGTATCCACATAAATATAACCAAGTGCTTTCGCCAATTGCTTCGCCATGGTACTCTTGCCCGTAGATGAGTGTCCGTCAATAGCGATGGTTATTTTTTTCATGCTTTAAAATTACGGAGAATGATGGTATTGGTTTGGTCTTCCGTACACTTTTCCTATTTAAGTGAAGATTCTAAAGAGTAGTTTCAAAGCTTTTTAGCATTTTTTACCTTTTGACCGGTAACTGCGAGTGCTATTACATCACTCATATCTGTTACGTAATGAAAAGTAAGTCCTTTTAAATACTCTGCTTTGATCTCAAGGATATCCTTCCTGTTGTCTTCACATAAAATTATATCCTTGATACGCGCTCGTTTGGCAGCCAGTATCTTCTCTTTGATCCCACCAACAGGCAATACCTTTCCCCGTAAGGTTATTTCCCCTGTCATGGCCGTACTCTTCCTAACTTTCTTCTGTGTAAACAACGAAACCAGAGAGGTGAGCATAGTGATCCCTGCGCTGGGTCCATCTTTTGGTGTTGCCCCTTCCGGGACGTGAATATGCACATTGTAACGGTTAAATACCATAGGATCTATACCGAAGGTGTCTGCGTTCGACTTAATATACTCCATGGCAATGGTAGCCGATTCTTTCATAACCTTCCCGAGGTTACCGGTAATATTGAGCTGACCTTTTCCTTTGGATAAGATAGATTCAATAAACAAAATATCGCCCCCAACACTTGTCCAGGCCAGTCCGGTCACAACACCTGCAATATCATTATTCTCATATTTATCTCTTTCCAGGCGTGGCGGTCCAAGCACTTTTTCAACGATCTCATTGCTCACTTTTAACTCATATTCCTCTTCAATTGCAATAGATTTGGCAGCATACCTTACCATTTTGGCTATTTGCTTCTCAAGGCCTCGCACTCCGGATTCTCTGGTATACCCTTCAACTATCTTTTCCAACTGCCTTTTTCCAACTCTCAGGTCTTTTGGGGTTAATCCATGTTCTTTCAATTGTTTTGGAAGCAGATGTCGTTTGGCAATTTCCACCTTTTCCTCTATGGTGTAGCCCGTTACGTTGATGACCTCCATTCTATCGCGAAGCGCAGGTTGAATAGAGGAAAGATTATTCGCGGTAGCAATGAACATCACTTTAGACAGATCATATCCCATTTCAAGAAAATTATCATGAAATTCGTTGTTCTGTTCGGGATCTAGCACCTCTAACATTGCGGAGGAAGGGTCCCCCTGATAACTACTAGAAAGCTTGTCTATCTCATCTAAGATAAAAACAGGGTTAGATGTACCAGCTTTTTTCACACTTTGAATGATCCTTCCGGGCATTGCCCCTATATAGGTTTTCCTATGTCCTCGTATCTCCGCTTCATCTCTAAGACCACCTAAGGATATCCTTACATATTGCCTGCCTAAAGCCTCGGCAACGGATTTTCCTAAAGAAGTCTTACCAACCCCTGGAGGCCCGTATAGACATAAGATAGGCGATTTCATATCGTTCCTTAATTTCAGGACCGCTAAGTATTCTATGATGCGTTGTTTTACGTCCTCCAATCCATAATGATCTCTATCCAGAATTTTCTGAGCTCTTTTCAGATCAAATTTATCCTTAGAGAACTCTTCCCATGGCAACTCCAGGTAAAGATCCAGATAGTTTCGTTGAATACTGTACTCCGCTACTTGCGGATTCATGCGTTTCATTTTGGCCAATTCTTTTTCGAAATGTTCCCGAACCTTGTCGTTCCACTTTTTTTTCTTGGCAATTATCAGCATCTCCTCTATTTCCTCATCATAGGAAACTCCTCCGAGTTCTTCCTGAATTGTCTTCATTTGCTGATGCAAGAAGTATTCTCGTTGCTGTTGATCCAGATCCGATCTTACCTTAGACTGTATATCCTTTTGAAGGGCCAGTTTTTGAAGTTCTACATTCATGTGCTTCAAGGTAGCCAGTGCACGATCCTTAAGGTTACTAATCTCGAGCAGGGTTTGTTTTTCCTTGACACTTAAATTTAGGTTAGACGATACAAAATTGATCAGGAAGGAATTGCTCTGGATGTTCTTGATGGCAAAAGAAGCTTCACTTGGAATATTAGGATTATCGCGAATGATCTGTAATGCTATCTCTTTGATAGAATCTATTATAGCCAGGAATTCCTCTCCCTTTTGATCTATCTCTTCTTCCTTAACTTCCCTGATAGTAGCTGTCATATAGGGATCTTCGGTGAGTACCTCGGCAATTTCAAAACGTTTTTTACCCTGAATAATAACTGTTGTATTACCATCTGGCATCTGTAATACCCGTAGGATCCTGGCAACAGTCCCCAAGGTATTTATGTCTTTTACAGCCGGATCTTCCGTCTCCTCGTCCTTTTGGGCGACAACTCCCATTGTTTTACCACCTTTATTCGCATATTTGATCAAATTGATCGACTTATCTCTTCCGGCAGTGATGGGGATCACAACTCCGGGAAATAGTACTGTATTTCGCAAGGGTAATATTGGAAGGGTCTCTGGTAAAACCTCATTATTCATTTCTTCCTCATCCTCCGGTGTCAATAAAGGTATAAGTTCAGACTCCTCGTTAATATCTTGTAACGACATATTGTCAAATCGTATAATTTTTGCGTCTCCCATAGATCGTTTATCCGTCATTCTGTCATTTAAAGACAGTAGTGTTTTTTAATTGTAATCAAATTTTTACACATTAACACCTTTTAGAGCCCTTTTCTAAGGGTTTTTAAAGGTTTCATGTGACCTTAAAAAACAATTCCTGTGCCAAGCCCATAATTTTTGATCAGAAACTGTAACAATCACTAAATTGAGCTATCTATATAACAAATCGAATACTTTTTTGAGCCAAGTAGGAGAACATACCGAATCCCTGTTGAAATTATGCTTAGAGGGGAACCAAAGAGCACAATTGGAGATCTATAACAGATACTATAAGGCAATGTATAATACTGCCTTAAGGATCGTTAAGAATAATGCTGAAGCGGAAGATGTGATGCAAGAAGCATTTTTAAATGCCTTTACCAAATTGCACACATTTAAAGGTGAAGTAGCTTTTGGGGCCTGGTTAAAAAGAATTGTGATCAATAAAAGCCTGTTTCATTACAGGAAGCAACAAAAGAAAAATGAGGTTACACTTAATGATACTCTGTACAAGGTCAGCGATAATGATGTACCCGAAGCTACTCATGATGAAACAGAACGATTGGCTCAAAGAGTTTTGGAGACCATGAAATTGCTCAAGGATAACTACAGAATTTCTCTGACCTTACATTTAATAGAGGGGTATGATTATGAGGAAATATGTGGTGTAATGAACATCAGTTATGCGAATTGCAGAACTACAATTTCCAGAGCAAAAGAAAGTTTACGAAAAAAATTAATTCCTGCTCCATTATGAAAGAGGATAATATTGACGAATTATTTGAAAAGGCCAGACCCTATTTTGACCTGGAGAAACCCCGGGCAGGTCATAAAGCCCGTTTTATTGAAAAATTGAATTCTACCGCCGTAGAACCTAAAAGAGGTGTATCCTGGTGGAAACCTCTTTCAATTGCCGCATCCATTTTGCTGGTAATGGGGTTCTTCCTGGGGCAAAACTTGTGGAATGAGACCGAAAAAGAACGTATAGCCAAAATTTCACCAGAGATCTCAAATTCAGAATTCTATTTTGCCAACATTATAGAACAACAGGTACAACAATTGGAAGGTGAAAAATCTCCTGAGACAAAAAAAATTATTGAGGATGCCTTAGGCCAGTTAGCCCTCCTGGAATCCGATTATAAAAAATTGGAACAAGACCTGCTCAAAGGTGGAAACAACAATATCATTTTACGTTCAATGATCCAGAATTTTCAAACACGCATAGATCTAATGCAAGATGTATTAGCACAGATAGAAATCATAAAAAATATTAAAAATCAACAAAATGAAAACAACATTACTTAAGTACACGGTCCTATTGTTATGGACATTGCCCTTGGTACTCAGTGCCAATGGGGACCCACAAAAAGGCAAATACACCAAAGAAAAAACAATTAAAAAGGAGTACAGTGTAAATGCAGATGCCTTGTTGAAAGTTTCCAACAGTTATGGCAATGTAAGTCTCTCTTCCTGGAATGAGAACAGGGTGGTTATTGAGGTTGTCATTAAGACCAATGGAAATAACGAAGAGAAAGTGCAGAAAAAATTAGATGAAATTACGGTTCTATTTGATGCCAGTAGTTCTATGGTCTCCGCCAAAACTCAATTCAACAAAGACAAAGGTTGGGGCTGGAACTGGGGTAACAACAATGTTAATATGCAGATAGACTATACCATTAAACTCCCTGTGAAAAACAGTATTCACCTCAATAATGACTATGGGAATATTACCCTGGACAGAATAGATGGGTATGCCAAAATAAGTTGTGACTATGGCCGACTTCAAATTGGAGAATTACGTGGGCGGAATAATGATCTAAACTTTGATTATACTTCTAAATCTTACATTGGATTTATAAATAGTGGTAAGATCATGGCAGATTACTCCGGATTTACTATAGAAAAGGCGGGTGATCTTGTAATCAATGCCGACTATACTAATGCGACGATTGAAGAAATGAAAAATCTTCAATACAGCTGTGATTATGGAAATCTGGAGGTAGGTGATGTAGATAATGTGGAAGGAAACGGAGACTACATCAGTGTTTCCTTAGGTACCGTACACGGTAACGTGGACATCAGTGCGGATTATGGAGGGGTCAAGATCGATAAGATGGCCGAAGATGCCGGAAATATAAACTTACGTACAGATTACACAGGTATTAAGATAGGCTACAGTGCTAATTATTATTTCGATTTTGAGATCACTACAGAATATGCGGGAGTAAGTGGTAAAGATGATTTTGAAATTGCCATCAGTAAGGAGAAATCGAGCGATCGTTATTACAAGGGATATTACGGAAAGCAAAATAGCGGAAATCAGATATCCATTTCAAGTGATTACGGAAGTATATCATTCACTAAAAAATAACTACTAAACTCATTACAATGAAAAAAATAATCACACTTACATTTATCTTATGTATTGCTTCCATGAGCTATGCACAATGGGGAAAAAAGATCAAAGGCAATGGGAAGGTAGTCACCATTGAGAGAGCTACGGGAGACTATGAATCTATTGCAGTTTCTGGCTGGTTCGATGTTGAACTTATTGAAGGTGCCGAAGGGGCAATTACCATGAAAGGGGAAGAAAACCTATTGGAGTATATTATTACTGAAGTAAAAGACGGAAAACTTGTGGTAAAACCTGAGAAGGGAGTAAACCTACAATCCTCTTCATGGAAGTCTGGAACAATATCTATTACTATTCCGGTTGAAGAAATAAATGCAGTATCCATGTCGGGATCAGGGGATCTGGTAGGGAAGACCATATTAAAGGGTTCAGATTTTAAAACCAGCATGTCTGGCTCTGGAGATCTTAGTCTAGAGCTGGAAGTTCAGGACCTGGAAGTAAAGGTATCGGGATCCGGGGATATGGACCTGAATGGAAGCACAAATAATCTTGAAGTACAAATATCCGGCTCCGGAGATGTGCATGCCTATGGGCTAAACGCGAATAATGTGAGTGCCATTGTATCCGGCTCTGCTGATATTGAGGTTACCGCCAAAACATCTTTAAAGGCCAGGGTCTCAGGATCTGGTGATATTTCTTATAGAGGAAATCCAGCTAAAATAGATAGTAAAACCTCGGGATCTGGGGATATTTCCAGGGGTTAAAGAAGATTAAAACATATCTAAAAAGAAAGGCCTCTATACAGGGGTCTTTTTGTTTACCCGAAGCAGGAGAATGGCGCCAAGGATAAAGAACAATCCCAGGAATATAGTTGCATTACGCATACTCCCGGTAAATTGGGCAACCATGCCATATAAAAAGGTGCCTATAACAATTCCAATCTTCTCAGACACGTCATAGAAACTAAAGAATGAAGCGGTATCCTTCGTCTCCGGAAGAAATTTGGAATAGGTAGAACGAGATAAGGCTTGTATACCCCCCATTACAACGCCCACACAACCTGCGGCTATGTAGAATTCGGTTGGAGTAGACACAAAATAGGCGTAGACACAGATGATCACCCATAAGATATTGACCACTACCAGTGTTTTTATATTGCCAAAGGTGCCGGAGGCCCTGGCAGTAAGTGTAGCACCTATAATAGCCACTAATTGAATAACCAGAATGCTTACAATAAGACCCATTGTTCGTTCTCCATCCGAACCCCAGTTTATCTCTTCCTCTCCAAAATACGCTGCTATAAGCATTATGGTTTGTACTGCCATACTGTATACAAAGAAGGCTACCAAATATCTTTTTAATCGTATTTCATCACCAAGCTGATGCCATACCGCTTTCAGTTCTTTAAAGCCATTCAGTACTACATGGTGCCGCTCCCCTACACGTTTGTTTCCTTTGGGGAGGTGGTAAAAGGTGTATTGACTGAACAAGATCCACCAGATGCCAACCGAAGCAAAGGAATATCGCATAGCTACGAGTTCTGCTCCTTCGCCTGTAATACCAAACGAAGCAGGTTTCATGACCATTGCCAGGTTGATCAACAACAGAATAACGCTCCCAATATACCCCAGAGAAAATCCTTTAGCACTTATACGGTCTTGTTGCTCCGGAAAGGCAATATCTGGCAGGTAGGAATTATTGATGGCAAAACTCACCCAAAACCCTACTAAACCAAAGAAATAACAGACCAAGCCCAGCTCAATATTTTCCAATGAAAACCAGTACAGGCCAATACACGAAACACCTCCGAGATAACAGAAGAATTGCATAAATACCTTTTTGTTTCCCATATAATCCGCAATCCCGGAAACCAAGGGCGTGATAAGGGCTATAAAAACAAAGGCGATAGAAGTTGTATAGCTAATTAGAGGAGCTCTGGCTATCTCGCCACCGAAAATGGATATCTTTTCAATATCAGCTATTCGGAATAAAGCGCCGTAATAAATGGGGAAAATAGCGGAGGCAATTACCAGACTGTAGACTGAATTGGCCCAATCATAGAATGCCCAGGCATTCAGCAGTTTTTTACTTCCTTTTAAAAGGATGGTCCCGGCCATAAATTTTGTTTACAAGGGTCCCATTGGAACTGCTTCTAAGATACAATTAATAAAACATCATTTACAATCTGTATATCCCTTATTGAAAAGAGGTTACCCCATATTTTTTGGCCTCTTCTTTGGCCAATGGGGCCCAACTTGTAAGGTTGGCAATACGGGTATCATTAGATGGGTGTGTACTCAAGAATTCCGGGGGTGCCTGGCCTCCTGAGTTAGCCTTCATACGCTTCCATAACTCAGCAGCCTCATCCGGATTATAACCAGCGATGGCCATGATCTGCAAGCCCTATGCGGTCTGCCTCTGTTTCATGACTTCTACTAAAAGGGAGCATAACTCCTATCGTAGATCCAATACCATAGGCCTGATTAAAAATATTTCTTTTTTCAGGATCGTTAATTGCAACGTTACCAACAACGGCCCCTAACTGCTGAGCCATTCCTGCACTCATTCTCTGTGCGCCGTGATCTGCAAGGGCATGGGCTACTTCATGACCCATCACTACTGCGATCCCTGTCTCATCCTGACAAATAGGGAGAATACCGGTATAAAAAACAATTTTTCCTCCTGGCATACACCAGGCATTTACCAATTCGTTTTGCACTAAATTGTATTCCCACTGATAGTCTTTCAGATATCCCGGATAGCCATTTGCTGTGAGCCATCGCTCTGCAGCGGTCGCAATACGTTGCCCAACCGAGGTGATCATTTTTGCTTCACTAGAACCTTCCACAACCTTATTTTCCTTCAAGAACTCATCATATTGAGCAAAGGCCATTGGAAAAATAGAAGTATTAGGATAGAAATTAAGCGTGCTTTTCCCGGTAAACGGGTTGGTCTTGCAACCCATAAATCCCAGGAGTAATACGAGGGTTAAAAATATGTTCTTGTTCATAGATGTATAACTATTAGCTTAAATTACGAAAAAATCACTTTCCTAAAATATGAAGGGTCGTAAAATCTTTGGTGACATGTATGGTGTTATTTCCATTCATCTTAACATCCTTTAAGGCTATGGTCTCATTGTCTAGTTCGATGGCTTTTATTTTAAAAGGAAGTCCCATAAGGTTTAGCTTAAAGGTCTCATAGGTGGTAATAAAATTTCCGTCCTTAAATTGCTGAACAATAAGCTCGTTCTCCTTACCTGTCAATTTTAAATTACGAAGACTGTATTCCCCTTTTGTATAATCATACCCATCCTGAGCGTCTTCATACACATTGGAATTCTCCGTACCCAGCTTGTAATATACATCTAGTTGTAGTTCTTTAAGGGTCAATTCTCCCACATACTGCTGAACTGGATATTTAGGGATGATGGCCCCTTCTTTAATAAAGATCGGGATCTTATCTATATCTGCATCCACCCATTTTTCAGTACCCCCTTCTATTGTTTCATTTGTCCAATAGTCATACCATATTCCTCTTGGAACATACATTCGTCTTCCCTTGGCATTAGGCTCCTGAATTGGACAAACGAGGATCTGTTCTCCAAAAATAAATTCATCTGTCCGGAAATGGGTCTGATGATCTGCCTGGTCAAAGTAGACCAATGGCTGAATCATAGGAACGCTTTCCTTGTAATACTTATAAAAAGCGGTGTATAAGTAAGGTAACAACTGATATCTGAGCTCTATAAACTTTCGCACAATCTTGGTGACCTCAGCATCAAAAGACCAGGGTTCCTGATCTCCGTGATCCCCACTACTATGTACCCTGCAAAAAGGATGGAAAATACCTAACTGTATCCATCTTGCAAATAACTCTCCATTGGGTTGTTCGGCAAAACCACCAATATCTGTCCCTACAAAAGACATCCCGCTTAAGCACATTCGTTGTACCTGAACATTGGCGATCCATAAATGTTCCCAGGTGGCCACATTATCTCCGGTCCATGTAGATGAAAATCGTTGAGCACCCGAGTAGGAAGCCCTTGTGATCACAAAAGGTCTTTTGGGATACACATATTTCTTCACACCTTCATAGGTAGCCCTCACCATTTGCATCCCATATATGTTATGCGCCTTTCTGTGGCTGCAAGGATGGCCATCGTAATCATGGCGAGTATCCAAAGGTGCCGTTTTTGTTGGCACTTCCATCATCGCAGGCTCATTCATGTCATTCCAGACAGCGTGTGCTCCTGTTTCCGACATAAGTTCTTTGTAAAGTCCGGCCCACCACTCTCTTACCTTTGGATTGGTAAAATCCGGGAAATTACATTGGCCCGGCCATACCTTTCCGTTCATTATAGGACCATCGCCTCTTTTGCAAAAATAATCGTTCTTAATTGCCTCCTGATATACCCAATAGTCGCGGTCTACTTTAATACCCGGATCTATCATCACAACTGTCTTAAAACCATCCTTATTCAGATCCTTTATCATTGCCTTAGGATCGGGGAATTTTGTTTTGTCCCAGGTAAAGCAACGAAATCCGTCCATATAGTCTATGTCCAGGTAGATAGCATCACAGGGAATTTTTAGTTTTCTGAATTTTTTAGCGATCTCCTTTACTCTGCTCTCAGGAAAATAGCTCCATTTAGATTGATGGTATCCGAGCGCCCACAAGGGTGGGAGTTCTGGGGTGCCGGTTAGGTCTGTATATGATCTTACTACCCTGGACATATCCGGACCATAGAAAAAGTAATAGTTCATTTCTCCTCCTTCGGCCCAAAAACTTGTCACATTACGCCGCTCATGCGCAAAATCGAAATGGGTTTTAAAGGTATTATCAAAAAACAGCCCGTAGGCTTTGTCATTATGCAGCCCAATGTAATAAGGAACCGCTTTGTATAAAGGATCCTGATCCTTCCCGTAGGCGTATTGGTCCGTGACCCAATTTTGAACTCTTTTCCCTTTTAAATTGGAGTGAGTGGCCTTGTCACCCATTCCATAAAAACTCTCACCGGCCTGGGTTATTTTACTCATTTTCACAGAGTTTCCACCAAAAGTGTAGTTCTCTTCGTAATGAAAACCTAATTCATCTTCATTAATGATATTTCCTTCGAGGTCGGATATTTGGATGCGAAGCGATTTCTTATCTACCAAAACCGTTATCTTGGATGTAGTGATCAGGTACTCCGTTTTAGTTTCAGTTGCCTCCAGATGATTGTATCCCCTTGGTGCCGTCGGACTTATGGCATATGAAAAATCGGGTTGAAAGACATAATCCGTCGCGTAGCGAAATCGGATGGTACTGTTTCGTATGACCGTAATTTCGAGTACAACACCATTATTGGTGGTAAAATAAAATTTATCTGAATCTTGTTTAAATTCAACTATATGGTCCGGGTACAAATTGCCCTTATATTCTAACTCAGTGTTGGTAATCATAGTGGTTTTTTTTGCAAAAGCACAAAAGAAAGACTTTACAAGCTAAAAGTGAAATGATATTATTATGATTTATAAACTAAAACGATATAGTAGTCCACAATTTATTGAAAAACAACCATCCCAAGCGGTGGGATCGTAATTTCAATAGACTGCTTATGGCCATGCCATGGCTTTTTGGCTGTTTTCCTTATGGTGTTCTTAGAACCGCTTCCTCCGTACTTTTTGGCGTCTGTATTAAAGACTTCTTTATACTGACCAGACTTGGGCACACCCATCCGGTACTTTTCCCTGGGTATGGGTGTAAAATTACACGCTATCACCAAATCGTTCTCTGTTTTATTCCCCTTTCGAATAAATGTAAGAACTGAATTCTCAAAGTCGCCATAATCTATCCATTGGAAACCTTCACCACTAAATTGTTTTTCAAAAAGTGCCGGTTGTTTCTTGTAAAATGTATTAAGATCTTTCACCAACGATTGAATTCCTGAATGAAAGTCGAATTGCAGCAGATGCCAGTCCAGGCTCTGTTGAAAATTCCATTCGGACGACTGTCCAAACTCTGCTCCCATAAACAATAAATTGGTTCCGGGATGGGCAAACATATATCCGTAGAGGAGTCTTAAGTTGGCGAAACGTTGCCATTCATCCCCGGGCATTTTATACAAAAGCGACTGTTTGCCATAGACCACTTCATCATGAGAAAAAGGCAACATAAAATTCTCAGTAAAGGCATAGGTCATACTAAAGGTAAGATCGTTTTGATGATGCCTTCTATAGATAGGTTCCTTTTGAAAATATTCGAGTGAATCGTGCATCCATCCCATCATCCACTTCATTCCAAACCCTAGTCCACCCAGACTCACCGGCCTGGAAACCATGGAAAAAGAAGTAGATTCTTCGGCGATGGTCTGCACTCCGTCAAAATTTTTGTAGACCTCTTCATTTAACTCCCTGATCAGCGAGATGGCCTCTAAATTTTCATTATTTCCGTACATATTGGGTTCCCATTCTCCTTCTTCTCTGGAATAATCCAGATAGAGCATAGAAGCAACTGCATCTACCCGAAGTGCATCTACGTGGTACTGTTCTAACCAGAACATGGCATTACTAATAAGAAATGCCCGTACTTCATTTCGGCCGTAGTTAAAGATCAGGGATTTCCAATCCGGGTGGTATCCACGTCTTTTATCCGGGTGTTCATAAAGGGCAGATCCGTCAAAAAATCCAAGGCCATGAGCATCTTCCGGGAAATGTGAAGGCACCCAATCCAGGATCACTCCAATACCGTTTTGATGCATAGCATCTATCAACAATTTGAGCCCTTCAGGTTCCCCAAATCGGGAAGTGGGGGCAAAATATCCTGTGAGTTGATACCCCCAGGAAGGGTCATAAGGATATTCCATCACCGGCATCAATTCCACATGAGTAAAATTCATTTCCTTTACATAGGCTACCAGATCTTTGGCAAGTTCTTCGTAGGTGAGGAACTCATTTTTTGCATTCTTTTTCCAGGATCCCAGATGAACTTCATAAACAGAGTATGGACTATCTAAACTGTTATGGGACTTCCTGGAGGTCATCCATTTCTTATCCTTCCATTTATAGGACTTGTCCCAAACAATGGAAGCTGTATTGGGTGGATGTTCGCAATACCTGGCATAGGGGTCTGCCTTTTCAGTTTTAATATCCTGATTGTTAGAATGGATCTTGTATTTGTATTTGGTTCCGGGCATCACTCCGGGGATAAATCCCTCCCAAATTCCACTGGCATCCCATCGCACAAAAAGTTTGTGATCACCTTCTAACCAATAATTGAAATCACCTACTACAGATACAGCTTTGGCTGTAGGAGCCCAAACCGCAAAATAAGTTCCTTTCACACCGTCTACCTCCATAGGATGCGACCCTAATTTCTCATAGAGCTTAAAGTGCTTCCCAGCCTTAAACAAATTGATGTCAAATTCCGTAAATAAACTGTGGGTTACAACGTTGCCCATATTGTTTTTGTTAGTTAGATTCATTAATAATACTCATGATACCTTGCAAGGGAATTACTGCCCATAAAGGTCTTGAGTTCATTTCATACCCCAATTCATATACTGCTTTTTCCAACATACAGTATTTCAGGATAAAGATACGTTCCTGATTATAACCTATATTGATATTATGCTGTTGAATTAAGTCTACATACGTTTCAAAGAAGACACCAACAAAATATTTGTAAAGGATCTCCCCTGCTTTAAATAGATCTTCTCGCGAATAAGGGTAGCTCTCCTCATTGTTAAAGATAGTGGCATAGATGGCATAGTGAAATGACCTAAAAATACCAGCTACATCTTTGAGCGGTGGTTGTTTTACCTTGCGGTCCCTGATTGTGCTTTCCGGCTCACCCTCAAAATCGAGTAGATAGAAATCATCGTCCTTTACCAATACTTGTCCCAGGTGATAATCTCCATGGACCCTAAGGCGTTCTCCTTTCAACTTCGTCCAGTCGAAATCTACAAATCGTTTTCTTATCTCATTTTTTCGTTCCAGAAATTCAGTAGCCAATTCCAGAGAAAGGTCCTTTAATCGGTGTAAGTTATTCTCTACGGTATTTAACCTATTTTGAAATTGATACAGTAACCTGTTTTTTAACCATACCTCATAATCGCCCGTAAAATGGGCTGGTGTAAAGGCTGTATCCTCAAATTCTGATCCCAGGGCAATATGCATTTCTGCCGTTCTTTTCGCCAGTACCTGTAACTTTAAAAAGATATTGAGACCGGCCCAGTCAATGATCTGAGGCGGTACGTCACTTATTTTTAGTCGGGTAAACAAAGGTATGGAAGGCAAATGATCTATATTGATGTGTTTGTTTTCCAGGTTATTAAACACTTTGTGAAGTTCTTTCAGGGTAAAATCCCATGCATCGCCTTGGTTAGGCACCAACTCTTGCATTAAGGCAATGGTAATACTGACAAAATCGGCATCAATAATACTTAAACTCCCCTGATAGGGTGGAGTATTCTTATACCCTTTTCTTTCTGAGAGAAATCTACTCATTTCATAATCCGGGTTCTTATCTGCATAGATCCTTCGAAAAAATTTGATCACAGATTTTCCGTTGATGATAATGGAAGTATTGCTCTGTTCTAAGCCCATAAATTTTGAGGACTCATAGGGTGTGCCATGAAAATTAACACTGTGGTGGTATTGCACCCTGGTAGTATCATTAGGCTCCGCAGTAATGATACGTTCGTAGACTAGTTTCCGGAATGCCTCCAGGTTAAGGGCGTCAATGATAAAGCCTTCCTGTCCCTTAATACTCAATGGAAGAATTCGATCCTTTTCAGCAAAGGATTCATCAGACACAAAGGCAATAGGTAAAAAATAATGCTGATAAAAGGCCTCCTCAAAGTTTACTTCAAGCAATAGTCCGTAGTATACTTCCCCTTTTTGCTGTATCCTAAAGTACTCCTGTAATTCAATATATTTAAGTTTGCTGCTCTTTCCCCCATACCAACGTTGTTTCACCACGTAATCTTCCAGGATCTCAGAAAGGAAAGCTTCAATAAACTTTTTGTCATCCATGAGGTTCTCCCACTCCACGTCAAAGACATAGGGCGGTTCCAGAGACGACTCCTGTTTTTTGTTGGCCATTGTTATTTTTTAATTTGAAAGACATGGAAAGGGAGACTCGCCGGCAGCTCCACAAAATTCCATTCACTGTACCAAAGGTAACTATTGTCTGTGATGAGATCGTGCATCTGTATGGGTCTTCCCTCTTCTATCCCCAATTGGTTCAGGGGTAATTGTACCATTCCCTGCTGGGCATAATAGGGATCCAGATTAATAATGATCAAAGTTTCGTCTGTTCTGTCATCATCCCATTTATAAAAAGCCATCAACTTATCATTCTCAATAGGGCAAAACCAAATATTGTTTGTTTGCTGCAAGGAAGCATGGCTCCTGCGTGCAAAGTTGAGTTTTGTCATTAAATGAGTGATCTTATTCTCGATAGACCAATCCCAAAACCGCACTTCATATTTCTCTGAATGCAAATACTCCTCCTTGCCCGGCATGGCGTCTGTGATCATATACTCAAAAACAGGACCATAGATCCCTAAATTACTACAAAGGGTGGCTGCCAATGCGTACCTAATGAGATGCATACTGTCATTGGCTCCCTGGAGATGATATGGATTTATATCCGGGGTATTGGGCCAAAAATTTGGACGGTAATACTCTTTCATCTCAGATTGAGTAAGCTCGGTCATATATTCCATGAGCTCGTGTTTATGAACCCTCCAGGTAAAATAGGTATAGGACTGTGAAAAGCCTTGTTTGCCCAATTCCTGCATTACTTTTGGTCTTGAAAAAGCCTCTGCCAAAAATAATACGTCGGGGTGTTTTTTCTTTACCTCGGAAATCAACCAATTCCAAAAATAGTAAGGCTTGGTATGCGGATTATCTACCCTAAATATATTGATGCCAAAGCCAATCCAATGCAGGGTAACATCGAGCAACTCCTGCCATAATTCCTTATATGCCTTGGATTCAAAATAGAAGTTTACAATATCCTGATATTTTTTTGGCGGATTTTCCGCGTATTGCATGGTTCCATCCGGCCTTTTCCGAAACCATTCCGGATTGGTGCTGGTATACGGGTGATCTGGAGCAGCCTGAAATGCCAGATCCATCGCCACCTCTAACTGAAATTCAGCTGATTTTTTAATAAAGTGTTTAAAATCTGCTTCTGTACCTAATTCCGGGTGTATGGATTTATGCCCTCCAAGGCGTGAACCTATTCCCCATGGCACCCCACTATCTCCCTCCTGGGCGGCGGTCGCATTATTTTTTCCCTTCCTATTTACTTCTCCAATAGGATGTATTGGCGGCAAATAGACGGTATCAAAGCCCATTGCCGCAATCTTTGGTAAAAGTCGCTCCGCATCTTTAAAAGTACCGTGGGCACCTTCTACACTTGCTGTTGATCGTGGAAAGAACTCATACCAGGTACTAAATCTGGCCTTTTCGCGATCCACATAAACCTTTAAGACCTTACTGGAATTTACCAGAGTCCTTAGTGGATTTTTTATAAAAAGATCATGTAGTTTTTTAGACACCGCCTCTTTTATGGCCAGATCATAACTCCCTTTATCCTGAAAAGCATGGATAAGTTGTTCTATATATGCTTTGTCTTTTGAAGCAACGTTTTTTAACAGGGGTTTGAGGTATTGTATGCCATCTAGCAATTCGCTGGTAACTGTCTGATGATCCCTTAACTTAGCTTCGATCCCATGTTGCCAGTTTAGCGGATTATCTACCCACGCTTCTACTTTATATTCATAAAATCCCTGTTTTGCGACCTTGAAGCTTGCCCCGTGCACATCATTGCCAAGATGGTCCATACGCACTGTGGAAAAGGATTTTTCACTTTCGTGCTTATATGCGACATCTGCCTGTACTACATCATGTCCATCACCTATCACATCAGCATATACTGTTATTATTTCGCCTACAATACGCTTTATAAAATAGGTTCCACACTCAAGTTGTGGACTCATATTCTCAATTATAACCCTCTCCTGTTTCATTGGTATAGTTGGTTCATTTGGTTTTGGCTAAAAATAGAAAATATTACCCAAAAGAATCTTCTTAATCCCATAAATTTACTAGGTATATTTAGTGGCGATTTAAGATAATGGAATTTTTTGGAACGCTTTTTGTAACTATACTAAAACATATTTAAAATCTAAACAAACCCCTATCTGAATATTGTTATTCAGATAATCGAAAAAGGTATCAATTATGAAAAAAATGTCACTCTTTTTTAGCGCACTCGCCGTACTATTTATGATCTCTTGTGAAGGCCCTGCAGGCCCTCCCGGTCCTCCCGGATTTGATGGACTTGATGGCTTTGACGGGCAAGACGGGATAAACATCCTGGGGACAGTCTTTGAAATTGAAGGAAGTTTTACTCCAGCGAATGAGTATAAGCTGTTCTATGAATTTCCTACCTCAGTGGAAGTATTTGAATCCGATCTCGTTTTTGTCTATATCCTCTGGGATCAAGCAGAAGATGGAAATGGAGATCCTGTGGATATCTGGCGACTCCTTCCTCAAACCAGATTACTAAATGAAGGGATACTGCAATACAATTATGATCACACTTTTTTTGATGTCAGTGTTTTTCTTGAATCCGACTTCGATCTTGGCCTGCTGATGCCGGGAGATACGGATGATCAGATTTTTAGGATCGCCATAGTACCGGCAGAATATGGTTCTACCGGGAAGTTAGACACCTCCAACATAGACGCCGTTATGCGTGCGCTAAATGTGTCAGAAAATGAGGTGCAACGGATCGTATTAAATTAACAGACAACACCTTATTAATCCCCTGTAGCTCTTTACAGGGGATTTTTTATTGCCTATTTTTGAAAGGAATGCAGAAAAATAACGACTAGTAAAAAAAATTGCTATGAAAAAAATTATGCTCATTGGGATATGTCTTTTGGCTATTAATTGCAAAGGCGTTTCACAGGAAAAGGAAATAAAGGAAAATACCGAATCGGGTTCTGAAACTGCTGAAAATACCTATCCCATAACAAAAACAGAAGCAGAATGGCGTGCAGAACTTACTGATATGCAATTCTATATACTTAGAAAGGCCGGTACAGAGAATGCAGGCTCAAGTGAATTGCTCAACATAAAGAAGCCAGGCACCTACGTCTGTGCTGCTTGCAAAACACCACTTTTTAGCAGTGAAGATAAATTTGATTCCGGAACCGGATGGCCCAGTTTTGACAGGGCAATTGAAGGTAATGTGGCCTATGATGTTGACTATAAAATTGGTTATGAACGTACCGAAGAGCACTGTGCTGTTTGTGGTGGACACCTTGGCCATGTTTTTAATGATGGTCCAAGAGAAACTACCGGGAAACGCCATTGTATCAATGGTGCTGCCTTGCAATTTGTTCCTGTAGAGTAACTTACCTATACCTCACTTATCTATTTTATTCATTTCAAGGCTAGCCTAAAGTTCTTGGGTAATATTTCTTTGTTAGAAACGGTACATTTAAATAAAAAACGTTTCGTTTTGGTTTTGTAACTTTGCCTCTTGGTACAACAGATCTACAAAAATAAAATTAGATGAGCACTTTCGATGTTATTGTTTTAGGGAGCGGACCCGGAGGATATGTAACCGCAATCAGGGCTTCCCAACTGGGACTTAAGACCGCAATTATTGAAAAAGAAAGCCTTGGAGGCGTTTGCCTAAATTGGGGATGTATCCCTACCAAAGCCCTTTTAAAATCGGCTCAGGTATTCGAATACCTAAAACACGCCAGTGACTACGGCTTAAAAGTAGAAGGTGCAGATAAAGATTTTGATGCTGTAGTGAAGCGCAGCCGAAACGTGGCCCAGGGAATGAGTAAAGGAGTGCAGTTCCTTATGAAGAAGAACAAAATAGAAGTCATCAATGGTTTTGGAAAAGTAATAGCCGGAAAAAAGGTGAAAGTTACCGCAGAAGATGGGAAAGAGACAGAATACAGTGCTTCTCATGTCATTATAGCCACCGGGGCTCGCAGCAGGGAATTACCCAGCTTACCCCAGGATGGAAAAAAGATCATAGGCTACAGAAAGGCTATGACCCTTGAAAAACAACCAAAAAAATTAGTAGTAGTAGGTAGTGGGGCCATAGGTATTGAATTTGCTTATTTCTATAACGCCATGGGAACTGAGGTAACGGTGGTAGAATTTTTACCAAACATCGTTCCTGTAGAAGATGAAGAGATCTCCAAACAACTGGAACGCAGTTTTAAGAAAGCTGGTGTTAAAATAATGACCTCATCGGAGGTTACTAAGGCAGACACTTCTGGCGAAGGGGTAAAAGTAACTGTAAAGACGCCCAAGGGTGAAGAGATCATAGAAGCCGATGTAGTACTCTCTGCCGTAGGAATCAAAACAAACATAGAAAATATAGGACTTGAAGAGGTTGGGATCGCTACAGACAGGGACAAGATCCTGGTGAACGACTTTTATCAAACGAACATTCCCGGCTACTACGCTATTGGTGATGTAACCGCGGGACCTGCACTTGCCCATGTGGCATCTGCCGAAGGGATCCTTTGTGTGGAAAAGATCGCAGGAATGCATGTAGAACCTTTAGACTACGGCAATATTCCCGGATGTACCTATTGCCTCCCGGAAATAGCTTCTGTGGGACTTACCGAAAAACAAGCTATTGAGAAAGGACTCGATATCAAAGTTGGGAAATTTCCTTTCTCTGCGAGTGGGAAAGCACAGGCCTCAGGAAACTCAGAGGGATTTGTAAAGGTCATTTTTGATGCCAAATACGGAGAATGGCTTGGTTGCCATATGATTGGTGCCGGAGTTACAGATATGATCGCCGAAGCTGTTCTTGGACGCAAACTGGAAACCACCGGCCATGAGATCCTAAAAACAGTACACCCCCACCCTACCATGAGTGAAGCCGTTATGGAAGCGGTAGCTGATGCTTATGGGGAAGTCATTCATTTATAATTAAAACAGCGAATGTTGCAGACCTTACGCCTTTTGGCCATTCTGGAAGGAATCTCCTATTTATTATTATTTGGTTTTAGTATGCCCTTAAAGTATTGGGCAAACATCAGGGAACCCAATATCTATATCGGCTATGTACACGGCTTTTTGTTTATTGCCTTTATAATCCTGGCCTATGTGTTTTGCCGGCAACAACAATGGGGTATGAAGACCTATTTTAAATTCTTCCTTGCTTCACTCTTGCCATATGGTACTTTCTATATGGAGCAGAAATATCTGAGGAATACTAAATAAGATCCCAATTAACTTGGTATAGCAATCAGTTCTTTTGCCCTATCAACTCCCGCAGGCGCCTTTCTTTTCCGGGCTTACGGTTCTTCCTGGCAAATGGTGTATGGTATTTGTGTTTCTCAAGAAAAGAGATTTGTATTTCTCTCCATTCTTCCTTGTTGGAAACAAGGTTAAAGGTCTTCAGTTCTTTGTATAATTTGTTGCTGATCTCATAATAGTCTTTTCTTCCTAAATAATCGAGATCGGCATCACAGAGTATCTTTTCCAGGGATGTTTTGGGAGATTGGGGGATCTTAGTGGCCAGGATCAGTTCTTTTATCGTTGAAATTTGATTCTTTGAAAATCCATATTGGGTCATAAGCGTTGCTGCTAATTCTGCGCTTTCTTGTTCATGGTCCTCATCGGAAACGGTATACCCAATATCATGGCACAAGGCACCTATTCTTAGTAATTTTGCCTTTTCTCGATTTAATTTTTCCCTGCGGATGTACAGATTACAAACGTGCAAAACATCCAAAGTATGCGAGATTCCATGATAACAAAGCTGATCCGATAACTCAGAATGTAAAATACGCAACGCATGTCGCCTTAATTTCAAATATCCCGTCATGCTTGTGACGATTTTTAGCTAGCAATTTGTATTATACCGATAAGCAGGCTTAAGATGGCAAAGATAAAACTCAGGGCAAAAAATCGGAGTGACTTTTGAACACTCCCGAATTTATTCGCGATGATCTTACTTTCCGCGTGAATCTGTTCAGCTAATTGAGTGTATAATTCCTCTTCACTGCCACAAATATCAATTAACTTTTTGGTATACTCATCCGAGTTGCCAAATGCGTTAACGGCATCTCTGAAAAAGAATACATTATCATCGTACTTCAATTCCATCCGTGGCATAAAGCATTTAAAACAATAATAAACAGACGTCAGCACACATAGCAACCAGATACCTGTAAAGGCGGTAAACAACCAATTGCCCTGGAACATAGGCTCAAAAAAGTCGAGCCGCTCCGCAAACAACCCTAAAATAAGACTGTGAAAAGAGAAAAGAACCCCGGCTTTCAATTCTGAAGCGCGTATCAATTTTTCTAGGCGTTCTAGTTGTTCCCAATAATTATTCGGATCCTGTTGCTTCATTAAATTCATCTACTTAGATAGCTCTAAGTTACACATTTACTTCTTTCTTCGTTTTGGCGTGTCTGATAATTTTCCTTCCATTCACAAAATACATCTCCATCTTTCCTTTATTTTTTACCTCTACTTTCCCTCTGGATTCGCAATCGTAGACATCTTTTATAAGCTTATAGGTATTCTCGGAGATATTGATTCGGCCGGGTTCGGACATGGTTTCCATACGGGAAGCGACATTTACCGTATCTCCCCAGATATCGTAAGCAAACTTATTTAGGCCCACTACTCCGGCCACTACGGGTCCGGTATTGATCCCAATCCGCACATCGAAGGAAACAATACCCGGTTGAGGATTGGTTTTCATGTCTTCCATCACCTGGGCTATTTCAAAAGCAGCCTCCACCATTTTTAAAGCATGGTCTGTGGTAGGGAATGGCAAGCCCCCGGCGCACAAATACGCATCCCCAACGGTCTTTATCTTTTCCAGATCGTATTTATCCATGATCTGGTCGAATTTGGAGAAGTAGTAATCCACACTTCTAACCAGGTCTTCCGGAGACAGGTTTTGGGCGTAAGCTGGTAAAGCCTTTAAAATCGGAGAACAGAATGGTAGCAGATTCGAACTTCTTGGCCGCCACCTTGCCGTGCTCTTTTAATTCGAGAGCGGTTTCCTCAGGTAGGATGTTTAACAGTAATTTTTCGGATCTTTCCTTCTCAACTTCTATGATCTTATTGGTTTTCTTTACATAACGATACCGTTTATAGGAACCGATAGCGAGTACAAAAACAAGTAATAAGCCTAAAACTGCACCATAAATAACATATTGCTGCCGTTTGGCCTCCAGTTCCGCGATCTGCGCTTCCTGTTCTAACAATCCAATTTCATCCTCTTTCTTTTGATTTTCAAAATCAAATTGCAGGCCTCTGATCTTGTCATCTGTTTCCAGATTATAGATAGAATCTTTTCTGGCAAGATATAAGGTCTGGTAAGCATAGGCCTTGTCATAATTTCCTACTGCCGCATTTGTCTTGGACAAGCCTTCATAGATATCTCGTAATCCTTTGTTAGTTTCCAATTCCAGGGCCAAAGTCTCTGCTTCATTGTAAAAAGCCACCGCTTTCTGATAATTCGTTTCCTGATATATGCTCCCAAGACCAATAAGGGCATTTAGTGTCTCTAATTGTTGATTTTTCTCTTTGGCAGTTTTATATGCCAGGTTTAAATGCTCAATGGCCTTATCTACGTTTCCAATTTTAAATTCTATGGTACCCAGTTCTTTTAGAACATGCGAATAATCTCCCGTATTTTCACTTAGGGGTAAGGCTTTATGATAGGAATCTAATGCACTTTCATAATCCTGCATTTTATTATAGATTTCACCAACCCCCATTAAATAATATGTGGTGATCTGCGGGTCCGCTATACTGGGTAAATACGCTTCTAATTGCTTAAAATAGGTAAGTGCTTTCTCGTAATCCTTCATGTCACCATATACGGCACCAATGTTAGGTAATACTGAGGTGATCCGAAAAGTATCCTTTATTCTTTCGGCATAGTAAAGCGACTTTAAATAATAGTCTAGTGCTTTATCATTACCTCCTTGGCTCAAATATACGCCTCCCAAATTATTCAGGATATTGGCCATTCCGGTGGTATCCTTAACCGCTTCAAAACTTTCCAGAGATTTGGTCCAATAGTCCATTACCGAAAGGAAATTTCCCTGGTAGTAATGGGCTAAACCAATATATTTTTGTGCATACGCCTGACCCTTACGAAAGTTGATTTCTTTGGCAAGTTCATTCGCCTTTTCGGCATATGCCAGAGAATTAACTATATCCTCATTGCTTAACACAACCAGACTCAAGTTAATCAAAGTGTTAACCATCGCCGTGTCTCGCTTACCGGTTTGGACCACCTTTTTAAGACTGTCAATCTCGGCAGTTTGTCCGTATAAGAAGGATGATGCCAGTCCAAACAGCGCCAGAAATATCCCACAGGTAGCTGTTCTTTTTATGTAAGATCATAGGCCTTCTAATTTATTTACTCTTTTACCACACTATATACCTGAATATCATCACCTGAGGTACAACGGATAAAATATATGCCATTTAAACACGCACTCATGTTTATTTCGTGTGTAGTAGGCCCATTACGTCCGTCTAATGTTTGGGTAAGGTATAAAATCCCATAGATATCAAAAACATCGACAGTAACTAACTCCATATTATTCTGATCTATATACAACATACCATCCAACGGATTAGGGTACATAATGTATGGTGCACTTGTACTTTCAGAACCCGAATTGCCAGAATTACATTTGTTAGAATTGGCATTCGCATTAGAGGTAGTAGACGATTTATGTGTACTGTCCAAACTGGTGAGTTCCCATTTCAGTGTTTTTCCTCCACTACCTTCAAAACGTATCTGGAAGGTGTTCTCACCCGGTAAGAATATAAAAGGTAACTCGCCTGTATATGGGGCGGTACCCGTTAATAGATTCTCATCTCCTACCGGAATATAAATAGTTTCCTCGTTAGGGTTTATATAGCGGTAATTGGCAATATAATAATCGCCACTCGGATCACTGAAATCTTCTTCCACACAATCCAGGTAGGTTCTGATTTTACGCAAATGATCGCCCGTTGGGTTTACATATAGAACTCCGAACTGGCTTTGTGGGTATGGAGATATCTTATAATTCTTCTCAGGTTCATCTATAGTAATAAAGAAGACACCAGAAGCACCTTCAGTATACTCCACTCCATTGGCATCTTTAAAAACATACGGAATACCATCCGGGAAAACATCTTCTACAGATTCATCATAGACATACCCATCTATATTATAGCTAATAAGAGAAGTATCTATCTCCTCTAATTTAGTCCCCTGATCAATGACCAGATCTCCAATTGTTGCCGTTAGTGTAGCCTTTTCGACAGTAATAATACCTCGACCATATGTTATATTGAAATTGTTAGCAATTGGGTTTAAAAAAGCACCAGGGAAGGAATAATGCTCCTCCGGGTCCTCAAATGCATCAAGTCCTGTAATTAGATTCAAGGAATAAAATTCTGTTATTGGAGCATCTCCATCACCATCGTATACAATGGCAAATATCTCTGAGTAATCATTCTCATCGGTCTCACTTCCCAAATCACTGTCATTTACCAAGGCTTTAAATCCATTTAGAATACCGAAAGAAGCAGCACCACTAAACAAGTGCTCACTATTCACCAGGGCTTTAAAATCATTTACCAAGGCCTTAAATCCATTATTCAGATAATCCGAATAATCATCAAAATGCGACGTATCCAGGTCTAGTAAATTTCCTTGATTTACTAAGGCTTTAAATCCATTTTCAATGGTCAGTGTTTGTCGCAATCCAACTTCCATTTTCCAATGTATTTAATAATCGATCTTGTTCGTCATTAACCAATGCTTTAAATCCATTGATTAGTGCCAGGTTATTATCCAAATCAAATGTAGTATTATGCGCTGCAGAAATTGTAGTCTTGAAATCTCAATTATCGGTTATTCCTGCTGTATCATATATATAATCCAAATCCAAGGGTAATGGTCTCACCATAGGTTGTAGTAACCGGAAGAGGAACAATTTGGAGATCTTTTTTAGTGACGATAAAGGGACCACCTATTAAAAGTTACTATATAATCTTCTAGTTCTGTGACCTTGGTTGTATTACAATTTTCCGTGCCATCAAAACATGGAAAAATTGTGTAATTGAATACTATGGGATATGGTAGATCGGCGGGATCTACATTGGTATCAAATACTATTTCAGGCAAGGGAGAAAGCCCCAATTCTAAAAGCACCTCATTCAGGCTTTTGTCATCGGGAAGACCATCTGCGTAAGGTGCGGGAAGTCCTTCTACAGTAAAATCAAATTTATCTTCATAGGCTTGGCCGTATTCTATTTCCACTTCATTTGCAGTAATTCTCAATGCTATTCTTCCATCTTCAATGATTGGCAGCGCATTAGAATCCCCCCCATTGTTTACAGTGCCGGCCAAGGGAGCAGTATTGACCACAACATTCGGGTTTCCAATAAAGGGTGGTACGGTAACCACCAGCTCTGTGTCTGTTCTGGTAGTTTCATCTATTTCTAAAGTTATCCGATCTTCCCCATCACCAAAATAGACTGTTAGCGGATCAGGGTCATTAGGGTCTTCCGGTGCTTCCGGAAAATACTTTCCGGTTAAAGTTACCTGAATAGGATCAGCACTGAGAACAAGGGGTTCCCCTTCTGAATCTACCTGGCCTTCGTTGACCGCCAAACTAATTTGTATGGCTGTCTGTGCAGCTAATTGTTTAAACGTATTTGAAGCGTTGACAAGTCCGGCACCCAGTTGATCTTCAGAATCAACCTCTGTGGCGTAATCTTTAAATAATTGTAAAATATCTAATGAATTTTCAGCTCCATACCAGGATGGTATGGCAGATTTCGCCAATGCAAAGGCCGCTGCCACATGCACTACGGAGGCGGAGGTGCCAAAGAAATTTTTATAGGGATCTCCGTCTACCGGCACACCGTCAACCTCATTTTGCCCAATGGTACCTACATTGGTATTTACCCCGTCAAAAGATGAAAGAGCAACTTGTGCAACTGCAGTATCATCCGGAAGTGCCCCTGGCAGTGCCCCTCCAAAGGAGGAAAATGGCTGAGGTGTAAAAGGTTCGGAGTTTAAGGATTTTCGAAAATCAACGGCACCAATGGCCAAGGCTTCCGGTGTTAAAGTATGACCACTCATGGTAGGAAGCACCATCAAAATATTCCAATACCTGTAATACTATTTGCAACAAAGATGATGTACCTGAAAGGCAAGGCACCAGGATCCCCATTGGCACTGGTGATCATAAAATTAGCCTGCCCATCTGCAGTTGCCCTAAAAGTTATATACTCAATAGGATCTCTCCCGTCTTCCTCAATCTCAGTATCATTGTCATTATAGTAATTATTGCCAACCAGCAAGCGCTCCTGATCATCTACCACCCAAAAATCTAAATCTTTTATTGCTCCTATGGAATTGTCTTGAGAGGCAATAGAATCTTTCCATTGCAAGACGATCATATAGGTTTCGCCATTTTTAACGCTGAATCTTTGATAAATATCTTCTGAACCATTTGGAGTGCCAAACACATGAGCTACAGCGTCAGGATCTGTAACAAAATCCGGGATGTTAGCAACTAAAGATGCCTTAAAAATAGTATCATAGGCATTATCGTAGAAATTACCGGCAGAAGTAAAATAGTGATTACCATTCTTGGTAAATTGCCTTATGGCGGTTCCTATATTGCTTATTCCAAACATGGGTTCCCCCGGAAAGGTAATATCATCTACCCCAATGGTTGTATTCCCAAGACTATCCAAATTTTGGATACCTAACTCAAAATCCCTGGGGGATAATACTCCTGTACGAAAGGCCAGGTTGGCACCCGGCGCTATATCATGGGCTATTTGCAGCATGGCCCTTCCTTCATCTGAGATTACGCCAAACGTATATGGATATTCCTTAATAACCTCAACCGGAGTATCATATCCCCTAGGATTCCCGTTCACCTTCATGCCAGGCAAATCTCCAGCCTCCACATCTTTGGTCGCATTAGAATTGGCGTCAAAACTATTCGAAAAAACCACTATTTTAACTCCTGTACCGTCTACAGCAGCACTTCCCTCCTCAGATACAATTCGATAAGATTCACGAACAACATCTGTACTTTGCGCGGCATCACCCTGAGTAATGGCAAGCCCTGTTTCTTCCTGGACACCGGATGTAAAAGGTGTATATAAGGCTTGTGCCGATTTTATGATATCAAAATAGTCTATAAGTGCCGGCATCGCTGGAAGAGGCGGTTCCGGAGGTAGAATTTTGTCAATCGGGAAAAACACATCTATAGCGCCTAATCCCTCAGGATTATCATTAGATTAGGAACAATAAGTGCGGGATCTACAATAAAATCAGATAACTGTGGATTGGGATCATAGACCAACAAAAAGATATCTTCCAATACATCAATGACCGCTTGGGTCTGCCCGTTGTATGGAACGAGTTGAATCAGTACTCTTTGATTTTCATCAACTTGATAAATGATGGGGGAAAGGGTATCCCCTGCAGTTCCGGCACCCAGTGAGATAAGTTCCGGACTTACAAAGCCACGAGTTTTTCCATTTCCGGGGCCATTGACCGGCACAATAAAGCTGTCTTCCTCACAAACCGGGGAATCAAAGGTTGCCCTTATTTTAACGTCACTTGAGCCACCAAATGCCACCGTCCATTTGGCATGGCCATTGATCAGCAAATACCACAGACAATACCTTTTCATGAGTGCCTGGTTCAAAGGAGGTAATACCATCGATCTTCTGAATTCCATTAAATTCGGAATCCTCTATCTTATCGCTTAAGAAGATATAACTTTCCTCGGGCTCTACAGTTATAGTCTTGTTTGTGGGATTGGTATATCCAAAATTAGCCATATATAAACCATTGCCAATGTCCTCGGCACATGTGAAGAGAATCACATCTTTGTTGCCACCTCCTCCTTTTGCCCCCTTTCCCTTTTTGGGCATAGCCCGTAAAACAAAGGCAGAGCATTGCTGCCAGGAATAGTGTATTCCGTAAAAGGTATTGGAATGAAAAGTGATTGGGGACTGCGAGTACGTAATTTGTTGTCATTTGGTTGAGTTGGTTGGTTGATAAATTATAGCATGTATTGGCGATACATCCTATATGATTGCCATAGCCAACCTGGTGACGGAACAGTACTGAATTCGAAGTCTGGCGTGTGGTGTAAATACACCCAGCCATAACCCAAATTATTATGATCCTTTTACCCTTATCAGATATTACCTCCTGATAAAAGTTCCAGAATATTAAATAAATTATGTAAAAGTAAGCGTAAGGGGTTACTTAAAGATAATAAAAAAATAATACAGATAGGGTTTTGCCTTAAGATTTGTAGGGTTTTGCTGGATCTTAAAAAAAGCTTAACCTACTGCTCTAATGATGGTTTTTAGCCTTTACTCACTAAAAAAACTCTGAATGGCAAGGTCATATGAAGCAAGGCCAAATCCAAGGATTACGCCTTTTGCCCCGGCAGAGATATAAGAAGAATGTCTGAAATCTTCTCTTTTAAAGGTATTGGAGATATGCACTTCTACAACGGGAGTAGTAATAGCTTTTACAGCATCTCCAATACCTACAGAAGTATGTGTATACGCTGCTGCATTTAGTATAATACCGTCATAGGTAAACCCAACCTCCTGAAGTTTATTGATAATTTCGCCTTCAACGTTCGATTGAAAATACGACAAGGCAACATCGGGGTATTTCTCCTTCAGGGTTTCCAAATACTCCGTAAATGACAAATTACCATATATTTCGGGTTCGCGGGTACCTAAAAGGTTCAGGTTGGGGCCATTTATGATGATCACTTTTTTCATGAGGTAAAAGTATCAAAAAAAAGGCATAAAAAAAGGAAGCTCCTGGGAGCTTCCTTACTATTGCTTTTTCACTGGATCTAAAATCTAAATCCTACAGCAAAAGAAAAAACACTATTCTTATTACTGAAATCTGAAGTATCTGCAAAATCATTAATATTGGATAATCCGAAATTATAGCGCGCACCAATATTTAAGCCCGTATCAAATTGATATCCCAGGCCAACATTACCTCCAATGTCAAAATCTTTGATATCTTCCTTAATATCATCTTCTCCTGAAAGACTAACAGATTCATATTCGTCCTTGGCAGACAATAAGTAACCGAATTGCGGACCAGCTTCCAGGAAGAAACCATCGGAGACATAAACTTTGCCCATAACAGGTAAGTTTAAATAACTGAATTTGAATTTTCCGTCGAAGCCTTCACTTTCCGTATACTTTGCCCCTTGAAGAGAATATTGCAATTCCGGCTGAATACTAAAGGTATCGAATAACATACATTCCGTATACGCGCCAAAAAACATCCCTACTTTGGTATCCAAATTACCCGTGTCATCACCATTGATATTGGCGAAAGTTGGTCCTGTTCTTACACCCAAATTACACGTTGCACAACTAGTTAACAAGGCCGATATGGCCAGTACCGAGAGAATCATTAATTTTTTCATAATTCTATAGATTTAAATTGGTTAATAGAATTATAATATTAATACTTCTGTGAAGTGCGTACAATGACCTGTGTCATGTATGCCATCATATAAAATACGATTAGAAAATGGAATCTCGAATTATGAATTTTGGCTTACAACCTACGTGGACGGACCTGAATGGTATGTAAGACGCCAACGTTTACTGTAGACCAGGTAGCCCCATCGAGTTTTACGCCTGTATATGAAAAGTTTACTTCCGTATTGGTCCCAAACAGATATCCTATAGTAGGCTTGTAGTAAAGTCCACCATCATTTCCATCGTTGATACCAAATGCCTGCCCTACATCACCTCCGAAGGAAAAGGAATTGGAAGGCCAAATACGAAAAGAGGCCGCCAATGGCAGAAATTGTACACTTGGGAGGTCTGGACCTCCATCAAAATTATCCGGAAAACCGTTGATGAATCCGGTCATGATTCCTGCATCTACAACTTCTCCCAGGGCATGCATATAACCAACATCTACTCCTGCGGCGAGCACTACAGCATCACTAAAATCATTGAAAGGGAAACTTCCATGAAGGCCTAGTTTAATTCCTTCCTGGGCAGACAGGCCGAGGCATAAAAAAAGTCCGGCTAATAAAAATACAAATTTTTTCATTGGATTGGATGGTATACGTGTGGTACCAAAACTACTATCTATATAAAAACAAGCCTCATTTTTGTTGCCAAACCTCAAAAAATGGTGGTAGGTGGTTTAATTCTATCTATTTTCTCTCAATAGACCTATCTTTAATCTATGAATTGGGACAGGGCACTGCAAGACTATAGGCACTATTTAAAGATAGAAAGAGGCCTGTCTGAGAATACCATACAAAACTATCAGCGCGATGTGAATAAGCTAATACAATATCTATTAGCTATACAAAGCGATGAGCTCCCCACGGCGATAGAAAAGGAGATGCTATCACAGTTTGTGTACGAATTGGGGAAAACAGTTTCTGCCAGGTCACAGGCCCGTATCATTTCCGGACTCAACAGTTTTTTTTCCTACCTCGTTTTTGAGGATTACAGAAGTGAGAATCCCATGGAACTTATAGAATCTCCCAAATTGGGCAGAAAGCTTCCGGATACCTTGTCTCTCGAAGAAATTAATGAGCTGATAAAAGCCATTGATCTTTCCAAACCAGAAGGAGAGCGCAACCGTGCCATGCTGGAAACGCTTTATGGATGCGGCCTGCGCGTTTCTGAACTAATTCATTTGCGGATCTCTGACATGTTCTTTGAAGAAGACTTTATCAAAGTAACAGGAAAGGGAGATAAACAACGTTTTGTGCCCATTAGTCCGCTTAACAAAAAATATATTGGCATCTACAGGCATCAGGTACGTGTACACCAGAAGATCCAGAAAGGGTATGAAGATATTTTATTCCTCAACAGAAGAGGAAAAGGCCTATCCAGAGCCATGATCTTTACCATTATCAGACAACTTGGTGAGAAAATAGGACTTAAAAAGATCATTAGTCCGCATACTTTCAGACATTCCTTTGCCACACATCTCTTAGAAAATGGAGCCGATCTCAGGGCCATTCAGCAAATGCTGGGGCACGAAAGTATTACTACCACAGAGATCTATATGCATGTAGACCGTACCCACCTGGCGCAAGTAATGGAGGAGTTTCACCCCAGAAAGTAGTACCCTCCAATGTTCTTACATCGTTTAAAAGGGACCCTTTCAATTAGCGGGTCATTGCCTATCTTTACTACTTATTAAAAAGACCTAAGAAAAATTCTTCAAAGTAATCACTTAAAACAACCAAAGGATCATGAGGTTCAACAACCTTAGTAAAAAGACAAGAATGGATTATTACAGCCTTTTTTATGTCTATTTGTAACAAACATAAGTGAACCCATACTAATACCTTAGAAACCCGCAGCCCTGAGTGAATAAAGAACTGGAACATCAATTTGTGACTGCGTTAGAGAACAATCAGAATATTGTTCATAAGGTGTGTACTTTGTACACCAATAACAGAGACGCGCACAATGATCTCTTCCAGGAAATAACCATTCAGCTGTGGAAAGCATATCCTAAATTCAGAGGAGAATCGAAATTTAGTACATGGATGTACAGAGTAGCCTTAAATACGGCAATTACGCTTTATAGAAAGTCAAAAAAACGCGTACAGACACAAGACTTCGATTCTGTGATCTTTAAGATAAAAACGGATGAATACGACCCCACCGAGGAGCAACAATTAACACTCATGTATAAGGCAGTCAAACAATTGGGCGATATAGAAAAAGCCCTGGTGTTTTTGTACCTGGAAGATAAGAATTACAGTGAAATCTCTGACACCCTGGGGATCAGTGAAGTGAACGCAAGGGTAAAAATGAACCGGATAAAAACAAAATTAAGAACAATTCTTAATCCTTAGTACGATGATGGACGAATTAGAATTGCTGAAAAAAGACTGGAAAAGTAAAGAGTCTGAACACCCAAAATTGTCATACGATGAACTCTATGGCATGATCTGGAAGCGATCTTCTTCTATTGTGAAGTGGATCTTTATTATCAGTATTATTGAATTTGTATTACCTCATCTGGTCTATCTCCTTCCTTCCGCCAGAGAGGGTATGCAATTCTATGAAGACCTGGGACTCAAGAATTTGATGTGGGGGTTAACCATAGTACAATACCTGGTAGTCTTTTATTTTATTTACCAATTTTACCAAAGGTATCGTGAGATCTCAGCCTTAGATAATGCCAAGGAGTTAATGCATAAGATCATCAGAACCAGAAAAACCGTTAAGAATTATATCATCTTCGCCCTTTCCATGTTCTTGATCACCTTCTTGCTAATTGCTATTGGTATTGCGTTTAGTGATGGGGATACTTTTATTCATGCATTAAATCTGGAAGAGAAAGCGCTGGGAAAATCCATTGATAATATAAAATTTGCCGTAGTAGGAGTACTCATAGCTATGGGTATTCTATGTACTGCCTTTTTAGGATTGATCTATTTTTTAATTTATGGTTTGCTGCTTCGAAAATTAGGTAAGAATTACCGTGAATTAAAAAGACTGGAGATCTAAGCCTTCTTGCGCCATTTACGCTGCTTATTGGCTTCTTCATATGCCAATAGTTCCTCTTGTGGTATTACCTTTAAAAATGAAGGATGCTGCTCAATGGCATATTCAAGTTTTTCTATGATAGATTCCACAGATTCATTTTCATAATCAATATTGAGCGGCTCTTTGATCACCATAGATTGTAAGATCCCCTTCTTTTTAACATGCAGCCCTTTCTTGTCAAAAGAACGCCTAAAACCGTCAATAACAACGGGCACCACTATTGGTTTATACCTTTTGATGATATGAGCTGTTCCTTTACGGAGTGGTTTCCAGGGAGTAGTAGTACCCTGCGGAAAAGTAATGACCCAACCGTCATTAAGTGCCTTCCCAATATTGGAAATATCACTCATCTTTACCTGTCTGTTAACATTCTGCCCTTCTGCACGCCAGGTCCTTTCAATACTTATAGAGCCTACATATGCCAGGACCTTGGTCAAAAGACTTTTCTTCATGGTTTCTGCAGCGGCAACATAATAAATATTCAATTTTGGATTCCAGAGATAGCCCACGTTCTTTATAGAATCTGCACGACCACTTAAACTGGCATTGAACACGTGGAACATGGCCACTACATCCGCAAAATAAGTTTGATGATTGCTCACAAAAAGCACGTTGGTTCCCGGTAGGTCCCGAATAACCTCTGAACCATCTATTTCCAACGTATTGAATCCTTTATAGCGTTGGTGAGTCATAATTCCAAGGATCCTGATCAACCAAATTTTCAGGAAGAGGATATGACCAAACGGATTTCTTTTAAATAACGGCATAGGCTACAAAACTACAAAATTAGGCTTATACAACCTGCTTAATTAATTCCCTGATCTCGTTTAACATCATGGCAGTTGCACCCCAGACCGTAAAACCATTTAATTCAAATGCCGGAACTTCAATGTTTTTAGCATAGGATGTAGAAAGGGTTTGAGAGGTAAGAAAGGTGTCATCCATAAGTTGTAATAGTGGTACTTCTATAAGTTGCTCCACCTCCTCCTGTTGCAAAATAAAGGGATCTGGTCTTCTATAGAGACCTACATAAGGTTGTACCCAGAAATTGCTGGGCGGAATATATACTTCACTCATACTTCTGATCACCTCTATATGTTCTGGCTTTACCCCAACTTCCTCATAGGTCTCGCGCAGGGCGGTAGCCAGAATAGAAGAATCTCCTTTTTCTTTTTTCCCACCGGGAAAGGCCACCTGATTAGAATGTACTCCTTCATAGGCACGTCTTAGAATGAGCAGGACCTGAGTATGATGCCTGGCATCTGGGTAAAATAGTGCCATTACCCCTGCCTTTTTGGGATTTTTTCTGATAATATTGCCCGACTCTAATTCACGAATACGAACTTCAGGAGCCATTTTATAGTGCGCAGCCCTCCCCGGTAGTGGCAGATTTTTTATTTTTGGGATCTGTTCGGTAAATTTTGTAAAATCCATGATCATCCAAAAGTTGAAATACTCCGCAATTATACTATTAATTTTTTTAGGTGCCTGCCGTGAAGCAGCAAAAGAAAACCCGGAAGTTCAAAGCGCAGTTGTGCAATCAGATAGTCTGCAGCTAGAAACTACTGTTGTTGAGGAAACTGATTCCCTAAAAAGCGAAAAGGAAGAACCCTTTGTGCTTACCGAGGAGAATGCGATCGATTTCTTTTTCAACTATCAAAAAGGATTACCCACCACTCGCATTAAATTAACTACAAGTCTTGGGAACTTTACAGTAGAATTGTATGATAATGTTCCCTATCATAAGGCCAATTTCATCTACCTCACAAAACAGGGTTATTTTAATAATACAATGTTCCATAGGGTGGTAAAAGACTTTATAATTCAGGGCGGTAATGCGGATAACAAAGAAACCTCACGGAAACGAAGAGAAATTGGACGCTATCTCCTACCCCCGGACACACGGAAAGGGCATAAACATCATCGTGGAACCATTTCCATGCCAAGTAGTGAGATGGACAATCCTCATATGCTGGCAAGTCCCTATGAATTTTTTATTGTTGTGACAAAGCCTGGCTCCTATCACCTGGATGGAAATTATACTCCTTTTGGCCGGGTAATTGAAGGGATGGATATTGTTGATCTTATCAATCAACAACCTGTAGATGACGGAGATTGGCCTTCTAGAAATATCTATATCCAGAAAGCAGAAATAGTGAAGTAGATTATTACTTTTCTGAATTCCGGTAAATATTGGGCAACGCAATCTTAAATCTCACCGCCAATAAACGGATGCCTATCACTACGATAATTGCAACTACAAAGGCATATTCTTCAATAATTGGAAGTCTTCTGATCAAAAAATAGCTGCCTCCTCCCAGGATACAAGCAGTAGCATAGATCTCTTTCCTAAAGATCACCGGGATCTCATTGCATAAAATATCCCTTATTACTCCGCCGAAACTGGCTGTTATGGTTCCCAAAGCAATACACATGATCGGAATTAAGTCGGCTTGTAATCCCTTATCTATCCCTACCATGGTATAGAGTCCGATCCCTATGGTATCAAATAAAAACAATGACTTCCTAAGATAGCGCAATCGTTCCCGGAACAGAATTGCGAAAATTACGGCACCAAGGATAGTGAAGGTATAGATAGACTCACGCATCCATACCACTGGTGTATTACCGATTAGCATATCGCGCAGTGTTCCTCCGCCAACTGCCGTTACAAATGCAATGATAAACACCCCAAAAAGATCGAGCTTTTTGTCCATGGCCACCAATACGCCAGAGATGGCAAAAGCAATGGTCCCTAAAATGTCAATAGTAAGATAAAACAAGCGTCAAATTATTTTCGGCAAAGATAAAGTAACTTTAATTTACGCTGAGGTAAGTTCTGTGCATTATTAGTCTTTAGCATTTATAAAGAAATAAGTCATTGATTTGCTTCTCAAAAAAAAATCGCGAACTTAGAAAAATGAACTATGTCCTAATTTTATTCATATCCATTATGGTGCAAGAAGCGAATATCCTTTTCCAATTTACTGCAAATACTGATCCATCGAGCTGGACCGTAGTCAATGACGGTGTTATGGGTGGGCTTTCAAAAGGCAGCCTGACTATCAGTGATGAGGGGCATGGAATTTTTCATGGAGTTGTTTCATTAGAGAATAATGGTGGTTTTTCCTTAATCCAGCATCGGTTTGCATCCCTGAATGTAAAAAAATACAACTCCCTTGTTGTTCGTCTGAAAGGTGATGGAAAGAACTATCAGGTAAGACTTAAAACCAATGCCTCAGATTATTTTAATTATGCCATCAATATCCAGACCAAAGGTAGCTGGGAGACTATTTCCATTCCATTCGAAAAAATGATCCCTCAGTTCAGGGGCCGGCTATTGAACATGACATCCTTTCCCGGGGAGCAAATAGAAGAAGTGGCCTTTCTGATCGGGAACAAAAAAGCAGAGGAATTCCGGTTAGAAATAGACAAAATTGAATTGAAATAAGGCATAGCCGTGGTTAATAATTCATTAGCTTTATATCTTGTCTTCCTAACCTATCTATTATGACTTCCCCAGAAAAAATCATTTGTGTATTTCTTTTAAGCGGCCTAATGGGCTTTGCTCAAAACATTCCTAAAGTAGACCAGGGAAGGCTGGAGGCTTCCATTATGTCATTGGCAGAATATGGAGTCATGGAGAATGGGGAAACCAATAGGGTGGCCTTTAGTGATGCCGATCTGGCGGGCAGGGCCTATATTATTTCCCTGATGCAAGTAACAGGACTTGAAGTCAGTGTTGACTTCGCGGGAAATATCACAGGGAAACGAGCAGGGAAGGATCCCTCTAAAAAACCAATAGGCTTCGGATCGCATATTGATATGGTCCCTAATGGGGGAAATTATGACGGCTGTGTGGGTTCACTAGCTGCTATAGAAGTCGTAAGAACTTTGAATGAAAAGGGAATTCAGACTGAGCATCCCCTGGAGGTCTTTATTTTTTCGAATGAGGAAGGTGGGGTAATGGGTAGCAGAGCCTTGGTAGGGGATCTCAAGGGAGATGCCCTTAATGTGGTGAATAGTACAGGGTATACAATGAGGGAAGGAATAAATCGCATAGGTGGTGATGCAGACCGTATAGCGGAGGTAGAACGCCCTCAAGGCAGTTTGGCAGCTTTCCTTGAACTCCATATAGAACAAGGTGGGATACTAGACAGGGAGCAAATTGATATTGGGGTCGTGGAAGGTATCGTAGGTATTAAATGGTGGGACGTCAGCATCCAAGGGTTTGCGAATCATGCCGGCACTACGCCTATGGCTTTGAGAAAGGACGCCTTGCTGGCAGCGGCTAAGTTTATTATTGCAGTCAATGAAGTTACCAATAGTTTCGAAGGAAAACAGGTAGGCACCGTTGGGCGGATCGCTGCGCTGCCGGGAGCTCCCAATGTAATCCCCGGACAGGTAGTAGTAAGCCTGGAGATACGCGACTTGTCATCCGAGAAAATAGTAAACCTCTTTAGTGCTATGGCAAAGCGGGCAAAAGACATCGAAAATGAAACGGGCACTCAATTTACCTTTACCCCCATTGATGCCACTTCTGCTCCTGCCCTAACAGATCCAAGAATACAAGCGCTGATCACAAAGGAAGCAAAGGCCCTTGGTCTGAGCAGCAAGCAAATGCAAAGCGGAGCCGGGCATGATGCCCAGGATATGGCCAAAATTGTCCCCGTAGGGATGATCTTTGTCCCAAGTGTAAACGGTATCAGTCATTCCCCCAAAGAATATACATTCCCCGAGGATATGGCCAATGGAGCAAATGTACTTTTGAGGACCCTCCTTGCCATCGATAAAAAATGGGATTGACCTTTGAGTTGATGGATGGGCATATCAATACTTTAATAGACCATACCAAATAAAAGATTGCTAGAAAAGTAAGGGGTATTGAATTAAACTCACGAACTAACTACTTAAAAAGTTCGTGAGTTTTCCTATTCATGTTAGCTAATATTTTGTACATTTAAGTGTCTTATAATAAGCACTTTAAGCAAAGTACCAACAGCCAACTATACTACTATGAAGTCAAAAACAAACCTTTTTATTATCGCAGGAGCCTTTCTAACGCTATTATTTTTAGTGTTACCTACGACTCAAAAAAAACAACAAGATCCATCACAATTGGCATCTTTTGGAGCCATTAAATGTACCGTAGCCAAATTTTTGTTGGAAGATGTAGATACTACCCAGCAAATATCCCCTCTATTTGAAAATTTAGGAAACCTCCATTTCCCTATTTCAACATCCGAAGAAAGGGCCCAAGAATTTTTTGATCAAGGTCTAAAACTTACATATGCGTTTAACCATGCGGAAGCACATCGTTCTTTTATGGAAGCTTCCAGGTTAGATCCTAAAGCTGCGATGACATATTGGGGACAGGCCTATGCACTTGGACCTAATATTAATGATCCCTTACCACTTGATGATCGTAAGATTAAATATAATGAAGCCCTTGAAAAAGCAAAAAAATGGGCAGCGAATGCGTCTCCGAAGGAACAGGCTTTGATAAATGCACTGACATCAAGATACAGTACAGACCTTACTAAGGATGTGGTGGAATTAAATATGGCATATATGAATGCTATGACCGAAGTTGTAAAACAGTTTCCCGAAGATGCAGATGTACTAACGCTTTACGCAGCTTCTGTCATGAATACAGTTCCCTGGAATTATTGGGACAAGAATGGAAATCCTTCACCCAATATTGCAGAAGCAAAGAAAGCTCTTGAGAATGCCATGGAGCTAAATCCCGACAATCCCGGAGCTCATCACTACTATATTCACATGGTAGAATTGCCACAACCGGATCTGGCCGTTCCAAGTGCGGAGAAATTAGGTAGTTTAATGCCTGCTGCCGGACATATAGTTCATATGCCATCGCACATCTATATTCGGGTGGGCCGATACCAAGATGCTGTAACAGCAAATATCGCAGCTATCCTTGCAGATGAGGATTATATTTCACAATGTTATTCACAAGGGATGTACCCATTAGGTTATTATCCTCACAATATCCATTTTTTATGGTCGGCAGCAAGTTTGTTAGGAGATAGTGAGATGGCCATTGATGCAGCAAAAAAAACTGCTGAAAAAGTCCCAGCAGGAGAACTATTAGAAATGCCATTTTTACAAAATTTTGCTTCTGTTCCATTACTAGCCTATGTGCGATTTGGTAAATGGAATGAAATTTTAACAACACCGAGTCCCAATGCAGAGATTAAACATTTAAAACTTATTTGGCATTATGCAAGGGGAATAGCTTTTATCAGAAAAAACAATGCAAAAGAAGCTAAAGAAGAGCTAGATGCTATTCAGGAAATGCTAACAGATCCTGGTTTGAAAGAATTGATCGCAGCAGGTTTCGACCCCAGTGAAACAATAGGCAAGCTGGCTTATGAAGTTGTTGCCGGTGAGTTATCAGCCTTAGATGGGGATCTTGTTAAGGCACAAGAGCATTTAGAAAACGCAGTGATCATTGAAGATGAGTTAACGTATACAGAGCCGGCTGCATGGTATATCCCTGCACGCCAAAACTTAGGAGCTATCTTATTAAAAGCTGAGAAACCTGAAGAAGCTGAAAAGATATACAAAGAGGATTTGGAACTTTTGAGGCAAAATGGCTGGTCTTTGATGGGGCTATACAAAAGTCTTGTTGCACAGGGTAAAATGGCTGAAGCACAAAAAATTAAAAAAGAATATGATAAGGCTTGGGAACATGCTGATATTCATATTAGTAATTCGGTATTATAACAAGTACTTTTTGCCAATTCCAATTAATAACATCCCAGGAATATGAAGAAATTGCTTTTCCCAATAGCAATACTTGTTCTACTTATTATAGCTGTCTATTTTATTGTGCCGGTTAATACTGCGAATAGTGAACCGCCGATTTATAACCCTGCTGATCTGAATCCGGCATTAGTAGACCTTAGCCTTCATGGATTAAATGAGGGCCATCGTGTTATGGATTTTTCTTTGATAAATCAGGATGGGGATACAATCACCCAGGCAGATTATGAAGGCACAATATATGTTACAGATTTCTTCTTTACCCGCTGCCCCAGTATTTGCCCCGCAATGAGTAACAACATGGCACAACTTCAGGAAATCTTTAAGGAAGAAGACAAGTTAAAATTACTGTCCTTATCAGTTACCCCTGAATATGATAGTGTTGCTGTTCTAAAAAAGTATGCCCTAAAATACAGGGCCGATGTCTCTAAATGGAACATTACCACCGGGAATAAAAAACATATTTATACCCTGGCACGTAAAAGTTATTTTGCCGTTGTAGATGAAGGTGATGGAGGTTTGCAGGATTTTATCCATACGCCAAATTTTATTCTGGTAGATACCTTAAAGCAAATTAGAGGGATATATGATGGAACTAAAAAGGAAGAAATTACACGTTTGGTAGAGGATATAAATTCATTATTGAAAAACGTAACGGACAAAACTTAGATCAAAGTGAGTATATCACATTCTTTTTAGGTCGTTAAAAATAAACTGCGTTCTTGGCCTGATTATATTCTTGCATCATATCTTCGATGATCTGTGCAGCTGGTTTAATGTCATGAATGATCGCAGAAACCTGACCTATCTCCAGTTCACCTTCCTCAAGGTTTCCTTCGAACATTCCGTGCTTTGCCCTGGCCCTGCCCAGTAATGTCTTGAGTTCTTCAGCAGAAGCGCACCGCTTATAGGCTTCTTGTATCTGCTGATAAAAAGGATTCTTAAGCATCCGAACAGGAGCCAGTTCTTTTAAGGTTAGTTGTGTATCGCCCTCTTTAGCGTCCACTACCTTTTGTTTGAACAACAGGTGAGACGAGGCTTCGTGTGAGGCTACAAACCTGCTGCCTACCTGCACACCATCTGCGCCAAGCACCATGGCCGCCAGCATAGCTTGCCCGGTTGCAATACCCCCTGCAGCGATCAGGGGAATTTGTATCTGTTCCTTTACGGCCGGAATCAGGGTCAGGGTGGTGGTCTCATCTCTACCGTTATGCCCACCTGCTTCAAATCCTTCAGCTACCACAGCATCTACTCCGGCTTGTTCTGCCTTCAGCGCAAATTTTACACTGCTAACCACATGAACAACTGTGATGCCTTTTTCTTTTAACCTAGCCGTCCAGGTTGCGGGATTTCCGGCCGAGGTAAAAACAATCTTTACCCCCATCTCCATGATGATTTGCATGAGCTGATCAATATCCGGGTATAACATAGGGACATTTACCCCAAATGGTTTGGTAGTTGCCTGCTGACATTTCTGAATATGCTCTCTTAACACCTGAGGGTACATACTCCCCGCTCCCAATAGCCCAAGGCCACCGGCATTAGATACCGCAGAAGCAAGCCGCCAGCCACTGGCCCAGATCATCCCCGCCTGTACTATCGGATATTGAACTCCAAAAAGATGTGTAATTCTATTATTCATATGTGTTTAAAACCACTTTAGATTATGAGATGACACCAGATCCAATAAGCTCGTCCCCTTTATACCACGCAATGAATTGACCTTCTGTTATGGCCGCTTGTTTCTCCTCAAAGTCGGCATACAATCCGCCATCTACCTGATATAAGGTGGCTTTTTGTAACGGTTGGCGATATCGTATCCTTGCCATGACCTCCATAGTTTCATCTATCTGCAGAGCCAGATCTGGCCGTACCCAATGCACTTCATCTTGCTTTACAAACAGGGTCTTTCTGTAAAGCCCCGGATGAGCCTTCCCCTGCCCTGTATAGATCACATTTTCATCTACGTCAGTACCAATTACAAATAGTGGTTCCTTGGTGCCTCCAACATCTAAACCCTTACGCTGACCAATGGTAAAATAATGCGCGCCCTGATGGGCTCCTACAATTTTACCATCCTCTTTGCTATAATGCGGTTTCTCAGAAAAATACGCCAGCTCCTGCAGTTTATTCTCGAAAAATGGAAGAAGGTGTTGATAGTGATTTGCATCTGCCGGTACTTCAACGATATCTCCTTTCTTAGGTTTTAACTGTTGTTGTAAAAAATCGGGTAACCGAACTTTCCCTATAAAACATAGCCCCTGAGAATCTTTTTTATCTGCAGTGATCAACTTATTTTCCGCTGCTATTTTTCGCACTTCAGGTTTAAGAAGTCCGCCAATAGGAAATAAGGTTCTTGCCAATTGTTCTTGTGAGAGTTGACATAAAAAATAGGACTGATCCTTATTGGGATCTTTTCCAGCAAGCAACTGATATTGTGTTTCACCTGCCTCATTCTGAATTATCCCTTTTTGGCAATAATGACCCGTGGCAACATAATCGGCTCCAAGGTCGAGCGCTATCTTTAGAAAAACATCAAACTTTATTTCCCGGTTGCAAAGAATATCGGGGTTTGGAGTTCTTCCACGTTCGTATTCACGAAACATATAATCTACAATACGTTCCTTGTACTGAACGCTGAGATCTACCGTTTGGAAAGGGATCCCTAATTTTTCTGCTACAATAAGGGCATCATTGCTATCCTCCAGCCATGGGCATTCCTTGGAAATGGTCACTGAATCATCGTGCCAATTCTTCATAAATAGTCCTATCACCTCATATCCCTGCTGTTTTAGCAAATATGCGGCTACACTACTATCTACTCCTCCTGAGAGTCCGACCACCACTTTTTTCATGCTGCAAAAATAAGAAATAAAGTAGAGCTCTTATCATTCCGGTTGAGCTCTGGGACGTAAGCTGTACATATTTTGACACTTGTGTTATTGTGAAATAGTTCATTATTTTGTTAATTCTTTATTAATATAATATAAACACACAAAATTTCCTGAACAATCACTAACAGTTACGAAAATTTTATGGAGTGCCATTTTTACTACTATATACGTTAATAATGTTCGTAAAATAGTTTTATCAGCTCTGTTAAACATTTATTAAACATGTTTTTTTGTTTAATGTTTATTATACTTTCGTTGAACAAAATTAAACTACTTAAAAATAATTGACATGAAAACAACGCTTAACTTATTTAAATCATTTCTTGCTATCCTAGCAATTTCTTTTGCAGTCTCTTGTTCTGATGACGACGGTAACGAACCTATGATGGTATCTACGGATCCGGATATCGTTGATCTGGCGATTGCCACAGGCGATCTAAGCAATCTTGTTGCAGCCTTACAGAGTGCAGACCTGGTTGCCGCCTTGCAGGCGGATGGACCTTTTACTGTATTTGCCCCAACGAATGCTGCTTTTGAAGCGTTCTTGCAAGCAAACAATTTTGCTTCCCTGGAAGATGTACCTGTAGATGTATTAACTCAGGTATTGTTAAACCATGTAGTAGTAGGTGAATTTTTCGCTTCTAATTTAAACACTAGCTATGTCTCTTCGCTTTCTACCGCAGGACCTGGTGGGGCTAACTTAAGTCTCTTCATTGACACTTCTAATAGTGTAACCATCAACGGGATTTCTGATGTGGTTACTCCAGATGTTGACGCTACTAATGGTGTAGTTCATATTGTAGATGCAGTTATTGGATTACCAAATATTGTAGACCATGCCGTAGCAAACGGCGATCTATCTTCCTTGGTAGGAGCTCTAACAGATGGAGGTAATACAACCTTTACAGATCTGCTGTCTGACGATGCTACTGATTTTACTGTTTTTGCACCGGTAAATAGTGCATTCACTGCTTTTGAGAATCCAAACGGAAATGAGTTGGCTAACATCCTTTCTAATCATGTGATCGTTGGAGCTGCCGCTTTTTCAACAGGACTAAGCAACTCTTATGTGTCTACTGCAGCAACTAATGCAGATGGTGATAATTTAAGTCTTTATATCAATACAGATAATGGAGTTACTTTGAATGGAAACAGTGAGGTTGCCGCAGCTGATATTGTAGCAACCAACGGGGTGATCCATGCGGTTAATGCAGTGATCGATATTCCTACCGTAGTGACCTTTGCTGTTGCAGATCCTAATTTCTCTACTTTGGTAAGTGCGCTGACAGAGTTAACGCCCGCGACTGATTTCGCCGGTATCCTTTCAAGAGTAGAAGGTGGAAACGGAGATGGTATTGATCCTGCCTTTACAGTCTTTGCTCCAACCAATGCAGCATTTGATGCATTAGCTGAAATTCCTGAAGAAGGTGTGTTAACCCAGGTGTTGCTTCACCATGTAGCAGCCGGAGCTAACGTACGATCAGGCGATTTATCAGATGGCTACATGGCCGGTACTTTGGAAGGTGATATGATCACCATCAACTTACCCGGAACAGGTGACAATATTGCCGATGTAACTGATGGTTCCGGAACAAGCGGAATTGGAATTGTGGCAGTTGATGTTCAAGCCGGGAATGGAGTGATCCATGTGCTGAACCAGGTAATGATCCCAGATACAAATAACTAAACAGAACACACTGTTTTAAGTCTTAAAAAAAATGGCCGCCTTGTGTGGCCATTTTTCATTTTTGTCCGGATCAGGATTTTTATGTAGAGAGACAAACATCAGATTCAAAAAGGTTAGCATACAAAATATGGCCCTTGACAACTATTCTTTTTTTTTGGCGCAGTAATAATGCATTTTTGAAATCCCAAATCTTACCAAACATAACCAACTTAAAAAAAAGGCTCCCTCAGATGAGGGAGCTTTTTTATTTGATACATAAAGTATATTCCTCAATCCTGATCATCCAGGAGTTCAACCACCTCATAACCGTCATCGATGGCCTTGTACAAAGTTTCATTTAGTTCATAGGTAGTTATCCCTTCAAAATCCATTTCTTCTGCATCTTCAGGTAATTCCTTCACCACCGCTCCTACAGGGGCAGCAACTACTTCATACTCATCATTTACATTTTGGTAAAAGACTCCGGTAGAATAATAGTAAACAGCACCTCTCACCATCAAACGCGTAAATGCTCCGGGAATAGTTCTGATACGAAAACCTCTTGGAGGAAATGCTCTTACATAGGCACCCTTACGGGCTACATAGTACATTCCGCCAACCGGGTAATAAGACATATTGCGCCATACCCTTGCTCTGGTATTGGCCGGTAATCTCCGGAGGGTTCGGCGACGTACTCTTCGTTTCTTTCTTCGAATTTTCCTCTTAACTGGTCGGTTTACATTGACAACCCGTGTGGTTCGCCTCGTAGTGCGTTGTGCTTCCGCAGATGGACTGTAAAAGAAAAATAACAGTACCAAAGCCGAGAGCATGAATTTCCAATTCTTCATGGTTTTGTTTTTATGTTAATCCGATATCTACATAAGACTCCTGTTTACACAAAAGGTTTAACGGATATACACAAAACGAAGTGGAGTTCTTATTTAGTATAAGCACTAAGTAAGTTATCAACCAATAAAGTTCATTTTAAAATCAAGGACACTATTACTTACCTACCTTTTTCTGCTTCTCAGCCTGCTCCATCATCTCCCTCATTTTACGCTGGAACTTATTCTCCTTTTTAGGCTTCGTCTTATTGAGCTGTATCTGGGCGTGGATCTTGTCCTCATCCAAAATAAAGCGTTTAATGGCAAGCATAATTAAGATGGTGATCAGGTTAGATATAAAGTAGTATAAACTTAATCCACTCGCATAATTGTTAAAGAAGAATAACATCATAAGCGGAGACAAGTACATAATAAACTTCATGTTTGGCATCCCTGGTTGTGTCTGCATGTTCTGACCAGTGGTCATCATCATATAAAAGAAGATAGCTACAGAAGCCAGAATTGGAAATAAGCTTACATGATCCCCATAAAATGGAATGGTAAAAGGCAATTGTGCTATGGTGTCATAGGAGGACAGATCTTCTGCCCATAAAAACGACTTTTGTCTTAAAGCAAAAGACGTAGGGAAGAACATAAACAAAGCGTAGAATATTGGTAATTGCAGCACGGCGGGAATACAACCACTCATGGGACTCACCCCGGCCTTATTGTACAACTTCATGGTCTCTTGTTGCTTCTTCATGGCGTTGTCCTTGTACTTCTCCCCAAGCTCCGTGATCTCAGGTTTCAATACCTTCATTTTCGCCTGTGAGAGATAGGACTTGTAGGTTACAGGAGACATCAGTACCCTAACAATGATAGTCATTACAATGATGGCGATCCCGAAGGGTAAGAACGAACTTAAGAAACCGTAGAACGGGGTAAAAACATAGCGGTTGATCCAACCAAAAATACCCCATCCATAAGGAATAGATTCTACTAATCCCAGTTCTTTATACTCCTTGAGAACCTCTATATCCGTAGGGCCATAGTACCAGTTCATGGCATAGGAAAGTTCCCCTCCCTCCAATGCTAATGGGGCCATTGTACTGAATTCTTTGGTGAACTTAGCCGTATGGCTTTCTTCAGTTACCAGGTTCTTGGAAGTTATATCAACGGTTTCAAAATGTGTGTTGGTCGTAAGGATGGTACTAAAAAAATGTTGGCGATAAGACAACCATTTTATATCTATCTCGGTCTCTTCATCGTCACCGCTTTCAGAAAGCTTACTGATCTTGTCCCCTTCGTGATTATAGGTTAGACGGGTATAGCGGTTTCCATACTGAATACTTTTGTTATGACGTATCCCTCTTAGTTTCCAATTTAATTTAATAGGCTGATTTTGGTTAAAAACACCAGAAAGTCCCTGAGAACGTACCGTAAAACCAACTAAGTATTCCCCCGGCTTCATCTCATACTGATACTCCAGGAATTGAGTAGAAGAAACCTTCGCTTTTAAGGATAGGATTTGATTGCCACCCCTTTGGGTCATGCTTGGTTCAAAGAATAGATCTTTAGTGTTGATGATCCTATTATTGGAGGTGGTAAAATTTAAATCAAAAACAGCATTGCCGTCTTGTACTAAATAGATAGGAATAGAATCATAGGTAACAAAATCCTTTAACCTGGCTTCTGTGATCTGACCTCCCTTATTATTTATCTCCAGGAATAAAATGTCGTTCTCAAGAATGGTGGTCCCTTCAGAAACAGCAGTAAACCCAAATTCACCCATTGCATTTTTATAGTTTACAACAGATGTAGAATCTTGTAGATCTATAGGCTGTGTTTCCAATATAGGCTTCGCAATAGCCTCTTCTTCAGGTGCTTTTTCTACCTCTTCCTGCACTGTTTGTGCCTTTTGAGCCTCAATTTCTTCAGGTGTTGGTTGGTTCTGGTAAAACCAGAAAAGCAGGATGCCAAATATCAGCACGAAGCCGATAATTGAATTTATATCTAATTTCTTTTCTTCCATGGAATTGTTTGTCGAATCTATCAGGTCCACATCCTTTATAAGGAATATGATAGATCATTACGTTTAACGCGATTGCAAATATAAGCCCAAATGTGGAGTTTATGCCAAACTGGCATTGGTTTGTTGCTTTTTATGAACCAGAACGGCTTTGATAAATCCTACGAATAAAGGATGCGGGCTTGCAACCGTACTCCTGTATTCCGGGTGGTACTGAACCCCAATGAACCAGGGGTGATCCGGTAGCTCAATGATCTCTACCAAATTAGTTTCTGTATTGATCCCGGAGGCAATTAGTCCGGCTTTTTCAAATCTCTCTTTATAGTCGTTGTTAAATTCGTATCGATGACGGTGTCTTTCCGATATATCCTTTTTACCATGGTAGACCTTTTGTACCAAACTCCCTTCCTTCAGTTCACAGTCCCATGCTCCCAAACGCATAGTACCTCCTTTATTGGTAATGGACTTTTGTTCTTCCATAAGACTGATAACAGGGTATGGTGTCTCTTCATCCATCTCAGTAGAATTAGCGCCTTTCAAACCGAGAACATTTCGGGCAAATTCAATGACCGCCATCTGCATACCCAAACAGATCCCTAAAAATGGAATACCATTCTCGCGTGCATACCTAACAGCCTTCACCTTCCCTTCTATACCCCGTTCTCCAAATCCGGGTGCCACCAGGATCCCATCGAGACCCTCCATTTTCTTCTCAAAATTGGCCTTGGTAATATATTCTGAATGAATAGACTTAACATTAACCTTTACCTCATTAATGGCCCCGGCGTGTATAAATGATTCTAATATGGATTTATAAGAATCCTGCAATTCCACGTATTTCCCAATTAGCCCAACCGTTACCTCGCTCTTTGGATGTTTATGTCTGTCTAAGAATTCGTTCCACTGGGTAAGATCTGGAGGCGTTTCATCAGACAGACCTAACTTTTTTAAGGTTACCGTGTCTAATCCTTCATCCTGCATCATTATAGGAACATCATAAATTGTAGATGCATCTATAGACTGTATGACCGCTTCTCGCTTAACATTACAAAATAAGGCAAGCTTATCCTTTATCTCGTCAGAAAGTTCATGTTCCGTCCGGCAAACAAGTATATCTGCCTGTATCCCACTTTCCATGAGTGTTTTTACGGAGTGTTGTGTTGGTTTTGTTTTTAATTCCCCTGCGGCAGACAAGTAAGGAACCAGGGTTAGGTGGATCACTATGGCATTATTGTCGCCCAATTCCCATTTTAACTGACGAACCGATTCAATATAAGGCAAGGACTCTATATCCCCAACGGTACCTCCTATCTCGGTGATAATAATATCGTATTCCCCTGTTTTTCCCAGAAGCTGAATTCGCTCTTTGATCTCATTTGTGATATGAGGAATAACCTGAACTGTCTTCCCTAAAAATTCACCCCGGCGTTCTTTTTCAATGACACTTTGATAGATCCTTCCGGTAGTTACATTATTCGCTTGTGAAGTTTTTACGTTTAAAAAACGCTCGTAATGTCCAAGATCCAGATCAGTTTCCGCGCCATCATCTGTTACATAGCATTCCCCGTGTTCGTAAGGATTTAATGTACCCGGATCTACGTTGATATAGGGGTCTAATTTTTGGATGGTAGTCTTATAACCACGGGCCTGAAGTAGTTTAGCCAGTGAGGCGGCAATTATTCCTTTTCCTAACGAGGAAGTAACGCCTCCCGTAACAAATACGTATTTTGTAGCTGACATCTTGCGATTCTTGGTTACGGGATTCAAAGATACGAATTGCATTTGCAAATCACAGGGAATCGGCTGGAAAATCTTTCTGGATCTTAAGCAACATTCCTTCCAGTCCATTGACCTTGATCTCCAATGCCTGCTTCATCATAAATCCCAATTTTCCCTCTGGAAAACCTTTTTGGTGAAACCATTGCAGGTACGATTCGGGTAAAAGAATAAGGTAACGCCCTTTAAATTTACCAAACGGCATTTTGTAATGTGCCAGGGTGATCAAATCTTCTTTCTTTAGCTCAATTTGCATCCATAAATCTAATTAATTTACCTTTGAAAGAGATCGAAAAGTATAATAAGATGAAAAGAAGGTCATTTATTGGGACGGCCGCCGCTGCTTCAGCCGGCCTCTTAACAACTGCGAAACTCAGGGGGATGGAATCCTCCCCTACTGCCTCACTCCATTTAAAAGGAAATATTAATCACAGTGCCTGTTATTGGTGTTACGGAACTATTCCATTAGACACTTTTCTGGGCGATCTAACAACTCTTGGGGTAAAGGCTATAGACCTGGTTGGTCCTGCAGATTGGCCACTTCTAAAAAAACACAATATTCACGCCTCCATGTGTTGGGGTGCGGAGATAAATCTCACCGATGGATGGTGCGATACAACCTATCACAGTACCCTGATCAATAACTACACAGAAATGATCCCCAAAGTGGCGGAAGCGGGATACACCAACCTTATTTGCTTTTCCGGAAGCAGACGTGGAATGGACGATGAGCAGGGATTACAAAACGCTATACACGGACTGCAACAAATTTTACCCCTGGCAGAAAAACACGGGGTGGTCATCCAAATGGAATTGCTTAATTCTAAAGTAGATCACAAGGATTATATGTGTGATCATACTTCATGGGGGGTGGCTCTTTGCAAAGCACTAGGATCTGAACATTTTAAACTTTTGTACGATATCTATCATATGCAGATCATGGAGGGCGATGTAATACGTACCATAGAAGAGAACTGTCAATACATAGGGCATTATCATACCGGAGGGAACCCCGGGAGGCACGAGATCAATGAAACTCAGGAACTGTACTACCCTGCTATCATGAAGGCCATAGTAAAAACAGGTTTTAAAGGCCACGTAGCCCAGGAATTTATTCCCAGCTGGCCAGACAAGATCGCTGCACTAAAAGAAGGAGTGACCATTTGTGATGTTTAGCCCAACCTTAGCATTCAATGAATAGTCTTTAATTCACTTGAAATCTTCCTATTCCATTCCAATTGCTTCTCCACTTCCCTGGAAAAATTGGTCTCCTCGTCATAGCGCTTCTGAAAGGCTCGCATCTCCCTGAGGATCTGCTCATAGATCCCATTCATTTCCGCCTTTACATTAGAAGAAAATGAGTAGCTCTCCACCCTTGCCCGCATTTTCCTGGCAAATAGTTCTGAAATATCAAAATGCAGTTGTTCGTGGCTTAAAATAATTTCATTAGCTGTTTCGCGCTTGTACCAGGAGGATTCTGGATAGAAAAAGGTATCTATGGTGCAGTCTACTTCCATTTTTCCCGGGCTTTCCATGGCAGAAAAGCGGTAAGCTATTCCACTTGCCGTTATGGCAGCTACCGGAGAGTTTTCTTGGGGCTGAGCCTTAAAATCGCTCCAGCGCAATCTGTGATCAGGATCCCACTTAATAGCATTTTCTTCCTGACAGCTACCTTTTACGGCAGTTGCAAGTACAATACAAAGGAATAAAGATCTTACGAGCCCCAATGAAAATTGATTATTTTTTCTATATCTGGATGAATGCTATAAAGTACCGGACAGGTATTAGCCGTACGCTCCAATATCTTTCTGTGCTTCTCTGAAAGACCGGCCGGCATGTGAAGTTCTACTTCAATTTTAGATATCCTTCTGGGATCTGAAGCCATATGTTTTGTTACCTCAGCATAAGACCCTTTTAACTCAACCGGAAAAGAATTGGCCTTGATGCCCATTACCGTGAGCATACAGCTAGCCAAACCAGTGGCTATTGTATCAGTTGGTGAAAATGCCTGTCCCAGTCCATTATTATCTACCGGGGCATCTGTGATAAATTTGTTCCCTGAAGCAAGATGCTCACAAGAAGTACGTAAACTGCCGGTATAGGTGACTTTAGAGGTCATACGCTAGGGAGTTATCTGTTTGATGCTCATGTTTTGATACATCATGATATAGGATGCGAGGTTAAAATATCCGGATGACAGGTCTTTGGCATAATCAAACTTGTTCCCGGAGTACTCGGTAAGTCCGATGCGATCCGAAACTGCTAAAAGATCGGGTCTGTATGCTAATTTTAACAACAGATCATAGGTGAGGTCAAAACCACGGGTAGCATACCTATCCGGATTGCTCCCGTAGCGTTTTCTATAGTTTCTGACAAAAGAGTCATTCCCAGTTTCTTTGTAAATAGAGGGATAGGTAAAATTGAGGTTAGAAAGGTGTGTTCCTGAAACCACATCGTTCTCGAAGGCTTTATTTTTATTTGTTGTGAACATGCGGACAGGCGTTTCTTCCGTATTCGAAGAATTCAGAATGGAAGTAACACTGGCCACCAATTTAAAATTATCTGTTTCAACAAAAACCCAATTCTCTTTTTCTAAAGAAAGTAATAGGCTAAAGGCCTCAATATTTAGGGAAATATTTTTTTCATCTTCCAAAATCTGAATGGATTTTGCTAACGGAAATCGCTGCTGTATCAAAGCCCGGGTTGAATCAGTCTTAGAGTCACTGATCACAATGATATTTTCATCTTTTTTCACGGCTTCTACATAGTCTAACATTCTTGTTCTAAGCACCTGATCTGATGGTACTGAGAAAAAAACATTCGGCAAGCTAAGGTCGCTTTCAGATGTAAGGGGTGCAATGATCGGTATTTGATACTGGTTGGCCTGACTGGCTACTTCCTTTAAGTTTTCAGGTTGCAATGGGCCAATAATAGCATCTACATCTCCCATGTTCTGTTTCGCCAAAATTAATCGAACGCGTTCCTTACTTAATTCCGTATCGAAGGTCTTTACATCTACAGACACTCCAAGCTTAGCAACAGAATCAACGGCCATAAGGGCACCACTGTACAATCCCAGACTATATGAAATAGCATTGCTTCGTTCAATGGCTTGTTCTGTATTTGCTATACTGTCCAGATTGAGGCGGTTGATACGGAAAGGCAATAGAACTAGAAGTCGAGGCTTGTTTTCCCTCTTGATACTATCTAAAAGGTTAATCTTGTCCAGGATCAAGGAGTTTCTTACTTCTAAATTAACTGCATTTTCTTTAGGCAGCTTAAGAACCATCCCGGCTTTTAACCCCCTCGAAAGTGCCGGATTAAGGGCTATTAATTCACTATACCCTATCCCCAGGTTTCGCGTTAACGAGTATTCAGTTTGTTTTGGTTTTACTTCGTAAAAAATATAATTATCTGTGTTGACCTCCTCAGTTTCCATTTTTTGAACTGGCAGTCTAAGTACCATGCCTTCTTTTAAACCTCCCCGTTCAAGGATCATTGGATTGAGCTTTATGATCTCTTCTGAGGTAATTCCATATTCGCCACTCAGGCTATACATGGTTTTCTTCGATGGGACGGTATATGATTCATATAGCTGAACTTCCTGCCCTTCCACCGTACTTCCCGGTTTTTTTGGCAAATTTAATTCCTGCCCAATTGCCAGGTGATTCGTAGTCTTTGGCAAGAAAGAGTTTAAGCTTACTAAGCTGTCTACGGTGATCCCATATTTATGGGCAATGCTCCATCTTGTTTCTTTAGGTAATACCACATAAGTCTCAAAATCATCCGGATTAATACTATCTAATACTTCTTCTATTTCCGGAAATACAGGGATCTCTATTCGCATCCCTTTCTTTAAAGGTGCGCTGTAGAGTTCTTTATTATATCTTTTGATGTCATCAACGCTTACCTCATATCTTCGTGAAATACCATAGATGGTCTCCCTTTTTCGAACACGATGGGTCCTGAATCTCAGTGGAGTAAGCTGATCTTGCTCCTGATCCACTTGTTTTACTACATTAACTTCTTCAGGGGTCTCGGGAAGTGGACTGGTATCTGAAGCACTTGCCTGCATTGGTATAACCAAGATAGTATTGGGTTTTAAAATGTCTCCCTGTTTTATCTCCTTGTTATACTTAAGAATGTTAAATGGTGTAACACGGTATAATTTGGAGATACTATATAATGTTTCTCCAGATTTAACCGCATGGGTCTTGAATTGTTGCGCCTGCACATTGATGGCAAACAATAGAAACAATACAAGGCAGTTTAATACTTTCATCATTTTATATACGTTTATTCCCACTCTATGGTTGCCGGGGGTTTAGAACTTATGTCATAAACTACCCTGTTCACTCCTGGTACTTTATTAATTATGTCATTGGAGGTCTTTTGCAAGAACTCATATGGTAAATTTACCCAATCTGCTGTCATTCCATCTGTACTTTCTACCGCTCTTAATGCCACACATTTCTCATAGGTTCTTTCATCTCCCATGACCCCAACACTGTGGACCGGTAATAACATGGCTCCAGCCTGCCACACTTTGTCATACAACCCCCATTCTCGTAATCCGTTGATAAAGATCGCATCTACTTCCTGTAAAATGGCAACTTTCTCTCTGGTTATATCTCCAAGTATTCGAATGGCAAGTCCAGGTCCCGGGAAAGGATGTCTCCCCAATCTTTCGTCTTCGATCCCCAAAGTAGCTCCAACTCTTCTTACCTCATCTTTAAAAAGCATTTTTAAAGGCTCAACTATGTTCAACTTCATATAATCTGGCAATCCTCCAACATTGTGATGACTTTTAATGGTGGCCGAAGGTCCGCCAGAGGCCGAGACAGATTCTATCCTGTCCGGGTAAATAGTTCCCTGAGCTAACCATTTGGCATCTTCTACTAAATGTGCCTCATCGTCAAATACATCAATAAAAATGCCCCCAATGATCTTTCGTTTCTTCTCAGGATCGTCCTCCCCAGCCAAAGCATCCAAAAAGCGTGCCGAAGCATCTACTCCCTTCACATTTAACCCCATATGTTTGTACTGATCCAGCACCTCTGTAAACTCATTTTTCCGCAGAAGACCGTTGTTTACAAAAATACAATGCAGGTGTTTTCCTATGGCCTTGTGCAGCAACACTGCTGCCACGGTAGAATCTACGCCCCCAGACAGGCCTAAAATTACCTTGTCATTCCCAATCTCCTTCTTAAGTTCTGCCACTGTAGTCTCTACAAAGGCATCGGGGGTCCAGGTTTGTGCCAATCCGGCAATATGGACGAGGAAATTTTCCAACAGTTGTTTCCCGTCTTTGGTGTGATAAACTTCCGGATGGAACTGAATAGCATAGGTCTTTTCATTTCCAATTTTAAAAGCAGCATTTTGCACATCGTGGGTACTGGCCAATAATTCAGCTTGTGGCGGTAATTCCTTGATGGTATCTGAGTGACTCATCCAAACCTGTGAGCCCGCCTCTATCTTATCAAAGAAAGGTTCATTTTCTTTTATGCTAGACAATCTTGCCCTTCCGTATTCCCTGGTATTGGAAGGGGCTACTTTCCCTCCATGAAAATGGGCCAAATACTGGGCACCATAACAGACCCCCAATAAAGGGATCTTGCCTTTGATATTACTTAGATCCGGATGTAGTGCCTCTTCTGAACGAACTGAGAATGGTGACCCCGAAAGGATGACAGCTTTGTATTCGGATAGATCTTCTGGTAGGTGGTTATAAGGTTTGATCTCACAAAAAATATTCAGTTCCCGAACTCTGCGTGCTATGAGTTGGGTGTATTGAGATCCGAAATCTAAAATAAGGACGTTGTTTTGCATGGGCAAAAATAGCAATTTGAGCTATTTTGGGACCATCTTTTTTTTATATTTATTACCTGTTTATTAACGTAATGCCCATACACTATTACAGCTTGTTAGAAATCTGATGCATACAATAGTATCTGCTGCACCAAATGGAAAAGTAGTTTATTAAAGATAATGAAGTAGATTAAAAGAATTCTTTACTTTCTTAAGAATAGATATCAAAAGAGTAAATAGCAAATAGAAAAGCCCTGACCCCTACGGTCAAGGCTTTTCAAATCAAAAACCAACCTAAACACATGAATTTTTATGACACTCTAAAAAAATTCTTTTTCAAAGCAATTTATTATAGAACAACTCACATTAAAAATACCCTACCTCAACTTTAAATTTTTTATCTTTAGTTACTTTTAAGACCATACGCATGACTCAGAATTATTTTAAAGAACTTTCCGAAGAATTAAAGAAAGGTGTCTCTCAAAAAGGACATGCCTTTCGTAGTTTTACCCTAGCCACGGTGGGTTTAGACCAGGTAGCACGTTTACGGACAATTATACTCCGCGAAGTGTCGGACAAGCTTCAACTTACCTTTTATACTGACAGTCGATCTAAAAAAATGATCCATCTGCAGGAAAATAAAAAAGTAGGGCTCCTCTTTTATAATCCTAAAAACATGATGCAAATTAGGATAGAAGGATTGGCCAAAGTGGTGAATGACCGGGAAACAAAAGAAAAATACTGGGATGGTGTAAAAAAGAATTCGAGAAAGGACTATATGTCTACTTCAGCTCCTGGTACAGCTTTATCCAACCCGAATCAATTGGAATATTTAGATGATGAGGATCATTTTTGCATTGTAGAAATTACGCCTTTTAAAATAGAATATCTCAAGCTTAAGAGTCCAAACCATATTAGAGTTCGTTACTCCTGGGAAGTTGATTTCTGGGAAAGTGAGTTTCTGGTACCGTAGGTACCTTATAGACCTATTCTTTTAATGTGTCTAAGATTACTTCGATATCTTCCTGACTGGTATCTGGATTAATAAAACAAAAACGAATTACCGTTTCATTACCTTCTTTGGATCTCCATTTGGTAGGTGTAACCAGAGCAATACCTTCTTTGTGATTGTTATAGGTCCAATTTGTATACGATTGCGGCGACCACCCTTTGCGCCTGAATAAGACACATGAGAGACTAGAAGGTCTCACCAGCTCCAATTCTGGCCTTTTTTCTATAAGTTCAGCCGATAATTTAGCCAGTGATATCCCTTTCTCTACTGCCCATTTATATTTGTCTATTCCATTGGTGGCTAAAGAGAACCATAAAGGAAGTCCCCGTAACCTTCTGGTAAGTTGTATCTGATAGTCGGCCGGGTTAAAACCATGGGCGCCTTCATCTATAAAAATATCCAAATACGAACCTTCCTGGGAATGGGCTTCTTTTGCTAATTCCGGTTTCTTGTATAGTACAGCACCACAATCATAAGGCGAGAAAAGCCATTTATGAGGATCTATGGTAATACTATCTGCTTTTTCAATTCCATTAAAGAGATGACGGACAGAATCGGCTACCAAAGCCCCGCCTCCATAGGCTGCATCCACATGATACCACAATCCTTCTTTCTTACAGACTTGTGCAATGCCCTCCAGATCATCAATAATTCCTGCATTGGTGGTCCCTCCGGTGGCAACTACGGCAAATAAACGTTCACGTTGGGATGCATCGAGTGAATTTATCCTCATTTGTAAATCCTCCCCGGTCATTTCTTCATCAGCATCTACCAGAACAAGATCAGCATCTATCACCTGGGCCATTGCTTTGATGGAAGAATGTGCCCCAATAGACGTGATAACAAGTCCTTTTTTATTTCTTTTGGCACCATCTTTTCTCCAATTCTCCCTGGCAGTTACCATGGCAGAAAGATTAGCAGCGGTACCGCCACTCGTAAAGACCCCGAAGGCACCTTCTGGCATCCCCGTAAGTGACACCAGCCATTTCATTGCCTGGTTTTCACAAAAGATCCCTCCTGCCCCTTCCATCCAATAAGCCCCGTGGATACTGGATGCAGAAGTAACCAGATCGAACATTACGGCAGCCCTGGTAGGCGCAGCAGGAACAAAAGCAAGGTGTCTGGGGTGATCTATAGGCACTGTTGCCGGTAGCAGTATATCTTTAAATAATTTGAAGGCCTTTTCCCCACCAATGCCTTCTGAGGTAATGGTCTCTCCTACCAATTTATATAATTCCTCTTCCTTCTTGGGCTTTCCTAATGTGGGAGAAGTATCTGTAATGCGACTTATGGCGTATTTCATGACATCTAATGTCATTTCTACCACTTCAATATCAATATTATGCATGGAAAAAGGTATCTATCACAAAAGTACAAGGGACTGCATTAATACCGTAAGAAAACTACGAATATCTTACAATAACGAATTCGGAATCTAGTGGATTCAAGGATTTCATTAAAGAAGGAATAAGCTCATCCCCTAATTCCAAATACAATTCAGAAAAGTTGCGATTGCGCTCCTGAAGTGATTTGTTGGGGAATAGATCATTTTGCAAGTCGGTCATCCGCAATACATGATCCTTTAATTTTCGTTTTTGAGCCTTTAAAAGGCGTTTTTCCAAAACATCGATTCCTTTAAGTTGTTTAACCTCCTGTGCTTTCACAGCACCCAGAAAGGATTTGTCCGTTTGTTCGGCCAGATCATAAAGCGCTTTAAATTGCTCCTTCAAATGTGTTCTCTGAGGGCTAAAGTCTATATCGATATTGGAGATCTCTCTGATCTTCTTGTTGATGAGTCGATTTTGCTCCAGAAACAGATCCTTTGCTTCCAGATTCATTTTATGCAATTTTTGCTGCTGTTTTTCAGAGATAATCAAAGCCGAATTTCTGAGTAACAGCATTGGGAAAGGAACCTTCACGGCTTCAAAAGAGGAACGGAGTTCTAACCAGTATGCCAGCTCTCCTCCCCCTCCAATATAACAGAGGTTGGGTAGTATTACTTCCTGGTATAAGGGCCTGCTGACCACATTTGGCGAAAAGCGTTCCGGGAAAGACTCAATTTCGGCCAACATTTCTTCTTTGGAAAACTGCAATTCGGTATCATTCACAAAAAAATCTTCCCCCTTTTGTATGATACGTTCACGAATTCCTTCTTTGAGATAGAAATAATTGATCTCCCTTGGGTTTACCTGAATAGTATAGCTAGCAGACGTTGATTCCAGCGCAGATATTGTATCCGTGACCTTTTTAAAAGCTGTGTTCTGAAAAACATCCTCTTTGATATGAGGAATTAAACAATGCTTTAGTGCTTTATCATCTCCATCGATGATGACCAGCCCTTCAGCCCCAAAAAGTTCATTGGCCAGATATCTGGTAGCAGCCGTAAGCGTCTTGTGTTTCAGATAAGCATTGCTAAACAAGGCTTTGAGTTTTGAGGCGTGTTTTCCTGTTCCTAATTCCTGAGAAAATAACTCAAAAACGGCCTTTAATCCCTCCGTAGATAAGTGGCCAACAGCTCCGGATGCATCTCTGTTCCAATGTATTTTCTTCCCCTTAAAATTAAAGTAATTGATCTCCTCAAAATCATGATCTTCCGTAGCCATCCAATAGACAGGTACAAAATGTTGTTCCGGATATGCCTTCTTAAGCTCTGTGGTTAGGTTGATGGTGCTGATGATCTTGTACAGGAAATATAAGGGTCCGGTAAATAAATTTAACTGATGCCCTGTTACCACGGTAAACGTATTGGAATCTTTCAGCATGGAAAGATGCTTCTTTGTTTTGGCAGTAGTATCTACGCCCTCGTATTGCTTTACGAGTGCAGCGGTTAAGACTTTACGCATATCAGCCGAAAAACTACCCTTTTTTTCTTCGATCTGTGCTTTAAATGTGGTTATGGAAGGAAATCTGTTGTAGAATGGATGCAGTGACGGGGCTTCCTCCAGGTAATCACAGATGATCTCTGAAAAATAACCTGTTTCATTAAAAGGAATTCCTTCTAGCTGCATACTGCTCTTTTATTGGCTTTCAAAGATACATTTCTGTGCCTTTTCATTTCCCAAAAATACGTTAAGTTGCACCAACTACAAACGGGTGTTTTTAGGTTTCGTATATGGTTTGATTGTGTGGCACTAAGTTAGTAAATAAGCCTAGACCATTTTTTCAGATGCAGTGATTCTCAGAAAGGAAAAATGATTTGAGGGTTGGTTGGTATAAATTAAGTGCAGGATGTTATGGAACGTTGGGAGACATTAAAAAGCAGATAGCTTTCGGCAATACACTTATGGTAGCTGGGGCAAGGCCCACATACTCCCCATCGGCCTCAATTCCACAAGGGTCGTTGCTTTCAAGCAACACTTCATTGGCATCATAGTAACTTACCTGGGGAAGGTTGATTTTCACACCTTTTTTTAAATTTCGATAGTTTTTTAGATAATCCCAAATACTCAAATCCCCGTAGATAACAACCTGAAACTGCCCATCGGTAAGCTTGGCATCGGGGGCGGTGCAGATGGCATTGCCTTGATAACGCCCATTTGCCACTGCCATTTGCAGCAATTTGCCCTTCCACTGCCATGTGCTGCTTGTACAGCTTACCTCTTTTTTAACATAGCTGAGAAACCCTTTTATGATATGCTTGAAGTAATTGAAGCCAGGGCCTAACACGCTTGATGATTGTTCTAGTTTTTGCGCCACTTCCGGGCCAAGCCCAACTCCTGCTATATTGATGAAATAGCGGGTTTCCTGGGTTTGTTGTATTATTATTTTCCCAAGGTCTATCTTTTGGGTGGTATTGGATTGAATCATTTCTATCAGTTTTTCAATAGAATTGGAGATGCGTGCAGTTCTGGCAAAATCATTGGCCGAACCATGTGGGAGCAACCCTATTGCCGGGTATTCATTGGCTGGTATGTTACTTTGCAACATACCATTTATAACTTCGTGCAAGGTGCCATCACCCCCAACAGAGATCAAATAATCACAGCCGTTTTCGGTGGCTTGCTTGGCCAATTCAATAGCGTGTTTTTTCCTTTGTGTGGAAATGAACTGCACATTGACCATACTTGTTTGTTGACAATATTGGTAAAGCCTTGGGAGCACTTTTGCCAAGCGATTGTTTTTGTTGTTGACTACAAACACGATGTTCATACTACAAGGTAGCTTATTCCTTTAATTTGGACAATATCAAGATTAAGCGAGGTGCTGTTCCTGTTTTTGAAACACCCAATGGAGTCTTTTGTTATTTACCGAAAGGGCCAAGTTCAATTCTGTCCTTTATTCACTTATGCATATTTCATTTATTAAATCCAGGTTTCTATTCAAATTGGCTTTAAAAAGAAAGATAAACGACACTAGTCCTTCATTTAGGTGATTAGGCGGCCCTTTTTGTCGTTGAGCCGTAGCCTTAGAACCACCCACATTTCAATTTTAATCCTTAGCTTTGAGACTTGCCTTTTATACCAGTTTTATATGAAAATATTTACAGTTTTGCTTGGGTTCCTTCTTCCACTATTGACCTGGTCACAATCCATTAAATCTCCCACAGAATTTCTCGGATACGAATTAGGAACACAATTCACAAGGCATCATGAAGTAGTAGATTACTACCAATATCTGGCAAGCGAAGCATCGGACAGAGTGCAATTGCAGGAATATGGTAAGACCAATGAGAGACGGCCTTTACTATTGGCCTTTGTTTCGTCTGCTGAGAATATCAGGAATCTGGAAACCATCCGCACAGAGCATCTGAAAAGCACAGAAGGGAATAGTAATGCTTCCAAAGCCATTGTATGGCTCAGTTATAATGTACATGGGAATGAGAGCGTAAGTACAGAGGCCTCCATGCAAACTATATATGAATTATTGACCTCAAAACGGGCCTATCTCGAAAATACTGTGGTGATCATTGATCCATGTATTAATCCGGACGGTCGCGACCGTTATGTGAATTGGTATAATCAATTTAAAAATACCCCCAACCAGGTGAACCCTGATAGTAAAGAACATCATGAAGGCTGGTTGAGTGGACGGGCAAATCACTATATGTTCGATCTGAACAGGGATTGGGCATGGCTAACCCAGGTGGAGAGTCAGCAGCGCTTACCCATGTACAACAAATGGCTGCCTCATATTCACGTTGATTTTCACGAACAAGGGGTGAACAACCCTTATTTCTTTGCGCCATCTGCAGAACCTTTTCATGAGGTAATAACTCCTTTTCAGCGTTCTTTTCAGGAAACCCTGGGGAGAAATCACGCAAAATACTTCGATGCAAACGGCTGGTTCTATTTTACCAAGGAGCGCTTCGATCTATTTTATCCCAGTTATGGAGACACCTATCCAACCTACAATGGAGCCATAGGGATGACCTATGAACAAGGGGGTAGTGGCCGTGCCGGTCTTGGGGTTATAACCGACATTGGGGATACTCTTACACTTAATGATAGAATAGACCATCACAAAACAACTGGCTTATCGACTATAGAAGTAGCCTCCCAAAACGTAGATAAACTAAATCAGGAATTTCAAAAATTCTATCAGCCTAGGAATTTTAAATACAAGAGTTATGTATTGGCTGGTGAATTCGATAAGCTGCATTTATTAATGAAACTTTTGTATAAACATGAGATTAAATTTCAATTAAATAGTGACAAAAATATTCAGGGATATAACTACAGAACAGGTAAAACTGGTAAAACTAATATAGGTGACAGTCATGCTATTGTGGTTTCAACGAATCAAAAAAAAGGGACCTTGGTAAAAGTCTTATTTGAACCCGATGCTAAATTGAGTGATTCCCTAACCTATGATATAACTGCATGGTCACTCCCTTATGCCTACGGATTGGATGCCATTGCATCTGAGTCAAGAATTATAGGATTAGGTAATAGTGACAAACCGATGTACTTTTTTAACGGGGCGCCAATTAAAGACATGGAAGATACTAATGTTTATGCCTTCCTAACCGATTGGAACAGCATGATGGATGCAAGATTCCTGGCAGAATTATTGAAGAACAAAATCCGCGTTCGCCGGGCTGAAAAACCTTTTACTATTGATGGTGTTATGCACGATCGAGGGAGTTTAATAATAACAGCTTCTGATAATAAAAATAATATAGAATTCTTCACGACATTAAGATCAGTCGCGGAAAAACATTCAAAAAGACTTAGGCCAACAGCGACAGGCTTTGTAGATCAGGGGAAAGATTTTGGATCGAGTTATGTGAGCATGATTACTCCCGTTAAAGTGGGTGTACTATCTGGCGATCCTACCTCATCTCTTCGCTTTGGGGAGATCTGGCATTTCTTTGAACAACAATTACACTATCCGTTAACCGTTTTAGATGGCGATTATATAAAACGAACAGATCTAAGTGAATATGATGTGCTCATCTTACCAGATGGCCGGGGCTATGGGAATTTTATGGATGAGAGCATGTTGAAAAGCATGAAAGAATGGGTCGCTGCCGGTGGTCGACTCATTGCCATGGGCAATGCCATTGATGCTATTGATGGAAAAGAAGGCTTTGGTATAAAAATTAAAGAACACAAAAAGGACACCACAGATTTGGAGGTCGACCTATTTGAGAATGAACAACGCGAACGGATCAAAAAAGCCATTACGGGGGCCATCTTTAAGACAAAGGTAGATCCTACGCATCCTTTGGCCTTTGGGTATGGCGACACCTATTTTACCTTAAAATTGGGCAATGATAGTTTTGATTATCTGGAATCTGGAACGGTGGCTTATATTGAAAACAACACCAAACCCGTTGCCGGTTTTGCAGGGAGCGAGGCTCAAAAAATAATTACAAATAGTCTGGTCTTCGGAGTAGAAAACCATAAACGCGGACAGGTAGTTTACATGGTAGATAATCCGTTGTTTCGCGGTTTTTGGGAAAATGGAAAACTCTTTTTTGCCAATGCGCTGTTTATGATAGATTAAATAATTTTTTAATATGAAACATTACAAAGTTGAGACCCTAATTTATTATACCAAGTTATTTGCCGGCAAAAACCACATTATGGAGGTTTCACAAAAGGGCATTCAGGAAAAGCTAGACAAGTATAGCAGAGATGGTTGGCAGTTAGTCTCCACAGATGCTGCACCATTTGGAACTGCCATCTATATTTACCTGTATTTTGAAAAATAGGATTTTGCTTAATACAGCATAAATGCCATAAACACAATACCTACAAAGGTCATAGCCAGAATAAAGGGCATAAATGCAAATGAGATTAGACCGGCCTTAAAAAAAGCCCCAAGCCAACTACTTCTATAAAAATTCCGGAGTGCAATGATCAGATATGCCAAATAAGAGACTGTAATAAGTACCTCTAACCAAATAGGCACGTCAAAAAGCATATTCGCCAGGATAAGAAGACAAAAAGAGGTAAATAGAAAAGTGAAGAAGTAAAAGCTAAACACCATATGATGGGCAAAGTTCCCTCTTTTCCAATAAAAGAGCTTTAATAACATGGCAAATAGCGGCATTAAAAGAAACATCGCTATGGGGATAGTATCATAAAATGTCTGTAAGATGCCTCTTCCTTTTTGCTGATAAAATTTCAACATCTGTTCGTAAAACTTTTTGTTGAGTCCACTGGCATCTTCTTTCATGCCCATTGCCTTTAATTTATCCTCTTTGGGAGCACCTGCTGTTATAAGGGAATCGAGTATCTCTTTATCAAAATCGAAGGTCATTCCACTATTTACATTATTTGCGTCTTTGGCCGTATTAGCGATCACAGAATCAATGGTTTGCATATCCTCATCAGACATACCTATCATTTTTTGATTCTTTTTAAGCATTTTTCTCGCCTCCTCAATCTGTATAGAATCTTTTTCAGATACTTTCACAGAGTCGACCGAGATCTCCTGATCAAATCCTTTTTGAAGGGCCTGGGACATTTCATCATCGGCCTTCCGAATATTAGAAGAGTAAAGGAAAAAGAACAACACGGAAATAAACAGGTAGAATTGGGCAGGGTGCAGATATTTCAGGCGTTTTCCATCTACAAACCTTCTTGCCAGGACTCCCGGCTTAAACATTAGCGGGAAAAAACTTCGGAAGAATCGGGCATCCACCGAAAAATAGTCACTTATGGTTTTACTGAATAGAACTCCAAAAGTTAAACCATCTGCAGTTTCCTGACCACATTTTGGACAATACCTGAAGTTGGGTTCCAGGGGGGTATCGCAATTCTTGCAATGTTGGTTGGTTGGCATTAGTAAGTTTTTGGTAAAATTAGAAAAAAGGAATGAATTAAGCTCTTTTCAAATTTCTTATTGAAAGGTGTCTAACTTTGGTTTCTGTTGGTTATTTACTTTTAGTTTTGCTTTAGTGGCCTGCAAAACCTAAAAATCTGGAATAATGCACAAATTTTTAAAAACTTTGGAAGATCAATTCAAAAGGGAGGCGAACAAAGCTGTAGCTGACGGACAGAAGGCCTATATGCGGGATCAATTCGACTTTTATGGGATCAAAACACCAGTGAGAAGACAAATTCAGAGAGAATTATTTAAAAAGGATGTGTTGCCCCCCAAACATGAATTACACAAGCTAGTCACTTCTTTATGGAGTCTTCCTCAAAGAGAAAATCAGTATGTAGCTCAGGAATTGGCCCGGAAATATATAAGGAACATTGAAGAAGATGATATTCTGCTCTATGAATATATGATCACACACAAGTCCTGGTGGGATACGGTAGATTTTATCTCAGCCACCCTTGTGGGCACATATTTTAAGACATTTCCAGATCATAGAAATGTAGTAACTAAAAGATGGATGTCTTCTAATAACATTTGGTTACAACGTTCTACTTTGTTGTTTCAATTAAAATACAAGGAGACCTTAGATACAGAATTCCTGGCCAAGACCATCAATAATTTATTGGGATCTCAGGAATTCTTTATCAACAAGGCCATTGGATGGGTGCTAAGAGAATACAGCAAGACCAATAAGGATTGGGTGCTTCAATTCGCTGCTAAAACTTCTTTGCATTCCCTTAGTAAGCGTGAGGCGTTGCGCCTGATAAAATGACCATCAATAAAAGGTGCAATAGACTAGCCATTAGTTAGCAAGGTGAGATGGAGTTTCACTGGATTTAGTTGTGGATACCTTTTTAACCAACTTTCCAACTGTCAGACCCTGAAAAATGATAGAGAAGACCACCACCACGTAGGTGATCACCAGAAAAAGATCCCGATTCATGGCCTCTGTAAGACCTAATGCCAGGGCGATAGAGATGGCTCCTCGAAGTCCACCCCAGGTCATGATTAAATTGGTCTTGGGCACAAAATCTAGTTTCTTATTAAAGAAGGAAATTGGCAACAAGAGTGAGAGGTATCTGCAAAGAAGGACTATGGGAATGGCAAGCAAGCCTGCAAGGAGATAATCCATTTCGTAGGTTAGCACCAGGATCTCCATACCCAACAAAACAAATAGCAGGGTATTGAGAAGGATATCTATCAATTCCCAGAATTTATCGACATAAATAATCGTGTTTTCAGACATCGAAGTATCACGCAATTTGTCATTACCAATAAACAGTCCGGCCACTACCATTGCCAGCGGTGCAGATACATGAAAATAATGAGCTATCACTGTTCCGGTCATAACGGTCGCCAGGGTAATGATCACTTCAATATCATAATCGTCTATGGTCTTCATTAGTTGGTATGTAATCCAACCGAGTATAAAACCAAGTATAAGGCCGCCAAATACTTCTACACCAAATAACTCTATTACATCCAGGGCAGAGACAGTTTCATTGGATGGAGAAGCAATCTTAAAGATGGTCAGAAAGACCACTACCCCTACACCATCGTTAAAAAGGGATTCCCCTACGATCTTTGTTTCCAGCTTTTTGGGAACTCCTGCCGTTTTAAGGATGCCCAATACCGCAATAGGATCGGTAGGTGAAATTAACGCTCCAAAAAGAAGACATTGGATAAACGGAATTTCCATCCCCAAAAGTGAAAGGCCATAATACATAAGGGTTCCTACCAAAAAGGTAGAGGTAATTACGCCTAATGTGGAAAAGCTAATGATGGGCCAGCGATGCTTTTTAAGTGACGCAAAATCGGTATGCATTGCCCCTGCAAACAGAAGAAAACTTAACATTATATCTAACAGGACCGTTTTAAAATCGATCTGAGACAAAATATAGCGTTCCGCATTCAATAAGGTTGGATCTATATAGCTTAGGCCAAATACGCAGAGGGTAAAAAAGATGGTAATAACCATCAAACCGATGGTGTTGGGAAGTTTTAAAAAACGGACATTGATATAGCCGAACAGAGCAGATAGAAATACCAGTATAGTTGTGATGGAGAACAGGTCTAATTGCATCTTTCAAATGTACAAGTCCTTTCGCATAATGCAAAAAATGATTGAATTATTAGACAATAAATGGCTCACATATTTTCAATGCAATAAAAAGCTGGCCATACTTAATAATTATTCCTAAATCTTTAAAACAATAAGGAATTGTACTTGAAAGTTGTTGCTAAAATCCCGACCTTCAGGTAATGAAAATATGAATCCTTAAGGCGGGAAAGAAATGGAAATCTAGTGATGCCAAAAGGTAAAAATTTATTCCTATGAACATAGCTAAGTCATTACTCGAATTATTAAAGAAAAAGGATAAAAAGGACAGCAAAGAGGCACCCGAAGGAATGTGCCCCAACTGTTGGGGAACCCAGGAATACAGCGGTAAGTTCTACGAAGCATCTAAAAACTTCGATACAGATGTTAATACACCTAATCCGAATATTGGATGGATCCAGGACTATGCCAATAAAAATTTAAAAGGGATTGCTTTACATCCGCATGTAGAAGGGCAGGTTTGTGAACACTGCAAGGTGGTCTATAAACAGGAGAAATAAACGAAAGGTCTGGATTATGGTACCTCCTAATTTCTTATTGGTTACAAAAAACTTGTCTCACTTCCATTAATTAGCTCATTAGCATGACCTTTATAGATTATTACAAAATCCTTGGGATCTCCAAAAATGCAACCAAGGAGGAGATCAAAAAAGCCTATCGGAAACTGGCACGAAAATTTCATCCGGATGTAAACCCCGGTGATAAGGAGGCTGAAAAGAGATTTAAGGAGATCAATGAAGCCAATGAAGTACTGAGTCATCCTGAGAACAGGGCAAAATACGATGAGTACGGCAAGGACTGGAAGCATGCTGAAGCCTTCGAAAAGGCAAAACAACAACAGCAATACAACCCCAGACAACAAACAAGCTATCAAAGTAGTTCTGATGAAGATTTTTCGGACTTTTTCAGTTCTATGTTTGGTGGTGGTCAAAGAGGCAGTGGCCGCAGTATGCAATTCCGGGGACAGGATTTTAATGCTGAATTAACACTTAGTCTGGAGGATGTATACCAGACTCATAAAAGAACCCTAACCGTCAATGGAAAGAATATTCGACTTACCATTCCCGCGGGGGTACGTAATGGCCAGGTCATTAAAATTAAGAAGCATGGGGCCGAAGGTATTAATGGAGGACCAAGGGGAGATCTCAACATTAAGTTCTCTATTATAAATACTACCAAGTTCAGACGAGATGAGAATAATCTTTACACGTCCGTGGATCTGGATCTCTATACAGCACTTCTTGGTGGAGAGATCACTGTTGACACCTTCGACGGGAAGGCCAAACTGAAGGTAAAGCCCGAAACTCCCAACGGCACTCAGGTAAAACTCAAAGGAAAAGGATTCCCTGTGTACAAAAAAGAAGGGCTTTACGGAGATCTTTATATAACCTACAACCTAAAGATCCCGTCCAAACTAAGCGCCAAAGAAAAACAATTATTCGAGGAACTTGCTAAATTACGATCGTTATGAAAGAACAAGACCTCATACCCATTGGAACACTTTGTGAGCAATACCGACTCGAACTTTCTTTCTTTGAAGAAATGGGTGAGATCGGATTGATAGAAATTACAGTTTATAAAGGCAGTAAACACTTACATCAGGATGCTCTTCACCAAGTTGAAAAGATACTGAGGATCCATCGTGAATTACATGTAAATCTAGAAGGAGTTGATGTTGTAATGAATATATTACAGCGGCAGGAGCAATTAAGACAGGAATTATTGAGAGTGCAGAACAGATTGCGACGTTATGAAGATGACGAAAAATTGGGCCAGTCTTAAAAAATTGAAAAAGCATCAAATAAAGTCATTTTATTCATGACACAATTAATTTTGAAATACTAAAATGGGTCTGATATTCCTCTCAACATTCCATACGTCAATCACTTTGATATGCATTGTAGGATTGGCCGTTGTGTTATCTGGTTTTTTCTTGAAAAAAATAAAACAACCAACCCTTATTGCCTACATTCTTATTGGGATCCTCATAGGGCAGGACGGTTTTGACCTGATTGGGGATGAGACCAATATGCGATATATAGGCGAATTAGGGATAATTCTTCTCTTCTTTTTTATAGGGATGGAAATAGACCTCTCTTCCTTTATCGGGAATTGGAAACTTGCTGTATTCGGAACCCTTGGTCAATTCCTTTTAAGCATTGGCAGTGTTTGGGTAATAGGAGTACTGTTTGATTGGAATACTACTAGGATTATTGTCATAGGATTCGTAATCGCGCTCTCCAGTTCGGCCGTGATCTTTAAAATGCTTGAGGAAAAACAATTGCTCGATAAGAAAATAGGGCAGAATGTTTCCAGCATTCTCCTGGCTCAGGATATAGCTATTGCTCCTATTATTATTATCATTTCTATCGTAGGAGGAGAGGATACATCCTTCAATTCTGTGATCCTTAAGATCATAGGGGGGATACTGATAATATCGGCTATCATATATATTTATATCAAAAAAGAAATTACCTGGCTACCCTTTAAAAAGACCATTCAAAAAGATCATGAACTACAGGTATTCCTGGCTTTGTTCTTTTGTTTTGCCGGGGCTATGATCGCCGGTTTGTTTGGTATTTCAGAGGCGCTTGGCGCCTTTGTCGGAGGCCTGGTGATGCATGCGGGGAAGGCCACCAGGTGGATCCATGATGCTATTCACTCTTTCAGGATCCTTTTTGTAGCTATATTTTTTATCAGTATTGGGGCCCAGATCAATATAGAGTTCTTGCTTAGCAATCTTCTTCCTTTGGGACTTGTACTGGTTGCCGTGTATGTGCTTAATCAGTTTATAAACACCCTGATTTTAAAAACCTACAACAATTCTTGGAAAGATGCCATTTTTGGAGGAGCCATGCTGGCCCAGATCGGGGAATTGAGTTTTTTGATATGTATTACTGCTTTGAATCTGGATATTCTAACCCAGTATGCCTACGATTTTACGATATCCCTGATCTCCCTTACAATTTGCATTAGTCCATTTTGGATTGTAATAACAGAAAAAATAAGTGGCAGTGGAAAACAAAAAGTTCTTACAGAGAGATCCCTATTAAATAAATAAAAGTGACTAATTGCAAAACAAGAATTTAACACCTAAATAGAAGAACTATGAAAAAAGAAGAACATTATCTCATTCGTAGTGGTTGGTTACGAGCTTCTATTTTAGGTGCAAACGATGGGATCCTTTCAACCGCCAGTATTATTATTGGGGTAGCTGCCGCTTCTTCAACAAGGGAACCAATTGTTTTGGCAGGGGTGGCCGGACTAGTAGCCGGAGCACTCTCCATGGCAGCCGGTGAATACGTGTCGGTGAGTTCACAGACAGATATTGAAACGTCAGATCTCGAAAGGGAAAAAAAGGAACTGATAGAAATGCCAGAGGCAGAATTAGAAGAACTTGCACTTATCTATGAAGATCGGGGTCTAACACCCGAACTTTCCCTCGAAGTAGCCAGGCAACTCACAGAATATGATGCTCTTGGAGCACATGCCAGAGATGAGTTGGGCATAAACAGCATTACCAGGGCGCGGCCATTGCAAGCCGCCTTTGCTTCTGGGGCCGCCTTTATTTTTGGCGGTGTTCTGCCTGTTTTGGCGGCCTTGTTTGTTCCGGTTAAACCTATGATCTATTGGCAATATGTATTGGCGACGCTCTTTTTAACTATCCTTGGGGCCGTAGCTGCTAAAGCCGGAGGGTCTAATATTAAAAAGGCTGTTTTAAGAATTACTTTTTGGGGCACAGTCGCTATGGGAATTACTGCTTATATAGGACATTTGTTTGGTGTTTCTATGAGTTGAGAAAATGCTGACATAGAATTTAAAATAAAATCAATAAAAAAAATTCGTAGCTTATTGGTGTCCAATTGACCCATTGGCATTTTAAAACAAACTTTATGACCATGGCTAGATTCATCAAGAAAAAAAAACAGGAAATTGGCTTGTCCCCGGATGAACTTCTATTCCGAGGCAAAAAGAAGATCAATGAGGTACTTGCTACGCATCATAGATTTTGATGAAGAAACACTGGAAGAAGACGCCTTAAAAATCGTTCAGGATGTTCTAAAATACAAGGAAAAAGATACCGTTACCTGGCTTAACGTTGATGGTCTGCACAATGCAGCAATCATGAAGGAGATCGCGGAAACTTTTGATCTGGATACCTTGGTGCTGGCGGAAGTGATGCAAACTCAGGCCAGACCGCGCGTTTTGGAATACGACAATTGTATTTTGATCACCATCAAAATGATGCAGCAAAACGAAGATACACACCAGATCATTGTGGAAAATCTCAGCTTGATCCTAACAGAATCTGTCTTAATCTCATTCCAGGAAAAGAGAGGTGATGTTTTTGAACCTGTGCGGGAACGCATTCGTAAACAGAAAAAAAGAATAAGAAACGGGGGAACAGATTATCTGGCCTTTGCCCTACTCGATATTGTAATTGATAATTATTTATACGTGTTAAGTGTTCTCGGAGAAAAAATAGAAACTCTTGAAGACAATCTGCTAATAAATCCAAATGAGGTGGTCATCAATGAGATCAATAAATATAAGCGCGAATTGAATTTCCTGCGGAAAAGCATTAAACCCGCCAAGGAAATGATCTTTGTCCTGGCCAAAATGGAATCCGAATTTATCAATGAATCTTCCTATGTACATTTCAAAGAACTGGAAGATAATATTAGTCAGGCTAACGAAGTATCGGACAGTTACCGGGAGATACTTTCCGATCAGTTGAATATTTACCACACAACTATTAGCAGCAAATTAAATGATGTAATGAAATTCCTGACGGTGTTTTCAGTCATCTTTATCCCCCTCACCTTTATCGCAGGGATATATGGCACAAACTTTGATTTCTTACCAGAACTGCATTTCAAATACAGTTACTTCATAATGCTGGGCGTTATGGTCATAGTAGCACTGGGAATGTTACTGTATTTTAAACGTAATAAGTGGTTGTAAAAATTTAAGTTTCAAAAGATATGAAATCTATAAATTCAACGAAGCGATCTTTAAACAAACAACTTCTCCTCTTATTTTTACTCTTTTCATGGGTGTTAATTTCTTGTAATGGGCAAACCAAATCTGCTTCACAGCGATCTTCTTCATCATCTGTAAACCAAATCATTGGAGGAGGATGCGATGGCTGCGAACTGATGTATGTTGATATGCCAGCTCAGTTACAAGCCATTGACACAAGTGCAGGATGGCAAAGCGGGGGTCAGAAGCTTCATGTCACTGGAAAGGTTTACCAATTTGGGGGTAAAAAGCCCGCCTCGGATATCATTATCTATTACTGGCAAACCGATGCGAACGGATATTATACTCCAAAAAAAGGGATGGATCCAAGAGCTAGAAGGCATGGCCATTTAAGAGGATGGGTAAAGACCAATAAAGACGGGAAATACGATATCTATACGGTACGTCCTGCTCCCTATCCCAACAATAACGAACCGGCTCATATTCACTTGTCCGTAAAGGAGCCAAACATTGCGGATGAATACTATATTGACGAACTGGTTTTTGATGATGACAAATTATTGACAGGAACTGTACGAAGATCATTGGAAAATAGAGGAGGCAGTGGTGTGCTTAGATTGCTTGTAGACGGAGATACACAAGTAGCTGAACACGACATAGTATTGGGATTGAATATCCCAGGGTATCCTGCAACCAATACTGCTAAAGTAAGATCAGGACTAGCCATTGGAGAGGATAATCCCTCCTTTACCCCTTATCATGCCTATGGTCCCGACAAGGGAACAAAAACCTGTCCTGTTTGTAAATATGGACGATATAATGGAATCGTTTATTTTGTTGGTAATCATCCTAATTGGGAAGACATTAAAACCTGGTTGCAATTCCTCGAATTTGAAAGTGAACGAAGAAAAGCCTATTTAAAGGCCTATTTTGTTTATGGGAATGAAAAGGATTATAGCCAGGAAGCGCGTCAAAAGGAATTAGAAACGCTCGGAAAGGAATTAAACTTGCAGTATACGGCCCTTACCTTTGTTCCGTCTTTCGCAGATAAGAAAAGTGAAGTGGTTCTCAACAAAGTAAATCCGGAAGTGGAAAATACCATCGTCATATATAAGAACAGAGCCATCATTGATAAATACGTTGATCTGGCACCTACAAAAGAAAATTTAGCTCATATTGCAGAAACACTCGATGCCTCCCAGAACGACCTCTTTACGTTGCCTTCTATATTTGATCATGAATGATCTTAAGGTCACAGATTCCTAAAACGACGAATCTATGAAAAAAACAGATCCACCAATTTTGGTTGAGACACATTTTGAAAATAGTGCCGAGGCGCTTTGGAATGCATTAACCAGCTTGCCAGAAATGAAGAAATGGTATTTTGAGGTACTAGATGATTTTCAACCTGAGGTTGGATTTAAAACTGCTTTTAAAGTACACTCAGAAAATAGAACTTTTACACACCAATGGGAAGTTATAGAGGTGACACCACAAAATAAAATCACCTATAGCTGGCGTTTCCTCGAATACCCGGGTGTCTCTACTTCCTGTTTTGAGGTATTTGGAGACCAAAATTCTTCAAGGCTGCAATTGACCATCCTTGTGCAAGCCGATTTTCCCGAAGACATCCCTGAATTTAAACGCGAGAGCTGTATTGGGGGATGGGACTATTTTATTAATGGGAATTTAAAGGAATATATGGCGGCACTATAATACCCATGATAATGGTCCTGGATTTTTAAGGTTTCCTCTTCAACTGAGAACTGTATTTCAACAACTGAGCATTATAAATACCTGATATTCAGTAATTCTATATACTCTTGTGTCTAAAATCTTTTTAAAATGAAACTAGCCATCATAGGAGGTACAGGAAAAACAGGGAAGGAATTACTAAAACAAGGCCTCGAAGCCGGGCATCATATCACGGCCCTGGTTCGGAATCCTAAAAAGGTGAAAATAAAACACCCCAATCTAAAAGTGGTACAGGGAAATGTATTGAATACTGCAGATCTCGTAGGTGTTTTTAAAGGAAAAGATGCCGTCTTGTCTGCTTTGGGTCATAAACGATTTTTAGGCCCAAGCCATATCCTATCTAAGGGGACGGAAAATATACTGCAAGCGATGAAAACGGATAAAGTTTCCCGCTTTATTTGTATTACTTCCATGGGGATCAATGACAACCGTTTTAAATTAGGACTTTATTATACCCTTTTTGTGATCCCATTCATTGTCTTATTTTATTTTCGTGATAAAGCCAAACAAGAACGGTTGATCATGGAAAGTGATCTAAACTGGACTGTAGTGCGACCAGGACAAATGACCAATGGAAAGAAAAGAACCCGTTACCGGGTTGGTGAAAAATTAGGCAGCTATATTTTAACACTCATGATCTCAAGAGCGGATGTAGCTCATTTTATGTTGGAGCAATTAACAACTGCTGCCTACTCAAAAAAAGCGGTATGTATTGTCTATTAATAAAAGCATTTTGAATAATTGGTTATCTTTAAAGTATGACCAGTATAAAAATCAAATCTGTTCCCGCCAGAAAAGGAATACAAGAACAAAAGAAATTAGCAAAGAAATATGCCAAGTTTAATAAACTGATTGACGAACTCGGAAAAAGGGAACTTGCACCTGAAATAGTTTCTTCGCTAAATGAAAAAATAGAGTCCTTAAATGCCATTTCAGATACAGACAAGCAACTATCCTCTTTGTTGCGAAAGACTCAAAATTCAATTCTGAAAATCCTGGAAAAAGAATTAAAGATAGTCCCTAAGAACCATTATCGGAATTTATGGATGGCCATGGGAATGGTAGTTTTTGGAATTCCTATTGGCATTGCGCTTAGTGCAGGCATCAATAATTATGGAATGGTGGGGGCCGGGATTGCCATAGGCATCGGGATTGGTCTTGCAGTTGGAAGTGAAATGGACCGCAAAGCAGGCGAAGAAGGCCGACAACTTGATGTGGTCCTTTAGTTAGATTAATTCCCTTTGAGATCATCTTAACTCTTGGTTGAATATGAAAAATCCAAAATGGATTCTAGCAATAATTGTTATTTCACAATTCTGCTGCATCTCTTTGTGGTTTGCAGGGAATGGAGTTTTAGATGACCTTAGGGCCAATTATGATCTTAGCGTGCAGGCGCTTGGACATCTCACCTCTGCAGTGCAGTTCGGATTTATAAGTGGAACCTTATTATTTGCCCTCTTCACCATAGCAGACCGCTACTCCCCTTCTCGCGTATTCTTCTTTTCAGCCTTTATTGCAGGGATCTTTAACCTAAGTTTAGTATGGGATGGAAATACCCTTTGGAGTTTACTTATTGCCCGATTTCTTACAGGATTTTTTCTGGCAGGAATTTATCCGGTGGGAATGAAAATAGCGGCCGACTATTTTGAAAAAGGTCTTGGGAAATCGCTTTCTTTTCTTGTAGGTGCTTTGGTACTGGGCACCGCCTTACCACATTTATTAAAGAGCAGTAATTTATTTAGCAATTGGGTGTGGGTTATTGCAGCGACCAGCAGCCTTGCTTTTACAGGGGGCTCGCTAATTCTCATTTTGGTTCCTGACGGGCCCTTTCGCAAGAAGGGAAACCCATTAAAACTCATGGCAATATTTTCGGTATTCAAGAATCGTGACCTAAAAAGTGCAGCCATAGGTTACTTTGGCCATATGTGGGAACTATATGCTTTTTGGGCTTTTGTTCCCGTGCTATTAAAGACCTATCTGGATCTGCATGGAAAGACACTAAATATTTCTTTGTGGTCCTTTCTAATCATTGGCATTGGAAGTATTGGCTGCGTCATTGGAGGTTTCATTTCACAGCGAATTGGCGTTAAAAAAACAGCCTTCTGGGCACTTTTGCTCTCATGCCTTTGCTGCCTATTTTCCCCTTTCTTTTTTTATATCTCCTATGAAACAATTTTCCTAGGCATACTCCTATTCTGGGGTATGGTGGTCATTTCAGATTCACCTTTGTTCTCCACTATGGTAGCGAACAATGCAGATAGTGTTTTAAAAGGTTCTGCCCTCACCTTAGTGAATTGTATTGGGTTTACGATCACTATTATTAGTATAGAGTTATTAAACTATTTACAGCTTAATTTCTCCCCTACTTTGATGTACACTATATTAGCAATAGGTCCTTTTTTTGGACTATGGACGCTCATAAAAAATTCAACTTAGGTCTCGCGAAATACGAGATATTTTTTAATTTAGATAAGGAATTATCATCCTGAATAAAAAATAAACCTTACCAATTATTATCATGTACAAATTCTCATTACTGGCAATACTCTGTATCACATTAGTTGGCTGCAGGGGAAAAGAAAATGCTTCATCTATCCAAGAGCCAAAAGGCGTTGATAATGTCGCCTATCAATGGGGGGAGATGGCATTAAAAGCCACTGCTTTGGACACGGAACGCTTTGCCCCAAGACCCACTATTACTTCCCGTTATCTGGGACTGATTTTTACAGCTGTTTTCGATGCCTGGAGCAGGTTCGATGAAAAAGCCATACCTGTTTACCTGGCTGAAGTACCTAGAATGCCTAAGGAACTTCGTACCCTTGATAATAAAGAAATTGCCATCAGTTTTGCCGCTTATAGAACCATGAGCGAGTACTACTTTTCTGATAAAGAAATTTTCTCCGAGTTTATGCGGGAATTAGGCCTCGACCCTACCAATGAATCGCTCGATCCTTCAACACCCGAAGGTATTGGCAATCTGGCCGCGATGGCCGTTATAAAAGCGCGTCATAATGATGGTGCAAACCAATACGGAGAAGAAGATGGTTCTAATGGGGAACCCTACTTTAACTATGTAGGTTACGAACCTATCAATTCTGCCGATTCTAACGTAGATCCCAATCGCTGGCAGCCCAAATATTTTTCAGACGGAAAGGGTGGATTTTTTGCGCCCGGATGTCTTACCCCTTTTTGGGACAAGGTAAAACCAGTAGCTTTAAAAAGCGGTGACCAGTTTCGACCCGGTCCACCTCCTATGATCGGAAGTGAACAACTAAAAGAAGAGGTGGCTGAGGTCATTGCCCTACAGGCAAATCTAACGGATCATGATAAGGCTTTGGTAGAATTCATGAGAGACGGACCTCAATCTGTACAGCAAGCCGGACACTGGTTAAAATTTGCGCAGGATGTCTCTCGTCGCGATGAGCATATTTTGGATGATGATGTGAAGATGTATTTCTATAACCAGGTAGTAGCCATGGATGCGTTTATTGCTTCCTGGGATTCCAAGATGTTTTATGACTATGCCCGGCCGTATGCACTTGTACATGAATATTATGAAGACCAGATCATCAAAGCCTGGGGAGGTGAAGGCAATGGCATGAAAAATATCAAGGGACAAGAATGGAGGCCGTATTCCCCCGAGACCTTTCTTTGTCCGCCTTTTCCCAGTTATGTTTCCGGCCACAGTACAATCAGCGGAGGTTGTGGGGAAGCCCTGAAATTATGGACAGGAAGTGACCATTTTGGAGAAAAGATGACCCTGGTCGCAGGAGCCCTGACAGAACCAGACAATATTGGAGATACTGTAGTCCTGGAATTTCCAACTTTTACTGAAACGGCTGAAATGGCCGGAATCTCTCGTGTTATGGGCGGGTATCATATTCAGGCAGACAATATTGCCGGATTACAATTAGGTCGCGATGTGGCCCATGAAGTGTGGAACTTTTACCAAAAACATCTGGGCAATTGAATACTACAAAGTTGATTTTTTATTAAAGTTGAACTAATTCCGATGTAACACTCAAAAACTCCCACCCGTAAATACCAAGTATTTGAATGCTGCGTTAACAAGGTATACTATCAGAAAATGAAGCGTTTATTCCTCTCAGTATTCTTTTTGTTACTTGTACTGCCAAGCATAGCGCAGGAATGGCAAACAGATCTTACAACGTCCAAAAAACTGGCTTCGGAGCATGATCTCCCTATCATCCTGGTCTTTCAGGGATCGGACTGGTGTGCCCCTTGCATAAAGTTAGATCGTGAGATTTGGAGTTCAGATGCATTTAAGTCGTATGCCAGGGATCATTTTGTAATGCTCAAGGCCGATTTTCCTAAAAAGAAAGGCAATGCCTTGACCATTGAGCAAAAAGAAAAAAATAAAGCACTTGCAGAACAGTACAATCAGAATGGTTACTTTCCTTATGTAGTTGTTATGAATAAAGATGGAAAGGTTATGGGGACCACAAGCTATAAAAAAATGGATCCCAAGGAGTATATTCAGCTACTGGAATCTTTTAAATCCTGATCAGAGGATGCATAGAATCTTCTTATTACTATTTATTTTAGGTGTTTTACACCCTCTTCGTACACAGGAGTCCCATACCCGAACCCTAAAACTAATGGGCAGCAAATTCGATATCACCGTAGTGGCCGATGGCGAAACAAAAGCAGCTGGTTATATTGATTTGGCAGTGAATGAGATCCATAGAATTGAAAAACTTATCTCCTCCTGGGATCCTGAATCTGAGACCTCCGAGATCAACCTAAATGCAGGTGTGCAACCGGTAAAAGTTTCTCCGGAACTATTCGATCTAATCAACAGAGCTCTCGAGATCTCTAAAATAACCGATGGTGCCTTTGACATAAGCTACGCCTCCATGGATAACATATGGACTTTTGATGGAAGTATGACCCAGATGCCATCAAAGGAACAAATTAAGAACTCCGTTGAAAAAGTAGGTTTCCAGCATATTCTGATGGACAATGATCGCAAAACCGTGTTCCTAGCAAAAAAAGGAATGAAAATTGGCTTCGGGGGCATTGGTAAAGGTTATGCAGCAGACAAAGCAAAAGCGCTCCTTATAGATCAAGGCGCAACTGCCGGGATCATCAACGCTTCCGGGGATATGAATACCTGGGGCAAACAACCAAGTGGAAAAGAATGGCAGGTAGCCATTACCAATCCTTTAAACAAGAATAAGGTCTTTGCAGTACTTCCCATAAAAGAAGGTGCCGTGGTTACCTCCGGGAACTATGAAAAATACGTTAGCTTTAATGGCATTCGGTATAGCCACATTATTGATCCAAGAAGTGGCTATCCCTCCACAGGGATCATTAGTGCCACGGTTTTTGCTCCCAGCGCTGAATTAGCCGATGCCCTTGCCACAGCCATCTTTGTCATGGGTACCGAAGTAGGTATAGATAGGATCAATCAACTTCCTCAGATAGAATGTGTTATTATAGATGATAAAGGAGGAATTGTCACTTCCAACAATATAAAAATCCAAAAGACATGATAAAAAAAGTGATCCTGGTCCCCGCAATATTAATGTGCTTTTGCTCCTGTGTGGTTGTAAAGGAATATGACAAGGTCTACCTAAATGATCCGGACATGATTTTGGCCGATAGAAAGTGCGATCGTAACCTTACAACTTTTCATTCATACAGAGAAGCAGCTGCTGGTGCCAATGGTGGCAAAACAGGAGGTGGTTGTGGTTGCAATTAATTATAAGGAATGAAGATTAAAAACTTACATTTTGTTCTCTTAGGGTTGCTTTTACTATTCTCTTTTGGGGCCGTGAAGGCTCAGGAAACCTATAAAAAGAGGGTGCTTGAAGTTGCCGAGGTTGCCTTCTTAAGTAGCTATTACACGCAGGATGGCAGTAATGCAGCTGTGAGCGGTGGCATAGGAACAGAAGAACTGACAGATGCTACAGGTACAATTGTAGTGTCTATCCCTTTGAATGACGATGATGTTTTAACAGTAGATGCCGGTATTTCTGCATATACCTCAGCTAGTTCCAGCAATGTTGACCCATTTGATGGTTCTAATCCTGCCGATGCGTTCCAGGCTTCCTCAGGAGCTTCTGGCAATGATATATGGAGCAACGTAACCCTGGGATATAGTCATAGTTCGGACGACCGAAATTCTATTTGGACTGCAAAACTGGCTGTGGCTCTTGAGTACGATTATTACTCTCTGGGTTTGGGTGGGAGCTTTACGCGCCTCTTCAACGAAAAAAATACCGAACTTGGAATCAATACCAATATATACTTCGACAAATGGAACGCTATATACCCTACAGAATTACGCCCTTTCAAATCGGGTGGTGATGGGATCAACGATCCGTTCTTTTCAGTGAATACAATCAGTGGAAATCCAAATTACGATCCGGCCTTTACTGCTTTTGAGAAAGAAAACCGAAACTCTTATTCCCTGGGAGTGAACCTTTCTCAGATCCTGAGCAAGAAATTGCAGGGTATACTTATAGCCGACCTGGTATTACAAGAAGGATTGCTTTCCACCCCGTTTCAGCGTGTGTATTTTGGTGATGTGGCAGATTCCTTTATCGAAAATTTTCAATTGGCCGATGATGTTGAACGGCTTCCTGAAAGCAGATGGAAAGTGGCCATTGGTGGCCGACTCAATTATTACTTGAATGAAATTGTAATTATTCGCTCTTACTACAGGTATTATTCTGATGATTGGGGTATTAGCTCCCACACCGCCAACGTGGAAATACCTGTCAAGATCTCAGACTCCTTTACCTTATATCCATCTTACCGATATTATACGCAGACGGCAGCTGATTATTTTGCCGCTTATGAAGGGAATCTTTCTTCTGATGTCTATTACACTTCAGACTACGATCTATCCGAATATAACGCCAACCAGTTTGGAATGGGGATCACTTATACCGATATCTTTACCAAACTGAGGATCTGGAAAATAGGCCTGAAGCAGATCGATCTGAAATTTGATCATTATAAAAGGAATTCAGGACTATCGGCAAGTATTGCTTCACTGTCATTTACCTTTCTGATGGATTGAGCCTCCACAAGAAAACCTCGAGGAGTTGTTAAGGCAGTTGATTATATGAGCTTTGCGTAAACCTCCTCTTATTTTGCAACGTTCACTGAACGTGTTTCCCTGATCACCGTAACTTTGACCTGGCCGGGATACGTCATATCTGTCTGGATCTTTTGTGAGATCTCAAAGGATAATTGTGCAGCCTTCTCATCACTTACTTTTTCGCTCTCAACTATAACCCTGAGCTCTCTTCCTGCCTGAATGGCGTAAGCTTTCTGAACCCCGCCAAATCCAAAGGCAATATCCTCAAGATCTTTGAGTCGCTGTATGTAAGAATCGAGCACCTGTCTCCTGGCTCCTGGTCTGGCGCCGCTAATGGCATCACACACCTGAATAATTGGAGAGATAAGTGTCTTCATTTCTATCTCATCATGGTGAGCCCCAATAGCATTGCACACATCTGGTTTCTCGCCATATTTCTCTGCCCACTGCATTCCAAGGATGGCATGTGGAATTTCTACCTCGGTCTCGGTATTAGGTACTTTTCCTATATCGTGAAGGAGTCCGGCTCTTTTGGCTAATTTTGGATTCAATCCTAATTCTGCTGCCATAACCCCACAGAGTTTTGCAACTTCCCGTGAATGCTGCAATAAATTTTGCCCGTAGGAGGAGCGATATTTCATTCTCCCAACCGCCTTGATCAATTCCGGATGTAACCCATGGATACCAAGATCAATAACTGTTCTTTTCCCAATTTCAACGATCTCCTGCTCTATCTGCTTTTCAGTTTTACGTACAACTTCTTCTATTCGTGCAGGATGAATTCTTCCGTCCGTTACCAACTTGTGAAGCGAGAGCCTCGCTACTTCCCTGCGTACTGAATCAAAACAGGAAAGAATAATAGCTTCCGGGGTATCATCTACAATGATCTCAACACCGGTTGCGGCTTCAATAGCTCTAATGTTTCTTCCTTCACGACCAATGATCCTTCCCTTCACATCATCAGATTCTAAGTTGAATACTGATACGCAATTTTCAACGGCTTCTTCAGTTCCAATGCGCTGAATTGTATTGATCACTATTTTCTTTGCCTCCTGCTGGGCAGTAAGTTTTGCCTCTTCCAGGGTAGTCTGCATATAGACCATGGCCTCGTTTTTGGCAGTCTCCTTCAGTGATTCCAGGAGTTGATTGGTAGCGTCTTCCGCGGATAGACCAGAAATAACTTCTAATTGCTGTACCTGGTTTTTATGCAATTTTTCCAGCTCCGAATGCTTTTTGTCATATAATTCTACCTTATGATCCAGATCTTTGATCTTGCCCTCCATTTGGTCATTAAACTTCTTGTTCCTTGCCAGCTCACTGCTTACCTGAGACTCTTTATCCCTGGTACGCTTTTCGGATTCTGAAATTTTCTTATCCTTGTTGATAATGACTTTTTCATGTTCCGCTTTTAATTCTAGAAACTTTTCTTTTGCCTGGAAGATCTTATCTTTCTTAATATTCTCGCCGTCTTTTTCGGCATTTTTTAAAAGCATCGCTGCTTCTTTTTTTGCATTTGCCAGCGTTTTGGAAGCCTTCCCCTTTTCAAGGAATTTAGCAATTACAAAGCCTATTAGCAATCCTATGGCTCCTGCGATGAGTATTGTTGTAGTATCCATGAGTATGTTTAGATTAATAATGGGCATGGCCCATTTGTGCACTTGTTTTGAAGAGTTCTTTTTGATCGATTCAAAAATAAATTCTTCACCGGTTGTTTTATCCAATCCCGTATTAATTCAGTAATTCGGGGAATAAAAAAAGCCCACATTGATGGAAGTTTTGTACAAACTCCTATGAACAGGTTTAGGGCTAACAGACTGCTCAAGGATCCTTTACAAGAAGGCCTGCTTTTACAATCTAAACTCACCCTTTTCAAAAAAATTAATGTTGAGTTTGTCAAAAATTAAATACCAATGTGGGCAATAACTTTGATATATGTTAAAGAACTTATTTTAAGCTAAGCTTGGCATTTACCAATTCATCTAGAGCGGTTAAACGCTCCACAACATCTTTGGTATCTTCCATTTTATCTAGGCCGCCTTGTTCAATCTTTGAGGCAAACTGCAAGGCACACATGGCCAGTACATCCTGTTTATCTCTAACGGCATAATTTTGCTCAAATTTTTTAGCGAGTTGCTCAATATTCTTAGCTGCTTTTCTCAAGCCTTCTTCCTGACTTGGATCTATTGTCAGTGGATATACCCTGTCTGCAATAGATAGCTTTATTTTTAGCTTCTCGGCCATAATTTGAGTCCATTATTCAGCGAGCTGTGCGATGCAATGATCTAACTCTCTGACCAATGTATTTATTTTGAGCTTGGCTTCTGTTTTATTTGTTTCACTGCCCAACATTGTACTTGCCAGTTTCAGGGATTCGTATTTCTCCTCCCATTCTAATACAGAGTTCTTTGTGATTTCTTGGTCTGCCTTTAGCTGAACCAATTCATCTTCCAGTCTTCCTTTAGCTTGATTGAGCAATTCTAACTTGTGTAATAATTTGCTAATCTTATTTTCAAGAGAATCAACTATTTCAACCAATTCGCTCATGGGCAAATATCAATGCGTTCATAACAAAGTTAACACACCTAGAACGACTTAGCAATAGTTTTTCCAATTATTCCTGATCATTCTCAAATTTAACTTTTGGTGTTTTAAACATATTATCACTCCGCTAAGATCAATTACTGAAACAAATACTGCTTGCCCTTATATTTATTTCTAAGTTAAGCTGGTATTAATTAATTTCGCGCCAATCATTGTTTATGAAAAAACTAGTTGTCCTTATTTTTCTGATACTGTTTAATTTGTCATTTGGACAAGAACAATATCCTAAAGATGCCTTCCGATCACCGTTGGAAATTCCCCTTATTCTGGCTGGCACATTTGGTGAGTTGCGCTCTAATCACTTCCATTCCGGAATTGATATTAAGACCCAACAAAGACAAGGATTACCCGCAGTTGCCATTGGCGATGGAACAGTTACCAGGATCAAGATATCTCATTGGGGATATGGAAAAGCACTATACATTGCCCATCCAAATGGGTATACTTCCGTGTATGGACATTTGCAAAAATTTAGTCCGGAAATAGAGGCCTTTGTAAAAAAAATACAATACCAAAAACGTTCCTATGAGATAGAGGTGTTTCCGGAATACGGGGAACTTAGAGTATCCAAAGATTCACTGATAGCCTATACTGGCAACACTGGAGGCTCATCCGGACCACATCTTCATTTTGAGATAAGAAGCAGTATCTCAGAAAAACCTACCAATCCCCTTTTGTATGGGTTAGAAGTACGAGATGCCACCAACCCATCCATACAAGCGCTATATGCCTATCCCTTGTCGCAAAAATCGGTCGTTAATCAAAGTAATGACAGAATTGAGATCCCAATCAGCAGGCAAGCAGATGGAACATATCTGGCTGAAAAAGTGAAGGCTTTAGGTACCATTGGTTTTGGGATTGCCGCCTATGACAGACAAGATCTGGCTGCGAATC
>CAWAEX010000016.1:0-65759 GCA_963781045.1 uncultured Flavobacteriaceae bacterium | reverse complement strand
TGTGATTCACTGAACTGGAACTAGAGGCCAATTGTGCCCCTCCAAAGGAATGATCGCTTATTTGGTCATGAATCTGCTTAATTGTTTTATTCAAGAATCGGGCTTCCAGCACCTTCAAGTTGTTTTTTTAAGGTACTCCGTGATAGGAATCTTTTGGATCCGATTGATCATTTTTTCTCGCAATAACATTAACTGGTTTAGTCTTGTGAATAGTCCAGCCTTATCTAAAGGCTTGGTCAAATAGGCATCTGCCCCATGTGAAAGGCCGCTTATGCGATCCTGCAAAGTAGAGCTTTGCAGTAAGCAGGATAACGGGAATATGGTCTGTCCGCTCGTCGTTCTTTAGTATCGAACAGACTTCAAAACCATCCTTACCCGGCATCGTGACATCAGAAATAACAACATCGGGTATTCTTCGTATGCCATTTCAAGTCCTGCAATTTCATTCACTGGCACTATAGACGTCATACTTTTCTTTAAGACATATCTTTAAAATACTGGGCTACATCTTTATTGTCCTCTATAACAAGCGCGAGTGGCTTTTCTGAATTTTCATCTGATGCTTCAAAAAGGGTTGCATCGGATACACGTATTCAATTCACCTATATGAGGTTCATAGGGCAAAGGAAACATCCCTGGTGATCACCGCATTCCTGGCAATTGGGATTTGTAATTCCACTTAGCCTTCCCTTGCCTAATTTGCTTTTTACCCTGAATGCCACCCCCCCTCAACTCCACCAACTCTTTGGTCAATGCCAGTCCTATACCCGTGCCTTCTCCAAACCGGGTTGAGGAATCATCCACCTGGTAGAAACGGTCGAAAATATTGTCCAGTTCATCCTCTGCCATTCCGGAGCCATTATCTTTCACCTTAATAGAAAAATAGGATTTGTGTTTCTTCTCCTAATCTATTAAAATGTACAATTATTTTTCCTCCAGCAGGTGTGAACTTTATCGCATTTGAGAGTAAATTAATTATCACGGTGGTCAACTTTGAGGAATCAAAGTCCATTACCAATTCATCTATTTCGGCATATACGGTAAGCTTTATTTCTGCGGCCTCTGTGGTTGAGTTAAAACTTTCGCAAAGGTATTTCACAAAGGGTATGATATCGGATTGTACCAGATCTAGCTTTAATTTTCCGCTTTCCAATTTACTAAGATCGAGCATTTGATTTACCAAAGTGTTTAATCGGGTACTATTACGGTCAATGATGGTCAACCCTTTATCAAGCCATTCATCCGGGTTCCTCCTTTAATCTGTTCAGACATTCCGGAAATAACGGTAAGTGGGGTGCGGAATTCGTGCGTAATATTGGTAAATAATCTATTTTTTGCATTGTTCAAATCTTTAAGCCGCAGTGCTTCCGCCTTTTCCAGTTTACGGTTTAACTGGAAATGATAAAATGAATATAAAAGCATCAAAGCTATCAATACATACAAAGCAATTGCCCACCATCTAGTCCACCAGGGAGAACTTATGTTAAATTGAATGGAGGCGCCTTCTTCGTTCCAAAGCCCGTCGCTACTGCTGGCAATCACCTGAAAACTGTATTCGCCTGGATCGAGGTTCGTATAACGGGCCGTTCGTTGGGTGCCGGCATCTATCCAATCTGAATCGTACGGCAGCATCCGATATTTATAGCGATTCTTAGTAGGGTCTGTAAAATGGAGACCTATGTAATTAAAGGTCAGATCATTTTGTCGGTGGGATAAGGAAATTGGCGCAGTAGGATTATTTTTATACCTTTTAAAATCGAATGCTTGCCCTGCTATCTGAAGGTCGCTCAGAACGACATCCGGAGGATAGGGATTCCCTTCTACCTGAGTTGGGTCAAAAGAAACCAAACCGCCAATACCTCCGAAATATAATTGTCCGTCCATACTTTTAAATGCACTGGTATGACCAAAACTGGTAAAGGACAGGCCATCCGAAGCATCATATGATATGAAGCGTTTGGATATAGGTTCAAACCTGGCAATACCATTACCTGTAGAAACCCATATAGTTTCTTTTTCATCGGTAAGAACACCGAATACGGCATCACTCGGTAATCCATTCGCCGCCCTGTACTGCCGGTAGGTACCATCAGTCGGATTATAATGCAGTATTCCGCTATCTACAGTTCCTACCCAAAATAAACCGGTACTATCTTCCTGAATGCTTGTTGCTCCATACGTTTCGAGGTGGGGAATGAAAGTGTCCTTTTGCGCATCGTATTCGAACAGTCCATTATGGAATACGCCTGTCCATAGGTTGCCCTTTGCATCTTCGTGAATTGCAAAAACGCTATTGTAAAATGTTTGAGGGCTGGAATCGGAAAATTGATACCGCTTGAAAGTCTTTTTATCCTTGCTCAAACGAATCATTCCGCCACTCCATGTACCCAGCCATAAATAACCATGACCATCCTCGTACATGCGAATGATCGGATTGGAAATGCCGGTTTTGGTATTGTTTTCTAAAGTTTGATATGGTGCAAATTCACCTGTCTGCCGGTCCAAAGTATACAATCCGGCTTCCGTTCCTACCCAAAATGTGCCGTTGCTATCTTCATAGGTTGTCCAAACAATATCGCTGCCAATGCTTTGCTTACTGTTTGGGTCATGACGAAAGTGTTGAAACTGTCCTGTTTTAGTATCTAGCCTATTAAGCCCTCCTCCACGAGTTCCTACCCAAACAATTCCTGGCTCCTTGGGGGCTTCATAGATCCCCATAACATGATCTAAAGACAAGCTAGTATTATCTTCCACGTCATGGATATTTATATTGAATTTATGTAGGGAAGGATCAATCTTATGCAGTCCGCCCGGAAGATTACCTATCCACAAACGGTCTTGTTTATCTTGTAAAAAAGACCAAACCTGGTTGGAGGCTAGACTGCCGGGAATGCTAGGATTATGTTCATAGTGGATTAGTTTTTTACTGACCGGATCAAAATGGTTTATCCCGGCATTATATGTCCCTACCCAATATGCACCATTTTCGTCTTGATGTATAAATTTAACATGCGGACAGGAAGACCATAGACCCATATTTCCCTGAGGTGCGTACAATGTGTTAGGATTGTTAGAGTCAGGCATCATGCGGATAAACTCCTCTTTTTTGGGCTCATAGTAATGGAGACCGCTTTGGCAAGATCCGATCCATAATTTCCCTTCCCGATCTTCCATCAATGCAGAAATACGATTGTCGATCAAACTATTGGGGTTAGCCGGATCATGCAAAAAGCGCTTACTGCCGCCGGTGTTGAGATCAAAACGGATGAGTCCCCCACCAGAAATGGAAGCATCAAACGTCTCTCCTGTTCCAATCCAAAGATGATTATTTCTATCTACTAAAAGCACTCGTACCTCGTCCTCCAGAAGGTTATTTGGATCATTAGGATTATCCAGAAAACGGGTAAACAGGTCGCTGTCCCGCTCATAGCGAAATAATCCTCCTTCCTGGGTGCCTATCCAAAGATTGTTATCCCGATCTTCAGCATAGGCATTGATCTGTCCTGCTTGTTGGTTATCAGGTGCAGATTCATTGGAGGAATAACGGATAAAGCAGGCGCATTCCTGGCTATAACGATTGATGCCCAATTTGCTCCCGATCCAAATATCCCCCGTAAAGTCTACGAACAGTTTTTCAGGCTGGTTCCGTGATAAGGAAGTGGTGTCCCCCGGAATGCTGCGATAGTTTAGAAACTGGTATCCATCATATCGCACTAGTCCATCCTCTGTTGCCAACCAAATATACCCTTCATGGTCCTGCACTATGTCCAGGATTGTACTACTCGGCAGCCCATCTTCTGTTGAAAATCGTTCAAAACTGAACCCGGGAGTCTTTAAATGTCCTTGTGAATACCCAAAGTATCCAATTACTAAAATGGAAATTGCCAAAACAAGACTTGATAAATTTCCTTTTAGTTTCATTACTTAAGCGATTAAACATGATGTATTGTACACAACATGCTTTTAGAAGATTTTATGAGACGTTGGTTTATCAATTTAGCAATTATTTTGTAAATCATAATCCACCTTGCCTCAGGATTGACATTTAAATGTCGAGGTTATTTTTGAACCCAAGCTGATACAATAGTGGAAGTTTAGGACCTTCATATTCACACAAATAAGCAAGACAGATTGGGGTTTTATCAACGAAGTGGAGCAGGGTGGATACAAATACTATGAGGTGTTCAGAAAACGCCTAAATCGTCGTTTCGGTGCGGTTCGTTATCCAACTCATAAAGCCTTTGGGATGTAGGCATGGACTTTTATGACAGTGGAAAGTGCAGTCAATGTATATAATGCGATTATTCCTAACATTATAAGCACTTAAACCAAAAATCCAACCTAAATGAATAGATTGGATTCCTAAAGATGCTCCTCCTCTTGGGCCTGCCTGCGGCAGGCAAGTTTCCCGATAAATTTCGGGATAAACTTCTCCACCAAGTTTTGCCCACTATAAAGTCACCCCAATTGTAGATAGCTATGAATTATTTTGGGTATTGTATTACTCTGAGCGTATTCCTAAGTATAAGTTTAAGCATCCTTTTCCCCTGATTTGTTTTAAAGTACTTTTCTCTGCGTTGTGCATCCTGTTGGCTTAGGAAATATTCACAAAAAATCAGTCGAAGCGGTCTGCGTTTTGAGGTACTCTTTGTCTTTCCGGCATTGTGGTTTTTTAGTCTCTGCTCAAGATTAGTCGTATAACCGTGATAAAGCAATAAGTCTTTTTCACTCTGCAGGACATAAACGCAGTACGGTAGTATCATTCTTCAATATACCTCACGATTCCGAAAGACTTTTGCAACAAAAAAAGCTCATGGAATGTTCCATGAGCTTTAATTTTAGATGGCTATGAAGTAGAACTGGCGTTCACTACATAGCCATAAAGCGAGCTTGTCTCTGCTTTATGGCTCCTCCTCTTGGGCTTACCGCGAAAAACGCGGCACAGGCTTCTCGCCCAAGTTTTACCCATAAAAAAAGCCACCCACTTTGTGGATGGCTTCGGTGTAGCGATGAAGCGAGCTCCGCTCTGCTTTATGGCTCCTCCTCTTGGGCTCGAACCAAGGACCCTCTGATTAACAGTCAGATGCTCTAACCAACTGAGCTAAGGAGGAATTTAACTACTAATATTCCTTTAATCTTAAAATAATTTTTGGATGCTTTTTAAGATCCTGAATATATTTTACACTCTTCATTTTTTTAATATGGTTTTCTATTTTTCTTGCTTGCGATCTATCTGAACACTCAATTTGTAAAAATACTTCCCAATCGTTGGTCTTGGAAGTAAATGAATTGTCATAGAAACCAGTATTATGCTCTTCTACTCTTTTTAGTAAATCCATAGTCTCACCTATGTAATATTTATCTAAACTTTTTGAGTAAAGTATATAAACACTATAAATAATCACTCTTTTTAAGAACGTATCCTTTTGCTCTAACCTCCCGATAGCTATCGGGATGAGCTAAGGAGGAATAATAGTTTAATTTTGAGGTGGCAAATATAGCAGTTTCTTTCAAATCCCCCAACAGTTCCTCACTATTTTCTATTTAAATAACCATTTATACAGATCATTCCCATTTGCAAACAATAACAGCGCAATTAGAAGGAAAAATCCTGTCATTTGTGCGTATTCCAGAAATTTATCGCTGGGCTTTCTCCCGGTGACCATCTCATAGAGCAGGAACATAACATGACCGCCATCTAGCGCAGGTATTGGCAGGATGTTCATAAAAGCAAGAATAATTGATATCAGGGCCGTGGTAGACCAGAAGGCCACCCAGTTCCAGGTACCGGGAAACATATTCCCAATAGCAGCAAAACCACCAACTCCCTTATAGGCACCCGTCTCAGGATTAAATATCTTTTTAAGTTGCTTTGCGTAACTGGTGAGAGTGTTAACACCTTTTTCTATACCTGCAGGAATAGATTCCAAAAATGTGTATTTTCTTGTCTCAATCTTTAAAAGATCTCTCTTTTGAGCATCGTCTAAATTCCTTGAATATAATACACCAATCGTTGCCGAATCAGTTATCACTAAAGGTATAGTTAGTAACCCTTGTCCTTCTCTATCTATTGTTATATCTACACTTTCTCCTTTATACTTCTCTAATAATGGTATAGCTTCATCAAAGTACGTAATTTCAGCACCTCCAATCCCTACAATTTCATCTTTTGCCTGTAATCCGGAATCTTTATTCTCAGAATCATCCGGAATGGCTGCTATCACAAATGGAGAACGCCAACTTAAAAACCGTATCTTATCCTCGTCTTCTAACAGGGTGGAAATAAAGTCGACCGGTATCTCCTGTGTGATCTCTCTCCCATCCCTTTCAATTGTAAATTGATTGCCGTTTACTAATTCAATAAAGATCTTGTTGAAATCTTCGATCTTATTTTCGTCAACTGAAATGATCTTATCTCCCGTTTGTATGCCTATTTTATCACCGATGGTTTGTTCGCTGACATAGACACCATCTTTTAAACTCTCATTGGAAATAAATTGATCCCCGTAACTCCATGCCAGTCCAATATAAATGATCACTGCCAGTATAAAATTTACGGTTACTCCACCCAACATAATGATAAGACGCTGCCAGGATGGCTTGCTCCTGAACTCCCACGGTTTGGGCTCTTCCGCCAGTTGTTCGGTATCCATACTCTCATCGATCATACCGGCTATCTTTACATAGCCCCCCAGGGGCAACCAACCAATGCCATAGACCGTTTCGCCAATTTTCTTTTTAAAGAGTGAATATTTTATATCGAAAAACAGGTAGAATTTTTCTACTCTGGTCTTGAATATTTTGGCAGGAATAAAATGGCCCAACTCGTGCAAAACAATTAGCAGGGAAAGGCTCATAAAGAATTGTATGATCTGAATAAGTATCGGACTCATTGATGCTTTCTAAAATTAATCGCACAAAAGTACACTTTTAAGGGGTCTTAAAAAAAGAAACTCCAAATGCCATCAGATTTTTAAGAAAGATTTAGCAGCGATCTGCCTCATCATTTTTTGATTACGGGACATGGCTGGTGTACCTTTGTAAAAAAGTATGAATGCGAGAGTTCTTTAAAAAGTTCAGGCTGTTGGGGATGGTATTGTTCGCACTTTCTTTGGTTATCGTCTTTCTCTTCTACCGGGCGCTGCAACCAAAAAAGATCCTGCCTGTTTATCAACCGGCCGATTTTAATCCGGAACTCGTAGATTCTTCCCTGCAGTATATAAAGAAGTATCATACGGTGGCTGATTTTTCTCTGGTGAATCAAAATGGACAGACAATTACCCAGGAAGATTACGCGGAAAAGATCTATATAGCCGATTTCTTTTTTACTACCTGCCCTACTATTTGCCCAATCATGACAGAGAATATGGCCACCATTCAGGAAAAGATCCTGAACGATGATGAGGTGTTATTATTAAGCCACTCCGTTACTCCTGAAATAGATTCAGTGCCCCAATTAAAAAAATATGCCCTCGAAAAAGGAGTGGTTGATCAAAAATGGAATCTGGTCACCGGAGATAAGAAACAGATATATGAACTCGCCAGAAAATCATACCTCGCAGTAAAGACCAATGGAGACGGTGGGCCCTATGACATGATACATACGGAGAATTTTATACTGATAGATAAGGAAAAGAGAATTCGCGGCACCTATGATGGCACCAATCCGGAAGAAATTGAAGAGCTTTTGAAAGACCTTGCCATCCTAAAAGCATCTTACCAGGAGTAAAGATGCACCAGTAAATCCTTAGTAAGCTTCCGTCTATATCCCTTTTAAAATAGGCACTATTTTAATCTAAATATCCACCGCTATTCTACTTTTTTTCTGTTATTTTTGTCCTTACTTAAAATCAATCTAAATAAAAATTGAGCGTTACCGTCGTAGATCTTAAAATTGGACAAAAAGGTATCATCCGTGAATTTGCGGATGGTGTATTGCCTATAAAACTCCTGGAATTGGGATGCCTGCCAGGAAATGAGATAGAATTAGTTCAGATCGCCCCATTTAAAGATCCGGTGTATGTCAATGTTAACGGCTCACATATTGCAATCAGGAGATCTGTCGCCCGGTTGATCGCTTTAGATATCATAGAAGACGTGTAATTACCATGAGTAAGAGCATCAACGTAGCGCTGATAGGAAATCCTAATACCGGGAAGACATCCGTATTCAATGAACTTACCGGACTCAAGCAAAAAGTAGGAAACTATCCGGGAATTACGGTTGAAAAAAAAGAGGGAGTATGTAAACTTCCCAGAGGGGTAAAAGCTCATATTCTGGATCTCCCCGGCACCTATAGTCTTAATACTACTTCTCTGGACGAAAGTGTGGTCGTAGAATTGCTCCTTAACAGAAACGATAAAGATTTCCCAGACGTTGCGGTAGTTATTAGTGATGTAGAAAATTTAAAACGAAATTTACTGCTGTTTACCCAGATCAAAGATCTGAAGATCCCAACCATCCTGGTGATCAATATGGCAGACCGCATGTCTCGTAAAGGTATTTCGCTAGACATACCTTTGATGGAACAAAAGCTGAATACCAAAATTGCATTGGTAAGCACGCGCAAGAATACTGGGATAGACAGGATCAAGGAATTGATCGCCGACTTTAAGAACCTCTCTGTTAAGCCCAATGTAGACACTACGGTCATTGCGCCGGATTATTTTGAACGCTTAAAACGCACGTTCCCAAATGAGGACATGTACAAACTGTGGCTGGTGATCACCCAGGATGTGAATTTTATGCCGATTGAAAAAAAACGGATACAGGATACTAGTTCATTCAGCACCAAATCCAAATCAGAATTAAAACGACTACAACAAAAAGAGACCATTCTGAGGTACCAATTTATCAATGGGATCCTGAAAGAAAGTTATAAAGTAGACCTAAAAGTAGCCAGGGGTTTCCGGGCCAGGTTAGACAAGGTCCTTACACACAAGATATTTGGCTATCTCATCTTCTTTTTTATTCTACTTACCATTTTTCAGGCAATCTATGATTGGAGCAGTTACCCCATGGACTTTATTGACGAGTTCTTTGCCTCAGCCAGTGAATGGGTTAAAAATACCCTGCCCCCTGGCGTCTTCACCAATTTGATTGCCGAAGGTATCCTGGCCGGAATAGGTGGTATTGTGATCTTTATCCCTCAGATCGCCTTCCTGTTTCTCTTTATTGCTTTACTGGAAGAATCTGGCTATATGAGCAGGGTGGTTTTCCTGATGGACAGAGTAATGAGACCTTTTGGACTAAGCGGAAAAAGTGTGGTGCCGCTCATCTCAGGAACGGCCTGTGCCATCCCTGCGGTAATGGCTACCAGAAATATAGAAAACTGGAAAGAACGTCTAATTACCATTCTGGTGACCCCTTTTACTACATGTTCTGCGCGACTTCCTGTCTACCTCATCATCATTTCTTTGGTCATTCCCGAAGGTCGATTCATGGGGCTTGGTTACCAGGCATTGACCCTAATGCTATTGTATCTTATAGGATTCCTTGCCGCCATTTTCTCTGCTATGATCCTGCATAAAATACTGAAGATAAAAAGTCGCACCTTCTTTGTGATCGAAATGCCTAATTATAAGCTGCCATTATTTAAAAATGTAGCCTATACGGTCATCGAAAAGACCAAAAGTTTTGTCTATGGTGCCGGAAAAATCATACTTGCCATCTCCATAGTTTTATGGTTTTTGGGATCTAACGGGTACTCTGAAAAATTTGAAAATGCCGAAGATATTGTAAAACAAAGGATCTCAGAGGATGGATTTACGGCATATAATCTGGCTGATATTGAACAAAGAATAGAGGCGTATAAAGAAGCGATCATAACCACTCCTTCATTACAGCCAGATCAGTTACAAGATTCTCTGAAACAACAGCTTATTTCTCTGGAAGAACGAGCCGAAAAACAAGAGATTGCAGGTTATAAGCTAGAGAATTCATATATCGGATTTCTTGGAAAAGCAATTGAACCGTTAGTAAAACCCCTTGGATACGACTGGAAAATTGGCATTGCGGTATTAACCTCCTTTGCAGCAAGAGAGGTCTTTGTTGGTACACTGGCTACTATTTACAGCGTAGGGAATGACGAAGAAGAAACAATTAAGCAGCGTATGGCCGCTGAAGTTAACCCGGTTACAAAAGAACCCTTATTTAATTTAGCTTCCGGGATCTCTTTATTATTGTTCTACGCCTTTGCAATGCAATGTATGAGTACCCTGGCGGTAGTAAAAAGAGAAACCAATAGCTGGAAATGGCCCCTGGCTCAATTGGTAATTATGAGTACTTTTGCGTATCTTGTAGCATTGGTAGCATATCAACTTTTAAAGTAAGACAATGAGTTTTCAATTGCTTTTAGTGTACCTCACCCTCGCTGTTGCCCTTGGGTATTTGGTGAAGAAATATCTGTTGCCAAAAAGACTTTGGTCCGGTAAGAAATCTTCCTCAACTGCCTGTGGACAGGATGACTGCGGATGTCATTAGACCTAAACGATATTCACAATAAAGGAATACCCCAACAATCCCCAACCAATTACCAACAACAGACCTCCCATAGGGGTCACCGGTCCCAACCATTTCCATTTCCTTCCTTTTGACGCGCTTAGGCAGAGGCCGTAAATGCTAAATGAAAAAAGGAAGACTCCAAGGATAAAACAATAGGCCATATAGCTTTCCAAAGGCGTGGTAAATCCCACATTAAACCCCAGAACAAGAAGCAGTATCCCGTGGTACATTTGGTATTTAACCCCTGTCTCAAAACTTTTCAATTGATCCTCTGTAAAGGATTTTTTCAGAGCATGTGCGCCAAAGGCGCCGAAGACCACTGCTAACAAACCATATAAGGCCCCCAGGACCTGCACCAATAAGATCATTTCCATCTTTTGGTTAAAGATAGGTATAAGCAGCGTATTCTTAAAAACCCCTTTCCCGTGAACAATATTGTATCTTTATAACACCTTTTATTACTACTTATGAAAACTTATTTCCTTCTTTGTCTTTGCATACTACTTTCGGCATGTGGCACTTCTAAAAACACCTCTTCTACTGATGGGGTCTCCTTAGATCAGTCCCTACAAAATAAAAACAGGGTAACTACCACCCTGCTAAATCGCATCCGTCAGATGCCGGGCGTTATAATTCGCAATGGGGTTCCTTTGATAAATAAAATGAGTAATTCTGTATATGAAGGTGGATCTTCCGAGCCCCTGTATGTTCTTAATGATTATATCGTGGGAAATTCTTTTCGCGACATAAATCAGCTTATCGATAATAATAATGTTAAAGAGATCATTGTACTCACAGGATCCGATGCTTCCGAATATGGTTCCCGCGGGGCAAAAGGGGTAATAAAGATCATTACCAATTAAGATTTTACACCCTTTCTTATCTCATTTCTAATCGCAGGTTTCCCGATATCTTCCTGTCATTAATACGGTTGGTAACTTCATCATTTTTCTCTACTTTCAGGGGATAAAATATACCTGATGAAAAGACTAAACTCCCTTTTTCTGTTCTTCCTGACATGCGTAGTTTCCGGACAAGGAACTCAACTTCTAAGACAACCTACGGTCTCGGCCACAGATATTGTTTTTGTATACGCCGATGATCTTTGGAAAGTTCCTATTTCAGGAGGCAATGCAGAACGTCTTACCAGCAATGAAGGTTATGAATTTGCCCCTCATTTCTCTAACGACGGTAAGTGGATCGCTTTTACCGCAGAATATGACGGGAATAGTGATGTATATGTAATCTCTGCTGAAGGTGGTGAACCTAAAAGACTTACCTGGCATCCAGGAATGGATGCGGTACAGGGTTGGACAACAGAAGGAAAGGTCTTATTCAGATCCGGAAGAGAAGCCAGGCCAACGCAAACAAATAAACTATTTACAGTATCACCTGAGGGTGGAATTCCTGAGGCAATTGCCATCCCGCGTGCCGCTTATGGTGAGATCTCGACAGATGGAAAGTATGTAGCCTACACACCCATCACCTTTTGGGACCCGGAATGGAGAAATTACAGAGGCGGGCAGGCCATGCCCATTTGGATAGTGGAACTGGCAACTGGTGAGCTTATAAGGACCCCACAACCCACAAAAGAACGCCATTTGGATCCGGTTTGGTATGGGAAAAAGGTCTTCTACCTTTCAGAACGCGACCTAGCCAGCAACATCTGGTCATTTGACCCAATTACCGGGGAGGAAAAGCAACATACGTTTCACAAGAAATTTGATGTAAAGAGTCTGGACGCTGGTCCCGGAAGTATAGTTTACGAGCAAGGTGGCTATCTACACATTCTGAATCCTGAAAATAATACTTCCCAACAACTTAAGATTGAGGTGAAAGGCGACATGAATTTCGCCAGACCCAGATGGGAATCTGTTACGGGCAATCAACTTACGAATGCTACCATCTCCCCTACAGGAAAAAGAGCCTTGTTTGAGCACAGGGGTGATATTTTTAGCGTACCAAAAGAAAATGGCACCTATCGCAATCTGACCAACTCTCCCGGGGCTGCAGACCGGTCTCCGGTATGGTCTCCTAAAGGAGATAAAATAGCATGGTTCTCAGATACAAGTGGAGAATATCAATTAATGGTTTCAGATCAGGAGGGCGGTAATACAAAAAGCTATCCCCTGCCCAATCCTACCTTTTATTTTCAGCCAGACTGGTCCCCGGACGGAAACTATATCGCCTATTCGGATACAGATTACAATGTATGGATCCTTGCTTTGACCACCGGAAATGCCCTGAAGATAGCAACAGACAGGTACGCACATCCAAACAGAACCATGAACCCTGTTTGGTCCCCGGATAGTAAATGGATCGCTTACCCCAAACAATTAAATAGTCATTTTAAAGCAATTTTTGCTTATAACGTGCAAACCAAACAAGAACTTCAACTCACAGACGGCATGGCAGATGCTATTAGTCCGGTTTGGGATGAAGACGGGGCCTATCTGTATTTACTTGCCTCCACCAATTATGGCCTACAGTCGGGTTGGTTAGACATGAGTTCCTATGATCCGGAGGTAACCCGAAGTTTGTACGCCATAGTCCTTGCTGCAGATGGGAAGTCTCCCAACTTGCCAACCTCAGATGAAGAGGAAGAGAAAGCCACCGCCACTCCAACCAAGAAAGGAAAAGACAAGAAAGAGGATGAAAATGAAGAGGCCGAAAAAAAGGTAGTAGTTACAATAGACGCAGCGGGTATATATACCCGTATCATCCCATTGAAATTAGACGCGCGCAATTATATAGGCCTGGCTAAGGGACCAAAACACAAACTTTTTATTGCCGAAAGCCTTCCCAATCAAAGTAATCTTACCATACATTCTTATGACGTGGAGAAAATGAAGGCAGAAGAGTTTGGGGATAAAATTTCCCAGTTTATTCCTTCGGCAGACAGACAGAATATCCTGATACAGCAGAATGGCTCCTGGTTTATTTCGGAATCTAAAGGAAGTTTTAAAAATAGTGAAGGAAAATTAGATACGAACTTAAAAATGCTAGTAGATCCCCAGGCAGAATATCATCAAATTTTTAAGGAGGGGTGGCGATTTATGCGCGATTTTCTATATGTGAATAATGTGCACGGTGCTCCGTGGGATCTTATTTATGAATGGTATGCTCCCTGGATAGATCACGTTCGTCACAGAACTGATCTGAACTATGTAGTAGACATTATGAGTGGCGAGGTCTCAATAGGTCATTCCTATGTTTCTGGTGGTGATCTTCCTGATATTGATGACGTTCCGGTTGGCTTACTGGGATGTGATCTGGAGACAGTCAATGGATACTATCGGATAAGCAAGATCTATTCGGGTGAATTATGGAACCCGGAACTGGTTGCTCCCCTACACCATCCTGGGATTGATGTAAAAGAAGGAGACTATCTCCTTGCCATTAATGGAATACCACTTAAAGCGGAAATGAACCCTTACAGCCTGCTAGAACAAACAGCCGATAGAGAAACAAAACTCTCCGTTGGAAGCACCACCGAACTCAGTAAGGCCAGGGAAATTCTCATCAAGCCTGTTCAAAATGAATACCAACTGCGTACCATGGATTGGATAGAAGGAAACAGAAAGAAGGTAGATGAATTATCTAATGGAAAATTAGCGTATGTGTATGTGCCAAATACAAGTGGCAGAGGCTTTGAATATTTTAATCGCTATTATTTCTCACAACAAGATAAAAAAGGGGTGATCATTGATGAGCGAAATAATGGAGGAGGTTCTGCAGCAGATTACATGATAGATATAATGGATAGGGAATTATTGGGGTATTTTAATAGTAAAACCAATGATAACAGACCATGGACCACCCCTATAGCCGGAATCTGGGGACCCAAGGTAATGATCATAAATGAGCGTGCAGGCTCGGGTGGCGACCTGTTACCCTATATGTTCAAAGCAAAGAAAATAGGACCATTGGTAGGAACCCGGACATGGGGTGGCCTGGTGGGCACCTGGGATACACCGCGCTTTATAGACGGCGGGCGCATGGTTGCACCAAGAGGTGGATTTTTCGATGTGGATGGGCAATGGGCTGTGGAAGGTGAAGGAATAGCTCCGGATATTGAGGTGATACAAGATCCTAAAAAAGTTCTTGAAGGCCATGATCCGCAATTGGAAAAAAGTGTGGAAGAAGCACTCCGCTTATTGAAGACCCAGGAATTTATCATGAAAAATGAACCTGCACCACCGGTACGGTGGATGCGACCAGAAGGCTACAAAGACAGTAAGGACTAAGGAGACTACAAGTCGATCTTGATGGCTTTATCCGATGAGAGACGGAAGGCACATTCCTTGAAACTGGGAGGGCCAAAGGTCTTCATTCTTGATTGAGAGAAACCTATGGGTTCTTTGGGTATGCCCAGCCAATTGGTATCTAGTATATTGTTTCCATTCTCATCGTGAAATACCGCCAGGGCATACTCACCATTTGGCAGGTTGTTGATCTGTACCTCCGTTCTTCCGGCATTCGCATGGGTGCTATCTGAGAGAAATACACTTTCAAATTTTAAAAAGCCATCCTTTTTGTTATAAATGGCAATATTTATGTTCCCAGAAGAAGATTGCACTCCCTCTACTTCCACCGTAAGTCTATTCTGTGCCAACCCCAGAAATGGCAAAAAAAGTAAGATCAACCTTATATTTTTCATAGATACGTTTAAAACGATGTTACCCCTTAAACTCAATTTTAATTGCAAAAGTATATGAATCCCATTAAATAGTTTGCGCAAAGTTTAGGCGGAATTTTTAAAGCTTACATTTTTCTAGATTTTGCTTTCTAATTTGGTGCATTTTCCTCAATTTTCTCTGATAATAGCTCAAAAAATTCTTTCGTTTTTAGAGAGTCTTTAAAATTGAAATAGATCTGCGGATCTTCTTTTCGTTCTAATTTGATCTTTGGCTGATCAAGATCATCCACATAAACACGTATTCCTTCTACTCCCTGAAGAGTATCCTTAAAAATTCCTTTTTCAACTGCCCATACGGAAAAGCCGCTTACCCGTTCCATCTCAGGGATCTTGGGTACCATACTCACATTTCCTAAATCTGAGAAAATGATCTCCGTGGAATAAAATCCTGAGATCAAATAGACGCGATCTGTTTCCTGGCGGGTCCATGTTTGGGAATGCAAGATAAAGGCAGCCAAACAGATCAGCACCGTTAGAACGATCACCGTATTCCATAACCAATGTCTTTTCTTACGTCTCATTTAATCCGTATTAGGAGTACGATATTTATTGAGCCAGGCCAGGGTATGCGCCACTTTGGTGATAAGGTTACTGGGCTTGTTGGCAATCCCATGACTAGCGCCGGGGATCTCTACAAGGACAGTTTCTATTTTACGCAGTTTTAAGGCATGATACAATTGTTTTGCCTCGCTGGGTGGTGTTCTGAGATCGTCCATTCCTACCATAACCATAGCCGGTGTTTCAATATTTCCAACCAGGGACAGGGGAGAAAATTTCCAGTAGCCTTCAAAATTTTCCCAGGGTTGCCCGGGGTAGCGAGAGTTGGCATAGCCAAAATAATTATCGGCTACCAGGGTCTTACTTATCCAGTTCATTACCGGCTTGGCTACCACAGCAGCTTCAAACCTGTTATTCTTTCCTATGATCCAGGCGGTCATGATGCCTCCTGCACTGCCCCCGGTTACAAATAACTGATCTTCATGTGCAATGCCTTTGGCGATGCAATAATCTACTCCGTCCATCACATCATCATAGTCCTGCCCGGGGTAATTGTTGTACAACAAATTGCCAAACTCCTCTCCGTAACTGGTGCTGCCTCTGGCATTCGGATAAAAAACGATATACCCATCGGAGGCATATAGCTGGATCTCTGCGGTAAATCGATCGCCATAATTAGAAATTGGTCCGCCATGATTCTCTACAAGGAAAGGGTATTTCTTACTGGAATCATATCCGGGAGGATACACTATCCATCCTTGTATATCTCTTTGGTCATACGATGAAGTATACCAGATCTCTTCTATTTTCCCTAAGTCCCTAAAGTCCATCAAAGCCTTATTAAGGTCGGTGATCTTTGTAGTGGTCCCTTTCTTTGGATCATAGACCGCCAGTTCTGCAGGATATTCCGGTCTGGTTTGAGTAAACGCAATGGTCCCATTATTTGCCACACTAAAAGAGCCGCCGCCGTATGGTCTTCCTATTGAAGTACCCCCTACATCTTTCGCAAGGTTCTTTACAGTTCCGTTAAAGCCAATATGAGCAATCTTTGTGTTGCCTTTGTCATCATACATAAAATAGAGTCCGCTACCTTTCGCATCCCATTGAAAATCATCTACATCCCTGTCTAGTGACATTGATAGCACCTTCTTATTCTCACCACCAACGTCCATCAGTTGTAACTGACTAACCTGATAGGCCTGTACCTTGTCTTCGTACCCAGAATAGGCAATGGTCTTGCCATTAGGAGATACGGCAGGACCCCTGTCCGGACCCTGGCGCGTTGTAAGTTGTTTGATGTCTCCATTTAAAACATTGACGGAGTAGATCTCGCTATTTCTAAAATCGTACTCCCAATCTTCATTCCTGTTGGCAGAAAAATAGAGTTCGGTTCCGGATGGCACCCATGAAATGGAACCCCTGTGCTGAAAGTCGCCCTCAGTAAGTTGTCTGAGTGCTCCGCCATTTGCGGGTATCACAAACAAATGATTAAACCCGGGTGCAATATATCCGCGTCCATCAGCTTCATGATATAACCTATCTGTGATCCTTGGCGATTCGGCCCATTCGGCACCTTTCGGCTTATCCGGCATTTTGGCCAGAACCGGTGGTTTTTTAGGAATATTCATGGAAAAAGCCAGTTGATCCCCGTTTGGAGACCATGTTAAGGAAGACGGACTGGCAGGAAGCTGTGAGATCCTTGCAAACTTGCCAGAACTCACCCAGTACATATAGATCTCAGACCCTTCTTCGGTGCTACTGACGAAGGCTAGTCTGTCGCCTTTGGGTGACCATCTGGGGCTAGACTCCGACATCTCCCTTGAAGTGAGTTTCTGATGTTGGCTTCCATCTTTTCTGATCATCCAGAGATTCCCTTCTGCACGGTCTGTCATAATATTAAATCCCATTCTACGGTATACGATCCAGGAACCGTCTGGCGAGATCTGTGGATCTGAAACATAAGACAGTTCAAAAACATCCAGATAATTAAATTTCTTTTTCTGCGCTTCAGTTGTCAGAGAAATAAAAAATATCAGGAAGATGATTATGAGGTTAATGGGTTTCATAAACAAGGATTTTATCATTGGACTAAACATAATCAATAGGTGGGATTAATACAAGAATGTTACTCAAATAGAGCCGGGATAGGGAATTAAAGGCCTAACAATTGTTTTCGATGCCATAATACCTTTGCGAAAATTAGTATCTTTATGACGTAAGTAATTTCATCTTATTAAACAGAATTTTAAAAAGCCGACTCGGCTTCTTATTTTTTTAAAGACCAGACTACCCATGTATACCCTCGAAGATTTAAGTCGTGCCAAAAGAAGGAAAGACCTCATCGATATTGCTGAAGATAAGCAGATTAATGTAGATAAAGCGCTTAGAATGCTGCGCTATGAAGAAGAATTACGACTGTTGCAGATAGAAATGGTGAATTTCCAAAGATGGGTAAAGAAAAAAGGGTTACGAGTAGCTATTATTTTCGAAGGCCGTGATGCCGCCGGGAAAGGAGGTGCCATTAAGCGCTTTAAGCAACATTTAGATCCTCGATCAACACGCGTGGTAGCCCTTTCCAAGCCAACGGAGGTAGAGCGGGGCCAATGGTATTTCAGAAGATATATTAAGGAACTACCAAACCCTGGGGAGATCGTTCTTTTTGACAGGAGCTGGTATAACCGGGCCGTGGTAGAACCTGTGATGGGTTTCTGTACCCCAAGGGAATATAATCAGTTCATGGTTCAGGTCCCCGGTTTTGAACATATGCTATACGAGGATGGTGTCCATATCATCAAGTTTTGGTTTTCCATCTCCAAGAAAGAACAAAAAAAACGCATAGAATCCAGATTGCTGAATCCCCTGAAAAAATGGAAATTCAGTCCGGTAGACAAGAGGGGGCAGGAACTCTGGGACAAGTATACCTATTACAAAGAACAAATGTTCTCAAAGACCCATTCTACTTTTAGCCCCTGGATCATAGTACGCGCCAATGACAAAAAAACAGCCCGCCTTGAAAGTATGCGCTTTGTACTCTCTAATTTCGACTATACCACCAGTCATAAAACAAAAATTACCATTTTGCCTGATCCTAATATCGTCTTGCGTTATTACAGGCAAATAGAACAAATAGATATTTAGGCTATGAATAAGACTGCAGCACAAAAACTAGACCTTAGCGAAGAGGACCTCGAGCTTCTCAATTCTCCCTTGGGGAAGAAAATGCTACTGGCCGACAAAAAAACGAATGTTGAAAAAGCGTTACGCCTTATTAAAAGTGAAGAAGAATTCCATGCGCTGCAAGCCCAGATCATTAAGCTGCAGAACTGGGTAATCACTAAGAACAAGAAGGTGGTCATCATTTTTGAAGGAAGGGATGCCGCTGGAAAAGGAGGGGCTATCCGCCGGATCACAGAACACATCAATCCTCGGCATTTCCGCATCGTTGCCCTGTCAAAACCAACAGTAGAGGAACAAGGACAATGGTATTTTCAACGTTATGTCAACCAATTACCTAAACCCGGAGAAATGGTGTTTTTTGACAGAAGTTGGTACAACCGGGCGGTGGTAGAACCAGTTAATGGCTTTTGTACCAAAACACAGTACCGCAGTTTTATGGCACAAGTGAATAATTTCGAAAATATGATCATGGATTCCGGGATCTTTTTGATCAAATTCTACTTTTCCATCACGAAAGAACAGCAGGCAATGCGTTTCAAGGATATCCAATCCGATCCATTGAAACGATGGAAGATGACAGATGTAGACCGCAAGGCACAAGAATTATGGGATCTGTACACGGAATTTAAGGTCAAGATGTTTGAACATACCAATTTGAAAGCTTCTCCCTGGGTGATCATTGAAGCCGACCGTAAAACAGAAGCACGTATCAAGGCACTTCAATATATCATAGAGACCATTCCCTATGAAGTGTCGGAAGAGAACGGTGATGAAGGAGGCAGTTAAAATGCTTGAATATTTGTAAAAATGGTATATTTGATATACCTAGACTATGACAAAACTGTTATCCATACTGACCGCTTTGCTCATTTTAATCCAAAGTTTTAATATAAGTTTTGGAGATATCACTCAATTGGATGAGTTGTTAGAGCACGCAGTATTCCACAAAGATCAATATGGCGATAACTTGTTTGTCTTTATTTCCAAGCACTACGGTGAACTGAAGGAAGATCATCATAAGAATCACAAAGAAGAACATGAAGAACATGAAAATTTACCTTTTCAACATAATTCAAGTACCCACCATATGGTAAATGCCCTCGTGCTATTTCCCAATAATGTTGCCAGGGAAAAATTTGAGGTGCATTCCAAAAAAGGGAATTGTTTCCACTATTTACAAAGCGATTCCTCAGGATATCAATCCGGCGTATTTCAGCCTCCCAGACACGTATAATTCTATGTGCTGCCTCTTGCAGTACCTTTTTGGCGATCCAGCTATTTAATGGAATTTAAATCAGATAATCAATTCGTTGTTACGGATTAGTTTTCATATCAATACGTCTTTGAATTATGCTTTCAAATATCATAAGTTTCAGTATTCGGAATAAATTTCTAATACTCCTTTTTGTAGTGTTTATCATTGGGTATGGTTCATATTCCCTAACGCAAATACCCATAGGTGCAGTTCCCGATGTAACCAACAATCAGGTTCAGGTGATCACTACCTCCACAAGCTTGTCTACCCAGGAAATGGAAAAATTCATTACCTATCCGGTGGAATTAGAAATGGTGAACCTGCCGGGTGTACAGGAGATCAGATCCGTATCCAAGTTTGGTTTGTCAGTGGTTACCATCGTCTTCGACGATAATCTGGGCACATATTTGCCTCGTCAATTGATAGCAGAAAAAATCAAATCTGCCTCAGAGAAAATCCCTCAAGGTTTTGGAAGTCCTGAGATGGGGCCCATTACCACAGGTTTGGGAGAGATCTATCAATATACCCTGGAAGTAAAACCAGAATATAAGGACCGTTATTCTACCACTGATCTGCGTACCATTCAGGATTGGGTCGTAAAACGACAGCTTTCAGGAATTCCTGGGGTGGTAGAAGTAAACACCTGGGGTGGAAAGCTGAAACAATATGAAATTGCGATTAATACACAGCAATTGAATGCAATGGATATCACTGCCGTTGATGTATTTAATGCTTTGGAAAAAAACAACGATGTAACCGGGGGAGGGTATATTGAAAAAGAGAGTCAGGTTTATTTTATTCGTGGAGAAGGCCTGGTAGGCTCTATAGATGACATTGAGCAAATTGTAGTTAAAAACAAGGATGGTGTTCCTGTCTTAATAAAGGATATTGCGAAGGTAGGCTTTGGCAATGCCTTGCGTTTCGGAGCCATAACCGGTAACGGAGAAGGTGAAAAAGTACTGGGACAGGTGATGATGCTCAAGAATGCCAATTCAAAAAAAGTGATTGAAGCTGTCAAAGAAAGAGTGGCTACCATTTCAGGATCTTTACCGGATGGTGTCTATATAAACGCATTCCTGGACAGAAGCGAATTAATAGAAAGAACTACTGCTACAGTAACTGAAAATCTACTTCTTGGTTGTCTGATTGTAATTTTTGTAGTGGTTATACTCCTCGGGAATTTCCGATCCGGTCTGGTAGTGGCTTCTGTAATTCCTTTAAGTTTATTATTTGCACTATCCCTGATGTATCTCTTTGGTGTTGATGCTAATCTTATGAGTCTGGGAGCCATAGATTTTGGGATCATAATAGATGGTGCTGTTATCATTGTTGAATTCATTGCCTTTGAGATCACCACAAGAGCAAATCAATTCAGCCATCTCAAGAAACGAGAACAAAAACAACTGAAAGATTCTATTGTTCAGAATGGGGCTACCAAGATGATGAATTCGGCCATTTTTGGACAATTGATCATCCTGATCGTTTTTATTCCGATCCTCTCCCTGAGCGGTGTAGAGGGTAAAATGTTCAGACCTATGGGTCTTACCTTTAGTTTTGCGCTCATTGGGGCCATGATTCTCTGTCTCACTTATGTTCCGGTTATTTCCTCTGTTTTCTTAAAACCATCTCAACAAACAGATAAAAACATTGCAGTGCGTATTATAAATTGGCTATATGCCCTATATACGCCTGCACTTCACTGGGCACTTCAAAAGAAAAAAATAGTATTAGGGATTGCTTTGGCTCTCCTTGTTTCTGCCTTGCTACTATTTGTCAATATGGGTAGTGAATTTATTCCTACGCTCGATGAAGGTGATTTTGTTATTCAGCCGGTGTTGAAAACAGGCACTTCCCTAAGCGAAACCATTGAGATAACAACAAATATTGAAAAAATTCTATTGGATCAGTTTCCTGAGGTAAAACAAATTGTTACCCGTATAGGTGCCGCCGAAGTTCCAACAGATCCTATGTCTATGGAGGAAAGTGACGTTATAATAATTCTTAATCCGAAACGTACCTGGACCTCAGCAAAAACCAAGGATGAACTTGCTGAAAAATTCAAAGAGGCTTTAGAAAAAATTCCTGGGATGCAAATTGAATTTACCCAACCCATAGAAATGCGGTTCAATGAACTGATCACTGGGGTAAGGGCCGATGTTGCCATTAAGATCTTTGGGGAGGACTTAAATATCCTCACGAAAAAAGGAGAGGAAATTAAAGCACTTATAAAGGATGTGGAGGGTGCAGAAGATATTACTGTTGAAAAGATTGTGGGCCTCCCTCAAATGAACGTATCCTATGACCGTTCCAAATTGGCCCGCTATGGACTAAATATTGAAGAACTGAACAAAATGATATCGATGGGATTTTCAGGCAATATTGTGGGTAGTGTCTTCGAGGGAGAGCGCAAATTTGATATGGTTGTAAGACTGAACCATGAGCAGAGAAAAGGGATAGACGATCTAAAGAATTTGTATGTGGATCTGCCTTCAGGAGGAAAAATTCCACTATCCCAGGTGGCCAATATCACATACAAGAAGGAAGCAGCAAAAATAGCGCGCGATAATTCCCAAAGGAGAATTGTAGTAGGAATTAATGTTCGGAATCGCGACCTGCAGTCGGTCGTAGACGATGTGCAATTACTCATAAATGAGAACATTTCACTTCCGGTAGGATATACGATCAGCTATGGGGGGCAATTTGAAAATCTAAAGAGCGCCGAAGCCAGACTCATGGTAGCTGTTCCAATTGCATTGATCTTAATATTTGTGTTGCTCTTTTTTGCTTTTAATTCGGTCAAGGATGCGCTTTTAATCTACTCTGCCATTCCCCTTTCAGCTATTGGAGGCGTCTTCTTGCTTTGGATACGGGGTTTACCTTTCAGTATTTCCGCAGGAGTAGGTTTTATAGCTCTTTTTGGTATAGCAGTACTCAATGGAATAGTACTTATTGAACATTTTAAGGAACTTAAACGTCAAGGTTTTGCAGATATGGAAACACTTATAAAACAAGGAACTAAAGACCGACTAAGACCTGTATTATTAACGGCAGCCGCAGCGGCCCTGGGGTTTTTACCAATGGCGATCTCTACAAATGCCGGTGCAGAAGTACAAAGGCCTCTTGCCACCGTTGTCATTGGTGGTTTGGTTTCTGCGACCTTTTTAACCCTGGTGGTACTGCCGGTGTTGTATGCCCTCTTTAATAGTTCCTATACCCATCGAAGATTGCCGGGGAGAATCTCATCCAAGAAAACCCTTGGAATACTTTTTATCCTGATGTCTTTAGGGGTCTCTGGTCAAACAAGTCCTGTAGGTTTAGAAGAAATGATTCCTATTGCACTTAAAAACAATGCAGGCTTACAAGCCTCCAGATTAAGGTTGGAAAGATCAGAAGCCCTTAAAGGATCAGCCTTCAATTTTGACAAAACCGAGGTTTATTATACCTATGATCAAAATAATTTAGCCACTAACGGATTACCGGTAGACATATTTGGAGTAAAACAGGATCTGCTGTTCCCCACAGTATACGGTGCACAAAGAAAAGTGCAAAAAATGCAAGTACAACTTGATAATGCCTCGCATGACATTCAAAAAAAGTTGGTCCTTAAAAAATTGACCGAATGCTATTATGACTACCAGGTAAAAAAAGAAAAGGAACTAATCTATGATCGATTAGATAGTCTTTACAAACGATTTGACTATGCTGCCAAACGCCGATATGAATTAGGTGAGACCAATTATCTTGAGAAAGTGACGGCTACCGCCAAACAAAGGCAGATCGAAATACTAAAAAATAAAGCTATCAAAGATGTAGAACAAGCCTACACCTCTCTTCTCCAAATCCTTCAAATAACTGATACCCTCAATATTTTGATGGAACCGATGAAGAAAGCAAACTTAGAGAATCAACAGATAGATGATTCACCAGAAATAGCCCGTTATCGCAACATGAACCTGCTCGTTAAGGCAGAGAATCAATTAGAAAAACAACGTCTGCTACCCGATATTGCATTGGAATATTTTCAGGGAACCAATGCCCAACTCAACGGCAATGTAAACGGTTATCTAATAGGATTAAAAATACCTCTTCTATTTAGTGGACATGCTTCTAAAATAAAGGCTTCTTCTATTGAAAGAGAAGTAGTCGCAAATGAGGGTATCGAATATGAAAGCCAGCTTAAAACAAAATGGAAGAACCTTTATACTTCTTTTCTTCAAAACAAAAAGGCATTAGCCTATTATGAAACGCAAGGAAAAACACTTTCAGATGAAATTCTGAAAACCGCCACCAGTAGTTTTAGAAATGGAGAAATAGACTTCTTTCAATATATTCAAAGTATTGAGAATGCTTATGAAATTATTCTGAATTACCTCGATAGCCTTAATGAGTATAACCAGACAATCATTGAGATCAATTATTTAACCCTTTAATAAAAATACTATGAATCGCTTTCTATATTTTATATACACTCTAATTATTTTGACTTTAGTGCTTAGTTGCAAGAACAAAGAAGTTGAAGCTACGATCGAAGGTGAAAAAGGCAACCTTCAAATAACGGTATCCCAAGAACAATTTAAGTCAGGAGGAATGATGTTAGGTGTCCTTGAAGAGAGGGATTTCCCTGTAACCGTACAGGCGACAGGTATTATAGATGTTCCTCCGCAGAACAAAGCAGTGGTGAGCGCATTCATTGGAGGGTATATAAAAGAAACCCCATTACTAATAGGTGATGAGGTTAAAAAGGGGCAGTCATTACTTACTATTGAGAATCCGGAATTTGTAACTCTTCAGCAAAACTACCTTGAGACCCGTCAGCAATTAACATTCCTAAAGGCCGAATACGAACGGCAAAAGCAACTTATTGCCGAAAATATCTCCTCGCAAAAGAGCTTCCTAAAAGCTGAAAGTGATTACAAGGGTAAATTGGCTCTGTACAACGGTCTGAAACAAAAACTCAAGATGTTGAATTTTTCTATCGAAAAGGTGGAAGAAGGTGACATACGGTCTGTGGCCACTATCTATGCACCCATTTTCGGAAGTATAACAAAAATGAATATAACCAAAGGTATGTATGTTTCCCCTTCAGACGAGATCCTTGAGATAACAGACAATGATCATATTCATCTGGAATTGAGTGTCTTTGAAAAGGATATCATGAAACTAAACAAGGGACAGGCCATATGGTTTACTATTCCTGAAGCCTCGGAAGAAGTATTTTATGCTGAGGTATATTTGATCGGAACCAATATTGAAAAGAACAGGACCATTAAAGTGCACGGTCATTTAATAGATGAAGACAAGCATACCTTCTTAACAGGTATGTTCGTTGATTCACGTATTGTGACCTCATCATCATTAAAAAAAGCATTGCCCTCCGTTGCCCTGGCGGAAATAGGCAACACTTACTATGCTTTAAAATTAATTTCAGAGAATGAGGCAAGCTTTGTCTTTGAAAAAGTAACGATTCTGCCCGGCGAGGAATTCGATGGGTTTACGGCTCTGGAATCCATTGAAAACTCAGATCGCGAATCGCGCTTTCTGGTCAAAGGAGCATTTCCTCTTTTGACAGAATAAGCAGTGTTCATTATCCAAGGCCAACATCGAGGGCCATCATAATGATAAAACCGCCAATAAATCCCATGGTAGCAATATCTGTGTATTTATCTTGCTGGGTTTCGGGGATAACCTCTTCAACCACCACAAAGATCATGGCCCCTGCAGCAAAAGAAAGTGCGTATGGTAAAATAGGCTGAAAAGTAAGGACCGCCCATGCACCCAAAACAGCTGCAATAGGTTCTACTATAGCTGATGCCTGCCCGTATAAAAAACTCTTCGTCCTTGTAAGTCCTTGTCTTCTTAAAAATGGCCGATGCCTGTCCATAAACAAAGCTTCTCATACGGGTTAAACCTTGTCGCCTTAGTGGCATTGCCACTGCAAATCCTTCCGGAAAATTCTGAAGTCCAATTCCCAATGCCAATGCTACAGCACCTCCAATATTAGCACCTTCAAAACCGGCTGCAACACCACCAAAAAGTACTCCCACAGCTAATCCTTCCGGAATGTTGTGCAATGTTATTGCCAGCGTTAATAAGGTAGTGCGGTGCCAGGGGGTTTTTATCCCTTCCGTTTCCTTAAAGTTAATGTGAACATGAGGCAGTATTTTGTCTAATCCGAAAATGAATGCTGCTCCTAATAAAAATCCTATAGCTGCAGGGATCACTTTTACAAACCCTTCGCCGGGGCTCATTTCAATACCCGGTGCTAAGAGGCTCCAAAAACTTGCTGCCACCATAACCCCACCGGTAAATCCGAGCATTCCGTCTAAAACCGCCCGGTTCATAGTTTTAAACAAAAAAACGAGGGAGGCCCCTAAGGCGGTAAGTCCCCAGGTGAAAAGGGTAGCATATAAGGCGGCAAGAATTGGATTAATAGATTCAAAGTAATCAATGACCTGTTCCATCTGATCTTATTTTATTAGTGTATATCTTTAATTTGGAATTCTAAAACTTACTCCTGCACTCAGGAGTAAATCCTGTCCCTGAGTAAAGGACGATCCCACCGTAAAATCGAACTGAATGTTGGGTTGCAATAAATAGGTACCTCCAATGTCCCAAAGGTGATTCGCCTGGGAATTTTCAGGCAGATCCCCATAGATCTCGGCATAGGCCCCAAACGTTTTTGTTATCGCATATCCATATGCCAGGAATAGATATATGCAACTTCGGGAGAGTCATCTCCCCATTGGGCCCCTAAATTATATGACAAATTTTCTTTTTCACTTAAGGTATGGCTAAACGCAAATCTGAAATCGACCCCCGTGGTCTCCGGCTTAAAATCAGCTCCTGCTGTAAAAGGAAGGAAAATATGTCCCATAACACCTATTTCGGGCATATATCCGTTCTCTTCGGCTATCGCTACTTTAACTCCCAAAAGTAAGGGGGATAAACCTCGTAAGGTATTCTGTAGAGTTACTATTGTTGATAGAAAGTGGTTTGTTCCTCCAAATTCCAGCCAAGTCTAAGTTCCAAATTCTTAAGCAGTCCATATCGCAGTAAAGTGGTATTATAGACATAACGATCGAAGTTAATAGCATCTCCCTCAAAAGATCTCATAAAATCCGCCTGTTTCCACCTGCAAGTAAGCGTATAGGAACAAGGCTAGATGACTTCTGTGACGTCCGGTCGGTCTGTTACTAGCGGTCAGAATCTATCGCATCATCTTGTGCCCAAAGAGATACTGTATACCTGTACACAGAACTACCCTAGCAGAGCCTTCAAACTAACTTCTGGAAGCGTTATTCATCCGTTCTTATATATAGATTGGCTGCAATTTCTTTGGATATTCTAAGCTGTTTATTTCTAACTTTAATATACAGAGATCCATCAAACTCTTCCCTATTCAATACGGTGATCCTATCCCCTAATGCCACTTTGTTCCTATTGAGAAAACTCAGGAAAGAGGCGCTCGAATCTTTTACCCCTACGCATATGCCTTCGGATGCAACCGGGATCTCCGCAAGACTTATTTTAGGTTCATGGTGAATTTCACCTTTTGGGTTTGGGATGGGGTCTCCATGGGGATCTAATTTGGGATGTCCTAAAAATGCATCGAGTCTCTCAATCAACTTTTCACTGTGAATGTGTTCTAACTGCTCAGCTATTTCATGCACCTCATCCCACATGAAATTTAGCTTCTCAACTAAAAATGTTTCCCACAACCTGTGTTTTCTGATCACTTTTAGTGCTGAAACCGTTCCCTTTGAACTTAAGGAAACGCCTTTATACGGGGTATATGTTAGCAAGCCTTTTTCGGATAGTCTTTTCACCATATCCGTTACTGAAGATGGCTTGGTCTTTATTTGCCTGGCAATAGCATTCGTAGCTATAACGCCTTTTGAGGATTCCCCCAAATGAAAAATAGCCTTTAGGTAATTTTCTTCTGCTCGTGTCATTTTATTATAAATGACTGTAAAAATACTATTTTTTTGTTAATATAAATATATTTTTAGACTCATCTAATCATTTAGGATAATTGTCGTACAGGTCTAAGAGAATCCTCCATTAAACTTATGTATAATTTGTACCTTTGGGATCTTGCAAAGGCCTATGAAAGAATACGATTTCGTCATAATTGGTGCTGGTGCAGCCGGACTCCTGATGGCTGATGGAATGGGAAAAGACCCTGCCTTTCGAGAAAAATCTATCCTCCTTTTGGATAAAGACGATAAGACCACCAATGATCGTACCTGGTGTTTTTGGGAAAAAGGACCCGGTCCTTTTGACAATATCGTTCATAAGAAATGGGATGATATCTACTTTGCGGGAAGGGAAATTAAAAAGACCTATCCTATTGCTCCTTATTCATATAAGATGGTAAGGGGGATAGATTTCTATCAACACTATTTAAAAAGAATTTCATCATATCCCAACGTTACATTCAGACAGGAAGCTGTGAATAGCATCCTGGATCAACAAAATACAGGGGTAAACATAAGCACCGATAAAAACAACTACCTGGCCAAGCAGGTTTTTGATAGTCAGCTAAGCTTTAAAAAGTTTAAGGATCCTCCCAGGTACCCTATTCTACAGCAACATTTTATCGGATGGTTCATTAAAACAAAAGAGCCTGTTTTTGATCCCTCGCAGGCCACATTTATGGATTTTTCGGTAGCGCAAAAAGGCAACACCCGCTTCATGTATGTCCTGCCCTTTTCAGAAACATCTGCACTTTTGGAATATACCCTTTTTTCGGGCTCATTGCTTCCCAAAGAGGAATATGAAACGGCTATAGCGGCATATATGGACACTCATTTTAAGGGTGTTGAATTTGAAATTGTAGAAAAAGAACAAGGCAGTATTCCAATGACGTGTATAGATTTTACCTTACAAAACTCATGGAATGTTTATCATATTGGTACTGCAGGTGGATGGAGTAAGCCCAGTACTGGATACACTTTTAGAAATACCTCGATAAAAAGTGCAGCCCTGATCCAACATCTAAAGGAAAACAGACCTCTTGCTTCCTTCCAAAAGAGAAATCGTTTTTGGATGTATGATGTGCTTTTATTAAATATACTTTACAGGAACAATGCTTTGGGACGATCTATATTTGAATCGCTTTTTACGAAAAGGAAACCTCAGTTGATCTTTAAATTCCTGGATGAAGAAACACGCTGGTATGAGGAAGCCTATATCATGATGGCTCCTAAGCCAATCCCATTTGTGAAGTCGCTCATTCGTCATGTGTATTGGATACTCACAGGCACAAAGCAGCGTTGGTAATTTATCAGACCTTTCTGCCCATCAAAGCTTCACCAAATTGACGTAATACATCTTTATTCTTGTCCGAAACAGCAAGGGTGTCTAGATGAGAAAAAGCTTTTTTGGTATAAGAGGCGATCGCCTTTTTAGTTGCCTTGGACGCTCCGTTTTGTTCATAGATCTCTTTCACCCTTTTCACCTTCTTATCGGTTTTGCCGGGTTGGATAGAAAAGAGATCCTTTAGCTCCCTGCTTTGAATTTTATCGGCCATTTCGATCGACTTCAGGTATAAATAGGTCTTTTTGTTTTCGATGATATCACCCCCTACCCGCTTCCCAAAGGTTTTGGGATCCCCAAAAGCATCTAGGTAATCATCCTGCAGTTGGAACGCTATTCCCAGGTTGAGGCCAAAATCATAAATATCTTTTTGGGCAGCACCAGAAGCCCCGGCTATGATCGCGCCCATTTTCATGGATGCTCCAACCAGAACAGCTGTTTTGTATTCAATCATTTTAAGGTACTCAGCTACTTCAACATCTTCCCGGGATTCAAAGTCCACATCGTATTGTTGTCCTTCACAAACCTCAATGGCCGTTTTACTAAAAAGCATGGTCAATTCCTTAAAAACAGGAGATGAATACGACTCTAAATAACAATACGCCTCTATAAGCATGGCATCTCCTGATAAGATCCCGGTATTGACATCCCACTTTTGATGTACTGTAGTCTTACCACGTCTCAAAGGAGCCGCATCCATAATATCATCGTGGATCAGGGAAAAATTATGAAAGAATTCCACCGCCATGGCCGCATCAAAAGCATCCTGATATCTACCGCCAAAAAGTTCAGTGGTCAACAAAGTAAGTACAGGCCGCAGACGTTTGCCCCCCAGTCCTAGAATATAACTCATGGGTTCATACAGGGTTGCAGGTTCTCTTACAGTCACTCTGGAGGTGAGATGTTCATTGAATTTTTCCTGATAGTATTCAACTGAATGCATGGCAAATTTTTTTCAAAAATAGGTGAATTCACTACAAGCAGCCTAATGATCCTGAAAATCTCAGCTTCACCTTGCTTTAAAAAAATATGTTAAATAATTGCAAAACGCAGGAAACTTTATTTGTATTTAAAGTTTCCTGACCTATATTTGCCCCCTTATGAAAGAAAAAATACTCGCTAAGGCCACAGATATGTTCCTGACGCTTGGATTCAAAAGCGTTACTATGGATGATCTCGCCCATGAAATGGGTATTTCCAAAAAGACCATCTACGCGCATTTTGAAAATAAAACAAAATTGGTAGAAACTTCCACTTTGGAGCTTTTTGAGGTGATCTCAAAAGGAATTGACACCATTTGTAGTCTTCAGAAAAATCCTATTGAAGAATTATACGAGATCAAAAAGTTTGCTATGCGGCATTTGAAAGATGAGAAAGCGTCTCCTCAATATCAATTGCAAAAATATTACCCGCGTATACATAAAACAATGCGAAAGAAGCAATTTGAACTTATGCAAAATTGTGTGGTAGACAATCTTAAACGTGGAATGGAGCTGGGAATCTATCGCTCCTCTCTAAATATAAATTTTATTGCCAGGATCTATTTTACCGGGGTAACCAGTATAAAGGATCATACACTTTTTCCGGAAGATGAATTTCCAATAATCCAACTTATGGATGATTATCTGGAATATCATCTTAGAGGTATTGTAACTCCGGAAGGTCGAAATATTTTAAATGAAATCATTCACTCTAATCACGAATAAATGAACACATATCGTTTATTTCTTATCCTGTTCACTACATCATTTTTTGGTATATCTCAGGAAACGCCTGTAGGGTACACGCTTAATGAAGCCATTGCCTTCGCTTTGGAGAATAATTACAGCGCACTCAACGCCGATCGCGATATCATAGATGCCCAAAAACAAAAATGGGAGACCATTGCCTCAGGATTGCCTCAGATCAGCGCAGACCTCAATTATCAAAATCAATTAAAACAACCAGTTTCCCTGATCCCTGCCGAATTCTTTGGGGGCCAACCCGGAGAGTTCCAAGCTATTGTTTTTGGACAACCTCAACAGGCCAGTGCTACTGCCACAGTTCGGCAACAGATCTTCGACGGTTCCTATATAGTAGGGGTGCAGGCAACGAAGGCCTTTTTAAGTTATAGCAGGAACAATAAGGAAAAAACACAACAAGATGTGCGTAAAGCTGTAGTAGAAGCGTATGGAAATGTTCTTTTGGCGAAGGAATCTGTGACCATTTTGCAAAAAAATCTGGATGCCCTGCAAAGCAACTTGTATGAAACCCAAAAACTGTATGAGAATGGCCTGGCAGAAGAAGAAAATGTAGAACAATTACAGATCACTTTTTCTACGGTGGAAAGTCAGTTGAAGAATGCCCAGCGTCTTCAAAAGATCACCCTTCAAATGCTCAATTTGGTCATGGGACTATCTATTGAGGACGAGACTCAATTAAAGGAGGACCTCAACGATCTTGCTCAGGCCTATGTGGACCCTGCTGCTATAGATACCGCGTTTAGCATGGAGAACAATGTGGACTATAAATTGGTGAACAACCTTAATGAACAACGCTATTTTGAATTAAAACTGGCAAAGAGCAGGGCTTTACCTACCTTAAATGCCTTCGCTAATTACGGCACGGCTGCTTTCAGTAATTCTTTCACCTTCCTTGATGGGGATCAGCAATGGTTCGAATCCTCTATTTTGGGATTCGATCTGAGTATCCCAATCTTTAGTTCATTAAAAAGGAGTGCCGGTACACAAAGAGCTAAAATTGCCCTTGAAAAAGCCAAGACCCAATTAACAGAAACCCAAGAGCGGATAAGACTACAATTGGAAAAGGCAAAAAGTGATTACCTCCTGGCAATAGAACAATATGCTACGACTCAACAGAATTTGAATTTAGCAGAACGAATAGAACAAAAAAATCAGATCAAATACAAGGAAGGGATCGCCTCTAGTTTTGAGCTGAGACAAGCCCAAACCCAATTATATACAGCCCAGCAAGAGTATTTGCAATCCATGGTAGATGTTATCAATACCAAAACCGAATTAGAAGTAATTGCCAATAATTAGTAAAAAATAAACTTATTTTCAAAATGAAAAATACTATATCCATCTTCACCATATTTCTTTTGTTACTATCATGTGGTAGTGATAAGAATGCGTCTATAGACACCCTGATAGCCAATGGAGATCTCAATGAACTAAGGTCCAAAAAGACGGTCATCACAGAGCAATTAAAAGAATTGAATGAGCAAGTAAAGACACTCGACTCCGTAATTAATGCCTTAGATACGGATACCAAATTACCGCTCGTGAGCACTTTTGAGGTTAGCTCTCAAAACTTTCAACATTTCCTGGAACTCCAGGGGGATGTTGCTACCAAACAAAATGTATTGATCTACCCGGAAATGGCCGGAACACTGCAGCGTGTCTATGTTACCGAAGGAGATAGAGTAAAGAAGGGACAGTTATTGGGTGTCATAGACGATGGAGGCATGGCCAGCCAACTGGCACAATTAAAAACACAAGCAAGCCTGGCGGAAACAACCTATGAGCGGCAAAAAAGGCTTTGGGAGCAAAAAATTGGTTCAGAAATACAATACCTGCAAGCTAAAACCAACTATGAAGCCACTATGAGCAGTGTACAGCAAGCAGAACGCCAATTGAGTAAATCTAACCTAAGGGCCCCTTTTACCGGGATCATAGATGATGTTATAAAAGATCAGGGAACCGTGGTATCACCGGGTCCGGGATCTGAGGTCTTTCGGATAGTAAATCTATCTAATATGTATATCACTGTAGACGTCCCTGAATCTTACCTGGGTAGTATTACCAATGGAAGTATGGCCAAGGTATATTTCCCTGTTCTGGGCGATTCTATAAATACCGCGGTTCGGCAAACCGGAAATTTTATTAATCCTAATAACCGCTCCTTTAGTGTGGAAATACCTGTCCCTAATAAAAATGGAAGTATTAAGCCAAATTTGAGCGCCAGGGTTACTATCAATGACTACTCCAATCCTATCGCGCTGCTTATTCCCCAGAGTGTGATCTCGGAAAATGCGGAAGGTGAACAGTACGTGTTTATTGTCGAAAATCCTACGGAAGAAATGCAGGGAACCGCCAAAAAAAGGATAATCACCACGGGGAGAACACAAGGCAGATTTGTTGAGATCCTTACCGGACTCACCGCTGGAGAATTGATCATTCAAGAAGGGGCCAGGAGTGTTAAGGACAATCAGGACGTACAAATTAATAAGTAAGAAGCACTATGAGCCGACAGCAAAAAAACGCCAACAAGGAATTCAGACTTTCCTCATGGGCCATTGACAACTCTTCTGTGGTCTATGTTATGATTGCTATTTTCCTTTATATGGGTTATACCTCCTATATGGCCTTACCCAGGGAAGACTTTCCTGAGATAGTGGAGACCAAAGTGTATATCAGTACCCCTTATCCGGGAAATACAGCAGAAGATGTGGAAAGACTCATTACCGATCCTCTGGAAGATCGGATCAAAAATGTGAGCAACCTGGTAGAACTTACCTCTACTTCACAGGAAGATTACAGTATTATTACTGCAGAGTTCGATGAGGAAATTACCGTTGAAGCTGCTAAACAAAAGATTAAGGATGAAGTAGACGGTGAAAAGGCAAGTGAAGATTGGCCCTTGTTCAACGGCGCAAAAGTAGAGCCAAATATCTTCGATCTGAATTTAGCAGAAGAGTTCCCCATCATCAATATCAACTTCACCGGGGATTATCCGGTTGAAATTTTAAAAGAATTTGCCGAGTACCTGCAGGACGAGATAGAAGACCTGCCACAAGTAAAAGAAGTGAATATTAGAGGGGCTCAGGAAAAAGAAGTGGAAATTGCTGTAGATGTCTATAAGATGATGGCTTCCAAAGTAAGCTTCCAGGATGTGATTCAAACCATAGCCAATGGAAATATGACCATGTCTGCAGGGAATCTAAAGACCATCAATCAACGAAGGAATATTCGAATTATAGGTGAGATCAAAGATCCAAAAGAACTAAATGAATTTGTGGTTAAGTCGGAGGATGGTGCAATTTACTTAAAGGATATTGCAACCATCACCTTTGATGAGAAGGATAAAACTACCTATGCCCGTGAATTTGGAGAAAATGTAGTAATGCTCGACGTTAAGAAACGTTCGGGTCAAAACAGCATTGAAGCAACCAATGAGATCAAGAAGTTGGTTAAAGAAGCAAGAGAGAATTACTACCCAAAAGATCTAACACTTACTATTGCCAATGATTCCTCAAGCCGTACCCTTGGCCAGGTAGATGACCTAGTCAATAATATCATTTTTGGAATTATTCTGGTAGTTACCGTGCTTATGTTCTTTCTTGGTTTCAGGAATGCCCTTTTTGTTGGTTTTGCTATCCCAATGTCTATGTTTATGTCTTTTGTGATACTCTCCGCCCTGGGGTATACTTTAAACACAATGATCCTATTTGGACTTATCATGGGTCTGGGGATGTTGGTGGATAACGGAGTTGTGGTTGTGGAAAATGTATACCGACTAATGGAACAGGAAGGGATGACCAGGATTGAAGCTGCCAAGAAAGGTATTGGAGAGATCGCTTTTCCAATTATTATCTCGACCCTTACTACGGTAGCGGCTTTTGTTCCACTCGGTTTATGGCCCGGGATCTTTGGACAGTTTATGATCTATTTCCCAATTACCCTGTCTGTGGTCCTGGGGTCTTCCCTTTTTGTGGCCATTTTTATGAACTCTATGTTGGTTTCCCGCTATATGGAGCTTGGGGATAAAGAATTAACTCGCCGGCAATTGATCAGAGTTAGTATTATCCTTGGAAGTATTGGGATCTTGATCCTGATCTTCGGAGGTGCCATGCGTGGCTTGGGTAGCGTAATGATCGTTACGGCCATACTATTCTGGTTCTACAAATACGGCTTAAAAAAATGGGCTAAAAAATTTCAAACTACGTCGCTTATTCGCTTTGAGAATTTCTATGAAAAAACAATTAAATACGCTCTTAGAGGTAAAAATGTGTATTGGTTTTCGGGGATTACCGTCCTATTATTACTAAGTACCTTTATGCTCTTTGGACTTTCATTGGGTAGTGGCCGTACCAAGGTTGAATTCTTCCCGGACAATACCCCCAATGAGATATACGTCTATATTGAGTACCCACAGGGAACTGCCATTGAAAAAACCAATGAATTAACCAAAGTAATAGAAGAGAGGGTCTACGCTATTACTGAAAAACCTGAGTATACCAATAAAGGTTATAATTACCTGCTATCCTCTGCTGTATCTCAAGTTGGAGAAGGTGCCGGGAATCCTAATACGGATGGAGGTTCATCGGCTGAAATGCCTCACAGAGGAAAGATCACCCTCTCCATGCGCGAATTCAAATACAGGAATGGGATCAGTACAGAAGATCTCCGCAGTGATATTCAGGAAAATCTAATCGGGATCTACCCCGGAGTCTCTATCTCTGTTGAAAAGGAAGCTGCAGGGCCTCCTTCTGGATACCCTATCAACATTGAATTGGAGGGAATAGATTACGATGTATTGATCAATACTGCCGAAAACATTCGAAACTTTATCAATAAAAAGAACATTGCCGGAATAGAAGAGCTGAAGATCGATGTCAATAAAGGGAAACCTTCTATGAATGTAATTGTAGACAGGGAAAAGGCAGGAGAATTAGGTGTCACTGTTGGGCAGGTAGGCCAGCAATTGCGGCGTTCTCTTTTTGGCGAAAAAGCAGGTGTCTACAAAGTAGGTGGGGAAGATTATGACATCAATGTACGGTTTAGAGAGGACATGCGGTACGATAAAAGTGCCCTGTTCAATCAAAATATCATTTTCAGAGACCAGGCTACCGGTCAGATAAAGGAAATTCCCGTTTCGGCTGTAGCATCTCAAAAGAACACATCTTCCTTTAGCGCCATTAAACACCGTGATGGCAAGCGAGTAGTAACCGTATATTCTGGTCTAAAACCCGGCTTCTCTGATGCCGGTGCTGTAGTTGCTGATATTCAGAAAGAAATGGAGAACTTTGAAGAACTCCCTGCAAATGTAAAATTAGATTTTACAGGGCAAATTGAAGAACAGAACAAACAAATGCAATTCTTAGTAGGTGCTTTTTTCTCTGGTCTTGGCCTGATTATGCTTATCCTGATCTTCCAGTTTGGAGGAATTTCCAAACCTGCGATCATCATGACGGCCATATTTCTAAGCTTTATTGGCGTCTTTGGCGGACTAATGATAACGGGCTGGTCTTTTGTGATCATGATGACTATGATGGGTATTATAGCACTGGCTGGTATTGTGGTAAACAATGGTGTGGTGCTCTTAGACTATACCCAGATCCTTATTGACCGCAGGAAAGTTGTACTTGGGCTAGACGACTATGATCTGATACCCCTAGAGCAGGTAACGGAAGTGATCGTTAAAGGAGGTAAGGCAAGACTGCGCCCCGTGATCCTTACGGCAGTAACAACTGTTCTTGGGCTTATACCTTTGGCTATTGGCCTCAATATAGATTTCTTTTCGCTCTTCTCTCAGGGAGATCCTAAGATCTATATTGGTGGTGATAACGTTATCTTTTGGGGACCTTTGGCATGGACGGTGATCTTTGGACTTATTGTCGCCACCTTCTTAACCCTCATTATTGTTCCTGTACTGTTTAATATTACCTATCGGATAAAATTGTATTTCCGCCCCAGCAAGGTATCTGACCTTAATAAAGTAGAAGCAGAAATTGCTGCTTAGATTTTTGGTCTAAAAATAAAAAGCCGCCCAATAGGGCGGCTTTTCTTTTTAACCTGGTACCAATTATTCGTTCTCTGAAAGAGGCACAGGTAATGTGTTAAAGATCTGATCTCCTGCACGGTCTATAGACAGGGTGTTAGACAAATTATATCGTCTCAGATCAAACATCCTATGGTTCTCGCACCATAAAGAATACCTTCTTTGATTCAACATTTCCGTGGTTAAGTCATCTGCTGTTAATGCGCCTGCATAAGGTCCTAAGGAAGCCGAGTTCCTGATCACATTGATGGCGTCTTCAGCCTCCAAGAGATCATTGGTCAATATATTTGCTTCCGCATAGACCAGCACAAGCTCTTCATTTCGCAACATATCAATAGGTGAAATATTGGAAGCGTATAAAGCCGTCTGATATGCCCCAGCCAGGCCATCCTGCTCAGTAGGATTAGCTCTAATGAGTGTCTTCGATGATACCCGCGTATCCCCTGCTTCTGCATCGGCAATAAAGGAATCATGAACAATGATCTGATCTCCGTTATTATCCGGGATCTTAAACAGGTCATTCGTAAAATCCCCACTGTCCAGACTATAGACATGCTTGGGACCTACAGTGAGATCACCAGCAAGATCAAAATAAGAAGCATTTAATGCGGTTAAAGTTCCAGTGCCATCCCCTGCGTATAAGGCCGCTACTGCAGCAGTAGCCCTATTAAATTGAGCAAAGGTACTTGGTGTATCAAATCCGGCAAATCCGGCAAGGGGGAAAGAGAATTCTGCTCCCGCACCGTTCAGATCAGATAAAGCTTCATCCAGTAAAGACCTCACAGCAGTTAGAGCTGCACCGAAATCTAAAATTGGTCCAAGATTATCAGGATCTGCTACATCTACCCTAGCTCTATTATAAGACTTTAAGACCTCAATGAGTTCATAAGCAATTACAGTCTTTGCGAATCCACGATAGCCAGCTTTCTGAGTATCGGTTATGGAAGCAGTGTTGTCCAAAGATTGCAATAAAATATTGGCATTCTTGATAGACACATACCTGCCACCCCAGGGTGCTGTTGAATAAAAAGAGTTGTTATCTAATGAACTACCATTTGCTCCCAATAGATCCTGAGTGTTTCTGGGATCAGCATCAAATAGGTACATTTCTCTTGCCATGGTCCCGGATCCTGTGGTCTGTATTCCCAAGGAATTTCTCATAGCCGATTCTACTCCAACAACCAGGTTGTTGAGCTGGTTCTGAGAAGCATCTGTCAATACTCCTGCCAGACTTGGTCTGTTTGGATCTACCTGTTCATCAAAGGAACAGGAGGTTATAAAAGCACCAAAGAATACCAAGAGTGCAATTACACCTGTTGTTTTATATTTATGTATGATTTTCATTGCTATTTTTTTAGAAGTTAACATTTAAATGAAAATAAAACTGCTTGGTGCTTGGGAACGGAGTAACCTCTATTCCTGAAGACAAGCCGGCTCCTCCATTGGTAGAAGTTTCCGGATCATAGCTACTGTAGTCCGTGATGGTAAAAATATTTCTACCAGAAAGTCCCAGTTTTACGCCAGTAACTGAATCGCCAAAAAACGCAAGGGCACTGGTTGGCAATCTATAATATACCGCTGCTTCTCTTAATCTTAAATATCCTGCTGGTTCTATAAATCTCTCTGCCGCTATGGGTTGTCCGTTCCTTTCCTGTTCCTGCCGGTGTATCCAAATCAGGGCTAGTTCCTCCTAAATCGGTAAGTAACCTAGACAGGTTAAGATTTTCACCTCCTTTTTTCCACTGAAGTAAGAAGGAAACATCGAACTGTTTTGCGATGGTAAAGTTATTGTTAAAACCCATTTGAAAATCGGGTTCTACATTTCCTAATTGAGTTGGTACCCCATTAACATTTCCGGCTAACTGGGTTACAGGTTGTCCTTCCTCTATATAAAAGGTTCCAAGGCCAAGACCAAATCCGGCTCCGGGTTGTGGAAACGCTGGTACATCCAATCGGGTTACTTCAGATCTGTTGAACCAGAAATTTACATTAGAACTCCAGATGAAATTCTCATCCTGAACAGGATTCACTGTAACTCCAACTTCAAGACCATAATTCTTGAGATCGGCAAGGTTGGTAGTTTCTGAACCAAATCCGGAAGAGGCTGGTAATGCCCGGTTTAATAACAAGTCCTTTACAACTCGATTGTAGTAGGAAACTTCCAGATTTACTTTATTAAATAGTCCGGCATCAAAACCAACTTCAAATTCCGAAGATGCTTCCGGTTCTATATCAGGATCTCCTTTCAGAGCGTTGATGGAAGATCCTCCAATGCCTCCAACGGAAACCTGGTTTAAGCCTGTAAAGGCAGAACCAAAGGCCCCGGAGGAACCTGTTTCCCCGTAAGCAGCTCTTAGTTTAAGCCTTTTTAGAAACCCGTCTCCATCACCCCAAAAATCGAAGTTATGTAAGTTTGCCGCCAAAGACGCTTTTGGGAATCCATAATACTTATTAGGATCTCCATTCAGGGTAGATTTATCAAAACGATACCCTACCGTACCTATCAATCTATCCATATAGTTTCCTTCTAGCTGAGCAAAGTATCCAAATTCCTTTACGGTAGAAGTATTCTGTGTGATAGACTGGGCAGATCCCTGAGTTAAGATTGGTCTGATCCGGTATAAGTTGGGTTGACTGATTGAAGATCAGATCGTTTGTTGTTCCAGATAGGAGACACCTGCCTGAGAGGTAAGAGCAAGATCACCGCCCATGGCATTGTGATTCCATACCGCTATACCCTGGTAGTTGAAATTTGTAAAGTTATTCTTTCCTACCCCAATAAAACCATTCTGGTTTCCTCTTTGGGCCTGATGCGTTTCCGGCACATAGACAAAAGTTTCATTTGCCAGGAAATCCGCTCCACCGTTAAAAATCAACTTTACAGAATCATCTCCCGTATTTAAAATATTTGTAGTAAGTTTTATCCCCTGTATAAATCTGTTATTCCTATCCTCATTAGTGGCAAGATCCCTTACAAATATGGGATTACCTGAGTAGTTAGGGTTGTCCGGATAGGCACCGGTATCATCCGGGAATAAATTGATCCAAGGTCTGGTAAATGCCAGGGTATACCCATAACTCAATCCACCTTCATTCTCATTTCCTGTAAAACTTCTGCTCGAACTACTGCGAACATAAGTTAGAGGATGCTGAAAAACTAAAGGTATTAGAAATGGTATGGTCTATATTGGCTCTCAAAGAAAAACGATTAAAACCGGTATTCTTTATAATACCTTCCTCATCTCGGTAAGATGCACCTACATAGAATTTGGTCTTATCACCTCCCCCACTTGCACTGATACGTGTATCTGTGATAAGTCCGGTTTCTCCATAGATCTCATCCTCATAGTCTATAAGACCTCCATTCGCTATTGCCTGATTGTAGAGCGTCACTTCTGCCGCACCAAAGGTGTCTTCCACACTTTGGGCCGTCCATGGACGCAGACCTAATTTATTAATAATGGTATTAAATCCAGTATCCTGACTGAATTTGATCTCTGTTTTTCCCTGACTTCCTCTTTTGGTTGTAATGATCACAACACCAGCATTTGCACGCGTACCATAAATGGCCGCCGCAGAGGCTCCTTTTAGAACCTCAATGTTCTGGATGTCGTTAGGATCGAGATCCGCAATACGGTTGGAAGAGTTCTCTTCATTCCCTCTGTTAGCCCCAGATGCAAAACGCAAACCTGATGGTATCTCTGCGTTGTTGACATACACCCCATCTACGATGTAGAGTGGTTGGTTATTTCCATTGATTGAGGAAATTCCACGTAATCGGAGGGCAAATCCACCTCCGGGTGCTCCTGAGGAAGAGGTAATGTTCACTCCTGTTAATTTCCCGTAGAGGGCACCGTCTAAGGTTGTTTGAGCCGTGGTTCCCACCAGTTGCTCGTTTGATACGGTGGCTACCGCGTTAGCCAGGTTACTCCTTTTAATGGATGTACCTAAACCTGTTACGATCACCTCATCCAAACCAGTAGCTGATTCTCCGATAGATACATTCAGCGTGGTTGGCCCTTCTACCATCACTTCTTTGGTTTCATACCCAAGTGATGAGAATACAAGTGTTGCAGGAAAACTGGCAACACTGATCGAATAATTTCCGTCAAAGTCGGATATGGCACCTCTGGAGGTACCCTTGACCACGACGTTCACCCCCGCCAGGGGGCCTCCATAACTGGAATCCGTAATATTCCCGTTGACTGTCCCTTGCGAAAAAGCCCATAAGGGCAACGCTAAAAACAACCACAGGAATGATTTTCCGAGTAATTTTTGTTTCATGTTTGTAAGTTTTGAATTAGAAATTGAGTATTCCAAGGTAATGAAGAATTCATAAAATCAAAGAGAATTCTAAAATTTTCTTTGTGTCCCCGTTTTAAATTATTCTTTAAAATAGGTATAGATATTATGGGTTAAACGCATTACTTCTTACATTTGCCGCAGTTAAAATTCAGATTTTCAATGTATAGAAGTCATACCTGTGGAGAGTTGCGGACAACGCATATTGGGACCAGAGTCATCTTAAGTGGATGGGTACAGAAAGTACGCGATAAAGGCTTTGTGGTTTGGGTAGATCTCCGAGACCGCTATGGGATAACACAACTGGTCTTTGATGAGCAAAGAACCACGGCTATACTTCTCTCAGAGGGCAGAAAACTAGGTCGTGAATTCGTAATACAGATCCATGGGGAAGTCATAGAAAGAACTTCTAAAAACCCTCAACTAGGTACAGGTGACATTGAGATCCTGGTTTCAGAATTGAAGATATTAAACCAGTCTTTGCTGCCTCCATTTACTATTGAAGATGAAACCGATGGCGGCACAGACCTTCGTATGAAATATCGCTATTTAGATATCCGAAGAAATCCCGTAAAAAACAATCTTATTTTTCGCAGCAAGGTGGCCATGGAAGTACGCAAGTATCTTTCAGATAAGGGATTTATTGAGGTGGAAACGCCATATTTGATCAAATCTACTCCGGAAGGTGCCCGCGATTTTGTTGTTCCCAGCCGAATGAATCAGGGACAATTCTACGCCCTCCCACAATCACCACAAACCTTTAAGCAATTATTGATGATAGGTGGGCTCGACAAATATTTCCAGATCGTAAAATGTTTTAGGGATGAGGATCTAAGAGCCGATAGACAGCCTGAGTTTACTCAGATCGATTGCGAAATGGCCTTTGTGGAACAAGAAGATATCCTCAATGCCTTTGAAGGTCTTACCAGACATTTATTAAAAGAGATTCGTGGTATTGAGGTGGAAAAATTCCCACGGATGACATACGATGAAGCCATGAGAACCTACGGGAATGACAAGCCCGATATTCGTTTCGATATGCGGTTTGGAGAATTGAATGCCGTTGCCCGGCACAAAGATTTTCAAGTTTTTAATTCGGCAGAACTTGTGGTTGGTATTGCTGTTCCAGGAGGAGCAACGCTAACAAGAAAAGAGATAGACGGCCTAACCGACTGGTTGCGGAGACCTCAGATAGGCGCCAAAGGTATGGTGTACGTGCGCTGTAATGAGGATGGTAGTTTTAAATCTTCGGTAGACAAGTTCTATGATCAGGAAGATCTTAAAAAATGGGCGGAAGCGACACAAGCAAAAGCCGGTGACCTTATTTGTATACTCTCCGGGGAGACCATGAGTACCCGTGCACAATTAAGTGCATTGCGGATGGAAATGGCAGAACGACTTGGATTGAGAAACCCTGCAGAGTTCGCCCCACTTTGGGTCATAGACTTCCCTTTGTTGGAAAAAGATGAGGAAACCGGGGATTATCATGCCATGCATCACCCTTTTACATCTCCAAAACCAGGGCAATTAGCCTTACTCGATACGGATCCGGACGCTGTGAGAGCCAATGCGTACGACCTGGTCCTAAATGGCAATGAGATAGGAGGAGGTTCTATTCGTATACACGACAAAAAAGTGCAAGCTAGTATGTTCCGACACCTTGGTTTTACCGAAGAAGAGGCACGTGCACAATTTGGATTTTTAATGGATGCCTTCCAATACGGGGCTCCACCTCATGGTGGTATCGCTTTTGGTCTGGACAGGCTTGTGGCCATTTTAGGTGGTCAGGAAACCATAAGGGACTTTATTGCCTTTCCAAAGAACAACAGCGGCCGGGACGTGATGATAGATGCACCTGCACCAATAGATGAAGCCCAGTTAATGGAGCTGAACCTCCGGCTAGTAGACAAAGAAAAATAGATTCTGTGGATTTTGATCTATAATTTCCGGAAAGAATACCATTGAAAATAACGTATACTATGTCAATCCTTTATGTTATAACTCCATAATGCTCAAACAGATCAAAATTCTGTTTGCACGATTCTTTCGCTGGCGATATAAGCATATCTCCAACAAGACCTTCATTCATATTATGAGCGTTGCCGTTGGTTTTTTGGCAGGATTAGCCGCGGTTACACTAAAGAATACCACTTATTACATTGAATCCCTCGTAGATCAAGGAATTTCCTTTTCCGGCACACAACTCTACTTTATCAGTCCTATTGTTGGCTTAACCCTGGTATACCTCTATGTAAAATACGTCCATAGAGAAAAGCTGGAACACGCTATCTCATCCATTCTTTTTTCCATGTCCAAAAAGAAGGGGATCATAAGTATTAAGAAGATCTATACTCCTTTGATCACCGCTCCGCTAACCGTAGGATTTGGAGGTTCGGTAGGTCTATTGGGACCGGCTATTGCATCGGGTGCTGCCCTGAGTTCCAATTTGTCAAGATTCCTTCATATAAACGCTAAAACCAGGTCCTTACTCATTGCGTGTGCCTCTGCAGGGGCCATAGCCTCAGTCTTTCAATCGCCTATTGCCGCCATCATCTTCGCGGTGGAAGTATTTAGTTTAGATCTTACAATGCTTTCATTGTTGCCATTATTATTTGCGTCCATTTCCGGAGTGTTAACCTCTTATTTTTTTCTGGGCGATGAAACGCTTTTTAATTTCAATGTTACCGAGAATTTTGAGATCAGGGATACCCTCTTTTATATTGTCTTAGGGGTAGGTACTGCATTTTCATCTATCTACTTTACAAGAATGTATTTTGGAATACTCCATTTCTTCAAGCGGTTTAAAAGTCCGAAGTACAAGCTGCTGGTTGGTGGGTTAGCTATTGGAACAATGCTGTATTTTATTCCTCCATTATATGGTGAGGGATTTGGTTATATCAACCATCTCCTGGATGGGAACTCATTAGAAGCATTGGGAAAAACACCTTTTGATGCGTATACCTCCAATATCTGGGTAGTCATAGCACTGCTGTTTGGCATCACCATTTTTAAGGCAGTTGCCATGACCACCACTTTTGCGGCAGGTGGTGCGGGAGGTATTTTTATCCCTACCATGGTTATGGGAAGTACACTTGGAAATGTTGTTGCAAAAGTGATCAACAACATTGGGATGGGTTTTACAGTTAACGAGAGTCATTTTACCCTCATTGGCATGGCGGGTCTTATCGCCGGGGTACTGCATGCCCCTTTAACTGCCATATTCCTTATTGCAGAGATCACAGGAGGGTATGAGCTATTTGTGCCTTTGATGATCACCTCAGCCATTTCATTTCTGATCACTAAAAATACGCTAGACCATTCCATTTACACCCGGGAATTAGCAAAAGAAGGAGCCCTGATCACCCATGATAAGGATAAAACCGTGTTAACTCTCATGCAATTAGATGATGTAATAGAAAAAAATTTCAAAACAGTTTATCAGAACATGACGCTTGGAGAAATGTTACATAAATCTGTAGCTAAATCTACCCGCAATATTTTTCCAGTAGTAAACACAGAAGGTGTACTGATGGGTATTGTGCTCCTGGATGATGTGCGCGACTTTATGTTCGATACCAGTCTCTATGATAAACTTCTGGTTGAGACCATCATGCATAAAGCTCCGGAACACATTTTTTATGAAACAGATACCATGCAAACAGTGATGCAGAAATTTCAGGATAGTAGTGCATGGAATTTACCTGTAATTAAAGACGGCAAATACTATGGTTTTGTTTCTAAATCAAAATTACTTACAGCTTACAGACGCAAATTGATCAATTTTACTAAATAACATGTTTTTGAAGAGTAAATATATTATCACCCTTATTGTTCTCTCGTCTCTTGTAGCCATTATCTATGGCTTCACGGTCATTGAAGAAGACCCTGCACTAGGCAATAAATGCATTGGTTTTGGAACGGTAGGCTTATTCCTGATAGCCATGCCATTATTCCTTTTTAAAGAAAGCAAAGGCAAGAAAGTGAAAGACTATATGCTTAGTGAAGAGAACATTAAAAAAATGCGAGATAATCAGGAAAAAAAATCAAAAAATCGATAGCAAACTTCCAAAAAAATGGATGATCTTTTACGGCTTTTGCCCAAAAATCCATATTTTAGTATTACACCTAATATTCAATAATTTTATATGCATGACTGGAACAGTAAAATTTTTTAATGAATCCAAAGGCTATGGGTTTATTACTAACGACGAAACCGGAAAAGACATCTTTGTTCACGCCACTGCCCTCAACGGGGTAGAATTGAACGAAGGAGACAAAGTAGAATACGAAGAAGAAGAAGGTAGAAAGGGAGTGGTTGCCGCTAAAGTAGAGGTGATCAGCTAATATATTTTATTTTGATTGAATACAGAACGCCTGTAAACGCACAGGCGTTTTTTTTATGTAAATTTTTCTCTTAATTCAAATTACGTCTTTGAATAAAAAAACGTTTTAGAAGGGTATTGGCTTCCTTCTCCAAAACCCCGCTGGTTACCTTTGTTTTGGGATGTAAATTGCCTCCTCCTACTGAATACCCACGTTGCGGATCGGGAGCCCCATAAACTATTTTTGGGATCTGGCTCCAGTACAACGCTCCTGCACACATTTGGCAGGGTTCCAGGGTTACATAGAGCGTACAATCGTACAGATATTTCCCTCCTAAGAAATTTGAGGCAGCTGTAATGGCCAACATTTCGGCATGGGCCGTTACATCATTTAACTTTTCAGTCTGGTTATGTGCCCTTGCAATAATCCTTCCCTGAACTACCACCACAGCACCAATAGGTACCTCTCCGTTCTCAAAAGCTACTTCTGCTTCCTGCAGGGCTTTCTTCATATAATACGTATCATCTAAGATCAAATCCATGGTCCCAAAAATACAATTTTCACCGAAGTATCTGCACTCATCAAAAATGAATTAATGTACCTTTGTTTCTTTCCATGAAACTCTTAAATAACATACAACACCCCAAGGATCTACGCCGACTTTCTCGCGATCAATTACCTCTGTTATCAAAGGAATTAAGGGAATTCATTATTGAGATAGTCTCGGCTAAAGAAGGCCACCTGGGAGCTAGTTTGGGAGTGGTTGAACTTACCATTGCCTTGCATTATGTATTTAATACCCCCTATGACAAGCTCATTTGGGATGTTGGCCATCAGGCATATGGTCACAAAATACTCACAGGCAGAAGGCATCTTTTTGATACGAACAGGCAACTTGGGTGGTCTAAGTGGTTTTCCAAAAAGAGAAGAAAGCGAATTTGATTCCTTTGGCACAGGGCATAGTTCAACGTCCATTTCAGCCATTATGGGGATGGCCATCGCTGCAAAACTTAACGGGGATAATAAAAGAGAGCATATTGCGGTTATTGGAGACGCCTCCATAGCCAGCGGTATGGCCTTTGAAGGCCTAAACCATGCCGGCGTAACAGATGCGAATGTGCTGATTATCCTAAATGATAATGCCATTGGGATAGACCCCAGTGTAGGGGCATTAAAGAAATACCTTACCAACGTAAAAAAGGGTACTGCAAAGGAGGAGAATATTTTTGAATGTCTCAATTTTGAATATTCCGGGCCAATAGACGGGCATGACATGAACGCTGTTGTTGATGCCCTGCGCAAGATGAAAGAAATGTCAGGACCGCGACTACTTCACCTGATAACCACAAAGGGTAAGGGACTTCAAAAAGCCGAAGAAAATCAGATCACCTATCATGCCCCCGGGAAATTTGATAAGGTAACCGGAGAATTGGTCGGTTCAAAAACAGAAGACCAGCCACCAAAATATCAGGACGTTTTTGGTCATACACTAGTAGAATTGGCTAAAGCGAATAAAAAAATCATTGGTATTACGCCTGCTATGCCTACCGGCAGTTCTTTAAAATTTATGATGGAGACCTTTCCAGAAAGAGCCTTTGACGTAGGTATTGCTGAACAACATGCGGTAACCATGGCCGCTGGTTTGGCAGCCGAAGGAATGATCCCGTTTTGTAATATTTATTCCACCTTTCTACAACGTGCCTATGACCAGTTGATCCATGATGTGGCACTGCAAAATTTGCCAGTCATCTTTTGCCTGGATCGTGCAGGACTGGTAGGACAAGATGGAGCAACCCATCATGGTGTGTATGATCTCGCATTTTTGCGTTGTATCCCAAATATGGTCATTTTTGCGCCTATGAATGAAAGTGAGCTGCGAAATATAATGTATACCGCCCAGGAAGGTATTGAACATCCCATGGCCATCCGTTACCCCAGAGGAAGGGGGGTAATGACCTCATGGCGTACTCCTTTTGAGAAAATATCAATGGGCACTTCCAGGAACCTGGTAAAAGGTGCTGACATTGCTGTATTATCCCTTGGCCATATTGGAAATATGGTCACACAGATTTTAGATAACCTTCAAAATCCAAAGGAAATTGGTCATTTTGATATGCGCTTTGCAAAGCCTTTGGATATGCCCCAACTCCATCATATTTTTGATACATACCAGATAGTGGTTACCGTTGAAGATGGATGTGAAATGGGCGGTTTTGGCAGTGCTATTCTAGAGTTTGCCAACACCAATGGGTATAAGAACAAAATTAAATGCCTGGGGCTTCCAGATAATTTTATTGAGCATGGCACTGTAGAGGAACTCCAGGCTTTAGGGCACATAGATGAAACATCTATTACCAATTGTTTAACTCAATTTCTCCATGAGGTTTCTTAAAGTATCAATTCTCCTTCTGATATACCTGGGGCTGAATTTCAAACTTTCTGCTCAGGATACTATTGTTCCGCCACAAGAACCAGATACCACTATTATAGACACTATTGTGATCCGGGCTGTCCAGGAAAGGGTAAAATATGTCCCCAGAGAAGTTAACATTCCCAATCCGGTTATCTCATTCATTAAGACCAGGCCGCGAACTAAAAGGTTTAACCGCTTTAGGATCCCTTCCTTTTGGGTAGTGGAGAACACCCTGGGATTAAACGTAAGCGAAGTTGCCTTTGTTAACTGGAATGCAGGGGGAGACAATGCCTTTTCTGCTCTGGCAAATGCCAAATTTGTCCGCAATTACAAATTCAGGTACGTACAATGGAACAATGATTTGGTACTGCGGTATGGGGTAAATGTACAGGAAGGACAACAACTTCGCAAAACGGAAGATGCCATTCGGTTTTCATCTAGTTTCGGATATCGTAAGGATACCATAACAAGTTGGTACTATTCAGCCAAGGTGAAATTCAATACACAGTTCTCTAATGGGTATAAGTACCCGGACAGAACCATGCCTATTTCCAGATTTATGGCCCCGGGCTATCTTTTTATTGGGGCAGGAATTTCATATATCCCGGAAGGCAAGAATTTTAATCTATATATCTCCCCACTCACTCAAAAAGCCACCTTTGTTCTAGACCAGAACCTGGCCAATGACGGAGCATTTGGGGTGCAAAAGGCCGTGCGAGATTCTGCCGGAGCCATCATCCAGGAAGGTGAGAACAAGTTTATAGAGTTAGGAATTTCTGTTACCAATGAGTGGGAAACCCCTATTTGGGAGAACGTTTCTCTGGATCATAGAATTAGTCTGTATACAGACTACCTGCGTTCTTTCGGGAATGTTGATATAGACTGGGAACTGAATTTTGAGTTTACAGTGAATGATTTTATAAAAGCCAATTTTGGCACCCAGATCATTTATGATGATGATATCCGTTTTAACCAAATAATTGCTGACGATGGGTCTGTTATTTCTTCAGGAGTACCGCGGATCCAGTTCAGGCAAATGCTGGCTATTGGTCTCAGTTATAGTTTCTAAAGTTGTTTCCCAGAGATCTTGTTGTGGATATGGACGGCTGCACTGTCTGAAAGACTGGCCACATAACAGCAACAATTCAACAAAACGGAATAAAGTGACCCGGAAATATCCTGAAATTTCGGTGGCAAAGTGGTCATTAAAAGTCGGTCATAATTGCTGGCAGATCCCTTTTTACTTTTTACCAATGCATCTGAATAGGCTTCCAGAATATCGGCTATTATCCGATATCCGGCAATCTCTTTTTCGATCACTTCCTGAGATCTGTAGACCTTTTCGGCACTCAAACTAAGGATGTCCTTTATTTGGGCCTGGTAATTGCTTTTATCGAGTAAAGAGGTGCTGAAATTTCCTTGCACGATCTCCGATTCGTTCTTAATAAAGGTCTCCGTGGCATCACTGATAAGCGTATTAATGGCAAGGGCACGCAGATAGCTTAACCTATCTTCCATATGCGCCAATCGGTGATATTTTTTAGAGTCTATCCTATCTTTTACAAGCTTAATAAGATATTCCAGGGCAAAATCTTCAGAGATCAATCCAAGATTTATACCATCTTCAAAATCAATAATTGTATAGCAAATATCATCAGCAGCTTCTACTAAGAATGTCAATGGGTGCCTGGCATAGCTGCCATCCTGCGAGCGTTCCTTTAGTCCCAGCTCTTTTGCCACTTCATTAAAAAAATGGACATTAGACTGGAAACAGGCGTATTTTTTATCTGCAATATGTTGGGTTGGCTTTTTCGGCAGCGATTCCTTAGGATATTTCAGAAAGGCCCCCAGAGTAGCATAACTGAGTCTAAGTCCTCCTTCTACTCCTTCACGAGATTCTGTAAGAATTTTAAAGCCGTTGGCATTTCCTTCAAAATCTATGAGGTCCTGGTATTCCTTGGCAGTCAGTTCTCCTTTATATACAGTTCCCGGTCCGCTTTTAAAAAACTCGCCTATGGCCTTTTCCCCACTATGTCCAAAGGGTGGATTTCCAATGTCGTGTGCAAGAGATGCTGCAGCTACAATTGCACCAAAATCATTAAACTGATGCCCGTGTATTTCCTGAAGATGCGGGTATTTGGTAAGCAACTGTTTTCCGGCAATTCTACCTAAACTCCTCCCTACTACAGAAACTTCCAAACTATGCGTAAGTCGGGTATGGACAAAGTCGGTCTTAGATAGCGGAATTACCTGGGTCTTATCTTGTAAACTTCTAAAGGCTGCCGAAAATATAACTCGGTCATAGTCTACTTCAAAACCCAAGCGGGTTTCGTCCTGTTCTTTCCTCAGTCTTTTATTAGTGTCCCCAAAACGCCGTAAAGACAGCAGTTCTTCCCAGTTCATATGAAGTATTTGGCCGCAAGATACTATTTTTTGAAGAGGCTGTTCAAAAGAGAATTCACTGGAGTTAACACTAGTTTAATCTAATAACCTTTAGGTAACAATTAGATAACATCAAGTCACGTAATTTGTGCCATTAAAAAAAATTAAATATGAAGTTACATTTTATCTTCCTTGCCTTTTTTACTATATGTTCTTTTTCATTACACGCTCAAGAAACCAACGCACCTGCATTTGGAAAGGGCTTGTTTAATCTTGTTGGAAAAGACAGCACATTTACAATGAAGATCGCCGCTCGTATGCAGATACTTGTCATTTCAGAAGGACAGGATGACTCAGATGGCATATTTTCGGATAATGAAACAAATTTCTTGGTGCGCCGGGCTCGATTAAAATTCGACGGATATGCCTATTCTCCTAAACTTAGATATAAATTAGAGCTAGGCCTTTCCAATCGGGATATATCGGGGGGATCAGATTTTACGCGTAATACTCCTCGCTATATTCTGGATGCCGTGGTGATGTGGAATTTTTATGAAAATTTTGAACTTTGGTTTGGACAGACCAAACTCCCGGGTAATATTGAACGGGTTATCTCATCGGGAAATCTACAGCAAGTAGACAGATCGCTGGTAAACAGCAGGTTTAATATAGATCGCGACATGGGGTTTCAGCTTAGACATCATTTCGATCTTACAGATTCATTTGTAGTAAGGGAAAAAATAGCATTTTCTCAGGGTGAAGGGAGAAATGTAACAGATGGCAACCTAGGTGGTTACCAGTATACCGGGCGCATAGAATTACTCCCCTTTGGTGAATTCGAAGGCGGTGGGGACTACAGTGGCGCGGATCTTAAAAGAGAGGAAACTCCAAAACTAATGCTGGCCCTTACGTATGACTCAAATAATAATGCCGTAAGGACCAGAAGTAATTTAGGTTCTTATATGATCAATGATGTAGGTGTATATGAAACCAATATAAATACCATGTTTGTAGACTTTATGCTTAAATACAACGGTTTTTCGCTAATGGGAGAATACGCAGACAGGGATGCGAAAGATGCTATCGCCAAAAATTCTGATGGCACTGAAACAGGTGATGTAGTATGGGTAGGCAAGGGATTAAACCTGCAAAGTGGTTATTTGTTTCCCAGTAACTGGGAGGTTTCTGGAAGGTATACCAATATAAAATTAGATGAAGGTATTACTGGTAGAAGCCCTGAAACCCAATACACTTTAGGATTGTCTAAGTATATTGTTGGACACAAATTAAAAGTACAATCAGATTTAAGTTATCTTTCGATAGATAATGGAACAAATGAAGTGATGTTCAGATTGCAACTCGATGTTCATTTCTAATACTATAAATAACAATTACATAACACAGCTAACCAAAATACTTTAGATATTTATAGCCTTCTTTTAAAGAACTTATGGAAAATATATACTTTGTAATGATCATTGCGCTAGCGGTGCTAGCGGTTGCAGATTTAGTGGTAGGTGTCAGTAATGACGCAGTGAACTTCCTCAATTCGGCCATTGGATCTAAGGCCATCTCATTCAGGACCATCATGATCGTCGCTAGTTTGGGAATCGCTTTTGGGGCCATTTTTTCCAGTGGGATGATGGAAGTGGCACGAAAGGGGATTTTTAATCCGGGAGAGTTTTACTTCAATGAGATCATGTTCATTTTTATGGCCGTAATGATCACTGATATATTGCTCCTAGACTTCTTTAACACCCTTGGTATGCCCACCTCAACTACAGTTTCAATTGTATTTGAATTGTTAGGAGCTGCAGTAGCAATGTCTATCATAAAGATTGGTGTTGATGGTGGCACTATGGGAGATATTATTAACTATATAAATACTTCCAAAGCGTTTGAGATTATCATGGGAATACTCTTGTCTGTGGTAGTTGCGTTTTCTGTAGGTGCCTTTGTACAATGGATATCGCGAGTATTGTTGTCTTATGACTTTGAGCGAAAAGCAAAATGGGTAGGAGCCATATTTGGCGGTATCGCATTATCGGCTATCACCTATTTTATTTTTATGAAAGGCATTAAAGGTACTCCTTACGCCGGTGAGTCCTATGACCTTATTGGAGGTGTTACGATCAGTAAATTCCTGGAGGCACAGGTTTATTCTATAATAGCCATAAGTTTAGTTTTTTGGTCTTTACTTTCATTTTTACTTACTTCTGTTTTTAAAGTGAATATTTATAAACTGATCATAGGTGTAGGCACCTTTGCCCTGGCATTAGCATTTGCCGGGAATGATCTGGTAAACTTTATAGGTGTTCCTATTGCTGCCTATCAGTCTTATGAGGCTTGGGTGGTTTCTGGCGTACCGGCTACAGAATTTAGTATGGGTGTGTTAGCGACTAAAGTGCCAACCCCAACCATATTATTGTTTCTTTCCGGAATGGTGATGGTGGTTACCTTATGGTTTTCCAAAAAGGCACGCTATGTTGCCGATACTGAAATAAATTTGTCGAGACAAAGTGATACCAAGGAGCGTTTTGAGCCTAATTTTTTATCGCGAAATCTGGTACGATTTACTATGATGGTCTCTGAATATACAGCAACTGTACTGCCCAATTCCTGGACGAAGAAAGTCGATTCCCGATTTAAAAAACTGGCAATTACCTTACCCGAGGGTAAAGTACACGAGTTGCCCGCATTCGATATGGTTAGGGCGGCTGTTAACCTGATGGTTGCCGGTATTCTTATTTCTATTGCTACCTCCTATAAACTGCCTTTGTCCACAACGTATGTAACTTTTATGGTAGCCATGGGTACTTCTCTTGCAGATAGGGCTTGGGGTAGTGAAAGTGCAGTATACAGAGTTGCGGGAGTTCTTAATGTAATTGGTGGCTGGTTTTTAACAGCGATCATTGCCTTTGTTGCCTCTGGAGTTATATTAGCGATCATAAGCTTTGGTAAAGGAGCAGCAATAGCCATTTTATTGTTTGTTGCGATTTTGTTACTGGCCCGTAACTATATTTCTTACAACAAGAAATCTAAGGCCATACTTGCAGAGGATAGGCTCGTAAAAACAGAAAGCCGCTCTATACAAGGAGTAATTTCGGAAAGCTCTTCGAATATCTCCAATGCCATGAAACGCAGCAGCAAATTATACCGGAATAGTATAGAAGGATTGGCAAAACAAGATCTTGACAAGCTTAAAAAGAATAAAAGTAATGTCGTAAAATTATCTGACGAAATTGATGAACTCCGCGACCATTTGTTCTATTTCATTAAAAATCTGGATGATACCAGTTTAGATGCCAGTAACTTCTACATAAGCATTCTAAGCTATCTAACAGATATAACGCAATCTTTGGAATATATCACAAAGATTAGCCATAAGCACGTTAACAACAATCACAAGAAATTAAAATTCAATCAGGTTAAAGAACTAACGGAAATAAATGAGGAACTCGAGTCTCTATTTGGCAAAACCAAGCAGGCGTTCGATAATGGTTCCTATGAGGAAATTGGGGTAATTCTTACTCAAAAGGAGCGATTGTACAATTTGGTTTCCGAAAAAATTGAGAAACAAATTACACGTACTCGTTCAGAAGAATCGAGTCCTAAAAACACGGTATTATATTTCTCTTTATTATTGGAAACAAAGGATCTTATGGAAGCAACCATGAAACTTTTGGAACTTTATTATTCAAAACATGATAGCTCTATTGAGCCTCCAACCATCGAAGAATAGGTCTCTTTTAGATTTTCATTTCCAAGAGTATATACATTTGAAATAATGGCGGGGTTTACTATTAGATTTTTAAGCCACCGCTTCCATTGTAAGGTTTTGATCGCCTTTAGGAATTAGTAACGTATCCCTTCTGCAATAAAGCAATTCGGCTGTAGTAATTAAGTTATTGAGAATGTTCCGCACATTATCATGATCATTGACCAATGAGGAGGCCATGTCTGTAGTGATCAATTTTTCGCGGATCAAGCGATTTATTTCTTCATTGTCTGCCTTAAGCTTTTTATTCATTCTTTTTCTGAGATCCATCAGTCTTTTTTGATACGTCTCCATGGCCCCTTCCAAAGGAAGATTATAAATTTCCCGAAGTACTTTAACTGTAAGTTTTCTATAATTATCATATTCAATTTTAATTTGCTTATTGGGAGAGGATGAATACATTGTTACGTTCCTGTTTAATTCCCTTAGATCCCTGATGACTTCAACCATCTTTCTGTTGGCCACTTTAATTTCCAAAACCCTGTTGTTTTGAGTTTCGGACAGCTTTAGGGTACTTTGCGCATTGGTGGCATATCGTATAATTTCGCCATAAATGGTCTTTACCTTACTCAAATACAAGGCGCGTACATCGGTTTTCATATCCACCATAGACTTCTTCACCACCTTTTTAGCTTTTAAGTCAGATTTTATGTCTTCTCTATGAATATTCAAGGCATGAGTAATAATTTCGAAAATGGCATTTTGAAAAAGGTATTTAGATTCACTTACCAATGAGGCGATCACTGTTTCCGGGAATTGCGCTATTTTTTCATTCAAATATTTTGGCTCATCTATTTCTCTTTCCGGTAGTAATTTTTCCGGGACTACCCATTCAACAATTTTGGCGATCGGATTTATAAACCAAACCAAAAGAAAGGTATTAATCACATTGAATACCGTATGAAATAAGGAGATAGCCACCGGAATGGCAGCCGCACTCAAATAAGGCGATTCGCTACCTAAGCGCTGGGTAAGCCAACTGATCAGGCTTAAAAAAGGATAGAACAAAATCAGCATCCACACTACCCCTATAATGTTAAATATTAGGTGAGCCCTGGCTGTCCTCTTTGCCTGGAAATTGGCTACAATAGCCGCTAAATTAGCAGTAATAGTGGTTCCGATATTTTCTCCCAACACCATGGCTGCAGCCAACTCAAACGGGATCCATCCTTCTGCTGTCATGATAAGCGTTAAGGCCATGGTAGCACTTGAGGATTGTATGACTACTGTAAGTACGGTACCAATAAATAAAAACAACAGTATAGACCCATACCCCATATCTGCATACCTGTTCAGAAACTGAAGGATCTCAGGATTCTCATTGATGTTAGGCATGGCTTCCTTCAAAAATTGTAATCCAATAAAGAGGATGGCAAATCCTATGATAAACCCACCCCAATTTTTTAAATTTTCTTTTTTTGAAAACATAAACAGGAATCCAAACCCTACCAAAGGCAGCGCAATGGCACTCATACTCACCTTAAATCCGAGGATCGTTATTAACCAGGCCGTGATCGTAGTGCCTATATTGGCGCCCATAATGACGCTTATAGATTCTGTGAGGGTTAATAAGGAAGCATTAGAGAAACTCACTACCATGAGTGTTGTTGCAGAGGAGGATTGAATAACTGAAGTAATTAAAAAGCCCGTAGAGATCCCTAAAAACCGATTGGAGGTCATGGTGGCCAGTATACCCCGCATTTTATTCCCGGCTAAAAGTAATAAGGGCATCACTCATCACTTTCATACCAAAGAGAAAGAGGCCCAGGGCCCCTAATAATTGTAGTATATCTCCAAATCCGAACTCCATAGGGTAGCTTTGTTAAAAGTAGTTGTCGACTCTAGTCGATCAATTTAAAATAAATATTCGAAATTGCACTACAACTAATGATGATAAAATTTTATTCCCATGGCCAAATACAGCATACTTGTTCTGGTTTCAATTTTTTCCTTTGTAGGGATTGCTCAGGAATTGACTCCCTCGGCGCTCCTGGCAAAGTCTATCTCATATCATGATCCTAATAATGCCTGGGAATCGTTCCGAGGCACACTTTTCATTACTATGAGTACCCCCAATAATAGCAACCGATATAGTGAAGTTACGCTAGATTTCCCTTCTGATTATTTTAAGTTGGTTGCAAAGACAGACACTATCACCACTACAGAGATATTTAACAAAGGAAAGTGCAGCTTTACTGTGAACGGCAGAACGATCATGCCAAAAGAAGATTCCAAATCCAACGATAATAATTGCGGCCCAATACTAATAATGAAAAATTATTACACCTATCTCTACGGACTTCCCATGAAATTAAAAGATAAGGGTACCATCCTGGCTCCTGCTGTTCTTAGAAAAACATTTCAAGGGAAGGAATATCTGGTTCTTAAGGTTACCTATGAGGAAGAGGTTGGGAAGGATACCTGGTATTTCTATTTCGATCCTGCTACCTATGCCATGGAGGTGTATCAGTTCTTCCATGACGAATCGAAAAATGATGGAGAGTATATTTTATTGGATGGGATAGAAGAGGTAAAAGGGATGATGATCCCAAAAAAAAGAAGCTGGTATACTAATAAAGAAAACCGATTGTTGGGGACAGATTTACTTACCGCCTACAGGGCCTTAGACTAGATTTTCTTATTTATCCTACTTAATATATAGGGGAACTGATTAATATCATTGCATGCTTTCTTATCACCGCTTAACTTTACAGTCCTTGAGTACTAGATAGGTCATTATTAACTCTAATTCAAATGCCATGAAAAAAGTAATCCTTGGTTTATTAGCTCTTGGATTAACCATCCCAGTCTTTACCCAGGATGTAAAGGTTGTTGAGCTTTCTGAAGTGGTCATTAGACCTATGAACTTCAAATATTTGAATGCGACCAATTCTAAGACTGCCGCTATTCCGGTTAAAACGTTGGAACGTGCGGTTGCGTCCTATGATGTAACGGAAGCTGATTTCTATCAGGATGATTTTGAATTTTACACAGTTTCCTTCTTTATTCCTGATGGAAAAATTGTTGCCGAATATGACAGTGATGGCAAGATCATTAGGACCATCGAAAAATTTAAAAACATTACTTTGCCTAATGATGTTAAAACTGCCGTATTAAAAAGGTTCCCCAATTGGACCGTAACCAAAGATGTTTATCGCGTTACTTACACCGAAGATAACGGCGCGACAAAGGTCTATAAACTTATGCTTAAAAATGGTGATAAAAAAATGAGGGTTAAAGTAGATGATATAGGTACATTCCTATAATTCATGCTGGATACCCCGGCTTTATTTAGTAAAATGAAAACAAGGATTAACGGGTTCTGTCAAAAAAGGCAGGACCCTTTTTTTTGAATGGAACACCCAAATAACTTAGCGGTAAAAATTCATTTCATCCATATATTTCCAGACCGCCTCCGGTAGCATTGGCCTAACATTTTTACCTGCCTTCTGATTTTTCCTGATAAAGGTAGAAGAGATCTCCATGATAGGTGCATCTACTTTATGAACTTTAGGATGCTCCTTAAATTGCTCTGGAATACTTCCTGCAGATATCCTGGGGTAGACGTATAAATGATGGTTTGCCAGGATTTCCTCGTAGTTCTTCCACTTGTGAAAACTCTTAAGATTGTCTTCACCCAGCAAAAGGGAAAATGAGAAGTTCTTTCCGTATTTCTCTTTTAAATGTACGAGGGTATGAATGGTGTAATTAGGTTGTGGTAAATCAAATTCTATAGTGCTTGCATTTAATTTTGGATACTCCTGTACAGCCTCAAAAACCATTTGATACCTATGATGATTATCTAATAAGGATTGCTTTACCTTAAAGGGGCTCTGGGGGGTTATGACGAACCAAACCTCATCCAGAGATGAGTATTCCACCATATGATTGGCTATCACCAAATGACCAATATGGATAGGATTAAAGGTCCCAAAATAAAGTCCAACCTGCTTCATAAGCTCCGTAAAGATAGGGATGAATATTGAAATGTTCTCCGGTAAATACTTCTAGCTTTTAGGATCATTCTTTTTGAAGGAAGGCGCTACCCCAATATAATCGGCTACCATTTGATGGGCCTCATGCAAGGCTTTCTCCAGATCGTAATTTTTTATCACCTTGTCAAATTGAGGAGCAGTGGCCAACTCTACAGAGGCCTTGGCTATCCGCATATTGATCTTTTCATCAGACTCCGTACTGCGTTTCTTCAGCCTAATTTTAAGCTCATCTATACTGGGCGGTTTTACAAAAACTGCCAGGGTCTCTTTAGGAAATTTCTTCTTTATCCGCAATCCGCCGGCTACATCAATATCGAAGATCACATTCTTCCCTTCGGCCCATAGACGTTCTACTTCACTCTTTAGTGTTCCGTAAAAATTGTCTCTGTACACCTCTTCCCACTCAAGAAAATCATCGTTCTTAATGTGTTGCTTAAATTCGGAAAGTTTCATAAAGTAATAGTGCTCCCCCTGTTTCTCCTTCCCCCTCCTGCTTCTGGATGTGGCAGAGACTGAAAATGCCAAATTGAGTTCGGGTTGTTCTAACAGATACCGAACAATGGTGGTTTTTCCACTTCCCGATGGAGCCGAAAAAATAATAAGTTTTCCGCCGCTACTCATAAGACATTAAGCATTTGTTCCTTGATCTTTTCCAACTCATCCTTCATTTGTACTACCAGCTGCTGCATGGGCGCAAAATTGGCCTTAGAACCAATAGTGTTGATCTCCCTGCCTATTTCCTGACTTATAAATGCTAATTTCTTCCCATTGGAATCTGCAGAACTCATGGTTTCCTTAAAGTAATTAAGGTGGTTCTCCAAACGTACCTTCTCCTCTGTGATATCGAATTTCTCTAAGTAATAAATTAGCTCTTGTTCAAAACGATTGGCATCTACATCTACTTTCAGATCGGCCACTGCTTTATCGAGTCTTTCGCGAATTGCTCCAAGACGTCCCGGATCCATGGCCATCACTTCCTTAAGTAAGGATTTCAAAGTATCTAAACGAGCGGCAAAGTCGTTTTCCAGTATCCTGCCTTCTTCAGACCTAAAGTTCTGGATCTCCTTCAAGGCTTCATTCAATGCTTCCAGGATGCCCTTGTACTCTTCTTTGTCAATATCATCCCTGTCCGTTTTCAGCGTATCTGGTAATCTAAGGGCCATTTCCATAAGTCGCAGATCATCCCCGTCTGCAATAGTTCGTAATTGTTTGATGTATTGCTTAACTACCGCCTGATTGACCTCTGAAGAGGTTTCATCTCCGGTAATTTCAACATATAAGCCAAAGTCTATCTTCCCACGTAGCAGGGCACTTGCGATGATCTTCCGCAATTCCAATTCTTTTTCTCTGTATGCCGGAGGCATCCTGGCATTAAGGTCGAGTGATTTACTGTTAAGCGATTTAAGCTCAACGGTGATCTTCTTTGTTGGAAGCTGTACAACATACTTCCCAAATCCTGTCATGGATTGGATCATAATTAGCGTTTATTTTGGCCAAAGGTACTTAATTTCTCTTGCCTAAATCTCTGTATTTTACCTAAGGTTATTGTAATTCTCCTACCCAGATATTTCGAAAACTAACCCTGCTATTATCTCCATAGGGAGCCACCTTTGGAGGTGTCGGTTCGTATATTTCGGCCCCCTGCGGTTTAGTTGGCTCTTTTCCTGAATATTCTTCATAAACAATTACTTCGCTTATGGTTACCTGATCTTCATTACTGCTTCATTCTTCATGCTGTTTACAGGAGTACAAAAGCACTATCAGCAAGGTCAATATAATACCTCTTATCTACAGTTCTTTTATCTTGATATTTCGATATCCTATGCTAATGTTCTCACCATGATCCTGTAATGCGATCTTCCCGGTTTGGTATTTTCCAAAAGCTTCCCAATCCGCAAATTTTGAACCGGCCACCATGGTATCCCAACCTTCCCCGGTAACCGGAAACTCAACGATCTTTGTCCCATTAAGCACCACAATTCCCTCATTGGTCTTATGGTTTATGGTGATCTCATAGGAATTCCATTCCCCAATTGGTTTTACGACATCCGCGGATGGGGCTACCATATCATACAGGGCACCTGCCTGGTGCGTGGTCCCATTTTTGGCATCCGGATGGTTGATATTATCCAACACCTGGATCTCAGGACCCGTGTAATAAGGTTCATCGTATTTAGGATCTTCAACAACCCCCCACATTATACCGCTGTTTGCTCCTTCTGTAACCATCCATTCTAAGGATAAAACAAAATCTGTATACTCGTTGTCTGTTACCATATTGAACCTGTTGCCGTCGGTCCTGGCCTCTTTGGGCCTAAGTATCATGGCGCCATCTTCCAATTTCCATGCGTCTGGCACTTCCTTCCCGGGATAAACATGCCAGCCATCGAAAGAAGTTCCATCGAATAGCACTATCCAATCGTTCTCATTCATATCACTTGTATTTTCCATAGACATTTCTTCTGTGGCCAGCACTTCTTCCTTGTTCTCTTTTTCCTTACAATTTGCCAGCACAATGCAGGCCATTGCAATCAATACATAATATTTCTTCATAGTATAGGTGTTAGATTCCTAAAATTTTCTTGAGCATTTTCTTATCTGTTTCCCCCCCTGCAAAATCATCAAAGGTTTTTTGGGTAGCCTCTATGATATGATCTTGAATAAAGACCGCCCCTTCACGAGCGCCCTGTTCTGGGCTCTTAATACAGCACTCCCACTCCATGACCGCCCAAACATCGCATCCGTATTGGGTAAGTTTAGAAAAAATAGTCTTAAAATCGATCTGACCATCACCCAGAGAACGGTATCTGCCCGCTCTGTCTCCCCAATCATTATAGCCTCCAAAAGCACCTTTTTTGCCGGTAGGATTAAACTCAGAATCCTTTACATGGAACGATTTTATAAATTCGTGGTAGTGATCTATATAGGTTATATAATCTAATTGTTGAAGTACAAAATGACTAGGATCATACAAGATATTCACTCGTTTATGATTCCCTGTTGCTTCTAAAAATCGTTCAAAAGTATCCCCATCATGCAGGTCTTCTCCAGGATGGATCTCATAACAGACATCTACCCCTTCCTTATCAAAATGATCGAGAATGGGAAGCCATCGTTTGGCTAATTCCTGAAACCCCATCTCTACCAATCCCGGGGGGCGTTGTGGCCATGGGTGCCAGGTATGCCATAATAAGGCGCCGGAAAAAGTTGCATGGGCCTTTATTCCAAGTCGTCTGCTAGCCGTCCCGGCCTTCTTTACAACATCTATAGCCCATTCTGTGCGTGCTTTAGGATTGTTCTTCACCCGGTCTGGCGCAAAATTATCGAACATAAGATCATATGCCGGATGCACTGCCACTAACTGTCCCTGTAAATGGGTAGAAAGCTCTGTGATCTCTAAGCCATACGAATTGATCTTCCCCTTGAGTTCATCGCAATAGTCCTGGCTCTCAGCAGCCTTGTCCAGATCTATTAAAAAATGTTCCCAGGTAGGGATCTGAATACCTTTATATCCCAGGTCGGCCGCCCATTTGCACATGCCGTCCAGAGAGTTGAAGGGTGCCTTGCTATCTACGAACTGTGCTAGGAAAACCGCGGGTCCTTTTATTGTTTTCATGGAGAAAGTATTACGGAATTATTGAAATAGTCTATTTAGTCCCTTTCAGAATTAAGTCCTATATTTATTAGATAGAATGAACCAGGACCACCCCTTTTGGGAATGTCATAAATATAGGAAATACCACAGAATTAAATGAAGAATACACAGGACATTGTGGAAAAGCACTTCGATGCCATTGTGGTTGGCACCGGGATCACGGGAGGATGGGCTGCCAAGGAGTTATGTGAGGGTGGCTTAAAAACATTAGTACTGGAGAGAGGCAGGATGGTAAAGCATCGTTGAAGACTATCCTACCATGAATATGGACCCCTGGGACCTCCCCAATAACAATGAACTTAGCAGGGAGGAAAAAAAGAACTATCCCAAACAATCTCGTGTTGGTTGGGCTCCAAAAGAAGACGTAAAACACTTTTTTGTAAACGATCTTGAACATCCATATCAGGAAACCAAGCGATTCGATTGGATACGCGGATATCAGGTAGGCGGCCGATCTCTTACCTGGGGCAGACAGAGTTATCGTTGGAGCGATATTGATTTTGAGGCCAACCTCAACGAAGGGATTGCAGTAGATTGGCCGGTGCGTTATGCGGATATTGCTCCCTGGTATGATAAAGTGGAAACCTATATTGGAGTTAGTGGGGAAAAATTGGGCCTAAAGCAATTACCAGACGGACAGTTTCAACCCCCAATGGACCTAACTTGTCCGGAAGAAGACCTTAAGACAGCGATGGCTGATAAATTCGATGACGATCGTGTTCTAACTATAGGTAGAGTGGCCCATATAACAGATACCAACGCACAAGTTGAAGGCAGAACAGCCTGTCAGTACAGAGATCGTTGTTGGCGAGGCTGCCCTTTTGGAGGATACTTTAGTAGTAATTCTTCAACCCTGCCAGCCGCAGAACGTACTGGTAATTTAACCCTGAGACCAAACTCTATAGTTCACGAAGTGATCTATGACGATGCCACCAAAAAAGCTACCGGCGTTCGTGTCATTGATACGGAAACTCATGAAAAATTTGAATTTTACGCCAAGGTGATCTTCTTATGTGCCTCTGCCATGGCCAGTGTTGGGATCTTGCTACAATCTAAATCTGAACGCTTCCCAAATGGGATTGGGAATGATTATGACCAGGTGGGGCGCAATATCATGGACCACCATTATCAATTAGGAGCAACTGCTTCTGTTGATGGATACCTGGATAAATATTACAAGGGCAGAAGACCCAATGGTTTTTATATCCCCAGGTTTGTGAATCTGGACAATACCACCAGAAAAAGAGAATACCTGCGTGGTTTTGGCTATCAGGGAGGAGCCAGCCGTGGAGACTGGAAAGCTTCTGTTGCTGAAATGCAGTATGGCAAAGAATTAAAGGAGAATATTCTGAAACCAGGACCCTGGCAAATTGGAGTTACTGGTTTTGGAGAAATGCTCCCATATGAAGATAACAGGGTAACCCTAAGTAAAACCAGCTTAGACCAATGGGGCCTTCCTCAACTCGATTTCGATGTAGAGTTTAAGGACAATGAATACAAAATGCGGGAAGACATACTACGTCAAATTGTTTTGATGTTCGAGTCTGCTGGTTTCAGGAACATTACAACTTATGAAAATGAAACGGGTCCTGGACTTGGAATACACGAGATGGGCGGAGCCAGGATGGGTTGGAATCCCCGTACCTCAGTGGTCAATAAAAACAACCAGGTACATGCGGTTCCTAATATCTATATTACAGACGGTGCTTTTATGACCTCTGCCAGTTGTGTAAATCCGTCACTAACCTATATGGCCTTTACCGCCAGGGCGGCAGAACATGCGGTGTCTGAATTTAAAAAAGGAAACTTCTCTTAACCTACAAAATTATGAAAAATGCATCTGCAAGAAACTTATGGGGCGATTTTTTAGATAAGCATCTGGAATATGCTTTTGCCAAAGATCCTGTTGTTACACATTTTTGTGATAATGAAAAGGATGCCAACACTTGTTTGAAATTGGTTTTAAAAGGAATAAAAAGAGCAACTTCACATTCCTTACTGGGCTTGCAATACAGAAAGGAACCTTTACCCAAAATTGGTGATTTTACCATCATCACAGATTGGAACGGAAATGCCAAATGCATAGTAAGGACGGTTGCTGTAGAACTGAAACCATTTTTCAGTATTAGGGGATCCTATGCGAAATTGGAAGGTGAAGGTGATAAATCTCTAGACCATTGGAAAAAGACACATTGGGACTATTATACCAGGGAGCTGGAACCTTTTGGCAGAGTACCCCGTGATAGCATGATCATAGTCTGCGAGGTCTTTGAAAAAGTCTTTCAAAGGAAATAACTTCCTAAGACTAGTCTAATTTTATCCAGACATTGCCCCCTTTATGCGAGGCAACAGTAGCTTCAATAAAATTGAGTCCGCGTACGCCATCTGTCATAGTAGGGAATTCCCCATCATTGTAAGCTTCCCCGCGGATAGCCTTAGCCACCCCTAAATAAATATTGGCCATAGAATCAAAGATCCCTTCAGGATGCCCCGGTGGAAGTTTTGTGCCTTCCAGGGATAATTTAGAGTTATAAGCATGCCCTGGTTTATATACCTGCATAGCTTCGGTATCACTGATCTTATAGATGTAATTGGGATTTTCCTGCTCCCATAGCAGACCAAATTTCTCGCCGTAAATACGAATGGCCAGCCCATTTTCTTCGCCAGTAGCTACCTGACTGGCTCTAATGACCCCTTTAACATGGTCTCCCATGCGGATCAATGCTGTGCCGTCTACATCCATTTGGTTGTCCGAATAGAGGTAATTAAAATCGCATAGTAGGGACTTTACCTTTAAACCGGTAGTATACTCAACCAGGTTAAAAGCGTGGACCCCTATATCTCCCATACAGGAACTTATCCCGGCTTTCTTAGGGTCTAATCGCCAAACGGTAGAACGCTTTGCTTTATCATGAATGATCGGGTTTATCCACCCCTGATAGTAGCGGGCATCTACTTTATGGATCCTTCCTAATTCTCCGGCCTTAATCATTTCCCGCATTTGCCGTACCATGGGATAGCCGGTATACGTATGTGTAACAGCAAAGACAGTACCGGCCTTTTTATGGGCCTCCCTGAGTATTTTGGCTTCCTCATAAGTGGTAGTCATGGGTTTTTCACAAATAACATGAAAGCCATTGTCTAAAAGCTTCTTTGCCATTGGAAAGTGAAGGAAATTAGGTGTAAGAATGGCACATACCTGTATACGTTTATCCTTGGGAAGTTTTAATTCCTCTTCTACCAAGGTCTCAAAATCCTTGTAGATCCGATCTGTTGGAACGTCAATTTCTTTGGCGAACGCCAGGTTTTCGTCATAGTTGGCATTAAAAACGGCACCTGTAATTGCGTAGTTATCATTTATAAAAGAGGCAACGCGGTGCAACACCCCAATGAGGGAATCGCCTCCACCGCCTAATATTCCTAGTCTTATTTTTTTTGGCATTCTTGTCCTTTTATTTTTTATATTCTATTACTTCATTTTTGAAAAAGATAGCAAAAAGCAGCATTACTACAAAGGCAAAAATGGCAGGGAAGGTCCAAATATTGACCCAGTCGTGCACATTTGCTGAAACGAGATACATATCTGAGATTTTTCCTGCCACCCAAAAACCTATGAGCATACCAAAACCATATGTGGCCAGTGTAATAAGGCCTTGTGCCGCACTTTTAAATTTTTCTC
>CAWAEX010000015.1:0-37207 GCA_963781045.1 uncultured Flavobacteriaceae bacterium | reverse complement strand
TGCAGCCTTTTTCCGTGCTGCAGCGTCTGAAGTCGCAAGGTCTCCTTGCCCATCTATCATGATCAGCACGTTTTGCATCCCATGTTTCTCAGCTTCCGCATTCGACTTATCTACAAAGGCGGCCATGGCTTCGGCGCTATAATTACTTTCTTTTAATTCTTTATCGTATAATTGACTAACGTATTCGAGCCCGGTAAAGCCCCATTCCTTTGCCTTGGAAGCAAATGCATAAGGGTCCATTTCACCATTCCTTATCATCCTATGTACAGACCATTGGGCAAGAGATAATTTAAAAAAGGGTTCCATCACCTCCTCCATGTCTTCCATTCCTGTTTCATCGGTTCCTTCTTTTTTAGCTTGTTTACAGCTGTAGATCCCCAAAACGGACAGTCCTATTCCGGCTGCGGCTGAATTCCTTACAAAATTTCTTCTTTTCATATGAATGTTTTTTAAATGGTCTATCTGTTCTTATTTCTTTGAATATGGAAAATAGTATATCTGTATTAAATATTGACACTTTATTTTTATAATCTAAAAAAAGCTAAAGTTTAACAGGGATTCGGTAAGAATTAGGCCGTTTAAATGTAGAAAATTAATTTTATAATTAATACATTTAGCCAACAAACAATATACTTACATGAGTAAATTTTATTACAATGAAGAGCAGGATTCCTATGATGCCATTGTTGTTGGTACGGGTATTAGTGGGGGCTGGGCCGCCAAGGAATTATGCGAAAACGGGCTTAAAACACTTGTGCTGGAACGCGGAAGAATGGTAAAGCACCGCGAAGATTATCCTACCGCGAATATGGATACCTGGGACTTTCCCAACAATGGTGAATTACCCGCTGAAGAAGCAGCAAAACAATTCAAACAGGCTCGTACAGGCTATACTGTAAGAGCACCACATAATTTTTGGTTCGTCAATGATCTGGAACATCCATACAATGAAACAAAACGATTCGACTGGATGCGAGGATACCACGTTGGCGGAAGGTCCTTACTATGGGGCCGTCATAGCTATCGCTGGAGCGATCTGGACTTCGAAGCCAACAAAAAGGAAGGAATAGCGGTAGACTGGCCGGTTAGATATAAAGATATTGAACCCTGGTATACCAAGGTTGAAACATACGTTGGGATATCGGGAGAAACCTTAGGTCTTCCACAATTGCCGGATAGTGTATTCGAACCTATGATGGATCTCAATTGCGTAGAACAACATGTTCGTGAGAAGGTAGCCGAGAATTTTGATGGCCGGGTAATTACCGCCGGGCGTGTTGCTCATATTAATAGTTCTAAAAAATTTGAAGGAGACGGCAGATCAAAATGTCAGTATAGGAACAGATGTATCAGAGGGTGTCCTTTTGGTGCCTATTTCAGTAGTAACTCCTCAACCCTTCCTGCTGCCGAAGCTACAGGAAATATGACCCTGAGACCGGATTCAATAGTGCATGAGGTAATGTATGATCCGGACACAAAAAAGGCAACCGGGGTGAAGGTGATTGATAGGGTTACTAAAGAGACTTTTGAATTTAAGGCCAAGGTAATATTCCTATGTGCCTCTTCTATCGCCTCTTCATCCATACTGATGCAATCTAAGTCTGACCGATTCCCAAATGGAATGGGGAATGACTCGGATCAGTTGGGAAGGAATATAATGGATCATCATCTGGGGGTTGGTGCTGCCGGAAAATACGATGGGTATGAGGATAAGTTTTATAAAGGAAGAAAGCCCAATGGTATCTATGTGCCACGCTTCCGTAATATTGGTGGAAAATCTAATACAAACGCTTTCAAACGAGGTTATGGTTATCAGGGCAGTGGAAGCCGGGGAAACTGGGAAGAAGTAGTTTCGGAATTATCTCATGGAAAAGACCTGAAAGAGGCTATCCTTAAACCAGGAGGCTGGACATTCGGGATGAGTGGTTTTGGTGAAGTTCTTCCGTATGAGGACAACAGGATGACCTTAGATTATGATAAATTAGATGGTTGGGGTCTGCCAACAGTTACCTTCGATGCCGAGTTTAAAGAAAATGAGTGGAAGATGCGGGAAGATATGAAAGAACAGGCATATGAAATGCTGACAAAAGCAGGATTAAGAGATGTTGAGACCTTTGACAGACCTGGAGCTCTTGGTTTGGGGATTCACGAAATGGGGACAGCTAGAATGGGACGCGACCCTAAAACATCCGTGCTCAACGGATATAACCAGGTTCATGCAGTAAAGAATGTATATGTCACCGATGGTGCCTTTATGACCTCCGCTGCTTGCGTAAACCCATCATTGACCTATATGGCATTTACGGCCCGCGCTGCCAACCATGCCGCTGAACAACTTAAAAAAGGACTACTGTAATGGATAGAAGAATAGCATTAAAAAATATGGGATTGGCACTGGGTTATACGATAGCCACCCCTACATTATTATCGCTTGTCCAGGGATGTAATGAAGTAAAAACGGAAGACTGGACCCCCGACTTTTTTACGAAAGAAGAAGGAAATGTTCTTATTAAACTGGTAGATATCATTCTGCCTAAAACAGACACCCCTTCTGCTTCTGAAGTCAATGTTCATGTATTCATAGATAGATTTACAAATGAGATCGTGGAAGAGATTATGCAGGATATGACAAAATTGTCTCTTAATAAGTTCATTAAAAAGGCCCTAACAGAATCCGGAAAGGAGAAATCCGAGGACTTAACTTCTGAAGACTTGGAACCTGTTCTGGCGGCAGCCTTACAAGTAACGGAAGAAGAGGAAATTGAAAATATGGAACTGATGATCAAAAATACTTCGGCCGCTGCCAAGGGAGAAAATGACGCTGTCCCTGATGAGGTCATGAGATACTCTTTTACTAAGAATTTACGCGATATGACTATCTGGGGATATAAAACTTCTGAATACGTAGGGGAAAATGTGTTGGCATACCTGCCAGTACCCGGGGAATATATAGGATGTGGAGATCTCAACGAACTTACCGGAGGTAAGGATTGGTCCCTTTAATTTAAGCCTTTGAAAAGAAGAAGTTTTATTTCAAAATCGGCTTTGGCCACCAGCACCCTGTCCATGACAGGGTTTTCTGTCTTTGGTAAAATCCTTAAAGAAAAATCTAAACACCATTTTCAATTAAAATATGCTCCGCATATTGGCATGTTCCGTGAAAGTGCCGGGGACGATCCTATTGCCCAACTCAACTTTATGGCAGACCAGGGCTTTACAGCCTTTGAGGACAACGGCATGATGGATAGGCCTGTGGATATGCAAATGGCTATGGCCAAGGTAATGAAAGATAGGAGTCTGGAAATGGGTGTATTTGTAGCGCACAAGATCTATTGGGATTCCCCCAATCTGGCATCGGGCAACAAAGAAAAACGAGCAGAATTCCTGGAATATATAAGAAAGGCCGTGGAGGTTGCTAAAAGAGTAGGAGCAAAATGGATGACCGTAGTTCCCGGTCATAGGGACCTAAAGCTAGATATGGGATATCAAACCGCCCATGTGGTTGAATCATTGAAACAAGCGGCAGCTATCCTGGAACCACATGGGCTGGTCATGGTCCTGGAACCGCTAAATTTTCGGAATCATCCGGGTCTGTTCTTAACGGAAAGTCCGCAAGCCTATGAGATCTGTAAAGCTGTGGCATCCCCATCCTGTAAAATTTTGTTCGATATTTACCATCAACAAATACAGGAAGGCAATTTAATTCCCAACATAGAAGCTTGCTGGGATGAGATCGCCTATTTTCAAATAGGGGATAATCCTGGCAGAAATGAGCCTACCACCGGCGAAATCAATTTCCATAATGTTCTGAAATTTATTCATTCCAAAGGTTTTACAGGAGTCCTTGGGATGGAACACGGAAATTCAATAGCCGGAATTCCGGGAGAAGAAGCAGTGATCCAAGCCTATAAATTGATTGATCCAAAGCCCTGAATAAGGATTTAAAAGTTACAGCCCTATCCAACTATACATAACACTAACTATACATTAAGTATGCTCACATCAATAAACCCAAAATTACCTATGCGTAACAAAAAAGTTACCTATGATTACTACTTAAACAAATTGGGGTTTAAAGCAGTAGGAAATGCGGAATACAATGATTATTTGATGATACAAAAAGATCAAATTCAAATTCACTTTTTTAAGTTTGAAGAACTAAAACCAAAAGAGAATTACGGACAAGTATATATCCGTACAGCTAACATTGATCTAGTTTATAAATCCTTTTTGGAAAATGATATTAGCATTCATCCGAATGGACACTTAGAAGAAAAACCCTGGGGGCAAAAAGAATTTTCAATACTCGATCCGGATCATAACTTACTTACTTTTGGCCAGCCCATATAAGAATGAGATGGGGGAAATTCGCCCTTCTTTTGCCATCCCCTCATCCAAAACCAACTTTTGATGCGTATATATAACAAGGTATTCACTTTGCGGCTATGGATTATTACTTCCTACTACTTCTTATTTATATCGCCCTCATGGTGATATCTCATAAGGCCATAAAACCTTATTTTGACAAATAAGCTTCCTCATTCAATTTTTATACAAAACAAAATACCCCGGATATACGCTATTATTGGGGATCAGCGTTTCCGAGGTATCTTTTAATAAACACTAGTCTTTACCTAAGACATAAGTTGGTTTCGTTCATTTATCATTCGTTGCATTATATCTTAAGAACCACACATCAGACAATCGTCATCTGCTTCACCGGCCTTAGCCTGGGCTATTAAAGCTTTCATTTCTTCCGGTGACAAGGGAGTTACATCTGTTTCCTCCTGTTGAACAGGCGTTGTTTGTACCTGCAGTACTTCAGCAGCCTTTGGATCTGGCGTTGTTGCCGCCATTACCTCAGCCTCAGCCGCAATACTTACCGGAACTTCCTTTTTCTTTGTGTTATCCAGGGTAAATTTAATGGCATCTACAGCCGCTTTGGTCCTGAGGTAGTACATACCCGTTTTTAAGCCGCTTTTCCAGGCATAGAAATGCATGGAAGTAAGTTTAGAGTAATTGGCATTCTCCATAAACAAGTTCAATGACTGGCTCTGGTCTATAAAATACCCCCGCTGTCTGGACATGTCAATGATGTCTTTCATGCTCAACTCCCAAACTGTTTTATACAACTCTTTAATATCTTCCGGGATTCCCTTGATATTCTGTACAGAACCGTTGGCCCGCATCAATTCTTGTTTTAGATTTTCATTCCACAAGCCTAAATCAACCAGGTCTTCCAGCAGGTGTTTGTTTACCACTATAAATTCACCAGAAAGCACCCTTCTCGTATAAATATTGGAGGTATAAGGTTCAAAACACTCATTATTCCCCAGGATCTGTGAGGTAGAAGCCGTAGGCATAGGGGCTACCAAAAGGGAATTCCGTACTCCGTGTTTTTTTACACTTTTACGAAGTTTGTCCCAGTCCCAACGGCCAGATAATTCCTCGTCCTTAATCCCCCACAGGTTGTGCTGAAACTTCCCTTCGGAAATAGGTGACCCCTTGTAAGTAGAATAGGGTCCTTCTTCTTTAGATGCTTCCATAGATGCCGTTACAGCAGCGAAGTATAGCGTTTCAAAGATCTCCTGATTGAGCTTTCTTGCCTCATCACTGGTAAAAGGTAGTCTTAGCAAGATAAACGCATCCGCTAACCCTTGTACACCCAAGCCTATGGGTCTGTGACGCATGTTAGAATTTTCTGCTTCCTTAATAGGATAGTAGTTACGGTCTATGACCTTGTTCAGGTTTTTAGTTACCCTTTTGGTAACACGGAATAGTTCTTTGTGATCAAAACTTCCATTCTTAATAAACATTGGCAAAGCAATGGAAGCCAGGTTGCATACAGCCACTTCATCCGGGGAAGTGTATTCCATGATCTCCGTACATAAGTTGGAAGATCTGATGGTTCCCAGATTCTTTTGGTTGCTCTTACGGTTAGCCGCGTCCTTATATAACATATAAGGCGTGCCAGTTTCTATCTGTGATTCAAGGATCTTTTCCCAAAGCTCTCTGGCTCTGATTGTTTTTCTTCCTTTACTTTCGGCCTCATAACGAGTGTATAATTCCTCAAATTCTTCACTGTGGGTAGTAAACAATCCGGGACATTCATTAGGACACATAAGGGTCCAATCCCCATCGGCCTCTACTCGTTTCATAAACAGATCCGGGATCCACATGGCATAGAAAAGGTCGCGTGCGCGCATTTCTTCCTTACCATGGTTCTTTTTCAATTCCAGGAATTCGAAGATGTCTGCATGCCATGGTTCTATATAAATTGCAAAGCTGCCCTTTCTCTTTCCACCGCCCTGATCTACGTACCTCGCAGTATCATTGAAAACTTGAAGCATTGGAACAATTCCATTGGAGGTGCCATTGGTGCCTGCAATGTATGAGCCTGTAGCTCTAACATTGTGAATAGACAAGCCTATTCCTCCAGCAGACTGCGATATTTTAGCCGTATTTTTAAGTGTATCATAGATGCCGTCAATACTATCGTCTTTCATTGCCAGTAAGAAGCAGGAAGACATCTGAGGTTTTGGTGTGCCTGAATTAAACAAGGTTGGCGTAGCATGTGTAAAGAATTTCTTAGACATTAACTCATAGGTCTCCATTGCTGCTTCCAAATCGTTCAAATGGATGCCAATAGAAACGCGCATAAGCATATGTTGAGGTCTTTCAGCGATCTTCCCATTCAACTTTAAGAGATAGGACCTTTCCAGAGTTTTAAAACCGAAATAATCGTAGCCAAAATCGCGGTTGTAAATGATGGTAGAATCCAGAACTTCTGCATTTTCAGAAATAACTTTAAATACCTCATCAGACAACAAGGGGGCCTTTTTCCCTGTTCTGGGATTCACGTATTCGTGTAAGTCCTTCATGGTTTCGGAGAACGACTTTTTGGTATTCTTGTGCAGGTTGGAGACAGAGATACGCGCAGCGAGCTTAGCGTAATCTGGATGTGCTGTTGTTAAGGTGGCCGAAATCTCAGCAGCCAAATTATCTAGTTCTGAAGTGGTTACCCCATCATACAGGCCCTCAATAACCCGCATGGCCACTTTAACCGGATCTACAAGGTCATTAAGGCCATAACACAATTTACGTACACGGGCCGTGATCTTGTCAAACATCATTAGCTCTTTTCTGCCGTCTCTTTTTACTACAAACATGTTTCTACAATTATTAAATTAGAATATATGGTTGGTTTAAGTCCTTTGTGAAAAACTTAACATTTTTAAAATAGGCCACAAAAAAACCCGGGTTACTCAGGGTTTTTATGGACGGTTCAATTAAAAGTCAGCGTCGAAGCTGATCTTTTGAGAATCCGCATCTTGTTCTTTATTTAAGACACCGGCTTTTTGATATTCGGATACGCGTTTTTCAAAGAAGTTGGTTTTCCCCTGAAGAGAGATCATATCCATAAAATCAAATGGGTTGGTAGAGTTATATACCTTTTCACATTCGAGTTCTACCAGAAGTCTGTCAGTTACAAACTCCAGATATTGCGTCATCAATTTGGCGTTCATCCCAATAAGACTTGCAGGTAAAGATTCTGTGATGAATTCGCGTTCTATATTCAAGGCATCTACAAGGATCTCGGTAATGCGTTCTTTTGATACTTTATTGACTAAATGCTTAGTGTGAAGATGCACAGCGTAATCGCAATGCATGCCTTCATCTCTCGAAATTAATTCGTTTGAGAAGGTAAGTCCGGGCATAAGCCCTCTTTTCTTTAACCAGAATATGGAACAAAATGCTCCGGAGAAGAAGATCCCTTCAACGGCTGCAAACGCAATAAGACGCTCGGCAAAGCTGGGAGAATCTATCCATTTTAATGCCCAATCTGCTTTTTTCTTGATAGCCGGAAAATTCTCAATAGCTTTAAACAGCATATTCTTTTCCTTTTCATCTTTAACGTAAGTATCAATTAAGAGGGAATATGTCTCAGAATGGATGTTTTCCATCATGATCTGAAAACCGTAGAAGAATTTAGCTTCTGAATACTGTACTTCATTTACAAAATTTTCTGCCAGGTTCTCATTAACGATCCCGTCTGAAGCTGCAAAAAATGCTAAAATGTGCTTTATGAAATACTTCTCATCATCATTTAGTTTATTATTCCAATCGGCTAGATCCTGATGAAGATCTATTTCCTCAGCTGTCCAAAAACAGGCTTCACATTTCTTATACCATTCCCAAAGATCATGATGCTTAATTGGAAAAATTACAAATCTATCTTCATTTTCTTCTAGGATTGGTTCTAAGAGTTTTGACATTTCTTGTTCTTATTAGTGTTAGTTTTTGAGTAAAAAAGTGGATCGAGCTGGGACTAACAAAGATTGTAAAATGTTATTAAATTGTAAAGTCTGTTTCATGATAACAGGCTCAAAGTTTTTAACACAGCATGTTGAAATCTAGGCTCGCCTGCTATGTTTGTTACCCTTATGTACATCTGTTATCCTGTATAAATTTTTTTGGCAACTTCAACAGTAAAAGAATAGACCAGAAAGTATATTAAATTATACTAGCTGGTGTTGTAGCACAATCCTCTCTTGCATCTTACTGTCTATGGGGATTAACAGGAATAAGTCCATGCATTTCTTTTAAAGATCTGTTGCCTATTTCATTTAATAGCAATTCATACAAAATCTTAAAGAAAGAGCAGATCTTCATTAATAAAAAGCAAATGGCGAACATATTAACTATGTTGCCAGATCAAAAAATGAAAAAATACAAACGAAGTGTTCCTGTACAAAAGTGAGACATGTACAGATAAAAATAAAAACTGAAGTGGTTTTGTTTTACTTGGGAAGATCGTTGCTCAGAGCGGCACCTTCCTGAAGTAATGATTCTGATGCATTTAGCTCCATTGCAACCTTTTCATTGGCTGCTGCACTTTCCCTGTTTTCTGTAATGGACGCAATGATAAGCACGAACACTAATAACAGAAATAAAAGAACACATTTTCTCATTGTGGGGGTAATTGGTTGTGTTATTTGTCCTTCTAAACATCATTTATACCTTAAAACAGTATAAGATGTATATTAGGGAGTGGAAAGCTAGTTAATGTACGAGGGGGATAAAAAATATTCCGTTAACGGTATAAAATACTCTATGAACTACCTTCTATTGCTGTGATGTATGGTATTCACGGGCTACTTCTTCCAACTCTTTATACCATTTTTTTCCAAATTTTCGAATAAGCGCATCTTTTACAAACCTATATACAGGAACCTTAAGACTTTCTCCTAACTGACAGGCGGGATCGCAGAGTTGCCATTTGTGATAATTAACGGCTGTTAATTCTGTATACTCCGTAACACGGATGGGATATAGATGGCACGAAACAGGTTTCTTCCAGCTTGTTGCTCCTTTTTCATAGGCCTCTTCCAGGCCACATTTAGCAACACCATGATCATTAAATATCGCATAAGCACATTCGCTGTTACCAACAAGCGGAGTTTCCCATTCTCCATCTTCTCCTTTTACAAATGCCCCTTGCTTTTCAATGGCTTCAATTCCTTCAGGGCGAAGAAATGGCTTTACCTTGGCATAAATATCTACCAGGATTTCAGTCTCTTTGTCCTCAAGTGGGGCGCCGGCATCACCGTCTACGCAGCACGCTCCCTTGCAGGCAGATAGATTGCACACAAAGTCTTTCTCAATGATCTCTTCTGAAACCAGTGTTTTCCCTACTTGGAACATCGTTTTTAAGTAAGCGTCAAAGATACTTTTTTCACTTGTATTTCCGCTGATAATATTTGTTTTGATGACCTGCCTCAAACTCAAAATATATACTACTTTTGCACAACTTAAAAGCCTATTGGAATGCATTTGAACTTCAGGGAAATAGCAACTGCCAGTATAGTTCTTTTTGCCGTTATTGATATTGTTGGGAGTATTCCCATTATCATAAATCTGCGAAAAAAAGTGGGCCATATTCACTCAGAGAAAGCGTCTATTGTCGCCGGGTGCATAATGGTAGCATTTCTGTTTGTGGGAGAGGAGATCCTTAAATTGATTAGGATAGACGTGTATTCCTTTGCGGTAGCAGGGGCCTTTATTATATTCTTTTTGGCGATAGAAATGATCCTTGGAATCACCCTTTACCGCGATGACGAACCAGAATCTGCCTCTATAGTGCCTATTGCTTTTCCACTGATTGCCGGAGCGGGCACTATGACAGCCCTCTTATCCTTGCGTGCCGAATTTTATGTGGAGAACATCATAGCAGCCATTATCGTCAATATTATCTTTGTCTACCTGGTTCTAAAATCGTCTGCCAAGATTGAGCGTGTCATGGGGAAAGGCGGACTAAGTGTGGTCAGAAAAGTATTTGGGGTCATTTTATTGGCAATAGCAGTTAAATTATTTGCGACGAACATTAATCAGTTATTTCCATAAATGGGTGTTTCTTAGGAAGACAACTCACAATAAAGCGAAAGAATGAATAAAAAAGTTACCGTAGTTCTTATCATTTTAGCCCTTGCCCTAATTGCCTATAATGTGACGATCATTGATTTTTCGGATCCACTGGGTGAGGATAGTATTATTGCTGTTATAGGTGTTGTGGCTGCCCTGTGCGCCATTGTTCTACTTATTATTCTTCTTACCTCCAGGAATATCCAGAAAAAGATTGACGAGGATTAGATTTCTCCTTTTCTGCTAAAAAGAAACTCAGGATTTTAATCTTTCACCATTTCCTTCAGCATAGGCTGATCTAATTCCAATACTTTTTGCAACATTGGATCTACGGCACCCCTGATCTTCGCACTTATGTTAGGTGAAAACAACTGTTCTGCCAATGCCGCTTTTAAATACAGCTTAATGCGTTGGTCATAAGCATAGAAATCCATTCGGAGATTATTGCCAACAGTATAATCCACAAATTGTTCAAATAGGATATCATCTACCTTGAAGTTGCTGATAAAATCTTGCTGCTCATAGCTGGTATAGCGTTCGCGGTCTTCTTCAAGATGTTCAAAAACAAATCGAGAAATAAAGCCCAGACTTTCCATACTCTTTATGGTTTCTTCCTCAATATTTCCAATAGGCACAAATACATCGGGGATTATGCCACCACCCCCGTACACTACCTTGCCCTTGGGAGTAGTGAATTTTAAAGAATCTGCAACCTTAATGCTATCCGCAGACATTAGTTCACCATTATCGTACCTGGCTTCAAAACGCTCATAGTAATCTTCATTTCCATTGTTGTATGTTCTTTGAATAGAACGACCGGTTGGGGTATAATACCTGGACACGGATAAACGCACAGCAGATCCATCCCCCAGAGCCATCTCACGCTGTACGAGTCCTTTCCCAAATGACCTGCGACCTACTATGGTCCCTACGTCATTATCCTGTAATGCCCCTGCGATGATCTCACTTGCGGATGCAGATCGTTCGTTAATAAGTACATAAACCGGTTTGTCCTCAAATGAACCGGCTTTGGAAGCAAACATCTTCTCTATTTTGCCTTTCTTGTTCTTGGTAAAAAGAATAAGCTTACCATCCTTTAGGAATTCGTCTGCCATTTGCTCCGCAATTCCTAAATATCCCCCGGGGTTATCCCTGAGATCCAGAGTTATTTTTACAGCCCCATTTTTCTGTAAGGAACGAAGGGCTTTTTTGAATTCCTTATAGGTGGTCTCTGCAAATCTGTTGACCTTAATGTACCCCATATCACGAGAAAGCATATAATAAGCTTCAACACTTTTTATTGGCACTCTATCTCTTTTTAGGGTAGCCGTAAAGATGTTGTTTTCTGTTTTCCGATATATCTTTAGATCTACGGAAGATCCTATTTCCCCTTTCAAGGTACTGACAATACGGCTACTGGGTAAATTCTTGCCGTACAAGGTGTCTTTGTCTGCCATCAATATTCTATCACCGGGTTCTATCCCTTTCAGAAAACTTGGACCGTTCTCAATGGTACGGATCACCGTAATAGTGTCCTTGTACATATAAAAATTGATCCCGATCCCAACGAAATCGCCTTTCATGTTCTCAGAGACCTGTGTTAGTTCCTCCCTTGGAATATACACCGAATGAGGATCTAATTTTTCCAGAATATTATTGACGGTAACATCTACAATACTGTCTGTATTGATCTCATCTACATACTCATAGTCTATATAATCTATGAGCCTGTTCAGTTTGTCTTTCTTTGAGTTGGTGGAGAAGAGCTTTTCGGGCGAATCATTAAAATGAAGTTTGCCTCCAATCAGGACACCCAATGCCATGGCTAAGGCAATGATCATAGGCCATATGTAATGATACTTCTTCATTAATTCTTATTCGTTTTCTTCCAAAATATGAGGAAGATGTTCTAGTACAACCCCCGCTCTATCCAGAAATTGTAACCCTGAGTCATCTTTATATGCTATTTGGTATACAACGCGTTTAATACCAGATTGGTGTATTAACTTACTGCATTCCTTGCAAGGGGATAATGTTATATATAAGGTAGCCCCTTCGCATGACTGCGTAGAAGCCGCTACTTTGGAAAGGGCATTCGCCTCTGCATGTAAAACATACCATTTGGTATATCCATCATCATCCTCACAAATATTCTCAAAACCTGTTGGCGTTCCATTGTATCCATCGGATATGATCATACGGTCCTTTACGACTATAGCCCCTACTTGTCTGCGGATACAATAGGACAATTTTCCCCATTCATGAGCCATCCTAAGATAGGCCCGGTCATACTTTAACTGCTTCTTTTTTGTCACTAACTCCTATTTGTTTAATTCTTCAAATGATTGAAAAGCACTAAGATACCTGCTTTGAAATAGTTCAACAACCATAAATGGTTAATATTTAATTAAAACCGATAAGAAGAAAGAATCACTCTTTTATTGCTTGCTTGAAACAGTTATAGTTACCTCCTAAACACATTAAACAGGCCAAGTAGTATAGATCATCGGTAGCGAGATAAGGATCACGATAGTGGAAGTTCCCAACACAAAATACCTTTTTGGAAGCCTAAGCCTTTCAACAAGCAAAAATGCCAGGAACAACACCCCAATTATAATGATGATCTGAGATAATTCTATTCCGGTGGCAAAGCCAAGCAACGGATTTAACTTGTTATCCTCCCCTGCCATGAGCATTTTAAAATAATTTGAGAATCCAAAACCATGGATTAGCCCAAAAAAGGCAGTAGCCGCACTTTGCAATTTAAAATTAAGTGCAGTGTCCTTTTTTACAACCTCTTTTACATTGAAAAGTGCGGTAACTAAAATGGTAATTGGAATTAAAAATTCGATCCATACAACATTTACCACCACCATCTCATACACCGAAAATGCCAACGAAAGGCAATGTGCCACGGTAAATATGGTAACCAGTGTAAGTATCTGTTTCCAAGAGCGAAACGTAAACGGTATAGCCAATGCGACGAGGAACAAAATATGGTCATAGGCATTGAAGTCTAAAACATGACCTAATCCCAATTCCACATAAAATAAAAAATGTTCCAAGATGCTACAAAAGATTACATTCCACGTTGTTGCTGTATCTGTTCATAGGCCTTTTGAACTTCCTTGAACTTCTCCTCTGCCCCTCTTTTGATCGCCTCATTTTCCGTATTTACCCTATCTGGGTGATACTTTTTCGCCATCGTTCTATACGCCTTCTTTACTTCATCATCCGAAGCACTCTTCTCTATCTCCAAAATCTTATAAGCATTGTCTGCGGCCTTGACAAACATCGCCTTAATACTTCCAAAATCGCTTGCGCCAATACGTAAATACCCCGCTATCTCACGGATCTTTTCAATCTCAGGAGCGCTGATAGACCCATCAGACTGCGCAATGGCAAATAAAAAATGGAGGAGTTGCAAGCGCACCTCATAGCGTGTTCGTTGATTGAGATAGGTACAGATCCTTTGGGCAGAGATCTCACGTTTTTTAATTACTTCATTAAACGTTCTAAAAATGGCATTTGCTTTCTCTTTTCCATAGGTACTAAGAAAGTACTGCCTTACATAATCTAATTCTCGTTGACTTACCTGACCATCTGCTTTGATCACCAAGGAGCACAGGGATAATAAATTCAACTCAAAGTCGGCCGGTGAAACCTTTTGCCGTGACAGATCTTCAAATATGGAGCGCGCATTGGAGCCGGAACCTAGATTGTCCATAAAGCTGCCAACAAGAAACCCAATGATAGCTCCCGGTAAACGAAATAAAAAATACCCTAAAATAGCGGCGATCCAACGAATCATGAAAAGTAAAAAATTTTGGCAAAGATAGGGTTAAACCACTAATAACCCTTTAGCACCTTAAGAAAGCTTTAGCTAAATAGTTGTACATTTTGGTTATCTTTGCAGGGAATAAAAATAAAAAATATATTATGTACCCTGCAGAATTAGTAAAACCCATGAGACAAGACCTCGCTTCGGCTGGTTTTGAAGAATTATATACCGCAGAGGCCGTTGAAAAGGCCCTTAAAATGGAAGGAACTACCCTGGTGGTAGTAAACTCTGTCTGTGGTTGTGCTGCAGCTAATGCAAGACCTGCGGCCAAATTAAGTTTGCGAAATGATAAAAAACCAGATCATTTGATCACTGTATTTGCTGGAGTAGATACAGAAGCTGTGGATGCAGCCCGAAATCTAATGGTTCCATTCCCTCCTTCATCACCCAGTATGGCTCTTTTTAAAAATGGAGAGCTGGTACATATGATCGAAAGACATCATATAGAAGGAAGGCCTGCAGAAATGATAGCTGAAAATTTAAGCGGGGCTTTTGACGAATTCTGTTAGACTCCAATAAGTTTTATCTTAAACACCGCACTTTGGTAAGTGCGGTTTTTTATTTTTGTACAATGCGTAAAATTCTGGCATATCCTTTAACCTGTATTTATTTCATTTTTTTTGGAATAGTACTTCTGGTTTTTCATCCCATTCAATGGGTATGCTTTAACTGGTTTGGATATGATGCCCATCAAAGAAGTGTTAGCTACCTCAACTTAACGCTTATGTGGTGCACATACCTGCTGGGAACCCGTTACACTTTTAAAAATGATCACAACATTCCTAAAGGTGTGCCGCTGATCATAGTTTCTAACCATCAAAGCATGAACGATATTCCTCCTATTATCTGGTATATGAGAAAATATCATCCAAAATTTGTGAGCAAGATAGAATTAGGAAAAGGCATACCAAGCGTATCGTATAATCTCAGACATGGAGGTTCGGCTCTTATAGATCGGAAGGATAGTAAACAAGCCCTTGTGGCTATTGCCAGATTGGGTAAATACATAGAAGCAAATAAAAGAAGTGCCGTTATCTTTCCTGAAGGTACGCGCAGTAGAACCGGGCACCCAAAGAAATTTCAACCCACCGGATTAAAAGTGCTGATGAACAGTCCCCTTCTGCACTTATTGTGCCTATAAGCATTAACAATTCATGGAAAATGTTACGCTATGGTAAATTCCCTTACGGCATAGGATCACATTTGTATTTTAAGGTACACCAACCTATAGAAAACACGGGCGATTCTGATGTTTTACTAGCCAGGGTAGAAGAGGTCATTTCCAACAATATACGCGTAACTCCATGAATATCCACCTCCCTAGTTGAAGACACTATTGCCTTTGTAAAAGAAACCCTAAGTGACGCAGAAGCAGGACACGATTGGTTCCATACCCAACGCGTTTTTCGCAACGCCCTCTTGATCGCTAAAGACGAAAAAGTAGACGTTTTGGTTGTAAGCCTTGGAGCCTTATTACACGATATTGCTGATGCAAAATTTCATCAGGGGGATGAAACATTTGGACCTAAAATGGCCAGGAAATATTAATTCCCTGAAAGTGAAGATGATTGAAAAAGTATGCCTATATCATTGAACATATTTTCTTTAAAAATGGTGTTGGAAAAATAAGAATGAAACACCGCCGGTTCGATCTTGGATCATACGAGACCGCGCGGAACAGGTTAGATGCTATTGGTGCCATTGGAATTGCACGCGCTTTTCACTACGGAGGTTTTAAGAATAGATCTCTTTACGATCCCGAAATAGCTCCCAATTTGGAATTGTCCAAAGAGGAATACAAAAATTCTAAGAGCCCTACTATCAATCATTTCTATGAGAAACTGCTGCTTCTTAAAGATAAAATGAACACCAAAACCGGGGCAAAGATCGCCTTAGAAGAGCACGATTTTCTCTTGCAGTATCTGGAACATTTCTATGCAGAATGGAACGGAACTCAATAAAAGACATTTAGATTTCTATTAGACTCTGCAGAAAAATATTTGATGGTTCTTGATGTTAATTCAAGGATTGCTTTTTTTTGTATCTTCCGCCTTCATCCATAAACAATTCCCATATGCAAAGGCGAAAATTTATTAAGAATGTATCGGCCTCTACAGCTGTTTTTTCAATTGTTCCGAGTTATGTTTTAGGCAAAGGTCATGTACCTCCCAGCGATACGCTTTATGTTGGAGCATTTGGAGTTGGTGGTCGTGGTTCCGGAGTTATCAGAGGGCTACAGGAAACAGGGAAAGTGAAATTTGTATCCTTTTGTGATGTAGATGATAGAAGGGCGGCAGAAACCTATGAACTCTATCCAGACGTTAAGCGTTACAAAGATTTTCGCAAGGTATACGACAAACAATTAAAGGATATGGATGCGATAATGGTGGCTACCCCAGACCATACGCATGCCACCATAGCATTACCCTTTATGCGTGCCAAGAAACACGCCTATGTTGAAAAACCCCTAACTCATAATATTGCCGAAGCAAGATTGATGACCAAGGTGGCCCGGGAGACTGGGATCGTTTCTCAAATGGGAAACCAGGGAGCCTCTAGCGATGGTAGCAGACTTGCCAAGGAATGGATAAATTCTGGTATTATTGGTAAAGTTGAGCGAGTAGATTGTTGGACCAACAGACCGGTTTGGCCGCAAGGGATTCCATTACCGGTAGGTAAAGATGAGATCCCGGACGGACTGGATTGGGATCTGTGGTTGGGACCCGCAGCTAAAAGAGATTACAACAATTCATATTTGCCTTTTAAATGGCGTGGCTGGTGGGACTTTGGTACCGGCGCCATGGGCGATATGGGATGTCATATCATGGAAACACCTTTTGGAGTGTTGGATCTGGGTTACCCAACCGAGGCAGAAGCCAGTTGCACTACGAATTGGGTGGGCGATTTTGTTGAAGCAGATTATAGTGCTTCCTGTCCTGCTTCATCCATAGTGCGTCTAAAATTCAATACACCTCAGCATGGAGATATAGCCTTAAATTGGTACGATGGTGGCATTATGCCAGATCTCCCGGACGAATTAAAAGATGGTGAGACAATTGGCGATTCTGGTGGAGGTTCTGTTTTTTATGGAACCAAAGGGATTCTGGTATGTGATGTTTATTCTCGCAATGCGAGACTTCTTCCTTCGGAAATGATGGGTATGTATAATCCCCCAACCCCTACCTTAAAACGAATTGAAGGCAGCACTGGCGGGCACCAGCGCAATTGGTTAGAAGGCTGCCTGCAAGGGACCGAAACATCTTCAAGTTTTGACAGGTCAGGCCCGTTAACAGAAGCTGTTCTGATGGGGAATTTGGCGATAAAGGCATTTCAATACAAAGAATTAGTACCCTCAGAAGAACCAGGCGGAAGACCATCACTGTTGAGACCCGGAAGAAAAAAATTACTTTGGGAAGGAGAATCCATGCGGGTAACAAATTTTGAGAAAGCTAATGAATGGGTAAAAGGTAGCTATCGAAAAGGTTGGGAATTAAAATAATTTCAGCTGCCCTTGTTTATAGACCTCGTAGAGATCCTTATTCAATTTGGGGAAAGTGCGTCCTTTAAAATATCTTCGCTTTGCAATTTTGGACAGGTCATGAATTTGTTTTGCAAGTACCCCTTCACCCTTATTTCGTATCCCAAACCTATTGTCATGTAGGGTCCCTCCATGACAACTCTCTATCTGATGCAAGACCTTATTTGCTTTATCTGGCATGGTCCGTTGTATCCAGTCGGTAAAAAGCATTCCAATAGCACCGTTTAATCTCACAACTGTAAAGGCAAAGGATAGTGCCCCTTTTCTGAAACTGCACGAGCCAATTGTAATAGTTCGTGACTGTTTATCCCCGGTATAATAGGTGCCAGCATAGCATTGACAGGAATGTTATTTTCTGAAAGTATTTTGATGGTCTCCAAACGTTTTGCAATGGTCGCCGTGCGCGGCTCCAGGAGTCGTCTTGTCTTTTCTGACAAAGAGGTGACCGATATATTTACCCCTATAAGTCTGTCTTTGGTAAGCTCTCTTAAAAGATCCAGGTCCCTCAAGATCAAGGTATTCTTTGTGATAATACCCACAGGGTGTTTGTATTTTAAGAATACTTCCAAACACGCTCTGGTTATCTCAAATTTCTTTTCGGCAGGTTGATAACAATCTGTATTTCCGGAAAGGACGATAGTTTCAGCTTTCCAGTTTTTAGTTTTGAGCATTTCTTCTAAGAGATACGGTGCATTCTCTTTAATTAAGATCTTTCTTTCAAAATCGAGTCCGGCACTATACCCCCAAAATTCATGGGTGTTGCGGGCATAGCAATAAATACAACCATGTTCACATCCCTGATAAGGGTTCATGGAATAGGACATACCCACATCCGGACTGGTTACCTTATTGACAATGGTCTTAGGAAAAATTGGCAAATACTCCGTTTTATTCTTTTCTGCCAGCTCCCCCTCCTTCCAGCAATACTCCAGAAAATCATCTCGCATTTCTGAATAGAACTCCTGGAACTTGTTACGGGAATTATGTTGGCACCACGTCCTTTCAGATAATCAGCGTTCATAAAATAGGATTATATCCAAATATATGGATTTATTCCAATTATTTTAATGAATTAGAAGATTATTGAATGGTGACGTTTACCAATTGCTTTTTGTTACCGCGTTTAGCGTAGAAAAGCATTTTGCCATTGGCCTCATCCTTGAGCGGGTTAGAGACTTTTAAGGGTAGCCGAGCATCTTTTGAGTCTATGATCTTCTCATAACTCATGTTACCCTCATTGTTCAATTTAATTACAAAGACATTTCTGTTCCTGCTGAGGCCTTGCTTAAAAATGATCCGTTCCTTATTCAGTACTTGCGGATTTTCAGAAGCCGTGCTAATAAAAAAGTATGTATTGCCGTTTTTTGTAAAAGCACTGTAAGAGGCATAATCCCCATCGCCTTGCGTAACCTCAGATTTATTGATATTACGAGCCCATACCATATTTCCTTCTGTATCTATCTTTGCACTTACAATATCATTATGATGAAATCGCTCTACACGCAACCTGCCGCCACTTGAGTTTGACTGAACACTATTGGTCACAAAATACTCTTCGGCATTGAACAAAATTGAATTCTCGGGGGTTACCGTTACATTTTTAAAGACGAGATTTTTTACTTCCTTATCGTATTCTTGTCCGAACTTATCGAACATAAATTGCTCAGAAAAAGGATTGTATTTTCTGCTTTTCACGGTAAGTGTAGTGGGATCCATTTTAAAATAGGCCAGGCCGTTGTATCTGTTATCCTTCCGATCTGCATAGAAACCAACACATATCAAATTGCCCTGATTGAGAATAGGGGTCAAAGATTCTGAGTATTTTCCCGGGGTATCGAAGCTTTGTGTTTTGATCCCCTGAGTACTGAGTTGTATTAGCTCATATTGAAATTTACGTTCCAAGGCTGTAAAGCGCTTCTTTTTAAAATACGCTTTCCCGATAATAAAAACCTTAGCCAGATCATTTGAGACTACCATTCGCTCAAAGGCGTAATTCTTTTCCTCAACTTCGCTTGAAAAATCCTGATACATGGATTGTTTCAGGTTGGCAGTGAAAAGATATATATCGTGCCTGTTATTTTTTCCTTTTTTGTAGTGGGTGCTGATGACAAATCCATTCTTATCTTCAGAGAATAAGACGGTAGTAGTGAATCCTGAGTTGAAATTCCGGTTGTAGTAGTTCTTATCTAACGGGTTCTTTACAGGAGCAGATGAATAGGACAACAATTTTTCCTTTGTAAAGGTAAATGGATCCAAGGGACTCCTGTGTGCCCAATATTCATAAGTGCCTGCTTCTATATTGTAATCTAAGAACAATAAATACAGCTGGCCATTCTTTAGATAGCCATCCACAAATTCCGGGCCCTTCATCTTATAATTATACTCAGAAACCAATTGCATGTCCTCATTGTAATGTTCTATAATGTAGCCCTTGGGTTTTAAGATAAGTCCCGTATAATAGGCCCTTACAAGAATACTACCTTCATAGCCATCATCGGTGATCATCAATAAATTCGAATATTTATACCGATCATTATATTTCTCACCAAAAGTGTGGTCTACAGGAAATTCCTGAGCCCGGACAAGAAAACTCATAAAAAGAAGCCCAATAAAAAAGGGATTTTTTAGCATACCCAAGATTTTAAAATAAGGATGTTCTTAAGAACCGGGGAAGGAGGCTTTTCTCTTCTCTAGGAAAGCTGTGGTACCTTCTTTAAAATCGTTTGTACCAAAACACTCGCCAAAAGCTTTAACCTCTATTTCATAACCCTGAACACCATTGTTAAAACCCGCATTTATCGCTTTTATTGCCTGTCTGATAGCCATGGGAGAATTTTTTGCTATTTTTTTAGCGATCGTCTTACAGAAATCAAGCAACTCTTCAATTGAAGTTACGTGGTTCACCAGGCCAAATTCAATGGCTCTTTCCACATCTACCATACCCCCGGTCATGATCATTTCCATAGCTCTTCCCTTCCCTATTAATTGAGGTAGACGCTGTGTTCCGCCATAGCCGGGAATGACCCCTAAAGATACTTCGGGAAGGCCCATTCTAGCATTATGGCTGGCCACCCTAAAATGACAGGCCATGGCGAGCTCCAGTCCACCTCCCAGCGCATATCCATTAATTGCTGCGATCACTGGTTTAGAAAGGTTCTCTATAAAACTAAAAAGTAATTCCTGTCCCTGGGCAGCCAATTGACCTCCTTGTTTAGTGTTGAAATGGGCAAATTCGGAAATATCGGCCCCCGCTACAAAAGCTTTATCTTCACTTCCTGTGAGTATTATGACGCGCACCTTCCTATTTGCTTCGAGGGCTTTAAAGGCTAAATGCAATTCTTTGATGGTCGCAGTATTTAGTGCATTTAATTTCTTTGGTCTATGAATGGTTACTATCGCCAGGTTATCTTCTAAATGAACTTTGATATTATTGTATTCCATAATTATTGTTTATTCACTTTCCTTGGGAAATCTGACTGTAAAAACAGACCCTTTGTCCGGTTGCGAGGTTAATGTTATAGATCCTTTATATGTTTCCACTATATTTTTTACCATTCCCAGACCTAGGCCCATCCCGCTAGATTTCGTGGTAAACTTAGGTTCAAATACCTTTTCCTTTACTTCATCTGAGATACCGATACCGTTATCTGCCACCGAGATCTTTACATAGGCCCCATCTGAGACTACCGAAACCAAGATCCTGGGTGAATCCACTTCCGGAACTGCCTGAATGGCATTCTTCACAAGATTGGTTACTACCCGTATCAATTGTGTCCTGTCTAATTTCGCAATTATTTCTTCTTCCTCGGAGATAAAATGGATGTAATTCTCATTAAAAATATCAAGTGCCAGTTTTACCGTTTTCACCACATTCAAAGTTTCATTCTGTTGGGCCGGCATTTCAGCAAAACTTGAAAATGCCCCGGCAATGCTGCTCATCATATCTATTTGTTGAATAAGCGTTTTTGCAAACTCTTCTATCTTTACTTTCGCATCCGGATCTGAAGGTTTAAACTTACGCTCAAAGCTCTGTACGGTGAGTCGCATTGGTGTTAACGGATTCTTTATTTCGTGCGCAACTTGTTTTGCCATTTCCCTCCAGGCCTGTTCCCTTTCGCTTCGCGCCAATTTCGCAGCACTTTGCTCCAGTTCATCGATCATTTCGTTATAGGAATCTATTAACTTTCCTATTTCCTCACTGGGGTTTTTAACAAAGATCTTTTCATTCCGTTTTGTCAGATCGGTTTGATGTAGTTTATCAGAAATAGTTGCTAAGGAGCGGGTGATGTATTTTGGAGATAAAATAAGCCAGGAAAATAGCAATGACAAACATTATCAGGTACACTCCACCGAGACGAAACAGGAATTCTCTCAATTCCATACTATTAAAGGAATTGTCCTCATAATATGGCAAATTGAGGATGCCAATGGGTTTGAATCTCTGATCCGTAATAAACGTATAGGAAGCCTGATATTTATTTCCGGCCACCAGGTTGTCCTCTACATATCTTTTATTTGGGCTTTCTTTAAGGTTGTTCAATAAATAAGCCTCCAGGCATCGTGAAATTGAATCATTGTTGAATTGAGGTCGAGAGCTTTTAATAAGCTGACCTTCCAGATCATAAATATTAAAATTCACATTCTGTACATCGGCAATTCGATAGATCTCATCCTTAAAGATCAGTCCAAGATTTTCTGTGATCACCGGATAGGTGGTTGACTGAAGGGTATAACTGATGCTCTGTTTAATCTGTTCTTCCTTTCGCTCCAAACGATCCTGGTGATAATCTTTGGATTGTTCCCTGTATTGATAGACCGTTACCCCCGCAATCAGCACAGAAGCAATCAGCACTAAAAATATCATGGTAACAAAAATCCTGGACCTGAGGGAGAACTTCTTGAACAAGGCTCTTTATTTTGATTTTAAAGATAGCAATAATCAGTCCAAAAGGGAGTGTGAAGAGCAACTAGAATTATTCCTGCCCAAAGGAAATTGAGATCTCCGTGTTTGCCAGCCATAAATTAAACGGGCATCTTCTATGCCTCAGGGTTCTTATCCCGGATCCTTTTGTAAAGTTTTATTCCGAGCATAAGTAAAAGACCTAAAACAACAATACCTGCCACCCCGAACACCCAATTAAAGGCACTTTTGAGAATGGCCAGAAAGGTAACCGCAAACAGTACCACAGTAGCGCCTTCATTCCAAATACGCATAAAGTTAGAGGTGTATTTTATCTTATTCTGCTGTAATTGAAGGAACATTTGATGGGTCTTTAAATGATATGCGATCAACAGCACCACAAAAAGTAGTTTAACGTGCATCCATGGCTGCTCTAACCAGCCCGGAATAATTACCAACAACCAAATAGCAAACAGAGTTGCCAAAACTGCTGAAGGCCAGGTAATAATATACCAAAGCCTTTTGGTCATCAATTTTAACTGATCTGAAAGGATATCTTTCGCAGGATTTGGTTTATCCTGAGCTTCAATATGATAAATAAAAAGCCTTGGAATATAGAACAAGCCCGCAAACCATGTGATCACAAAAATTAGATGCAAGGATTTTAAATAGTTATAGTACTCTCCCATTATTTTTCACTTTGTATGGCCCCAATCCCCGTTTGCCAAAGGGTCTTATTGTAATTTGGTAAGCCTACTTCCAAAAAGTTTTGAGCCCTGGATCTCAACCCTGTCCACTGAGCATCCAATACTGCCTTGCGATCTCTGGAGCCCTGATTTACTCTGGGAATAACGCTGTTGGTCTGATTGATCAAATAGAGATATTCTGCTGTGAATTTATTGGGAAAATTTTCAACATCGTCATACGCCTGAGATTTGCGTTGTATCATCTCCTCGTCCCAGGTTATCAGTTCTTTTAATAAAGCCTCGCCAGCTTGTTTAGCCTCGCCCGCTTCCATAGTGGACAACAACACTTTTAATTGTTGCTGTACCATGTGCAATTGATTAACCCGCTGATGCATTTCATTGAGTTTAGCTTCCATTTCTGACATAAAAACATCGTACTCCTCATACTGTGCCATGGAAACATCAAAACCGGGAGTTGCCACTATGTTACCTTCAGCCATCACAGTTTCTTCACCAAGTTTTAAGTGAATATAGTAGTTACCCGGGGGGGCTCTATGCCCTTCAAAACCAGCCTCTATATAAACCCCAGGAATTCCTTCCATGATGGGATAATTAAGATCCCAGACAAATCTATTAAGTCCCTGTTCTTTAGGTAATACAGGTGCAGGTGGAGGGCCACCCCCGTTGTGTTTTTGATAGGTACTATCTTTTTCCGAACTAAAGGACCTAATGACCTTCCCCTTAGAATTCATTATCTCCATAGTTAAAGGCTTAGCAACTTCCATCTTCGGTAACTCATAATAAAAGACCATTCCATTGGCCGGATTTATACCCTGGAATGGGTGTGTACCCTTAAAATCCTTTGAATTCTTGCCTAAGGGACTTCCCCATGAAGCGTTGAGCGCCTCCTCGGGTTGCATGATCTTTAACCCTGCTTTTCCTGTCTGGTACTGAGAAAGGGCTGCAAGATCATCCAGGATCCAGAAAGAACGTCCCGAAGTAGCAACGATCAGATCACCCTGATGCACCTTAAGATCCGTTATAGGTGTCACAGGTAGGTTCAGTTGAAATGTTTCCCAGGTTGCTCCATCATTCCAGGAAATGTAGATCCCTTTTTCGGTTCCGGCATATAACATCCCTTTTCGCGATGGTCCTCACGTACCACCCTGGTAAAAGAACCGTAGGGAATACCACTGCTAATATTTGTCCAGGTTTTCCCATAATTGGTTGTTTTATAAAAGCCCGGGGTATAGTCATTAAACTTATACCGGGTGGTTGCGATATAAGCCGTTGCCGGATCATGAGGCGAGATCTCAATGGCATTGATCAAACATTCCTGCAGGCCTTTTGGGGTCACATTTTCCCAACTTTGCCTCCATTTCTTGTAATATGAACAAATCCATCATCACTCCCTGTCCAGTACACGCCCTTTTCATGTGGTGATTCTATCATATAGGCAATGGTTCCATAATTTTCTGCCCCTACAGCCTCAATGGTATACGGACCACCTCCATGTCCTTGTTTATCATCCATATTTCGGGTTAGATCCGGAGAAATTTCCTCCCAAGTAGAGCCCATATCCCTGGTTCTTAATACCAATTGAGCACAATGAAAAAAGGTATTGGGCTCATGCTGTGATCTGATGATTGGTGCATTCCAGTTAAACAGGTATTTCATCTCCCTGGCCGCCCTGCCAAGGTATTGGATAGGCGCTGCCATAATCTTGGTATCCGATTTTGTCTGAGTGTCTAAGACATCAATAGTTCCCAAATAACTTCCTCCCAATACATATCTAGGGTTATCAGGATCGAATGCAAGGAATGCACTTTCCCCACCTGCGGAATAGGACCAATCTTGTTCGGTAATGCCCCATCTGGCCAAGGAAAGACTCGCAATCTTAACCGACGTATTATCTTGTTGCCCACCATAAATATTATACGGAAACAGATTGTCTGCATTGATACGATAGAACTGAGCCGTAGGCATAATATCTTGTGTAGACCAGGTTTTCGCGTAATTAAAACTAATGGCTGCCCCTCCATCATTGGCAATGACCATATTCTTTGAATTCGACGGATTGATCCAAAGATCATGGAAATCCCCATGGGTGCCTGTTATACGTTCCCAGCTATTACCCCCATCTATAGACCTTAACGCCGGCGCACTCATGACATACACCGTATTCTCGTCATTTGGATCCGGGAATACTTCAATATAATACCAGGCCCGTTGCACCAGTCGGTTATCCCCACTCACCATGGTCCAGGAATTTCCTGCATCATTGGAAACAAACAATCCGCCCTTATCCTGGTTCGAATCACTCTCCATTAAAGCATACACTTTGTTTGAGTTAGCCTGACTAACTGCTATGGCCATTTTACCTTTTTCTTCCGGGAGGCCATTGTGAATTTGAAACCACGAATCACCTCCATCGGTAGATTTATAAAGTCCACTTCCTGATCCTCCACTAATTACAATATTTGGTTTTCGCTGGTGGTGCCACATAGCCGCATACATTACCTCTGGTGTAGTCCGATCTATGGAAAGTTCATTACAACCCGTTAGCTCATTTACATATAAAACTTGTTTCCAACTAGTTCCTCCATCGGTGCTTTTATAAATTCCTCGTTCCTTGGTAGGGCCGTATAATGCGCCCTGAGCAGCCACATAGACAATATCCGGATTGGTAGGATGAATAATGATCCGAGCTATATGCTGTGTCTTTTCTAAACCTATTTTTTTCCAGGTCTTCCCGGCATCCGTAGATTTATAAACCCCGTCTCCATAGGAGGTCATAACTCCGCGTACGGCATGTTCTCCCATGCCACAATACACAATATTAGGGTTGGAAGCGGAAACGGCCACTGCACCTACAGAACCCATTTCAAAAAAGCCATCTGAAATATTATCCCATCGCTGCCCGGCATCATTGGTCTTCCAGAGACCTCCGCCGGTAGTTCCCATATAATACGTCAGCGGATCGCCAATCACTCCCGTGGCGGTAACAGACCGCCCTCCCGGAAAGGACCAATATTTCTGTATTTTAACGGTTTAAAATACTCTTCGCCGTTTGTGCCATTACGATTCCCACTAAGAAAAAGGCAATCAGTCCAAATAATTGTTGTTTCATAATGTTTTGAGAGATTACAAAGTTGATTACATTTTTATGTTGAGGCATATATCAGATGGAGCATCCCCTTGTACCAAAACAGGATCATATCTAACCATGTCTATTCTATTCTACAAACAAATAATTTAATTTTAAGGCATTAAAGGCCGCATTAAAGTCTTTGATCTCTTTTGTTACCAAGGCATCAAACTGATTCAACTGTTCTTGAATTTTAGCCGTGAGCTCATTCTTTACAGCAATATCCTGATCCGTCGGAGGAAAATCATCAATAGATACCAAGCTATTCAAATGGGCTAATTTATTGGTCAGCCTGATCGGGAAATTTAAAGGATCTTGTCCACTTCTATTCTGTGTCTGATACAGTGCTTTCTCTATTTCTCCAAAATCATTCTTCATTTTTTTGGCTTTCTCTACCAATTCCTTGGTAGCCTCATTGTCTTTGTACTGCGCCATAAAAGCATCGAATTGTGTTGTGATCTTGCGGATCTTTTTGATGGAAGTATGCGCCTTGTCTACCGTACTATTGATGTCCCTGATAAAATCGTATTGTTTTTGCATATCAGCAACAGACACCTCAGCCCTTAGGATCGGGCAGAATCGTAAATGGTTTAGTCTGAATAATCCCATTCACATTTAAATGCACCTTATAGAACCTGGAACAGCTTTCGCTCCATTTAGATTGGCCCACCACATGATCATTCCCTTTAAATCCTCGGCTCCTTTTCCCCGAGTATCCCAAACATGGGTATTGCCTTCTTTTTTTGGTTCTAACTTTTCATCCGCTTCCTTGGCGTAGGTGCTAAAGTTGGCGAGCGTATCTCCTGCCACGGAGGTATAGGTTAGGGCAATACTATCCTTTTCGGAAAAGTCCTTTAAATAAAAATGGGTGACAACTCCGTTCGGATGGTTTTGTCCTTCTGTTTTTGAAGGGCTTCTGCTTGTCCCACCTTTGGTCCTATAGGCATCTTTTGGCTGGTAGAGGATGGTTTTCCCTGTTGAAATATTTTCGTTTAACTGATGTAGTACCGTAAGATCGTCAATGATCCAAAGGCTTCGTCCCTGAGTAGCTACAATAAGATTATTGTCTTTTACAGCTAAATCTGTAATAGGTACAATGGGTAGATTTAATTGGAAAGGTTTCCAGTTGCGGCCATCATTAAAAGAGATGTACATGCCCGTTTCTGTACCTGCATATAACAACCCTTTTCTTTTAGGATCTTCCCGAACTACTCTGGTAAAATGCTCCTTATCTATACCACTAGTGATCTTCTGCCAGGATTTGCCATAGTCTGTTGTTTTGTATAAATAAGGTTGAAAATCGCCCAGCTTATAACGGGTAGCGGCAACATAACACGTGCCTTCATCGTAAGCCGAAGGCTCAATACTATTCACCATGGACCATTCTGGCATATTAGCCGGAGTTACATTCTCCCAGTTACCGCCTCCATCTTTGGAAACATGGATCAGTCCGTCATCGCTCCCTACCCATAGCAGCCCTTCTTTCAGCGGACTTTCATTTGCCGCAAAAATGGTACAGTAATATTCTACACCTGTATTATCCTGTGTTATTGGGCCTCCACTTGAGACCAATTTATCGGGATCGTTTCTGGTGAGATCGCCACTTAATAGTTCCCAACTCTGTCCTTCATTAGTGCTCATATGCACATGGTTAGAAAAAGTGTATAATTTTTTCGGATCGTGCTTACTGAAAATGATGGGGAAATTCCATTGAAAACGATATTTCATTCCTTCTGCTCCATAGCCCATGGGGTTGTCTGGCCAAACATTGATGCCTCTCACGGTGTTTGCATCATGATTCACCCTGGTAAGGAAACCACCATAACTTCCGCCATACACAATGTCATTATTCTTAGGATCTACGGCAATATGGGCCGATTCTCCTCCTGCGGTAGATTCCCAGTCATCATCACCAATACTTCTCCCCTCACCTCGGTGTTTTATACGTATCGTTGAATTATCCTGTTGAGCCGCATAAATGCGATAAGGAAAGGCATTATCTGTGGTAACTCTATAAAATTGTGCGGTAGGCTGATTGTAATAGGTACTCCAGGTCTCTCCGCCATCATAGGACACTTGTGCTCCACCATCATCGCCAATGATCATTCGTTTTGAGTCTTCAGGAGCAATCCAAAGATCGTGGTGATCACCATGTGGGGCATTGAAAGTATTAAAGGTTTTTCCACCGTCGGTAGATTTATGGTAACGTACATTGAGAACATACACAACATCTTCATCTTCAGTATCAGCATATACCCGGGTATAATACCAGGCACGCTGACGAAGTTTTCTGTTCAGAATTTACCATGCTCCATTTTTTGCCACCATCTTCTGATCGGTATAGACCACCTTTTTCTTTGTTTTCAACAATTGCCCAGACGCTTTGGGAATTTTTTGGTGAGACAGTTACGCCTATGATCCCCAATGTATCCTTAGGAAAGCCCTTCATTTTTAGAGATCTCTGTCCAGGTCTCCCCACTATCAGTACTTTTCCATAGGGCCGATCCGTCGCCACCACTACTTAAACTATATGGAGTTCGTTTTGCCCGCCAGGTAGACGCATACAGGATCCTGGGATTGGTTGGGTCCATTACCAGATCTACTGCACCTGCCTGATCATTTACAAACAAGGTCTTTTTCCAGGTAGTACCTCCATCTACACTTTTGTATATACCTCTTTCCTGTGAAGGTTTGTAAATATTTCCAAGTACAGCTGCATAGACTGTATTTGGATCATTTGGGTGAATTCTAATACTGGGAACATGTCTGCTATTTTTAAGCCAACAGAGCGCCAGGTTTTACCGGCATCTTCCGTTTTCCAAATACCATACCCAGAAGAAACATTTCCACGCAGGGTTTTTTCGCCTCCACCTACATAGATTACATTAGGATCGCTTTTGGCTACCTCAACAGCACCAATACTGCCTCCAAAAAATCCATCTGAAATATTTTCCCAGGTTCGGCCTCCATCCATGGTTTTCCATACGCCACCTCCGGTTGCTCCAAAATAGAACAAGTTAGGTTCTCCGGGGACCCCGGTAACTGCAGCAGATCGACCTCCCGAAAAGGGCCAACCAATCGGTACTCCAAGCTAGAATAGAGCGTCTCCGGAAATGGATCGGTTACAGTTGTCTTATTGACGTCTTTGTGAATTGGCCGGTAGGGCAATTGCGAAAAAGGCCATAAGAAGACCTATCTGGTAAATTTTGATTTTCATTTTGTGTAGTGTTCGAATTAGCAGCCCTAAATGTACCAAAAAAGATGGGAACCAAAAACGGCTAAAATCAAAGGTTCCAGTATACACAAACTATGGTATTTATGATCTCCCTATTTAAATGCAATTGCATATCCAATGGATCCTATTTTCGGTAATAATATAATTTGTATCTTTTAACTGCGGTCAACCTTTTACCAGATGAAAGAAATCCAAATCAGTACTTCTTTAAAAACTATTTTTCTTTTTTCTATTTCTTTACTCTTTGTGTTTGGTACTTCCTGTACTAATGATAATCCCCTTACTGCCATTGACTCTAATCCTGATCTTAAATTCTGGTCTCATTATCTGGGCGATCCTGAACGGACCCATTATTCTGTTTTAGATGAAATCGATACCAGCAATGTACACCTGCTCAAACCTGCGTGGCAATATATTAGCGGGGATTTAGAACAAGGGAGAAACAGTCAGATACAAACAAATCCACTTATTATCGGAAATCAACTGTTGGGCGTGAACCCGCAAAATACGTTGTTCTCTGTAAATGCCGGAACCGGAGAACGGCTATGGGAATTTACGCCAGACAATACAGATCAAACAGGGTTGGGACTTAGCCGTGGACTAGTGGCCTGGATAGCGGACACTGATGATGAAAGTAGGATATTTTATGCTTCGGGCTACAGGCTCTATGCCGTTGATTTAACCAAGGGAAAGTTACTTTCTTCTTTTGGTGATAATGGCAGCATCGATCTCCGGCAGGGGTTAGGTAGAGATCCTGAGAAAGTTCCCATCGTATTAACAACACCTGGGGTTGTTTACAAAGATCTGCTGATTTTGGGGTCTAGAACATCCGAATCTTCGGGAGCAGCTCCCGGTCATATCCGGGCCTATAATGTGCATACCGGAGCTATGGAATGGATCTTTCATACCATACCACAGCCTGGAGAATTTGGGTATGATACCTGGCCTAAAGAAGCCTATAAGACAACTGGAGGTGCCAATAACTGGGCAGGGATGGCGCTAGACGAAGACCGGGGTATTGTCTATGTCCCCACTGGTTCGGCCGCCTTTGATTGGTACGGTGGAGACCGTCTTGGCGACAATTTATTTGCGAATACACTACTGGCTTTGAACGCACAAACAGGTGAACGTATTTGGCATTTTCAAATGGTAAGGCACGACCTTTGGGATCGTGATTTACCTGCACCTCCCAATTTATTTTACATGGAGCGCGATGGAAAGCGAATCCCAGCAGTAGCCCAAATTACAAAGAGCGGACATGTGTATGTTTTTAATCGGGTTACCGGAGAGCCCCTTTTTCCTATGGAAGAGAAAACCTATCCCAATACTCCCCTGGAAGGCGATGTGGCGGCCAACAGGCAGACACTCCCTGTAAAACCAGCCCCATTTGCCAAACAACTATTAAAAGAAGAAGATTTGTATGCCCCGGACCAACCTGCTTTTGTAGATGATTTTATTGATAAAGGCCAGAATATCTATCCTCCTACCGTACGCGAGAAGTTAGCACAGGTAACTTCCAATGGGCAGTTTATTCCGATTGATACCAGAGGTGTTATTTTGTATCCAGGTGCCGATGGCGGGGGCGAATGGGGGGGTGCAGCCATGGATCCCAGAAATGGGGTTATGTATGTAAATGGGAATGAAATGGCGTGGATCGTTAGAATGGCAAAGGTGGGAGAAAAGGATGGTAAACCACTGAGTAAAGGAGAGACTCTTACTCAAATTAATTGTGTTCGATGCCATGGTGGCAATTTGCAAGGCCTGGGGGAAATTCCTGAATTACAAACCGTAAAATCTCGTTTATCATCGAACGAGATACGGAACGTAATATCAAAAGGAAAAGGGGCTATGCCGGGACAGCCAAACTTAAGTGATGAGGAAGTACAAAAGATTACGGAATTTCTTTTGGGCGTTGAAAAAAAGGAAGAAGAAAAAGATCACAGGGCACAACCAACCATTGGCAGCCAATACGCCATGGTGGGTTTTGGCCGTTTTAAGGATGATAGGGGCTATCCTGTAATGAAACCGCCCTGGGGAACGCTCAACGCTATTGATCTGAATACGGGAGAATACTTGTGGCAGATTCCCTTGGGGCATGAAGAGAGCCTTAACGACCCTGATTACCCTGTGTCGGGTACCAGAGAATTATGGGGGTCCGGTCATTACAGCGGGGGGTGTTTTGTTCATTGCCGCGACCAAAGATGAAAAGTTCAGGGCCTTTAATATGAATACGGGAGAACAGCTTTGGGAAACAGACCTCCCTGCAGGAGGCTATGCTACACCGGCAACTTATGAAATTGAAGGAAAGCAATACGTGGTTATAGCCTGCGGAGGCGGTAAAATGGGAACGAAACCAGGAGCCTCCTATATTGCTTATGCAATTCCCAATTAAAATATTAATTACAATGAAAAAGTTCGACTGGAAAAAAGTGGCTTACATCTTTGGGATTGTACTGTTCTGTGTGGGCACTATAGACCCGCTGGAGGGAAGTGTGCTGATAGTGTTTGGAAGTATTATACTGACATTTATAAGTAAGCGGAACAATGATCGCCACAGAAAATGGTTTATGCTGAATGCGGTCCTGATCACTATTGGCGTAATCTTTTTATTTTATTTGTCATCGTTGGGAGGTTTTGGGGGCACTTCACAATTATCCTGGTGGTGGGGTTTACTGATACTCCCTTATCCTATTGGTTGGATACTCCAGGTAGTTCTTTTGCTTAAAAAGGCATTTGGAAAAAAATGATATCTTATTTAAACTAAAAAAGGGGGTATTAATACCCCCTTTAAATATGATTATCGCATACATGTTTTAAAATCGATACCCTACGCCAAGTTGAAATCCTTTGGTTTTTACCGTAAAATCACCAAAACCTGGGTCTTCTCAGCAATATTAGAGAGCCCCAAATTGTAACGGGCATCCACAAAAAATCCCCCTACTACCTCATAGGCTGCACCAAAATTCAATGCAAAATTGGAAGATTTTAAACCATCCGTCCTCCTTCTGCATCGACCAACAATCCCAATTGCGGTCCGGCCTGTACATTTAAGCCTTCAATCAGATAGTACTTTATATTTAAAGGAACGTTGAAATATGTGATATCCCCGTCCTTGGCACCTTCAATTGAATACTGAATCTCGGGCTGGAAATGTACTTTTTCAGTGAGGCCCACATCTAGTAAGCCACCCACAAAAATACTGGTTGCACCATCGGGGGAAGCCCCTTCGGAATCAAAGGAAATTTTAAGATTGGAAAAATTGGCTCCTGCCTTTACTCCAAATGTAATTCCCTGCGCCTGAGCGTTACCAATGAACGCTACTACAGCGACCAAACTAATGATCAATTTTTTCATTTAATGCTATTTATTTTATTGGTTAATAACACTTCAAAATTATATCATATTTCAATATGTTTTATATTTATTTTTAGTAAATGAAAAACCCTTTATACCCCTCCCAGCAAGGGTTTGCCCAGAATGATATTTCCTTTACATTTCGCCCGAAATCAAAAAAAGCTCCAAGAATAATCTCAAAGCTTTTTACTTTCAAATCCTGTTATTGATCTGGCTATGGACTACTTTTTAAAGTCCTCGCTATTTTCAGTCCGATTAAAGCTAAAAGAGCTAACATCAATACCATACACAGCACAATCTCATGAGTGGCCATGGTGTCGAATCCGTTTTTAGAAAAGTAGTAGATCCCACCTCCAAATAACACAGCAAATAACAACGTTCTCGGAAGTGTTAATTTATATTTATTCATAATTCAATAAAGTTAAAACCATCCCATACAACTTGCAAATTCATAAATGCCGCTATTGCCGCTCCAATGGCTCCAAGTACTCTGGATGCTATTTTTCTTATGGCCTTTTTGGGCCATGACTTTTGTTACATTTCCTTTAAAAAATTCCACCGCAACATCGATTCCTACAGCAGTGATCATGCAGTCTACCCAATCTGGTTTTGCTTCAGCTAACTCAGTGGTCTGTGCAAATGAAAAGGTTCCAAAAGCCTGGCAAAAAAAATGTACTGCGGTCTCCTTTTTTTCGTCGTTGCTTCGGCAGCCAGAGAAACAGCCCAACCAAGGCGATTCTAGGATCGTTTGGATCTTCGAATTCCCTCTGGTAGAACCTCATCTTCCCAATGTTACCATTAGAGGTTAAAAGCAAATCCTTGGTGCTCTTCTACCAAAGGTTATCATTACATTCTTTTTCGCTTTCTGTTCTAACTGACGGTTGTTTTTGGCATTCATCGTTAAATCAAGTTGGAAAGGCCAGTAACATGGTCACTTACTGATCAACTGTTATCCTAGGGGTAGTTTCCTTAACAACGATTTCAAATTTTGAACTAAGCGCTTCTTGCCGTTGAAAATCTTCAAATATTCTCTTCACTGGTTTCACAGCTTTGAAATATCATCGCCCCAAATATGAGTAAAAGTTTAAAAAATCGCGATCAGGCAGATGCTAAATCCTTTTAGCGAGGCGCCGCATCGCTCGGTGTATTGTGTTTAATTTCATCATAAATTACAAGTGTTTAATGTTTAACAAACTATTTAATTGAGTTTCCTACTATGGGCGCATAGTATTAGCCACAATATAGGAAGGCTAGCCTGCAACAAGCGTGCGGGTGGTTAAAAGAAAAAGTGGCCCTGGGAAAAAGAGGATTAAAAAAGAAGGACGTATACAGAGGGGATTACGTGCGAAGTGATGTCTTAACTTCTTTCGCAAATAAAATCCGGTTACAATGGTGGATAAGGTATCTGCAATGGGAAAGGATATCCAAACGCCCAGTTCTCCTAAATAATTGGGAAAATAAGATCAGGGGATAAAGAAGAACCCTTGACGAGTTAAGTGTCAATAATAAAGCGGGGATTGCCTTTCCCACGGCCTGAAAGTAGGCTGCTCCAATAAGTTGAATGGCAATGATAGGGGTTGCTGCAAAAACCCACCGCATGGCGGACGGAGTATTGTTCAACACAAACATGTTGCTGGCCAATTCTGCGGCCGACATATCTGCCCGGTAACTTAAAAATAACCCTGTAATTTCAGAAGGGAATACCATGAGACCTATAAATACAAGGGTCGCCACAAAAGCTGCATATTTAATAGCCGTATTGATCGATTCTCTTACACGTTCATATTTCTGGCTCCATAATTATACCCGGCAATAGGTAAAAACCCCTGGGTGACCCCAAACACGGGAAATAAAGCAAACATGAGCATCCTGCCAATAATTGCATAGACCGCAACCATAGATTCCCCACCCAAATCGAATAAAATATTATTCATCAACAGAAAGGTAATGCTGGTGACTGCCTGTCTGGATAAAGTAACAAAACCTAAGGAACCTAATTTCTTTAAGTATCGGCAGATTAAGACCAAAATGAGTTGCTTAATTTTAAGTTCAGAATTTTGCGAAAGGAAAAAGTAAAAGATATACCCAAAGCAAAGAAGGTACCCCCCTGTGGTTGCCCATGCAGCTCCTTCCATACCCCAGTCGAAGACATAAATAAAAAGATAGTCCATCACCAGGTTCCCACCTGAAGGAATAATCATGGCGATCATGGCAAACTTAGGTTTTCCTTCTGCTCGTATCACCGTATTTCCCATCATACACAAAGCCAAAAAAGGCACCCCATATAGAACAATGGTATAATAGATTTTTGCAGGATCAAAAATAGCCCCCTTGCCTCCAAAGGCCGGGATAAGACTATCTACAAAATAGAGCCCTAATACCACCATAGAAATGGTAACCAATAGGGTCAAGGTAATTTGATTTCCAAACGTCTTTAGTGCTTTTTCCTGATTTCTGCACCCAACGCACGCGAAATAATACTGCTGCCCCCAATACCAATGGCCATCCCAAGAGCCGCTATAAAAAAAGATACCGGAAGTACTACATTGATCGCGGCAATGGCAATAGAACCAATCCAATTTCCCACAAAAATGGTGTCGACCAAAATGTTAAGAGACATTACCAGAATACCAATAGATGCCGGAACAGCTTGTTTTATCAGGAGTTTCCCAATAGATTCTGTGCCTAACTCATCTGAGGAAACTTTGGCCATTACACGGGAAGTGTTTCCTTAGTTTGCCAATCTCCGATCCATTTTGCCATTAAGGGCTACCCATGCTTCATTATCGTTTAAACAAGGAATATGTTTATAGTCTTCCCCTCCGGCTTCTTCGAACTGTTCTTTGCCTTCCATGGCAATTTCCTCCAAAGTTTCCAGACAATCGCTTACAAAGGCCGGGGTAATCACCGCCAGATTCTTATTTCCCTCTTTGGCAAAACGCTCAAATTCATAATCAGTATAGGGTTTTAACCATGGATCCCCGGCCAATCTGGATTGGAAAGAGAAAGCTCACTTTATCCTCGGGAGTTGCAAGAGCTGCTTTTACCAGTTCGGTAGTATCATAACACTGATGTCTGTAACAGGTATGATGTGCCACCGAATTGATCTTACAACAACTGCCATCTATTTTGCAATGAAAACGCGTTGGGTCCGATTTTCGAATATGACGTTCCGGAATGCCGTGGTATGAAAATAGAATATGATCATACTCAAAATCTTTTAATCCTTCGGCAATGCTTTCTGAAAGTACTTTGATATAGTCCTGATTTTTATAAAAAGCAGGCATGGTAGTAACCTGCATTTCCGGAAAATATTTTTGTTGCTCTTCCAGCACTTTTACCACCACGGTTTCATAGGAAGACATGGCATAATGCGGATATAAGGGCACCAACAGTACCTCATCTACCCCTTTCTTTTAATTCCTGCAGGGCCTTCTTAATGGTCATGCTTCCATAACGCATCCCAAGGGCAACCGGTATTTCTGCTTCTGCGTACCTTTTCGGCAAATCGTTCGGAAATTACAATAAGGGGAGACCCCTCTTCCCACCATATCTTTTGATAGGCCTTGGCCGATTTTTTAGGTCGTGTTTGCAAGATGATCCCTCGCACCAGAATATTACGTAAGATCTTGGGTACATCTATCACCCGTTCGTCCATTAAAAATTCATCCAAATAAGGCTTAACATCCTTGGCTGTGGGACTGTCCGGGGAACCTAGATTTACTAATAAAACTCCTTTCAAAACGCTTTTTTTTAGGCTTCAAAAATACCATTTGTTGTACAACATTTTGGCACATTGGGGCAATACTTTTATTATGCCTTTATAGAGAATCCTAATTTTACATGGTATTCACATCTTTGTTACGTATTTTAACACCAAGCCAGCAATAAAAATTTCATCAAACCAAATGATCGAAGACTTCTTAAAAAATCCGGTTTACAAGTCCATGCTCGTTGTATTCGGAAGCCTTTTCCTAATAATTATAGCCTATTGGGTAACCGTCAAAATTTTGAGCCATTTCGGGAAAAGTCCTAATTATCTGATGCCCCCGGGAAGTGTAAAAAAAATATCCCTTCCTCTTT
>CAWAEX010000014.1:0-8175 GCA_963781045.1 uncultured Flavobacteriaceae bacterium | reverse complement strand
CCGGACAGTCTTCCTCATACCCGGTTGATTATAAAAAATGAAGGAGAAGGGGTCCCTCCTTCAAATGTTAATTAATGCCTTGGAAATGTTATGTAAAATATATCGAAAACATCCGGATAGTTGTTATTTCATGTTATTTCCTTAGAAAAGTCAAACAAGTTGATTTTGTTTATTTTAAGGGCGAAAAAGCAAGACTTTTGTTACGCTTTAGCCCAAATGTCGCGAAATGCCATAAAACACGTAATGAAAAATTGCCTTAGGTTTTTACCGGTTAAAGATATGTTTTACTCGGTTGTTCCCACGGTCGGAACCTACGGAGGTTATCTGCAAGGTATGGCGCCAAAGTTGTTTCCAAATCAATGGATCGCTATTGGGATTGGACTTTTATTATCAATAATTTTGGCCATTATATTCTATTTCGAAAATGTAAAGGCTTATAAAAAATCGCTGGCAGAAATTCTCGCTACTGGCTATTTTATGAATTTTACAGGAAGATTGGGGAAATTGCTCAAGACCAAAACACCAATCCATTTTTCTTTCCCGGATGGGAGTATCAAAACATTTACCGCTAATCATATTTCAGTTGAAATCGGAATGCCAATAAGTTTGTCTTCTCTGATAAAATATAGTGAAAACATAGAGATGAATTCCGATATTGTATACGTACGGGAAGAAACTTATAGCGAACCATTTTGGGTTCGTGCCAATGTTCAAGATGCAAAATTGATAGTATATGAGTTTCCCAGAACACTGTTTTCTATTTCAAGATATATGCGAAAAGATTTCACAAATAGCCAAAAGGCAGAGAAGAACTCGAAGAAAATATATTCCTTTTTTTCAGAGAAAATTGATCAATTAAGAATTGAATATTCAAACGAAATTTCAAATGAAAGATTAAATTTTATATCTGTCTAAAATATAATTAATACTAAATTCATTTCTTGTGAGATCTATACTATTATGCTTTTTCATCTTTTTGGCCTCTGCTCCAACATGGGCACAAGCTATTACATGCTCGCCGGAAAATAAAGAGGCGGTGATCCAAAAAATTAAGGAAGTAGAAGGTATAGATAATGAGCTTTTTGGGGAGGAGTTGGCGGCCATTGGTAAGACCTTTATAGGTACCCCTTATATAGCCAAAACCCTGGAAGTGGGGGAAGAGGAAACTCTGGTGGTGACTCTCGAGGGCTTAGATTGTACAACCTATGTTGAAAATGTGCTGGCCTTTGGCCTGGTAAAAGAAAAACCAGAATCCAACTTTGATTCCTTTGTAAAAACACTTGAAAAAATACGCTACCGAGATGGAAAACTAAACGGTTATGGCTCGCGTCTCCACTACTTCACAGAATGGATCTCAGACAACGAAGAAAAAGGGCTGGTACAAAATATCACATCCTCTTTGGGTGGAGTAGAAATAGACAAAAAGCTCGATTTTATGAGTGGGCACCGAGACCTTTATCCCCATTTAAAGGATGATAAGTCTTTTCAGCGCATACAGGAAACTGAAAAGAAATTACAACAGCAGTCACTGTGTATCTTATCTCAGGAAATGCTGGCCATTAATGAAGATCAGATCCACTCCGGTGATATCATTGCCCTTGCTACTTCCATTGAAGGACTGGATGTTACTCATACCGGATTTGCCATTAGAGCTGATGATGGACGTATTCATCTCCTCCATGCCTCTTCTTCTGGAGCCGTTGAGATCTCGGAACAACCACTGGTTGATTACCTAAAAAAAATAAAGAAGAATACGGGGGTCATTATTGCCAGACCCTTGTAGGCTGTGGTGCTTCAGAAGTTGCCATTCTTCTTGCCAAATTACACGATCCTCCAGGGTGGATTCTTTCTATTATTGCCGGCGTAGTAAAGTATCAATTGATTTTGGTCCGGATCTTTTAAACGGGCCTCTCTCCATATCCATCTTTTGTCATTTGGCAACTCGTCAAACGTTATTCCTTTTTCTACCAATTCGGCCACATAGGTGTCCAGATTCTGGCATTCAAAATAGACTATGATACCATTCCCGTGGGGTAATTCATCTACCTGGTGAATGGAAAAAGTAGCATCCCCCTCGGGACATTCAAACCTGGCATAGGTTGGGATCGCTTTTATGATCAGCTTCAATCCTAATTTTTCATAGAACCCAATAGATTTGATCAGGTCCTTAGTAGGGACAGTCACTTGGTTTAGGTTCATACCTGGCGTCTTTATATTGGTGGTCCTTTAAAGATCGTTATTTGGAATCAGAATTAAAAATAGGATATCACCATGTAAGTACTCTCCAATCATAGTGTTATTGCGCCTGTGACATTAGGTATTTCTTAGGGGTGGTCCCGTATTTCTTTTTAAAGGCTGCTATAAAATGACTGGAAGTGCTATAGCCCACTTTAAGACCCACTTCATTGACATTATACTGATTAGATTCCAGCATTTTCCTGGCGTATTCCATTTTATAATCGAATAGAAAACTATAGACAGAGTCGCCATAGATCTGCTTAAACCCTTCCTTCAATTTTCTTAAACTTAACCCTATTTCCTCTGCCAACTCCGGTAAGGTGGGTGGTTCAGTCATCCGCTGTAAAATAATATCCTTTGCTTTTCTAATGCGCTTCACATTTTCTTCGTCCACTAAAAAAGGACACTGTTCCAATGCCGAATTATCTGTCTTGTTAAAATAGAGGGCTATAAGTTCATAGACCTTCCCCTTCACATACAGATCCATGATGGTAGGGTGTACGTTATAGTTCATTAGCTGACTCAGCACTACTGCGATAGTTGGGGTAATGATTTCCTGGGTGTAATACTTCTTGTCCTCAAACTCTTTACTGAGAAAAGGAATATGTTCTGCCTGCTGTGAGAATAAAGAATGAAATTTTTGAATGCTCATCACCAGGGATAACATCCATGAATTAGGATGCACTTCCGCATTTAAGGGCAGATCTACCTGAGTGTTGTACAGCAATAAGGATTGTTCCTCGGGTACGTCTAACGCATAGGTCCCCTGATTAAAAACAAACTTGGCCCTTCCCTTCATACAAAAATGGAATTGTAAAAAAGAGCGATCTATCTTACGGTTAAACTGCTGAATTTGAGTGGTTTCATTCTGAAATTTGAGTACCAAAAAACCGGGTTCTACAAAGATCTCCTGTAAGGAACCTTCAGCGTTATTTTTATCATTCATAAGTCGATTTTTACGCCTATTTATTTAGAAACATTCTAAATAATATATATTTTGAATGTAGGTGTTTCCAGCAAAAATAATGGATTTCACAGCTTTTATACTAAAACTGCCATCAAAAAAACTTATAACGATACTTAAAGTACCGCTAGCGTTATTTTTGTGCTGCGGTAGCCATTATTTTTGCCCTTCAGAAACCATTAAATGAAGAACTATCATATCTCCAGACATAATTCGTTCTACACGGTAGGGTTGAGCTATGTAAAGGCCGATGCCGTTCTACGGGGAAAATTTAGTTTGGATGAACAAGCTGAGGAGGCAATTCTTCAACAGGCCATGGTACTTGGAATAGACGGACTTCTAATAACGGCTACATGCAACCGCACCGAATTTCATGGTTTTGCACAACATCCTTTTCAATTGATAAAACTCCTTTGTGACCATTCTCGTGGAAGTGTTGAAGAGTTTCAGGAAGTTGGATATGTATACAAGAATTATGAGGCCATTGATCATCTGTTTCGCGTAGGTACAGGGCTCGACAGTCAGATCCTTGGCGATTTTGAGATCATCAGTCAAATAAAAAAAGGCTTTGCCCGATCTAAAAAAAGTGGCCTGGCCAATCCCTTTCTGGAACGTCTTTGCAATACCATTCTTCAGGCAAGCAAACGGATAAAGAACGAGACCGAACTTTCTAGTGGTGCTACTTCAGTGGCCTTTGCATCAGTTCAATACATCTTACAAGAAGTGCCGAATATCTCCGAAAAAGATATTTTACTTTTTGGAACCGGGAAGATAGGAAGAAACACCTGTGAAAACCTCTTGAAACACACCCAGAACACGCATATCACCCTAATAAACCGGACCAAAGACAAGGCACAAAAGATTGGGGGCAAGTTCAACCTATTGGTAAAAGACTATGGGGATCTTCAAACAGAGATCAGACAGGCAGATGTACTTGTTGTAGCAACAGGGGCACAATCTCCTACCATATCAAAAGCACTCCTGCATCTTAAAAAACCATTACTTATTCTGGATCTGTCCATCCCCAAGAATGTAGCAGATAATGTAACGGAAGTCTCCGGAGTTACACTGGTTCATTTAGATCATCTTTCTCAACGCACAGATGAGACCCTGGAACGAAGAAAACAGGATATTCCACTGGCAGAAAAGATCATTGATGAGGTACGGAAAGATTTTATTCAATGGCTAGAAACAAGAAAATTTGCCCCGGTCATCAAAGCCTTAAAAAAGAAATTAAATACCATGAAAGATGAGGAGATCAACTTTCAATCTAAAAAACTATCCGACTTTAATTCGGAACAGGCAGATATCATCTCCGATAGGATCATACAAAAAATCACTAAACAGTTCGCCAATCACCTAAAAGATACAGAGGTAGACGCCGAAGATAGTTTGGAACTTATTCAACGGGTTTTTCAATTAGAAGTTGATAAACTATGAGCACCCCCATCCGGATAGGGACACGCGATAGTGAATTGGCCTTATGGCAAGCCACAACCGTAAAAAATAAGCTGGAAGAATTGGGGCATACTTGTCAACTGGTCCCAGTAAAAGCTACCGGTGATCTGCTGTTAGATAAACCTCTCTACGAATTAGGTATTACCGGTATTTTTACCAAAACACTAGATGTAGCCCTGCTAAAAGGAGAAATAGACCTGGCCGTACATTCTATGAAAGATGTGCCTACCCTGCTTCCCAAAGGGATTGTTCAAGCGGCTGTTCTGGAAAGAGGGAATCCCAGAGATATTTTAGTACATAAGGGCCTCAATTTTCTAAATGAGGAAGGTCTTGTTGCTACAGGAAGCCTGCGCAGGAAAGCACAATGGTTGCATAGATATCCCCTTCATGAGACCACAGATCTGCGTGGTAATGTAAACACCCGTTTAGAAAAATTAAGAACTAATCCATGGAATGCGGCCATCTTTGCTGCAGCCGGATTAGAACGAATTGGTATTCTTCCGGAAAAACATACAACATTGGAATGGATGATCCCGGCACCTGCACAAGGCGCCATGATGGTTTTAACCCTCGATAAAAATGAGGGTTGTAAAAAATCGCTCGCTGCATTGAATAATGCAGATACTGAAAGGTGCACTAAGGTGGAACGCGACTTTCTGCGTACCCTGGAAGGTGGTTGCACAGCTCCCATTGGGGCCTTAGCTATATTTAAAGAAGATAAACTTCATTTCAGAGGGATCCTTCTCTCCCTGGACGGGCAGGTAAAATTTGAGATCCACAAAGAAGTGAGTATACAAGCGCTAGATGGATTTGGCAAAGCTTGTGCTCAGGAAATATTGGAACAGGGTGGCAAAGAACTTATGACAACCATTAAAGCACAACTACAAAAATGAGCACCGTCCTCTCCACCAGGTTATTAAGCGAGGACCAAAAAAGGACGCTACAAGATGCACATATAGGTGTAGAAGAATACAATGCTATTGCTATTGATCTTATAGATTTTGAGCTTCCAAAAGGATTTAGGCATTTCATTTTTACCTCCAGGAATGGGGTGAAAAGCTTTCTGCGGTATTTGACTGATAAGCCATCGCTCAGTTTGTCGGAAATTAGTTGTTTTTGTGTTGGGCAAAAAACAGAATCATTTTTAGAAGAAAATGGACTAAAAGTGATCAAAATGGCTGAAAATGCTGTAGAATTGGCCAATTTTATTGCAAAACGGTATAAAAAAGAACATTTTTTGATCTTTACAGGAAATCGAAACAGACCCGATCTGAGAATGATTTTCAGCAAAGAGAACATACTTTTTAAAGAAATAGAAGTATACCAGACCAGCCTTGTACCTCAGCGACATAATAAGAAGTTTCAAGGGATATTATTTTACAGTCCAAGTGGTGTTGAGAGTTTTACCCGGGAAAATGTCATTGGAAATACTCCTGTATGTTGCATTGGAGAAACGACCGCCAGGGAAGCAAGGAAATACAGTGAACATGTATATATTGCTGAAAAACCTACAGTGGATAGTGTGATAGAAATGCTTATTAAAATCCTACCTACTTTATTAAAACAATAAACATGGCAATAAAGAACGATCTATTCTTAAAGGCATTAAAAGGTGAGACCGTAGAAAGGCCTCCCGTTTGGATGATGCGGCAAGCTGGCAGGTATCTGCCGGAATTTATGGAACTCAAAAAGAAGTACGATTTCTTTACACGATGCCAAACCCCGGAACTGGCCTCAGAGATAACCGTACAGCCTATCAGGAGATTTGGGATGGATGCCGCTATTTTATTCAGTGATATCCTCGTAATTCCCCAGGCTATGGAAATTGAGGTAGAGATGAAACCAGACTTTGGCCCCTATCTACCCCACCCCATCCGATCTCAAAAAGATCTGGACCGAGTTATAGTACCGGATGTAAGTAAAGTTCTGGCTATGTAATGGATGCCATCAAAATGACCAAGGAAAAATTGCAAGATGAGGTGCCACTTATTGGTTTTGCCGGGTCTCCATGGACCATACTATGTTACTGCGTACAGGGACAAGGCAGCAAAAACTTTGACAAGGCTAAAGAATTCTGCTTTACCCAGCCTTTGGTAGCTCATGGACTGCTTCAAAAGATCACCGGATACTACCATTGCCTATCTGAAAGCCAAAGTAGCAGCCGGTGTGAACGCAGTTGAAGTGTTCGATTCCTGGGGAGGTATGTTATCCCCGGAAGATTATAATGAATTCTCCTGGCCTTATATTCAACAGATCGTTGATGCACTAAAAGACGAAGCCCCGGTAATTGTATTTGGGAAAGGATGCTGGTTTGCCCTTAAGACCATGTCTCAATCTGGCGCGGCCGCCCTGGGCGTCCGTTGGACCTGCTCTGCACAAAATGCACGTTACCTCAGTGGAGGGAACATAACGTTGCAGGGCAATTTTGATCCTACACGCCTGTTCTCCCCTCCCTCAGATATAAAGAAAATGGTTGCAAAAATGATAGCGATTTTGGGAAGGACAGATACATTGTAAATTTGGGCCATGGTATTTTACCAAACGTCCCCGTAGAAAATGCCAAAGCATTTATAGATGCGGTTAAGTCTTATTCTGAATAGTGGATCTGTGGCATTTCATAAAAAGAGCGAATGCCAAACAGATTTGGCAATTGATAGGGTTAAGTTTAGGAAATATTAGACTGCTTTGGCCCACGTATAAGGCAACAAAAAAGGCTGTGCAGTATTCCAATACTTATTTTGGAACAAAACATCATAAGAATACACCAGCCAGCGCATTGGAACATGCGTTTGGAATTATTTGATTGCCTCAGAATGTGCTCATTGGTCAAAAAATGACGCCAAAGTTGTCGCCTGGACCAACAAAATCACTAATCTCCATGAGTTGATATTACCCAGAAGTAGAACTTGCAGATGCAATGGATCTTCACAACAATGCCGTAGGGCTGCATATATACACAACCAACAAAGCGCTCCCCTTAGAAGAGGTAATAATCCATCTCCTTGCCATGGTAAAACGCTCTGCGAAAATTACCTCAAATGAAGAAATAACCGACGTCCGAAAGATCAATTTGTACATATCACAGAGATAACAACCTCATGAAAGAAGAACAAATCACAGTGAGACAGATTGCTATGAGTGATGCTGATGATCTCTGTACTTTAATGACCTCAAACGCATCCAGATTTTTTCGATTCTTTCCTAAAACCTTGAAACTAAATAGTACTGTTGAAGATTCAAAAAAATACATTCTAAAAAAACGGAAGGAACAACAGGCCAAAGAAGAGTATACTTTCTTACTTAAGGAGCCAGTTACGAATAAAACAATGGGCCTTTTGATCTTAAAAGAGATCAATTGGATGACAAAGCAAGGTGAGCTGGCCTATTGTATGGATCATAACTTTGAAGGTAAGGGATTTATGACCCAGGGGGTGCAATACATTTCGGAGTATGCGTTTCGAAAATTAGAACTTAGGACGCTTCAAATAATTGTACATAAGAGTAATTTTGGGAGT
>CAWAEX010000013.1:0-88393 GCA_963781045.1 uncultured Flavobacteriaceae bacterium | reverse complement strand
AAAATACATTGCAATTTCTCCTTTGCCTTTAACCTGAAACTTCCCTCTTTTTTCAAAGGTAAATTCCTTGTCATCCTTAATTAACTCATAGGTAAGCTGAGAAATGTTCACTTTGCCTACTTCCCCATTACTTTCTATTCTGGAGGCGGTATTAACGGTGTCTCCCCAGATGTCATACTGAAACTTCTTTATCCCTACAATACCCGCAACCACAGGACCCGTGTGGATCCCGCATCGCATTTCAAAACCTACGACCCCGCGTTTTTTATTTACTATATGCCGCTCTTGTACAAATTTTTGCATGGCCAGTGCGGCGAGTACTACATTTTTTGGTTCTGTTTTTCGTGGTAAGTGTAAGCCACCTGCTGCTAAATAGGCGTCACCAATGGTCTTAATTTTTTCGATCTTAAATTGACTTGTAATTTCATCAAAGGCCTGAAAACAAACATTGATCTCTGCAACCAGCTCCGTGGCGCTGAGTTGCTGGAGATCACAGTAAATTCCTTAATATCCGTAAAAAGCACCGTGACCTGATCAAAGGTACGGGCGGGAGATTCACCATTTAATTTTAGTTCTTCCGCTACCTCTGCCGGAAGAATATTCAGCAGTAATTCTTCCGATCGCTCTTTCTCTTTTAAGATAACATCTTTTTGTTTTACGACTTCAGCGGTCCTTTCATCCACTGTTTTTTCCAGCAGTTTTTGACGTGCTTTCAATGCCCGCTCTCTCCATCTGGTGTATCCGTAGACAAGCGCAAAAAGAACAAGTGTATACAGAAGCACGGCCAACCAATGCAGATACCAGGCAGGGCTAACTGCAAACGCATACTTTTTTGGATCTTGCATCCAATTCCCCTTTTCATCACCTGCAAGCACTTCAAAGGAGTACTCTTTTGAGGTGAGGACAGCCGGTAAGTTTGTATACCTCAGACTGGTTTCACTCTTTTCTTCAGACCAATCATCGTCATAACCAACCAATTTGGTTTTGTAGCGTATGCCTTGTTCATAGGTAAAACTCAGAGCGGCATATTCAATAAGAAGTTCATTGTTGCCACTATTGTCTTCCACAAAATCAAAGTTTCTCCATTGTACAGTGGGGGGTACGGTATCTCGCTGGTCTAAGGCAGGGTCGTAGACAGAAAGGCCCTTTACAGTGGCCATATACATCACCCCATCACTATTCATATGGGCCCCGGGATGACCCCAGGACCTGCTGCTTACCAATCCATCTTCTTGTTTTACGGAATGGGTCAATGTACCCGTCCCGGATCAATGGCATGATACCCATCACGGGTAGATGCCCAGATACGCGTAGAGTCCCGGTTTAAAATGATACCCGCAGCGGCATTGCTAAAAAGGCCATCCTCTTCATTTATTAAATGCTTGGTGGTCCAATCATTCATATTTATGCCGTTAACGCCATAGTTGGTGCTGGCCCAAAGAATGGAGTCGAGGTAGATCAAACCGGTGACCTCCCCAATAGTATCACCTTTAATAGTAATGGGCTGCCTGCTAAAAACCTCCTCGGTGACATTCAGATACCCCTTATATCTCTTATTTTTAGATTCCTCCGATCCTAAATTTAATAGCCTGGAAACATTGAAGGACGAATTGCTTTTCCATAAGCCCGTACCGCCATCACCCAGATACATTATGTTTTGATCATCAAGGGCGATAGAGCGAAGGCCAGTTGCACTTAAGCCCGACCCCTTGAAAAATAGCATCCATTGATCCCCAATTAAGGCAAGGACCATTCCTCCGCCCATAAACCAATTGGTCTCTAAAAGTGTGGGGTCAGTATCGCTCGTGGGGAAGAACAAACTCGTTAAAGAGGAAAAATGTCCCAGGGGAATAGAAGTTATATAGTGTGGTTTACCCCAGAGATCTATTTGGCGAGGTGTTTCAAATCCGGGCATGGTGGCCAGGGCCTTTACTTCGCTGATACAATTGATACCATTTCTTGAGGTTACCCATATACGATCCTTTCCATCCTGATACACATTTAAGATGGCGTTTAGCAAACCATCTTTTTGTTCCAAGATCTCCCGGGTACCGTCATTGCGTATTATGGACAGCCCGGTGGAAGTGGCTGCAGCAATAAACCGCTCTCCCTCTTCTCCCCCCGGAATATGTAACCGAATGTCTGAACAAACGCCATTGACGGCAGATTCTGCAAGCATATTTGGCGCACCTTCCACAGAATTAGCCGTGTAATGACCAAAAGCATTGTAATCATTGCGCATGCGAGACAATCCGGCGTTCGTGGCCAGCCATATACTCCCCTCATTATCTTGAATAAAATCCCATATGGCGGTACTTAGCATGCCATGTTGCAAGGTATAACGCCTTGGTTTAAGAGGCACCTCATTCTTCCATTCCAAAAGACCATTGCCCAGTGTACCGGCCAGCATTGAACCTTCTTTGGTCTGCATAATTTGCCTCATACCTGCCGTTGAGACCTCCTTGTGCAGGGTTCTTGTTCCATCTTCTCCATAAGACCAGACCAGTCCATTATTGGAAACAGCCCAAAGAGACCTATCTGATGCCTCCATAAGATCAATAGCATACTTATGATTGGCTACTATACCACTCTGGAACGGAATATGGGTTGTGTTGATTGAGAGATCAGTTGCCGAAATAGTGACCAGATATTCGCCAAGTGACATGGCCGAAATGTCTCCATTCCTTTTTTCTACAAAACTGTACAAATAATTACTGATCTGAGGATGATCTGGAACTGTCAGAGAATCGACGATTAAAGCTCGGTTTTCATCATAGTTAAATCGCAGTATATGTTTCATATCACTACTCCAGATATTACCTTTACTGTCTGCAAGTAGTTGATTGCGGCTGCCAATCTTAGTGCCAGTTAATGACAGGCCATCCAGTTCAGTAACAAATGAAATTCTTTCTCCTGCCTTGTAGTCTTGCAGGGGTAAACCGGAGACACTAATTCCCTCCTGTTCCCCGAGCCAAAGCCTGCCGGTTATATCCTGAGTAATACTAAAAATATAGGGAGAGAGGCCGTCTTCATGTGTAAAGACTTCCATTTTCTGGCCATCGTAACGTACTAAGCCGGTTCCGTACACTGCAAACCAAATAAATCCGTCACTGTCTTGAAAGACTGATGTAACTGCAGGTCCTGGCAGGGGATTTATTTCATTTTCGGTAGTAAAATGCCTTAAGGGGAGTTCTTGGGCAGCTAATTGACGGGGTAGGATGCAGGCTAGCAAGACTATGAGAATGAGCGTAATTGGTTTTTGCATGCAGTGCTTTTTATATGATGAGTTTCAGGTAACGAGAGAATGGAATACATCTTTTCTCAGATTGAAGTTAATCAATTGTTATAAACCGGAATCATCTAAGAGATTTTTCTACGGACATTCTCATGTATTTTATGGATATGAATTCTTACAACTAATAGTTCGCCTTAATGCCAATTGTGAGTTAACAAAATTATCTACACAGTATAAAAAGGCCGCAAACAGGGGATCTTTTTTCGGGGTTTCTATTAACAATATCCTCAAAAAATCAGCGATTTTAACATTTGTTCTTCAATTTTGGTTGCGTGCGCTACTTTACGTATATATATTGACAATCAGATAGTTACGAGTATATTTTACATAATGATAATACTTAATCGACGTAATTGAGCAGGAGAATTGTCATATTTTGGAAGGAATTTCGTTTCATATATATACTCTTTTTATTAATAGAACATTTATGAAAAAAATTGCATTGTTACTTTTTCTTTTGATCATTAGTTGTGGCAAAGAAGATATAGAGACATCCAACATTACATGGGAGGTGAATGGACAAGGATTATCTACCAGAATACAAGGCGGGGGGTATGGGAATGAATATCAGGTATTTTTACCCTGGACCTCTAGTTTTAAAACGGCAGAAACAGATAATTTAGGATTATTCGTAAGGCTAAATGATTCTACCCTGGCAAATGATGGTCTGGAAAGCATTATTTTAAAAATAGAAGGGGAAATTATCCTTGAAAAAACAAAATGGGTCCCTTCTGCTTCCGTTACCCCCGGAATGGTATTACCAGATGATACGGGTTTATGGTCTTATGCAGAAGGCGTAGAGGGGAAAAGTTATTCCGCACTACTGCCAACGTCCTACGCTACAGAGTAGACAGCTGTTAGCGGGAGCCTGCCCATCAGCAGATTTACATGCCGCAGGTATGCAGGCATCATACTCGTGCTATTTTTCAAAGCCACACCACCCTTATCCCCAAAAGAAAGGTGCTTTTAAGCCCCGACGGCCCACACCTGGCCCTCCCGATAGCTATTGGGACCAGGAGGAGAATACCCATGAATTATGATATAGTTTTTCCGAAAAATGTGAAGCTGAAATTCCGTTGCGCATTGAAACGTATTTTAGGGGATTTACAAGGAACAAAAAGAACAGGAATAAAGGATCAATGATTGAAAATGTTCTTTATACAAAGCCTAAATCTCTCCCCTCCCGGGACGGGGAAAAAGGGGTGGGTAAAGCCATGAGAAAGATCATCCCATACCATCCCTATCTGATTGCCTTTGCCAAAAAGCTCCGCAATAAAATGACCTATGGCGAGATTGCTCTTTGGCGTGAGATCAAAAACAAAAAACTGGGGGTTCGGTTCAGCAGACAGATACCGATTGATAAATATATCGTAGATTTCTATTGCAAAGATCTAAAACTGGCCATAGAAGTAGACGGTTCTGTCCACTTTGCGGCAGGGCAACCAGAGAAGGACAGACGCAGGCAAGAACGATTGGAGTCTTTAGGGGTGCGCTTAGTGCGGTTTAGTGACCTGGATGTAAAAAACAACCTTGTTATAGTGCTAAAGGAATTAAAAAGAGAGATCGATAATATTAATCCCACCCCTGGCCTCCTCCAGGGAGGGGAATACCACTGAATTATGATTAATTTCTTTCTATTATGTTCACCTTACAAGAAATAATAATTGAATTAGAGAATTATGGTGATGAAACCATAAAGAAGATCTATCTGAATCACGGTGTTAGCGAGCCATTATATGGTGTTAGGGTTCAGGATATGAAAAAGATCGTTAAGAAAGTAAAGAAAGATCACGAGCTATCTCTTGCATTGTATGCCACCGGAAATTATGATGCTATGTATCTCGCCGGACTCATTGCGGACGAGAATAAAATTTCAAAAAGTGATCTTCAAAAATGGGTTGAAGAATCGCCCAATCAGGCTATTAGTGAATACACGGTTGCCTGGGTTGCCGCGGAAAGTAAGCATGGCTACACCCTGGGACTTCAATGGATAGAATCGGGCAATGAACTTATTGCCACGGCAGGATGGTCTACACTTTCTAATTATGCGGCTATTACTCAAGATGACAAACTAGACCTGCCAATGTATGCTCAACTTTTAGATAGGGTTAAAAAAAATATCCATAGCGCTCCAAACAGAGTGCGTTATACCATGAATGGTTTTGTAATTGCCGTGGGCAGATATATCATTGAATTATCAGAAAAGGCGTCTCAAGTGGCAGAAAAAATCGGCAAAGTAAGTGTCAATGTCGGAAATACATCGTGTAAAGTACCCAATGCAGTTGATCATATTAAAAAGGTAAAGGATAAAGGCAACCTGGGTAAAAAACGAAAAATGGCGAGGTGTTAAAACTGTAGCCAAGCAGGTTGATAGTTCATGCTGCCTAAAAACCAACTGTAAGATGCCTTTTTTCAAGCTTCATTCCCCCAAAATTAACACGAGATGATAACCCCATTTCACCGAACTATGAGATAAGTCATAGATTGCAATATATTGTAGCCTCAACTTTGCAGTAACATTTAAAATCAGGTGATATGACTTTATTTTTAACAGCAATAATGGGAATGATAGCAATAGTTTTAGTCGTCTCAATCGTAGATAGTATTTCTGACAAATAACAGTGATATAAGATTTTTACTATAAAACCTTCTTCCCCGATAGCTATCGGGAGATTTACATGCCGTAGGCATGCAGGCACTCGATATGACATTTTAGTAAGATAAGATCTCTAAGATTTTCACAACAAATAACCCCCTGCACTCTAAAGTGCAGGGGGTTTCCTAATTATTCCTTTTATGTCAGAGATCTACTTCTTCTTCAAAAGGTCTCGTATATCAGCCAGAAGATCTTCTTGTGAAGGTCCTGATGGTGCCGGAGGTGGTGGTGGTGTTTTTGATTTGTTGTATGCCTTTACGATCATAAACAACACAAAACCTACAATAAGAAGGTTCACGATGGTATTGATCCATGCCCCATAACGAATGGCATTTTCGGCAACTGCCCCTGCTTCCCCTGCAACGCCCGAAGCTTCGGTTAACACGTACTTTAAACTTGCAAAATCTGTACCACCGGCAAATTCCCCTACAATGGGCATGATGATGTCGTTTACAAATCCGTTTACCACAAGCCCAACGGCTCCGGCCAAAATAACTGCGACGGCAAATTCAATAACATTGCCGGTCATAATAAAATTTTTAAAATCTTTTAGCATTAGTTCTAATAGTTTAAATGATTAATAAAAATATAGTTAATAAATAAAATTCTTAGTTGTTCTGGTTTTGTTAGAACGCATAACTCAAGCCTAATGTCCAATAGGTCTGAAGTTCATTGTTCTACCGTATCAAAAGTATCTGTGGTATTTCCCAAGGTATTGACGGAATAGTTCAAAGCTTCCTGCTTGTTGTTCCGCAATCCAAAATCGAATCCAACCCCTATCATCTTCCACAATGTATAGGAAAATGAATTGGTCCACGTCCAGTTGCTGAGATCCCCGCTTTCATAACTTTGAAATAACGACAGGTTGCTCTTAAAATTAATGGCCCCCATGCTTCTGGTGTAATCTGCCACAATCTTGGCTCCCAGGGAAGAATTGAAAATGTTGTCTTCCTTGCTAAAAACAAAGTTGTAGTTCAATGGGTGTATCACCACTACCAGATCATCACAAGGTGTCCAGGTACCCCCAACCCCAATATCGAGATATCCGGGATCGTTAAAATTGTTCAGGATAGTTGTTCTGTATTCCCCCAGGGTAGAGATGGCAAACTTCTCGCTTACTTTTCTACCGTACAGGGAGGTAATATTAAAGACATCGGTGGCTTCCCTGAAACTATCATCATCTGTAGGATCGTCCTTATCATCAATTTTTACCCAGTTTAAATTTACGGTGGCAGCATTTCGCCAGAAGAACTTATCTTCCTTTAAATTGGCAAAAGCATTAACCGAAATACCGATATTCCCGGCCGAGTTATTCGGAAAACCCTGAGAATACCAGTTGTTGAAGCTAGACAGGTTTACCCCAATAGTCCCAAAGGCACCTTTTTTCCATCCCGGGAGGGCATTAATCTGACCTTGAATGGCATCTACCCGCCCCTGAATGGCGTTTATAGAGTCCTTTTTTAGTGCCTGTGTGGCTTTTAATTCAGCTGCTGTCTGGGCGTAGGTGAACACACCTCCCATCACAAAAAGAGCTAACAGTATTAATTTTTTCATCGTTTTTGTTTTAATAGTTATTTTGAATTGTTGTTAATTTCTAAGAGTTATCCTCAATGGGCGCACCAATAGCATTTTTCTTTACTGAAGCGATCCCATTTTCCATTCCGGCGGTGTTGCTATACATCTCACTGGTGCCAATGATCTGTCCGTTGGTTGCCTTTAACGTGAAATAAGGGCTGCCATCTTTGGCTGTTTTACGGTCATACCTTTTATCATCTTTGGCATTTCTTTCTACCGAGCTGATGCCTTTCTTGCAACCCGACATGGATTTGTAAGATTGGCTGCTTAAGATCACCTGTCCGTTCGATGCTTTCAGATCGAACTTACACAGACCCGATTTTGTTTTTTTAATTTCAAATTTTCCCATTTTAATTTCTATTATTAATTACACAAATTGTTGATTATAGTTGATCCTAACGAGGGTCATGGTCCGGGCCAGCCGCTCGCTATTCCTTTCTATTTTAATTCTACTTTGTTTTGAACCAGATCCTTTATGGGGATCACTATCCTGGCGGTTTTGGTTTTAACTGTTACCGAGATCCCGTCTATAGCCTCAATAGTACCTTCTATTTTCTTTGTTTTGATAGAATCTCCCACGGCATATGTTTTACGGGCGTAGAAGGTGGTGAGCAGGTCTGCCACCACTTCCCTTGATCCAAGGCCTAAACCAATGGCAAACGCCAGGAGAAAGGCCCCTATGATCATTGTAATATTGCCGGTGATGATCTCCGTATCTATCCCGGCCTGGTTTAGCGCGGTTACCAATACAAAAATGATGATCATATAGTACACAATGCCACTAACTATCTTTGACCCGCTCATGCCCATGGAATCGAAAATCCCGATCAGTGCTTTCCGGATCAATTTGGCGGCAAACATCCCTATCATAAAAATAACGATGGCACTAAGTAGCACAGGTAAATAACGCAACAGATTTGAGATCTCGGTTGAAATAACCGTTAGGCCCATAATTTCGGCGGCTACTATGATAAAGGTGATCCATAAGATCCCTTTTACAAAGCCTATTAATATCTTGGATACATCTACTTTTACATTGCTTTTCTCACCAAATAATTTGGCATCGTTTATCTTTTCGGATACGGTATCTATCCGGGCTATTCGCAAGATCTTTCTCAAAATAAAAGAGGTGATCTTAATGATGATCCACGCCAGGAGTAAAACAATGATGGCGCCTATGATTCCGGGGAGTGCAGAGACGATATCCTGAAGGATAGATTTTAGGGATTCTGATGCTAAGCTTCCAATTGTTTCCATAATTTTAGTGAGATTAGATAGTTAGTTTGTTAGTTTTTACGACGGGTCTTAAACATTCCAGAAAGCACCTCTTTAACGTTAAGGGTAAACAGGGAGGCCAGGTCCATAAGAAGCTTGGCCGTGGCAACATCGTTCATCACCTTTGTTTTGAGGTTAGGGGGAGCCTCCTTTATCAGTTTGCCCAGATCTTTAAACGGATTTTGTTTGTTATCTGCCATTATGGGGTTGCATTATAGGTTTCTATTAGTCTTGCCTTGGCCCTTTTAAGGCGCATTTTTACAGCACTTTCACCAATATTCAGAATGGCACAAAGTTCTTTTATAGGAACATCATCCTGATATTTCAGGAGCAGGATGGCTTTATCTTCCGGGGCTATTTGTTCCAATACTTTTTTAAGTTTGTCAGATCGCATATGGAATAAGCTTCTGTCCTCTACTCTAATGGACAAACTAGCATCGGTAGCATCCAGATTTTCTGATTTCTCACTCATTTTGCGCTCCTTGTTCCTGTTCACATAGTTGACACAAAAATTATAGGTTAAGGCGTACACCCAACTCGAAAATTTAGAGTCGCCTTTAAAACTTCCCATTTTAACGAATATCATAAGAAAAACATCCTGTGTGAGATCTGCCGCTTCATCATCAGACCTTGAAAAACCTGCACATTTAGTATAGACCTTATTTGCATACCTGTCATAAATAATACCGAATAAAAGGGTGTTTTTAGTCTCAATGATCGTTTTAACCAATTCCTCATCATTAAGTTCGCGATACGGATTTTCATCTGTCAGATCAGACTTATATCGATCACCGATTAATACAAGAAACAGTTTTTTGAGTATGGTCACCTTCTACTATGGTTTGAATCAGTTATTTGGTAAACGACAGCAATTTAATGAAACATTGAGATAAGGGCCCCCTTCGGAAATTTTTATGTTCCCACAGAGACCCAAATCAACCCAACCAACTACATTAACATTCATCAAATTCTTTAATCGTTTTCACTATAAGCATTTAGTAGGTTTTCCCGAGATCTGCATAGTACTTGTAAGGGGACACAGGTACTTGCAGACAAGGTGCCAAATATAAAAGGCAAGTTCACGATTGTATGTTTTAAAAAGAATAAGTAATGATTCACATACTTAGGACACCATAATTTTGAAAAGGTCACTTTACGGCTTAAAATCTAAAAGAAATTATGGCAGTTCAGGAGCCGTTTTAATGGATACAAATTTTGTGGCACGAAAAGACATGCCGTCCGCTCTGCCCCCTGTGGACGTGCATCCTATCCATTTTATAGAACTTGTATTTTTTTGTCAACTTTATTATGTTGATAAATTGATAAATAACTGATAATCAGTGGTTTTAGCCTTATTCTTTGTACACTTTATGATTTTTATCATAAAATAGTTCTTTTCTTTTTGTCTAATTTTAGAGCGGAATTACAACCTAATAAATCATATTCTTCTATAAATGCAAACAACTACTTCCTCAAATCTCACTACAACATACACCCAGGATGAAGCTTTTGAAGCTTCGCTGATCTATTTTAAAGGCGATGACCTGGCCGCCCGTGTATGGGTAAACAAATATGCCCTGAAAGATTCTGACGGAAACATCTATGAACGTACGCCAGATGATATGCACCGCAGGATCGCTCGCGAAATTGCCAGGATCGAGGTCAAGTATCCAAATCCGATGAAGGAAGAGGAAGTTTTCGATCTCATAAAGAACTTCAAATACATTGTCCCTCAGGGTAGCCCAATGGCCGGTATTGGCAACCCGTTTCAAATTGCCTCGCTTTCCAATTGCTTTGTGATAGGAACGGATGGAAAATCTGATTCCTACGGCGGTATCCTGAAGATAGACCAGGAACAGGTGCAATTGATGAAACGCAGGGGAGGTGTGGGGCACGACTTGTCTCATATTCGTCCCAAGGGTTCGCCGGTAAAAAATTCGGCCCTTACCTCAACGGGATTGGTGCCTTTTATGGAACGGTATTCAAATTCTACGCGTGAAGTGGCACAAGATGGAAGAAGGGGAGCCTTAATGTTATCCGTATCTATCAACCATCCCGATGCTGAGAATTTTATAGATGCCAAAATGGAACAGGGTAAAGTAACGGGCGCCAATGTTTCCGTTCGTATGGACGATGCTTTTATGAAAGCAGTTGAAAATGATGGCACCTACACCCAAAAATTTCCGATCCATAGTGCTGATCCAAAATTTAAGAAGGAAATAAAAGCGTCTGAACTATGGGGCAAAATTGTCCATAATGCCTGGAAATCGGCAGAACCCGGAATTTTGTTCTGGGACACCATTATTAATGAATCGGTACCAGACTGCTATGCAGACCTGGGCTATAAAACGGTCTCAACGAATCCTTGTGGCGAGATCCCTCTTTGCCCCTATGATTCTTGCCGCTTGCTGGCCATCAATCTTTTGTCTTATGTAGATGCGCCTTTTACAGATAAAGCTGCCTTTAATTTTCCGCTCTTTAAAAAACACGTAGCGGTAGCGCAGCGTATTATGGACGATATCATAGATCTGGAGCTCGAAAAAGTGGACGGCATCCTAAAGAAAATTGCAGACGACCCGGAATTGGAGGACACCAAAATGGTGGAATACAATCTTTGGCAGAACATAAAGAAAAAAGCACAGGAAGGCCGCCGTACTGGCATTGGCATCACGGCCGAAGGCGATATGCTGGCAGCATTAGGAATGCGTTACGGCAGTGAAAAAGCAAACAGTTTTTCCATTGAGGTGCATAAGACCCTGGCCATTGAGGCTTACAGGGCATCCGTGCATACGGCACGCGACAGAGGTGCGTTCGAAATATTCGACGCAGAACGGGAGAAGGAAAATCCGTTTATTCTCCGTTTAAAGGAAGCCGATGAAAAGCTGTATTATGAAATGCTGGAATATGGCAGACGAAATATTGCCCTGTTGACCATTGCACCCACAGGGACCACAAGTTTAATGACCCAGACCTCTTCTGGCATTGAACCCGTATTTCTACCGGTATATAAACGCAGACGGAAGGTAAACCCTAACGATAAGGAAGCCCGCGTAGACTTTGTAGATGAGGTGGGCGACTCCTGGGAAGAATACCTGGTGTTTCATCATCAGTTTAAGGCCTGGATGAATATCAAAGGCTATGATACCGATAAAAATTACACCCAGGATGAGATAAATGCTATTGTAAAAAAATCTCCTTATTACAAGGCTACGTCCAACGATGTAGATTGGCTGAGCAAGGTACGATTGCAAGGGGCAGTTCAAAAGTGGGTAGATCATTCCATCAGCGTTACGATAAACCTCCCCAACGATGCTACAGAAGAACTGGTGGGGAAATTGTATTTGGAAGCCTGGAAAGTTGGATGCAAAGGGGTTACCGTATACAGGGATGGCTCCCGTTCTGGCGTGCTGATCTCAAATGAAGATAACAAAGAGGAAAAACAAGATACCTTAACCTCATTTCCTACCAAACGACCACAGATCCTTGAAGCAGACGTGGTGCGTTTTCAGAACAACAAGGAAAAGTGGATCGCCTTTATTGGGCGTATAGGCAGTAAACCCTACGAGATCTTTACCGGTCTGGCTGACGATGACGGTATTTTGATACCACGCTGGGTAGATGAGGGAGTGATAATCAAGAACAGAGACGCAGACGGTTACTCGCGCTATGATTTTCAATACAAAAACACCCGGGGATACAAGACCACCATTGAAGGTCTTTCCCATAAATTCGATCCCGAATATTGGAACTATGCAAAACTGATATCAAGTACACTCCGCCATGGTATGCCGATTGATAAAATAGTGGATCTGATCAACAGTCTTCACCTGGATAGCGAACAGATCAACACCTGGAAAAATGGAGTTGTACGTGCGTTAAAAAGATATGTGGCAGATGGTGTTGCCGCCAAAGGTCAGAAATGCAGCAATTGCAAATCTACCAATTTGATCTACCAGGAAGGTTGCCTAACCTGTACGGACTGTGGTTCGTCTAAATGTGGATAATGAGGGCCTTAGGTCTCCGTAGCTCAGCAGAGCCTGGGAGTTCCTATAGTTCCGTCCCAACGCGTCCCGATGGCTATCGGGACAATTGGGGCTAACGGGATGATATATGTGATTTAAACTTGTTGTACAAAAAGGAAATTAGCAACAACAAGATCCCCAGGGAGACAAAGACCACCGTTTTTGACAGTGTGGACAGGTCTACCAGATCGTAGAAGAACAGTTTTAAAAGTGTGATACCAAACAGGACAATAGCCGCGATCCTAAGGTGTTTTTTGCCCTTCCAGATCCCAAATGCGCTAAGGCCCAGGGCATAGACACCCCAGAAAATAGTAAGCCCCAGCTTATAAGAATCCTGTGCCCCCGATAGATCTAACCAATGGATGAGTTCACTGCTGGCTGTCCATAGAATAACTACACTAAGAATCAGATCCAAAGGGATGGCATACTGCACTTTTGTATAATGTTGCTTTAGGTGTCGGGATACCACCACAAACAGGGAGGCTACAAAGGCATAGACCAGATAACGGATACCTATATAGAACCAGCCACCGGTAAAACTTTCGGACAAATAGCTATCTCGCAGCTCACTGAGTTCATACAACCCTGCGGTTAAAAAGTAGACGAGTCCCATGCCCGCCAAACAAAGGCTGAGGATCCCCAGGACCCTGCTTTTTAACTTACGATCATTGACCAAAATTAGCAGGGTGATATAACCTATAAAATACATCATCCCCCACTGGATTTTAAATTTAAGGAAGTCGTAGTTATACTCTTTGCCATATGAACCCGGGCTGATCTCCGTAGCAGAATCCTGAAACAGGCCTTCCCAGTAATAAGAAATTTCATGGGCGAAAGTAAAATAAAGTACAAGCAACAGCATGCCCGAAAGGCCTGCCGATACTGCGGTAGCTGCAGTTTTATCATGCGCAAAGGCAACGGGGTACTTTTTGTTATAGTGCAGGTAATTGATACCACCCAGGACCCCGCAAAAGAGGAGTGAGCTTAAAAAAGTAACATTAAGAAGCGATGGGAAGCGAACTACTTCCTCCAAAAGGTACACATCATAATAGGCCTCGTTCCAATCCTGGAGGATGCTGACAAAGGCAAGCGCGAGCACAGGATAGGCAATTTTTTCATAAATGGGCACCTGTTTGGTTCTCCCTATCCAGAACAGCAAGGCCGCTTCCCCGAGCCATAATAGCGTTACCCAATTCCCGTCTAATTGCACAGGAATAGTAAGCGTAACAAAGACGAGGAACATCCCTGAAACAAGATAGAAAATAGGCTTATCTACCCCCTTTTGTTTATAGATCACAAAGCCTACCACCCCGTGCACCAGGGCATGGAAAAGAGTATATAATCCAAGATAGGCTTCCCATTCCGGCATATCTTTTATGAGGCTATAGCCCAGGCCGTAGAACACAAAGGAATTAGCCAGTACCAGGACAATGTCGAGCGCCTCATAGGGTTCTTTTTTTATGAGTTTATAACCTAGAAAAGTGAGATAGAAGAGGACAAAAAAGATAAAGCCAAAGCCTAACAGTATGCTGAAATGCTCAGGGGCCTCATAGCTGGTCTCATACCAGCTAAGGACAATGAGCCAGGTGACAAAGAAAGCGACCAGGTACAGCGGCTTCCAGTATTTTTTAAACGACACTACTAAAATGCCCACATTGATGATGGTCATATAGCTAAAAAGCACCAGTACCTGCCCTTTCCCTTCACTCAATAAAAATGGGATACAATAAGCACCTACCAGCCCAATATGAGCTATAAACTGTTTGTTGTAATTAAGGGCCGCCCCTACCGCAGCAACGGTTACAAGTACCATCAACGCAAAGGCGGTGATGGGAGAAAACATGTCATAAAAAGAGTAGGCGGCAAAGGTCATAAAATAGAAGATGGCCATGGCCCCACTGACGAGAACGGCACTAAAATTCTCATATTTCTGCTTTAGCCTTTGGCTTAATACCAACAGGGCTGCTCCTATAGTATAGCCCAGAATAATGCGTACAACCGGACTAATCAGATCATTGTCTATGGAGTATTTGGCGCCTATGCCTACACCAATGACGAGTACAGCAATGCCTATTTTGCTGATGAGGTTTTCCCCTATGTATTTTTCTAAGTCGACCGCAGGTTTTTTAGGGGTTGTTGGCTGAGGCGCTGAGGTGGTTTGCATGGCAGGGGCTGATACCTCCGGAGTGGATGTTTCATAAAACCCTTCCCCTATTGGGAGCGTGGCCCATAGGACCACGTAGACCAATACGCCAATGCAGAACAGCAGGGCAAAAAGTACCCATAGGAGTCGAATTAACGCAAGGTTCATCCCATATTTTTGGGCCATCCCGGCACAGACACCCCCTATAATTTTATGGTCCTGGACGCGGACTAATTTGGAAGAAGCAGGGGCAGTCTTTACAGCCTTAGTCTCCTGTTTTACTTCACTTGGCGCCTGGGGAGTTTCCTGCACAGGGGCTGGTGCAAGGGGAGCATTTTTAAGTTGGTAGATCTCCTCCCGCAGCTCTTTGATCTCCTCTGCAAAATGCCCGTGTACCTTTTCAAGGACGGCTAATTTTTCTAAGAGTTGATCTATTTTTTGTTGGTTGTCCTCCATGGATTTGAATCAAAAACTTCCGGAGTTTGCACAGGCCTGCGGAATTGTTATTTTACCTAAAGATAGGCCTTACCGAAACATTAGATGGCTTATAATTTTTTGAAATACCATTTTATGGAGAAAAGAAAGGGTAAATATCACTAGATAAAACACCATCCCGATCCCGATAGCTCCCCATAATTATCGGGAAGGAACGGGACATGATAGATATTTGTTGCTTGGATTTTCCAATTTAATTTGTAATTTATTGACTGTCTACTAACCAAATAAAAATAACAGTATGAAAACAAAAATGATAGTTGCACTGATTATGGTTTTTTCGATTGTGATCACTGCATGCAAACAAAAAGAGGAAGAAGTTGAAGTAGTAAAAATTGATCTTTTAAACGATGAATTTCCAGAGGCGCAGCAAGCCGTTAAAATGACCATGGATAGCATTTCACAAAGTGTGCTGGATGGAGATATAGACAAGCTGATCTCTTTTCATGCTTATAATGAAAAGTTTACTGAATTTAAAAATGGAGAAGTACGAAACAATGGAGCGGAAAATGAAGAATTTGAAAGAAATACATTTGGCTCCGTTACTGAAGTATTGAAGTTTGATATGAATGATATGAAAATTGCTGTTTTTGGTGACGTGGCCAATGTTACGCTGCACTCAGATTTTCATTTGCAATTTGGAGAAGATCTTGCCGTGGTGAACGAGCAAATTTCTTTGTTATTTCTTAAGACTAAGAAGGGGTGGAGGATAGTCCATGAACATCATTCACCTTTAGTGAAAATGGAAGATTAAAGTGCACACAAAAGGAGCTTTTAAAAAATCCAATCTAGAAATAGATTGGATTTTTAAATTCATATGCTATCTAGCTATTACACATAACCCTCAGAAATAGTATATTTAGAACCTACATCAAAACCTCTTTTATGAAGCCATTATACTGTTTCCTGTTACTCTTGCTAAGCTTTTCTGTAAGTGCCCAAAAAAAAATATTAGATCATCCCGATCTGGCACTTTGGAATTCTATAGAGACCCCAGTGATTGCGCCCAACGGGGCCTATGTGTTATACAGTCTGGAACAAGGCGAGAAAGATCAGTTCCTTCACCTGAAAGACGGTTCAGGGAAGGAGTTGTTATCCTATGAGCGGGCCTCCAAAGGGGCCTTTACATATGATTCCAAACATGCCGTTTTTACCATCTCCGCCTGGAAAGATAGTGTGCTGGCTATGAAACGCAGAAAGGTGAAAAAGAAGGACATGCCTAAGGATAGCCTGGGGATCTATCATCTTACCACCGGTCAACTGGAGAGAATTGGCAATATAAAGAGCTACAAGATCCCGGAAAAATGGAGTGGCTACCTAGCTTACCAATTAGAAGAGATTGAAGCTAAAAAAGACACTACTCAAGATAGTTCTGACACTATAAAGACCAAGAAAAAGAAAGAAAAAAAGGTCAGCAAAAAGAATGGCTATCACCTCCTGGTACGAGACATTGCCACTGAACAACGAGACACTTTTAAGTTTGTCACAGACTATACCTTTGCCAAAAGAGGCAAATCCCTGGCCTGGGTCACCTCCGGGGAAAATGACTCGGCCAATACGGCGGTCTATGTCCTTAATTTTGAGAAGGCCACTCTTACCAAAGTACATGAGGCCAAAAAGGCTACCTATGCTCAACTCAGCCTTAGCGAGACCGGGCAACATTTAGGATTTGTGGTAGATGCAGATACAACCAAGGTACAGCTTCGCCCCAGGGAACTCTATCACTGGCAGCAGGGCATGGCCACCGCCGAAAAACTCGTGGATGCACAAAGTTTGGGCAACAAGCTGCGCCCCTCGGCCACCGAGGAAGTGCACTTTTCCAAAGATGAAACCAAGCTCTATTTTGGCCTGGCCAAACCACCCATCATTAAAGATACACTGCTAACCGAGGAGGAGATCGTAAGCGTGGAGGTCTGGACCTATGACGAACCCCGGCTCTATACCGTACAGGAATTGCAATTAAAGAATGATACCGTACAAGCATATACCGCCGTCATCCACTTAGATAAAAAGTGCCTATGGGGGCATCAGATGGTGGACAGGCCTGAGCCGGCAATTTCAGTATGAGCATACCCAGAGCCGTATTGGGGGCACGCCCTGGGAATACCCTACGCGATACCTGGAGAACTCCCCTATCTTCACTATGGATAAGATCAATACGCCCCTGCTCATTATGCATAACGATGCGGATGGACATGTGCCATGGTACCAGGGGATAGAATTCTTTGTGAGCCTGCGACGCCTTGGAAAACCTTCCTGGTTCCTAAATTACAACGGGGAACCACACTGGCCCTTAAAACTGCAGAACCGAAAAGACTTTACCATTAGAATGGCCCAGTTCTTTGACCATTATCTAAAAGGAGATCCCAAACCTCAATGGATGGAACGTGGGGTCCCGGCCATGGAAAAGGGGATCAACCAGGGATATGAATTGGTAGAGGAGGATAAGTAGAACGTATAAAGTACGAGATCACAAAAAAATCCGACCTGTAATAAGATCGGATTTTTCTTGTGTTGCATAAATCGCAATGGCACTCAAAATTCACCTCTTAGTTTAAGATGCCATAAAGGCCAATGATGAATCCCAAAGCGATAAGGGCAAGGACTACTTCTAAACTTACATTTAAGACAGAAAGAATAGTGTTCAAGATCGGGTGTTTATTCGTGTATTTTTCCATAACATAGAATTTAAGATTTTCGTCTATATAAGATACAAAACATAAGAATGCTCCTACAGCCATTTGTTGTGAAAGTGCTAAAAACTGTGGTGTAGACCGAGGTTATGTGCATTTAATCGATGTTTTAACAGTTTTGGGTTTTTGCGGAAAGGGGTTTATTTCTGAAATAAAAGGAAGAACGAATGTTAATTTGAAGTTATATACATTACCAAATCCCAAAGAATAATTTTACTTTAGCGCAACAAACCTAATTCAAGACATCATGATCAAAAAGATCCTTCTTGCCCTTCTGGCTATACTTGTCATCATTCAATTCTTCAGACCGGAAAGAAATGAAAGCAATGACCTTACCTATGCTATAACTAAGAAGTACGAAGTGCCTGCGGAAGTAGATGAGATCCTAAAGGTATCTTGTAATGACTGCCACTCTAACAAGACGGTCTACCCCTGGTATGCCAATGTACAGCCGGCAGCCTGGTGGCTTAGTGACCATGTAGAAGATGGAAAAAGACATCTTAATTTCTCTGAATTCACCAATATGCCCATCGCCATCCAAAACCATAAGTGGGAAGAGGTGGTTGAAATGGTAGAAGAAAAGGAAATGCCCTTAAAGGATTACACCTATTTGGGGCTGCATTCCGAGGCTAACTTATCGGAAGAGCAAAGAGAGCTGCTTATTTCCTGGGCGAAATCTCAAATGAACTATTTAAAGGATAATTATCCCGCAGATAGTTTGGTGATGCCCAAAAGACAACCGGCTCCAGCGCAATAAATATTTCCTTATTTCTGCATTTTAAGATAATAGTCCAGGGAGTGTTTTCCGGATCCGTACAACAGGAAGAAGATCAATACCAGAAATACCACGCACGCCTGTATAAGGTTAGAAAGGATCATGACCCCTAAGAAATTGGTTAGTATGGCCCCTATCATGATAGGTAACTGCAGGGCTACACACCAGCGGGTCAATAGCCCCACAATGATAAAGAATCCCCCCACAAAATGAGCGGCCGCCACGTAATGCATGATCATCATACTGCCGGGCAGCTCCCTAAAAGGATCCATAACCAGGGCCATGGCCTCGGCATCCGACATAAAATCGACCCCTTTTAAAATAAGAAAGATACCAAGTACGGCCCGCACTAGGTCCAGGAGATAATAAGTATGGGCATTGGCCCATTTGTTTAGTGCCTTAATTCTTCCCATAACAATAAAATTTATGATGAATACCAAGTATAAGGTACTCATAGTAAGGGATATAACAAAATAAATAAGACCAATTATAACTCTTTGGAGGGAAGGTGTATCTTGGTTTGATCTACCCTGGAACCATAGCTAGCGAGCAGAAGTTGCAACTTTGGTATAATCACATTTTTACAAAAAGGCTTGTTGGGATCTCGCTGATAATAGGCCAGATACTCCTCCACATTATCTTTGAATTCTTTAAAAAAAAGGGCTTTGGTTATGAGAGGTTGCTCAAATGCCGATTGTAAATGGACCAACATGGTTTCTACCTCTTTTTTTTCATGTTCTGAGAACACATAGACGGCCGATCGATATTTTGAACGCATAGAATGATCCGAGGTGCAGCTATGTGTCTGCAGGTGGATCTCGATAAGCACTTGCAAGGGGAGGACCTCCGAATCAAAATGTACGATGATGGCTTCTGAAAAGGCTTCAGCTTCTCTGGCGGAGATCCAACCCTGTTCAACCTTAGTTACCCCAAGGAGGGATTGAAAGATTGCCTCGGTACACCAATGGCAACCACCGCCAAGTCCAATTTTATGGAGCGTCATAATTTTATCTCAAATGGCAAATTAAAAAATCCGGCTTAGAAACAAGCCGGATTTTCAAGGTCTAATAGTTACTGATCTGTAAATCAGGAATTCCGGAAGGTACTTAAGACGAAGATTACCGGCTATTATTTGACAGCCAGTGAGGTGTCAAAACTTTGTAAAGAAGAAGCCATATATAATTCCGCATTTTTGGCTAATTCAGAAGAATACTCTTGATACATAAGAATTACTAAGGTTACTAAAGCGATCAGCAATAACCCCGTAAACACCCTTGCCCCTAATAATTTTTCAGATTTATCCATTAGATCATTTTACTGGTCCCTAAAATCCCGATAACTCCCGATAGCTATCGGGACGGGACGGGATAGCTTGAAGATATAAAAAAGAGAGTAATTTAACAAATTATTAACAAAAATATATTTCAATAATTACAGCAAATTATGGGGTGAATAAAATCTCCAGATGGCAAGTATTTCACATTTAATTGTACATTTAAGGAACACAAGAAGACAATGAAACACCATTGGATAAAGGGGATACTACTCATTTGGATGCTGCATCTGACGCCCCTCTCTTATGCCCAGGAAAACGATATAACAGCCATTGAAGAAGGGGTACAGCCCCTTTTCAGAAGCGAGGTTCCTTTACTTCTTCAGCTGCGGTATTCTAACAAAGCAATGAAAAGGGAAACCAATGACAGCACTTACTTGCAGTCAATGATCTGGTTTAAGGAGGCCCAAACTTCCTGGGATTCCCTCCCGGTAGATCTGAGGGCCCGGGGAAATTTTAGGCGGGCCAACTGTTACTTTGCCCCCCTCAAACTCAAATTAAAAAAAAAGCACACCAAAGGCAGCTTGTTCCATGGGAGTGAAAAGATAAAATTGGTCCTTCCTTGTCTTATAGACAGGAACAGCAGGGATTATGTGCTAAAAGAATACCTGGCCTACAAACTCTACGAATGCGTAGGGACCTATCACTTTAAAACCAGGCTCACAAGGATAGAACTCTTTGAGGAAAGAGGAAAGAGAAAGGTAGAACACAATCTTCTTGGCTTTATGATAGAGGATATGGACCAGGTAGCAGAAAGATACGATGGGAAGGAAATTAAACGGATCATACATCCCTTGCAGCACGACGCTGCCGCCTCTATTCAAAATGCCTTTTTTGAATATATGATCGCCAACACAGATTATTCCACCAAGCAACAGCACAACCAAAAGATATTGTTTACAGAAAAGAAGATCATCCCGGTGCCATTCGACTTTGATATGTGCGGCCTGGTGAATGCCCCCTACGCAGCGGTTACCAACATACAGAACCTGTCTGGTTCTATCACTCAGGTCACAGATCGTATCTACAAAGGATATGAACGCGAGGAAGCACAGCTATACGAGGTGCGGAAATTATTTCTGGAAAAAAAAGAAGAAATGCTGGAGGAGGTTACTGCCTTAGAAGACCTATTTCAGGACCAAAATCAGTATAAGCAGGCTCATAACTTTATCAACGCTTTCTTCGATATCCTGGAGGATGACAAAAAATTTAGTAAGAATATTCTCGGCCGACTAAGAACCCGCTAAAACTCCTTTCCTGGAGTCATCCAGATCAATAAACTTACGGTAATGATCATATCTTTTAAAGATCTGATCTACGTATTCAAAAGGTTCCAGTCCCCGCACATAGCCATATTTCACCACCTCATGGTTGTAGTTCTTAGGGTAGCTCAATGCCAGGATCATCTTTTCTACATGATCATCCCAAATGGTATCGTTCAGGCCTTTGATATGGGCAAGATTTTGGGCATCCAGTACATGGCTATAGCCACAATTGTAGGAGGCCATGGTAAATTTCATCCGCTGTACAGAATCGGTGATATGTTCAAACCTATCATAAAGCGTTTTAAGGTATTTGGAACCACCCCTGATCACATCTGTTGGGTCTAAGGAGGCCGTTACCCCCATCTCTTTGGCTGTTTCCGGCATCATTTGCATAAGGCCTTGTGCGCCGGACCAGGACTCTGCCTCCGGATCGAAACGCGATTCCTGATAGATCAGAGACGCCAATAAGCGCCAATCCCACCCAATATGCTTAGAATTTTCCTTTATAATAAGATCGTACTTACTGATCTGCCGTTGGTTAAGACTATAAAAAGGACTGTTCACCCGCCTTCTGAAACTTCTTTTGTTCTTAAAGTACTTGTTGTAGATAACGTAGTAGTCCGTTTGCTTTTTTTCTTTCTTGATCCATTTATTGGTGGCTTTTAAAAGCTTCTTCGCCTCCGGCCTCAGGGCCCAGGCAATACGCTGTGAAAAGCTAAGTGGCACCCCCACATCCAGGTTTGGAAAATAAGAGGCGTTGATGGAAGCCAGGTTCTTATCTGCCAGGGTGTATTTGATGGTCCCATCGGCCACCATTTTAATGATCTCATCGGTGGCTAAATTTCCCAATAGAGTATCAATATATATCTCCCCCCCAATTTCTTTAGACAGGTTCTTTATTCGCTTAAAATAGGAAGAGTTCTTCCGTACGGAAATGGTATCACCAATAAGTTGGATGGGATCTGTAATGATGGAATTTTGGATCTGATCAAGGGTCATTTGTCGCCACCCATTAGGTTTTCTTTGCACCAGTACCTGTTCCGTGATATAGAGATAGTCGGCAAAGGCCACCTCTTTTTTACGCTCGGAGGTGATTGCAAGCCCATGGGCCACAATATCTACCTTTCCATTCTTTAGTTCGGTAAGAAGGTCATCCAGATTCCGGGATACAGTAAGTTCTAATTCAACTCCAAGATCGTCTGCCAAACGCTTAAGTAGTTCGTATTCATAGCCCATAGGCTGCCCTCTGTAGAGGAAATAACTGGTGGCACTGTAAGCGATCAGGGCTTTGAGTTTGCCATCTGCTTTGATGTCTGCCAGGTCTCGTTTTATATTCTTAGAAGTGGCCGCAACATCCTTACGATGCTTAAATTCATTGCACGAACCAAGCAGTAGCAAGAACAACAACAATGACGTAAATGATTGGCGCATAACTAGTCGGTTCTAAGAAGAAACAGCTCCATGATATATTCAAAGAACGGAGTAAAATAGTAAAATTAAATGAATGCTTATCGAAACAGCAGGATTAAAGCACCCAGAGCGGTGAGGATAAGGATCATTTTTCGGTAGAACTGATCCTTGATGATCTTTACTAGTCGAACCCCGCAAAACAATCCCAGGGCCACCCCGGGCAGCAATTTGGCATTAATGAGCAGCGTATCCAAGGTGATGGTTTCCCATACAAAGATGTGAAAGGGAAGTTTAAAAAGATTGATGATAAAAAATAACCAGGCGGCGGTGCCAATAAACTCATTCTTAGGGATTCGCATGGCCAAAAAGAAAATGTTGGAAAAGGCACCAGCTAGGTTTCCTATCATGGTAGTAATTCCCGCCATGATTCCCATAAAACCGGCAAAGGTCCAATGAGTAGGCACCACTTTAGATTTTCGCATATCCCACCAGGTCATCATCACCACACTACCCAGTATCACGATCACCATACAAACCTTAAAAGCCTTTTCCGGGAGGTCGTTCCCAATGAGGACCCCCAGAACTACCCCACTCATCATCCAGGGTAAAAAACGGCGAATGTATTTCCATTGTGCGTGTTTGTTGTAATACAAAACGGCAAAGATATCGCCTACTATAAACAAGGGAACCAGTAAGCCGGTGGAGGCTCTGGCACCAAAGGAAAGTGCCATTAGCGTAATAATAATGACGGCGATGCCTTTGATCCCGGATTTTGAAATACCCAAAACAAAAGAGGCAACAAAGGCAAGGATCCAGGAAGTGATGGAAATTTCCACGGGCGTCGGAGGATTGTTTCTCTATCAAAGAAGACGATACTCAAAGGTATCTCAAAAAATAATATCTTTAACGACCAACCAATAGATGTATCCATGGAATTAAGCACGCTCGATTATAGTTTTATCATCGTTTTCTTTTCTATAGTCCTTGCCATAGGGATCATCGTCTCCAAAAAATCTGGTAAAAACACATCCGAATTCTTTTTATCTGGCCGTACAATGCCCTGGTGGTTATTAGGACTTTCCATGGTTGCCACTACCTTTTCAACGGATACACCCAATTTAGTAACAGATATTGTTCGGACCAATGGGGTTTCGGGGAACTGGGTCTGGTGGGCTTTTCTTATCACCGGTCTGCTTACCGTTTTTGTTTATGCAAAGCTTTGGCGTAAGTCCAATGTAAATACAGATCTGGAATTCTATGAACTTCGTTATGGAGGTCCTGCCGCCAAGTTCTTACGGAAGTTCCGTGCAATATATCTGGGGGTTATTTTTAATGTGATCACCATGTCTGCCGTTACCCTGGCCGCCATTAAGATAGGGGGTATTATGCTGGGTCTGGAACCCTGGCAAACGGTGATAAGTGCCGGATTAATAACGGTGATCTTCAGCGCTCTGGGAGGATTTAAAGGGGTAGTATATACCGATTTTCTATTGTTCTTTGTGGCCATGGCCGGGGCAATAGGAGCAGCCTATTACCTGGTTAATATCCCGGAAGTAGGGGGCATACAAGCCTTGATGGCCAATGAACATGTGGCTGACAAACTATCTATCTTACCAGATTTTAGCAATAAACAAGCCCTGATCACTTTATTTGTGATCCCCCTGGCGGTGCAGTGGTGGAGTTCCTGGTACCCGGGAGCAGAACCTGGTGGTGGAGGATATATCGCCCAGCGAATGTTGGCCGCTAAAAATGAAAATCACGCTATAGGCGCTACCTTTTTCTTTAACATCATGCACTATGCCTTGCGCCCATGGCCATGGATCTTAGTGGCTTTGGCTTCTTTGGTTGTATATCCGGATATTGCCAGTTTACACGAGGCATTTCCAACTATTGCCAATGACAAATTGGGGCACGATCTGGCCTATTCTGCCATGTTGACCAAATTACCCAGCGGGCTCTTAGGCCTAGTGCTGGCCTCACTGATTGCCGCATATATGTCTACTATATCTACCCAGCTAAACTGGGGCTCATCTTACATAGTATATGATTTCTATAAGCAACAGATAAACCCAGATGCCTCAGAGAAAAGACTGGTGGCCGTAGGCAGGATCTCAACGGTAGTCCTTATGGTATTCAGCGCCGCTCTGGCCTTGTTTTTGCAGAATGCGCTACAACTCTTTGAAGTGCTCCTGGTATTTGGCGCAGGAACGGGATTAATTTTTATTCTGCGATGGTTTTGGTGGCGTATTAATGCCTGGAGTGAGATCACAGCCATGTTTGCTTCCGGGATCATTTCTATTCTCTTAAAATTCACCTCAATTGGCGCTTATTTTTTTGCGACGGATACCGGTGTCTTTCCGGATTGGTCCGAGTATATTTTTGTGGTGGCTATCACTACCGTTATTTGGATGGCAGCTACCTTTTTGACACAACCAGAGTCTAAAGAGGTATTGCGTTCTTTTTATATGAAAATTCAACCGGGTGGTCCGGGGTGGGCGAAGGTGGTTAGAGACGCTGAGCAGGATAAGCAAAGGATCATCACAACCGATGAGAAATGGAGTGTCCCCGCAGGCATCTCCGCCATGCTTTTGGGATGTGTCCTTATCTACACCTGTATGTTCGCTACCGGGTATTGGATCTATGGCTATACCTTAAAAGCAAGTATACTTACGGGAGTCGCGATTATTTCTGGTCTGTTGCTGGCCAGGGTCTGGAATAAAATGAAAGGAACCATATTATAAGAACTCATGAAGGAAAGAATTGTTTCCGTTGATATTTTTAGGGGCCTGACCATTGCCCTGATGATACTAGTGAATACACCCGGGACCTGGGAGTTTGTATACCCTCCTCTGCGTCACGCAGATTGGCATGGATATACGCCTACTGATCTGGTGTTCCCATTTTTCCTTTTTATAGTGGGAACCTCTATTGTCTTTGCCTACAGGAACAAAACAACAAATACCGCCACCTATAAAAAAATAAGCATTCGAACCTTAAAGCTGATAGGCCTTGGACTTTTCCTGGGAGCATTTACCATTTCGTTTCCTTTTATTAAGGAATTCGATCAGATCCGCTTCCCCGGAGTCTTACAACGAATTGGAGTGGTCTTCTTCTTTGCCGCTGTGCTCTTTCTCAACTTTAACTGGAAAGCACTTATAGGGATCTGCCTTGCTATTTTGGTAGGCTACTGGGTGTGGCTTGGGTATATTCCTTTGCTGGGTGAGGTCCCAACCTTTGACAGGGCCCCGAACAACTGGGCAAATTATTTGGACGTACAGGTTTTTGGAAGTCATAACTATAAAGAAGATTACGATCCCGAAGGCTTGTTAAGCACCTTGCCATCTATTGCCTCTTCCCTGCTGGGAATTTTTACAGGGCTTATCCTTGTTTCCAAGCGGGCAAAAAAAGAGATGTTATTGGTTGGCCTGGGAGTTATAATGCTACTCGTAGGATATCTGTGGGACATGACCTTCCCAATCAATAAAGCAATATGGAGCAGTAGTTTTGTGTTGGTCACTGCAGGATGGGCCAATATCTTCCTGGCACTGATCTATTTTTTAACCGATGTAAAGGGCATACAATTTGGCAGTATTTTCCGCTACATGGGGTCTAATGCGATCACGCTATACTTCCTTTCCAGCTTTGTGTCCAAGCTTTTTAATTCCATAAAAGTGAGCGATGATAGTTCTGTTCACCAATGGCTCTTTGAGAATATTTATCGGCACGATTTTCTTTCGGGCGAATTCGCGTCCCTCTTGTACGGCCTAACGGTAGTTGGGTTTTATTTGCTCATGGCCCTTGTTATGTATAGAAAGAAGATCTTTATTAAGGTATAGCAAAACTAGCAGTGGTCTTATTTGCCGGCGGTTTTTGACACGGTTGGTATACCAAAGGCCCATTGTAAAAATGAAGGAAAAATCCTGGCCCAGGTGGGCAGATCGTGTTTTCCACCTTCAATCTCCAAATAAGTAAGCTTTTCAGGGGAGTATCCTTTTAAATGCAATTCTTTCATCAGGTCGGTAGTGTCCTCAATGGCGTCTATGATCCCACTATGGTTCCTGTCTGCTTTTTCATCAAGGGTACCACATTGAAACCAAAAGGAAAGATGAGGTGAATAGGTTCCATTCTTTACCATATCTAGCACAATACGGCTTCGGTCTTTCGGATCCTTTTTGGTATAGGCCTTTTTACGCCACCAGAAAGAACCACTAAAAACAGCGGCTTTGGCAAAAAGATGTGGATGATTAAATACAGTATCGAAAGCTGAAAGTCCGCCCAGGGACATACCGCAAAAGACCCAGGCCTCTTTTTGAGAAGCTACTTTGAATTCCTTTTTTAAGAAAGGGATAAATTCTTCGGTAATAAATTTTGCATAGAGTTTGGCTTTTTCGCCTCTTCCCCTATAGTCCGCGGTACAGGCAGTGCCGTATTCGTGCATCCTGTTTTCATTGGTTTCCAGGCCTACATAGATAAATGGGGTTATTCTTTTGTCTGTATAGGCGGCGCTTAGAATACCTTCTAATCCCATTTTCTTGTAATCTTGTCCGTCATTCATTAGTAGAACCGGGAAGGGCATATCACTGGTTCTGTAATTAGGCGGGGCTACCAGCCTGAAGCTTACTTTTCGCCCCAGAAAACGAGACGCAAAGCTTCCTTTTAGACTAATGAATTCAATATCAAAAACCATCAAAATTATTTAAAAGCGCAAGTATAAGGATTCCGCTGATTTTAAGCGAGATGTATGCAAAAATAAATATCTTTGCCCGTTAAATTTTTATTTGTAAATAAAGAAAATTAGCATACATTATAACATGGCATCTATTAAGCATATTCAATATTATTCTAACACCTTAGAGCGCAATATAAATCTAGAGATCACCGGGGACTGGGGATACCCTATTCTTATGTTTCCTTCTTCCTTCGGTAGCTTTACTCAAAACAATGATTTTGGGCTCAATGGATCCGTTATGAATTTTATAAATGAGGGGCGAATTAAATTGTATAATGTTGAGACCATAGACGGACTTTCCTTCTATGCAGAGAATATGTCTTCTGAGGCAAAGATCCACAATTATGAGATGTATATGCAGTTTCTTAAGAACGAACTGATCCCTTTCATTCAGAAAGAATGTAATACGCACAGGATAGGTGTGGCAGGGGTGAGCTTTGGAGGCTACCATGCGGGGAATACCGCTTTTAGGTTCCCAGATCTGGTTTCACATTTGTTCTCACTGTCCGGGGTATTTACTATTCGTAACTTTGTACCACTTTCCGATGATATGCGGATCTATTACAATTGTCCGGATGAGTTTATGCAAAACGAAGAAGCCTGGCGATATCAGCATATGAACATTGTCTTAAGCACTTCAGATTGGGATAGTTGTAAGCCTAAGAACGAACATATGGCAGGGATACTTCAATCCAAAGGCATCCCCTGTTGGTACGATGAAAAAAAATGGATAGAACACGATTGGCCTTTATGGAAAATGGCATTTCCGGAATATATAGGCAAGTATTTTTAAACCTAAAAAGTAAAAAAACATGATAAAAAAAGTAGGAATTTTATTTGGAATGGAAGACACCTTTCCATGGGCCTTTATTGATAAGGTAAATGAATTAGGGAACGGGCAGGTAATAGCAGAGCCTGTTTTAATTGATAAAGTACAGCAGGGAATAGATTACGGCTACCATGTGATCATAGATCGTATCTCACAAGAGGTGCCATTTTACAGATCCTATCTAAAAAATGCGGCCCTCATGGGTACAGCTGTGATCAATAATCCATTTTGGTGGAGTGCAGATGAGAAATTCTTTAACAACTGCCTTTCGCTACAGGTAGGGGTTCCTGTGCCAAAAACCATCTTATTGCCTTCCAAAGAAAGGCCGGATGATACAACAGAAAAGTCATTTCGGAATTTAAAGGGCCCTTTAGATTGGGACTATATTTTTAACTATATCGGCTTTCCTGCCTATATGAAACCACATTCAGGTGGGGGTTGGAAAAGCGTTTATAAGGTAGAATCTCCGGAAGATCTTTTTGCAAAGCATGAAGAGACAGGTCAACTTGTAATGATGTTACAGGAAGAGATCGTATTCGATGATTACTACAGAGTGTACTGTCTGGGTCAGAAGTATGTGCATATCATGCCATATGAACCAAGGAACGAATTTCATCTGCGCTATGTTACCGAACCTAAGACAACAGGTGCCGAGCATCAGAAGTTGATGAAGACCATCCATGATTATACCATTAAACTAAATGAGGCACTGGGATATGATTTTAATACAGTAGAATTCGCGGTTAGAAATGGTATTCCTTATGCTATAGATTTTTGTAATCCTGCTCCGGATGCAGATATTCACTCTGTAGGAGAAGGGAATTTTAAATGGATCGTAGAGCACGCAGCAAAATTTGCTATTGAAAAGGCGAATGCTTATTCTGAGAAGCAAAATAATAGTTCCTGGGGTACTTTCCTGAGGGAAGCGGTTGCTCCAACCAAGGCAAAAGCGACAAAGATCTCATTGAAATCGGCTGCGCAAGTAAAGAGAGCCAAGGTTAAGAAGACCCCTATAAAAGCTGCCGCTGTAAAAGCGACACCTAAAAAGAAGACAACTACGAAAGCCACTACAAAGGCAGCTCCAAAAAAAGCTGCTCCGGCCCGTAAGACCGCAGCAAAGCCAGCTCCTAAAAAAGCTGCTCCTGCTCGTAAGACCACAGCAAAGGCAGCTCCAAAAAAGGCTGCTCCGGCTCGCAAGACTACCCCTAAGAAGAAAAAGTAAGCTAACATAAAGCAGACGTTATGCATAAGTTCACCCTGGGTATTGAAGAGGAGTTCCAGATCCTGGATAGTGACAGCCTTACATTGGTTTCACAAATGTCTAAAATATTAGAAGACGGTAAAGTGTTCTTAAAGGAACGGATCAAGGAAGAAATGCACCTGTCCGTGGTGGAAATGGGAACCAATATCTGCGAAAACATCAATGAAGCCAGGGATGAGGTATCTTATCTCAGGCAACAAGTGATAGAATTGGCCGGGAAAGAAGGATTGAAGGTTGCTGCCGCAGGGACGCATCCTTTTTCTATCTGGAGTGAACAACCCATTACGCCTAACCCCCGCTACGATCAGCTTATTGCAGAAATGAAGGATGTAGCCAGGTCTAACCTTATTTTTGGATTGCACGTTCACGTGGGGATCCCAAGTAGGGAAGAAGGATTGCAGATCATGAATGTGGCTCGCTATTTTCTACCACATTTGTATGCGCTTTCTACCAACTCCCCATTCTGGGAAGGAAGAGATACCGGGTTTAAATCATTTCGCTCAAAGATCTTTGATAAATTCCCGCGTACAGGGATCCCTCCTTATTTTGCAAGTGTAGCAGAGTATGACAAATTTGTGGATATTCTTGTAAAGACAAATTGCATAGATAACGGGAAGAAGATCTGGTGGGATATTCGTTTACATCCATTTTATCCAACGGTAGAATTCAGAGTATGCGACATGGTCATGACCGTGGATGAGGTTACCTGTATTGCCGCTTTGATGCAATGTATCATTGCTAAATTGCACAGGCTTCATCAGAAGAACCAGAGCTTTAGATCGTACAGACGCGTCCTTATCAATGAAAATAAATGGCGTGCTGCCCGCTGGGGTATAGAAGCAAAGCTGATCGATTTTGGTAAGGAAGAAGAAGTGCCCTTTAAGGTCTTGATCGCTGAACTACTCGACTTTGTTGAGGATGTAGTGGATGAATTGGGATGCCGAAATGAAGTTAATTACGTTTATCAAATGTTAGAACAAGGCTCTGGAGCAGACAGGCAACTCCAGGTTTATAATGATACCAATGACCTTAAAGAAGTTGTAAAATATATTGTGGAACAAACCTCCAAAGGGTTATAATTGAGATGACAAGGCCCTAACCGGGGTATGATCACAATGCTTCCTAGTACAAAAAGAGAATAATACATGCACCCTACCTATAAGATAGCCATCCTTGATATGAACGCAGGCCAGCCTAATGAAGGTATGCGCTGTATAAAAATGCTGGTGGAACAGTTTTTTGAGAATGAAGATGTAAAAGGCGATTATGAGATCTTTGATGTTCGCGTTAACAATCAACTTCCTGATCTGTTAGACTTCGATATTTTTATCTCTTCCGGTGGGCCGGATTCCCCTAAACCAATCGGGGAAAAATGGGAGAAGAACTACTTTAAATTCTTAGATGAGATCTACGATCACAATCTATTGGAAGAGCGGAAGAAATACCTTTTCCTGATTTGTCATTCATTCCAATTGGCGTGTTTGCACTGGAAACTGGCCAAAATTAAAAGAAGAAAGTCGACCGCTTTCGGGATCATGCCGGTACACAAGACAAAGCGTGGAAAGAAGGAGTACCTTCTTGAAGGCTTGCAGAATCCTTTTTATGCGGTAGACTCTAGGGATTATCAGGTGGTTAAACCCAAAAAGAAAAGATTAAAAAGTTTAGGCTGTACCATTTTATGTAAGGAGAAAAAGCGCCCACATGTTCCATTGGAACGCGCTGTTATGGCGATTCGTTTTTCGAAGGAGATCTTTGGGGTACAATTTCATCCCGAAGCAGATTCGGAAGGTATGATGCGCTACTTTAAAAGAGCGGACAAGCGAGATCATATCATAAAACACCATGGAAAAAGGAAGTACCATGATATGATGATCCATTTAGACGATGATGACAAGATACTGAAGACAAACAGGACCATCATTCCCAGATTTTTACAACAGGCAGCAGATGCCATTGACCATCAAACACCAATTTCTGTATGATACCCAACATTAGGGACGAGTTTAACAAGGGATTTGAGCAGACGTATTACGAAGGACTTCAAAAAGAGGTAGCAGATACCTTTGGTGAGCCCTGTGCCTTTAGGATCTCAGAATCGCCAGTTTTCTTTGATAAGGTGATGAAGAAAAAGGTGTTCGACGCCTGCGATGCAATCCTGGAGCAATTAGACGCCATCGAATATGAAACGGTAAAGCACCGTTTTATGCCCAAGCATTTGCATTCGCCATCCCATTCCGGGAACCCTCATTTTTTAGGGATCGATTTTGGCTTGTGTGAAGATGAAGCCGGTAATCTAAGCCCCCAACTGATAGAACTTCAGGCCTTCCCTTCTCTTTTCTGCTATCAGCCATTTTTGGCCAAAGCCTATTTAAAGCATTATCCCAACCTTCCAAAAGAAGGCTTCCATTACTTTTTTGACGGGCATACAGAAGATAGTTATTTCAAAATGCTCAAGGAAGTAATTCTTGGGAAGGAAGATCCTGAGAATGTCATCTTAATGGAGATCTTTCCGGAGAAACAAAAGACGCGAATCGACTTTTGGGCTACAAAACACGCGCTGGGAATTGAAGTTGTTTGTATGACAAAGGTCATTAAGGAAGGGAAACAGTTATTTTACGAAAAGGAGGGCCGCAAGATCAGGATACATCGCATTTATAATCGTGTAATTTTTGATGACCTGTACCAGTTTCAGGACCTGAAGACCAATTTCAATATTTTTGACGACCTGGAGGTTACCTGGATCACAAATCCGGATTGGTTCTTTATGATCTCCAAGTGTATTATGCCAATGCTGTCTCATGAGAGCGTTCCGGAGTCGTATTATTTAGATGAGATCCCTGAAGACATCGATCTTCATCAATATGTGCTTAAGCCTTTGTTCTCCTTTGCAGGGAAAGGTGTAAACCTGGAACCTACCTGGGAGATGCTCAATGAGATAAAGGACCGCAAGAACTATATGCTTCAAAAGAAGGTGACCTATGCCTCGCTTATTAAGACCAATACAGACAAGAATTCTAAGGTAGAGTTACGCATCCTTTATGTTTGGAACGAAGAAGCCGGAAAACTTAGACCGGTCATTAACCTTACCAGGATGGGGAAAGGCGGGCTTATCAATGTTTCCCACCTCACCAATGATACCTGGATAGGGTCTTCTATCAGTTTTTTTGAGAACTAAACTTGGACCCGGAGAATACCTTATTGGATGTTAGCCACAAGCTTGGCAACATACTTCCCAATAACGTCGAACTCCAGATTTACCTTGCTGCCTTTGGTGTATTCCTTAAATCGGGTGTGTTCATAGGTATAGGGGATAATGGCTACGCTAAAGGAATACCGAAGAGAATTCACCACCGTTAGGCTCACTCCATCTATAGTGATTGAACCCTTTTCTATGGTCACATGTTGCTCGTTAGGCTCATAGGCAAAAGTAAAATACCAACTGCCGTCCCTTTCTTCTACACTGGTGCATGTTGCGGTTGTATCTACATGTCCCTGCACTATATGGCCATCTAAACGTGAGCCAAGGATCATGGCCCGCTCCAGGTTTACCAAAGCACCTTTTTTTAGATCATTCAACGTAGTCTTTAATAAGGTTTCTTCAACAGCGGTAACCGTATATTCATCATTTTGAATATTCACAACAGTAAGGCACACCCCATTGTGAGCCACACTTTGATCTACCTTTAATTCAGGGGTAAGCTTGGAGGAGATGCTTAGGTGTAAATTGCCTCCATCTTTTTTAAGGCGGGTAATTTTTCCAAGGGTTTCAATGATTCCTGTAAACATGCATCGGAAGTTTTAAGAAAAGCGATAATTTCGCAATGAATACGCGCTTTATAGCTTATTTTTGAACAACAATTCGCGTGGAAAGTGGCAGTGTAAAGAGCAATATGCAGGCACTTTTACTGCGATTATGTACGTTCCTACCCGGGAACACAAAGTTAGTGCAAAGCACAGTTATATGAGGAATGAAAATTCAAAAATAAAAGTTGGGATCTCCGTAGGGGATTTAAACGGTATTGGTTGCGAAGTGATCTTAAAGACCTTTGAAGATGTTAGGATGATGGAGTTGTGTACCCCGGTCATTTTCGCCTCTACAAGGACCATTTCTCAACAAAAGAACAATCTTGGTATGGAGCTTACTTTTCACGGGATTGATAGTGCTTCCCGTGCCATAGATGGAAAGATCAATGTGGTGAATGTCTGGAAGGAAACACCAAATATCAGCTACGGAAAAGAAACGGAAGAAGCCGGCATGTATGCCATTCGCTCCCTAAAAGCAGCCGTTGTCGCTTTAAAGAAAGGCGATGTAGACATTTTGGTAACTGCACCGATCAATAAAAAGAACATACAGGCAGAAGATTTTAATTTCCCCGGGCATACAGATTATTTAGCAAAAGAATTGGAAGGGGAGAGCTTGATGTTTATGGTAACAGACAGTTTAAAAGTTGGACTGTTAACAGATCATGTTGCCGTAAAGGATGTGGCCCAGTCTATTACCAAAAAGTTGATTCAGAACAAGGTTGGGATCATAGAGAAAAGCCTGAAGATGGATTTTGGAATTCGGAAACCAAAGATCGCCCTCTTAGGGATCAATCCCCATAGTGGAGATAATGGGGTAATTGGGAAAGAGGATGACGAAGTGCTGAAACCTACTATTGCGGAAATATCCAATACAGGAAAACTTGTTTATGGGCCATATGCGGCCGATAGTTTTTTTGGCTCGGACAGCTATCGGCAGTTCGATGCAATTTTAGCGGCCTATCATGACCAGGGTCTTATCCCCTTTAAAACCCTTTCCTTTGGGCAAGGGGTAAACTACACCGCAGGTTTATCAAAGGTTAGAACCTCTCCAGATCATGGTACGGCGTACGAAATAGCAGGGAAGGGAGTGGCAGACCCCGGTTCCTTCAAAGAAGCGGTCTTTACGGGAATAAAGATCTTTAAGAATAGGGAAGAGTATGAGGATTTGACGAAGAACCCTCTTAGGAAGCAAAAAGTAAGAGCCTCATAGAAAGCGCATTTTTGCTTTTGCTTCTCATAAATCATAGCCGAAATAAATAGGAAATTGGTTTGCAATTGATAAAAATAAATTATCTTTGCACGCCTTAAACGATTGTAAAAGATGGCGACGCATAAGGAATTTAGTATTCCTTTTTCAGGATTAAAGCTAGGTGCGCATTCGTTTGAGTATCAAATTAATAATAAGTTCTTTGAATCTTTTGGGTATCATGAGTTTAATGAAGCTGACATTTTAGTGCAGGTTCAATTAAACAAAATGACGACAGTGATGGAGTTAGACATGAGTGCCAATGGCACGGTAAATGTCGCTTGCGATCTCACAAACGAACCCTTCGATCTGGCAGTAAATGCCTCCCTGGAGTTGGTAATAAAGTTTGGAGAGGAGTACAATGATGAGGATGATGAGGTATTGGTCATTCCCCATGCAGAACATCAGATCAATATTGCACAATACATTTACGAAATGCTTGTGCTGGCTGTTCCTTCTAAACGAATTCACCCTGGGGTGGAAGATGGAACACTAGAATCTGAAGCATTGCGCAAACTGGAAGAATTGCAACCAAAAGAGACACAGAAAAACGACGATAAGACGGATCCCAGATGGGATGCATTAAAAGATTTACTAACGGATAAATAAGTTTCAAAATGGCACATCCTAAAAGGAAGATTTCCAAAACCAGAAGAGACAAAAGAAGAACACACTATAAAGCAGTGGCACCTACCCTTGCCAAAGATCCAACTACTGGTGAGATGCACTTGTACCACAGAGCTCACTGGCATGAAGGGAAACTTTATTACAGAGGCCAGGTTCTAATTGATAAGGCGGAAGAAGCAACAGCTTAAGTTGAAGAATATCATGAGACTCCCATCATAATAGATGGGAGTTTTTTTATGGGGTAAGCACAAATCTCTAAAAACCATGAAATTGAGTAAAAAGTCGCAAAAAATCACTATTTTTCACAACTTTTGGAGCATTTTTGAAGGTTTCCGCTTAAAAAACCGATGTTAGTATGACCAAAATTACAGCAGCAATTACAGCTGTGGGGGCTTACGTACCCGAATTCAGGTTAACCAATAAAATTTTGGAAACCATGATGGATACAAATGATGAATGGATCACCACTCGTACCGGTATCAAAGAGAGAAGAATTCTCAAGGACAAGGATAAGGGGACCTCTTATTTGGCCATTGAAGCCGCTAAGGATCTTCTGAAGAAAGGAAATATAGACCCAAAAGAGATAGATCTGGTATTATTAGGAACTGCCACACCAGATTTACCCGTTGCTTCAACTGCCGTTTACGTGGCCACTAAGATTGGAGCCGTAAATGCATTTGCGTTTGACATACAGGCTGCATGTTGTAACTTCCTATATGGAATGTCTACTGCTGCTCGCTATATAGAATCGGGGAAATACAAAAAGGTACTTCTTATTGGAGCAGATAAAATGTCTTCTATTCTGGATTATACAGACAGGACTACCTGTATCATTTTTGGAGACGGTGCCGGTGCAGTACTTTTTGAACCCAATACCGAGGGCTATGGATTGCAAGATGAATATCTTAGATCTGATGGAACCGGAAGAGAGTTCCTGAAAATAGAAGCGGGAGGATCCCTATTACCCCCATCAGAAGAGACCGTAAAAAACAAACAGCATTACGTATACCAGGATGGAAAATCCGTATTTAAATTTGCCGTAACCAACATGGCAGACTCAGCTGCGTTAATCATGGAAAGAAATGATCTAACCCATGATGATGTGCAATGGCTTGTGCCACACCAGGCAAACAAGAGAATCATTGATGCGACCGCCAACAGGATGAGCCTTGAACCGTCCAAAGTAATGATGAACATCCAGAAATACGGAAATACAACATCTGCTACACTGCCACTTTTATTGAGTGACTATGAGAAGCAATTAAAAAAAGGAGACAACTTGGTATTCGCAGCCTTTGGTGGCGGATTTACCTGGGGGTCAATATATTTAAAATGGGCATATAACTAAGCAAGAACTAAACAAAAACGAATTCCATGGATATTAAAGAGATTCAAAGCTTAATTAAGTTTGTGGCAAGATCAGGAGCCAGTGAAGTTAAACTGGAAACTGATGATATTAAAATCACCATTAGAACAGGAGCTGCTGATTCTGGAGGGGAGACCACATATATTCAGCAACTTCCTGCCGCACCAGCTCCGACCCCAGTGGTCGCTGCGGCGCCCGCAGAAACCGTAGCTGCGAAAAAAGAAGAGGATTCTAAATTGATCACTATCAAATCCCCGATCATCGGAACCTTCTACAGGAAACCATCACCAGATAAACCCTCTTTTGTTGATGTAGGTGACACTATTGGCGTAGGCGATGTTTTATGTGTTATTGAGGCCATGAAACTTTTTAATGACATAGAATCTGAAGTATCTGGGAAAATAGTAAAAGTATTGGTAGACGATTCATCTCCGGTAGAATTCGATCAGCCTTTATTCCTTGTAGATCCTTCCTAAGTAGAAAATAATATAGCCAGGATTATTTTTGCTCCAATGTGGGGCCAAAAATAACTTCCCCGGCCACGAAACCTAGGTAATTATGTTTAAAAAAATACTTATAGCGAATAGAGGCGAAATTGCCCTTAGAATTATTCGTACTTGTAAGGAAATGGGCATCAAGACGGTAGCTGTGTATTCCAAGGCCGATGAAGAAAGTCTTCATGTGCGTTTTGCAGACGAAGCCGTTTGTATTGGACCTGCACCCAGCAGTGAATCTTACCTAAAGATCCCGAACATTATTGCGGCAGCTGAGATCACCAATGCAGATGCAATTCATCCCGGATATGGATTTCTATCCGAGAACTCCAAGTTTTCCAGAATTTGTGCTGAACACGACATTAAGTTTATAGGCGCCACAGGAGAACAGATAGATAGAATGGGAGATAAGGCAACAGCCAAAGAAACCATGAAGAAGGCGGGCGTTCCTATTGTACCCGGTTCAGAAGGCTTGTTAAAGGATGTGCCAGATGCCATAAAAACGGCCAAAAAAGTAGGCTACCCTGTTATGATTAAAGCCACCGCTGGAGGTGGAGGTAAAGGGATGCGAGCCGTTTGGAAGGAAGAGGATATGGAAGACCTTTTTAACAGCGCTGTAAAAGAAGCAACCGCTGCTTTTGGCAACGGGGGCATGTACATGGAAAAGCTTATTGAAGAACCAAGACATATTGAGATCCAGGTAGTAGGTGATCAATACGGAAAGGCATGCCATCTTTCGGAACGCGATTGTTCCATTCAAAGAAGACATCAGAAACTAACGGAAGAGACTCCTTCTCCTTTTATGACAGATAAGTTAAGAGAGGATATGGGAAATGCCGCTATTAAAGCTGCCGAATATATAAAATACGAAGGAGCCGGTACCATAGAATTTTTAGTTGACAAACACAGAAAATTCTATTTCATGGAAATGAATACCAGGATCCAGGTAGAGCACCCCATTACGGAACAGGTGGTAGATTATGACCTTATCAGGGAACAGATCCTTGTTGCAGGCGGGGTTCCTATTTCCGGCAAGAATTATTATCCAAAATTACACGCCATAGAATGCAGGATAAATGCAGAAGATCCATATCATGGATTTAGGCCATCTCCTGGTAAGATCACAACATTACATACGCCCGGGGGACATGGAATTAGACTAGATACGCATGTATACAGTGGCTATACCATTCCGCCTAACTATGATTCTATGATAGCGAAGCTTATTACCACGGCACAAACCAGGGAAGAAGCTATTAATAAAATGAAAAGAGCCCTGGATGAGTTTGTCATCGAAGGGATAAAAACAACCATTCCGTTTCACAGGCAACTGATGGATCATCCGGATTATTTGGCTGGAAATTATACCACTAAATTTATGGAAGGATTTAAAATGGATCCGGAACCCGAACATAACTAAAACATACTCCGGCATTGTCCGGAGTTTTTTATACGCTATGAATCTTAGTTACTGGGAATACAAAACGTGGTTTGACAATGTCGACTTTACCATCATTGGTAGCGGCATTGTAGGCCTTTCTTGTGCACTTGCACTTCGCGAAAAACATCCAAAGGCAAAGATATTGCTACTGGAAAAGGGTAGCATGCCGCAGGGAGCTAGTACCAAGAATGCCGGGTTTGCTTGTTTTGGCAGTATTTCGGAGATACTGGATGATCTGGATCATCACAGTCCGGATGAGGTTGTAGAGTTAGTACAAAAACGCTGGAAGGGCATTGAACTGCTGAGGGCTACTCTGGGAGATAAGGTCATAGATTACCAAAGAAGAGGAGGACACGAACTTTTCTTTAAAAAGAATCAAAAACTTTTTAATAAATGCCAGGAGCGGCTAGATGAGGTGAATACTTTATTAAAGCCGGTTTTTGGAAAACCTGCCTTTCGTTTACAACCCAATACATTCGGATTTAAAAAGATCATAGATACCTATATTATAAATCCCTTTGAAGCCCAGATCAACACCGGATCCATGATGGAGGCATTATTGACAAAAGTAAGGGCGGCTGGGATACAAATACTTAATGGGATGGAGGTAGCATCTTATGAGGAGGATGCATCTGGAGTGTCTATTAGTACAAATAATTTTGAATTTCGTTCTGGAAAAATGTTGGTAGCAACCAACGGTTTTGCTGCCGAGTGGCTGCGGGAAGATATAGTACCTGCAAGGGCACAGGTTTTGATCACAAAGCCAATACCGGGACTTAAGATCAAAGGAACATTCCATTTAGATAAAGGCTATTATTACTTTAGGAATGTTGAGGATCGGATCATGTTTGGCGGTGCCCGAAACGTAGATTTTAAGACCGAAGAAACCACTTCATTTGGTCTTACCTCAAATATCCAGGATAAATTAGAGGAAGTATTGCGGGAAACCATACTACCCAATACACAATTTGAGATTGATAGGCGCTGGAGTGGCATTATGGGAACTGGTTCGCAGAAAAGACCCATTGTGATACGCCTCACAGATAGAGTATCCTTTGGAGTGCGTCTGGGCGGAATGGGGATCGCCATTGGCAGCCAAGTCGGTAAAGAGTTGGCCCATATTGCATAACTCCTATTTCATCTTTTTTACTCTTTAGGCTGTATCCACAGAAATATGTAATTTCCCATAGTTCTTGAAGAACCATTGAGGTAACATCAAATGGAAATTATTTATTTAATAGCTGCGGTTCTATTCATAGTGGTCCTAACCACAAAGCTTAAGGTCCATCCTTTTCTCGCCCTTTTAATTATATCAATTGCCTATGGAATTTTTGCCGGCATGCCTTTCCAGGACATAACCACGGCAATAAATGATGGCTTTGGAGGCACCCTGGGTAAAATAGGGCTGATCATCGTTCTTGGAGTCATTATTGGCGCATTTCTGGAACACACAGGAGGAGCCCAAACCATCGCAAAAAGCGTACTGAAACTTATTGGCAAGAAGCGTATCCCCCTGGCCATGGGCCTCATTGGGTATATTGTTTCTATCCCAGTATTTGCAGATAGTGGATTTATGCTCTTGCATCCTTTAAGTAAGGGACTGAGCAGGAAAGCAGGAATTTCACTGGCTGGTGCCGCCATTGCGCTTGGACTGGGTCTTATGGCTTCGCATACCATGGTGCCTCCTACTCCCGGACCAATTGCGGCCGCCGGCATCCTGGAAGCCAATCTGGGATTGGTAATTGCCTTTGGTATTCCGGTTAGTTTAATTGCACTTAGTGCCGCAGTGATCTTCGCCACTAAATTTGCTGCCAAAACCTATATTGATCCGGATCAGGGAGATGAAGCTGTCACTGAGGAAGTGGCAAAACCTGTTGAGGATCCTGGAATTGTACGATCTTCCATCCCCATTGTGATCCCTATAGTCCTTATTGTCCTAAAATCTGTATTCATTAAAGGAGAGGCCGCCGAATTAGGACCCTTGCAAAGTCTGATCGCTTTTTTGGGCGATCCTGTCATAGCGCTTCTTATTGGTGTATTCCTCTGCTTACTTCTGCCTAAAAAACTTCATTTGGAGATGCTGTCATCCTCAGGATGGGTAGGGAAGGCTATTAAAGATGCTGCCTCTATTCTGATGATCACAGGAGCCGGGGGTATTTTTGGAACTGTATTGCAGATGTCGGGGATAGCTGAAGTTCTTGGAAATTCCTTAAAAGACCTCAACATTGGTATTTTTCTGCCATTTTTGCTTGCGGCCGCATTAAAAACTGCACAGGGTTCTTCCACTGTTGCCCTCGTTACCACAGCCTCTATTTTGGCTCCTATGATGACATCGCTCGGTTATGAATCAGAGATACAAAAGGCCTTGGTTGTTGTATCTATAGGAGCAGGTTCGGCCATGATCTCCCATGCCAATGACAGCTTCTTTTGGGTAGTAACTCAAATGAGTGGAATGAATGTAAAAACAGGGTATAAATTGTTTGGATTGGGAACCGTGGTCCTGGGCACAACAGCCGCTATCGCGGTATTCATCGCCTCCTTACTATGGACTTAGGGAAGATCCTTAAGTCGCTTATTGATGGTTTCAATGGAGACGTTGAGATATACTTTGGAGTCTATTTTCAGATCCTTCTCCGAATGAAAGAAAACCTTGCCATCCTCAGACTCTCCTTCTACCAAATAATAGCTACCCATTGGGAACGACTTCTTTACCTTGGTCCTTAATCCGGAAGATTTGGCAACCTTAAATTCATGGGCATAGACAATGATATTTCTCTTCGTATCTGCATAGGATTTCAACAAAGTGATAGGCAAAATATTGGCTTCCCCAAACAGACTGGCAACATAAAAATTTGGGGGCGATTCATATACTCTCCTGGTAATCCCCTCTATGAGAAGTTCTTTGTCTTTTAACACCAGGATACGATCTGCGAAAGGAAGCACGTCCAGGTGATCATGAGTAGCTGTAAGACAGGTTATTTTTTCTTCCTTCAGGTAATGAAACAGGTTTCTTCGTAAACTACTCTTTCGAAAATTGTCAATATGGCTAAATGGCTCATCTAACAGCAGAACATCGGGTTTTTGAGCCAGTACTCTTGCCAGTGCTACTCTTTGTTGTTGGCCCCCACTAAGATTCTTCACCTTGGTATGCGCATCCGATGACATTTCTATCATTTCCAACAGCTCTTCTGTTCTTGTTTTCATTTCCTCGGGGTAGAATACAGAAAGGTGTTCACTGATATTTTCAGCCACAGTGGTGAAAGGCATCAGATCGAACTCCTGTGACAAGTATTTCATATAAGATTCGCCGGGGACTAACTTGTACAAAGGGCCTTTTACTTCTTCTTTCCCCCACAAGATATTTCCTTCTCCAGGACTTAGGAGACCATAAATAAGTTTTAACAAGGTGCTCTTACCACAGCCACTTTCTCCCATAACAGCAACATGCTGACCTTTCCCCACTTCAAAGGAGAGGCCTTCCAGTACATTGGAGGTTTCATAAGCAAAAGAAAGCTTATTTACTTGTAGCATTGGGTTTTATCTTGCTGTTATTGAATGCAAAAAATCCGCCTCTAAGAAACGGATTTTGCACTACTTTATTGATGGTTAGTCTTTAAATTCTTTTAAAACCCCTTGGTTAGGTAATTTTTCATACCCCATATTGTAGAAGGTAAATGCAAAAATATCTGCATACTGCTCTATGGTTTTACTAATAGGGGTTCCGGCTCCATGGCCTGCATTTGTTTCAATGCGTATTAGTGTTGGGTTAGTACCGGTTTGCTTCTCTTGTAATGCCGCCGCAAATTTAAAACTATGTGCAGGCACTACTCTGTCATCATGATCACCCGTAGTTACCAGGGTGGCAGGGTAAGACACTCCTTCTTTTACATTATGAACAGGGGAATAGGCTTTTAAATATTCAAACATTTCCGGACTGTCTTCTGACGTACCGTAGTCATAAGACCAACCTGCTCCTGCAGTAAAAGTATGATACCTAAGCATATCCATAACGCCAACAGCCGGTAAGGCAACCTTTATAAGTTCTGGTCGTTGCGTCATAGTGGCCCCAACCAATAATCCTCCGTTAGATCCACCTCGGATGGCTAAATATTCCGAAGAGGTATACTTTTCTGCGATCAAAAATTCTGCCGCCGCAATAAAATCGTCAAAGACATTTTGTTTCTTTAGTTGGGTGCCGGCATCATGCCATTTTTTCCCATACTCTCCGCCACCTCTCAAACTGGGTACAGCATAGACCCCTCCCTGTTCCATCCATATGGCATTTACAGGGCTGAATGAGGGTGTTAGACTAATATTAAATCCGCCATACCCATATAAAATGGTGGGGTTCTTGCCATTGAGAGCAACACCTTTCTTATAGGTAATGATCATAGGTACTTTGGTGCCATCCTTTGAGGTATAAAAAACCTGTTTAGATTCATATGCGTTTGGATCAAAGTCGATCTCAGGCTTCCAATAGCTGTTATATTCTCCCGTTTTTGGATCTAATTTATATATGGAACCGGGGGTATTGTAATTGGTAAAGGAAAAATAAAGGGACTTAGCTTCCAGTTTACCGCTAAATCCACCGGCGCTACCAATCCCTGGTAAGTTTACTTCGCGAATTAGTTCCCCATCGTAGCTGTATTGAAGTACTTTGGAGATGGCATCTACCATGTATTCGGCAAAAATATAGCCGCCACCGGTACTTGTGCTGAGCACATTTTTTGTTTCAGGGATAAAATCCTTCCAATTTTCAGGACTCGGCTGTAAAGCACTAACGGTAACCACTTTTTTATTGGGAGCATCCCTATTGGTTTGAATATATAGCGTTGCACCTTTATTGTCAATAACATAACTATCCGAATCTGTATCGTTGAGGACCGTAATAAAAAGTCCATTAGGATCTGTGAGATCCTGTATCAACAGTTTATTTCCGGACGTAGTGTTTGCAGGATATAAGACAAGATAGCGTTCATCTTCTGTGACACCTGCAGAAATATATCGGTGTTTTTCAGCTAGCACACCTCCATAAATAAGTTGGTCTTTGGACTGTGCTTCTCCTAAGGTGTGATAATACACTTTATGCTGATCTGTTTTGGCAGAAAGTTCACTGCCCTTGGGCTTATCATAACTTGAGTAATAAAAACCTTCATTACCCTTCCAGGCAATACCACTGAACTTAATGTCGGAAAGGGTATCCTCTACGACGGTCATAGATTCTACATTTAGTACAATGGCCTTTCGCCAATCGCTTCCACCTTCAGAGATAAGATAGGCAGCCAGAGAACCGTCCTTGCTAAAACTAAGTCCGGCCAGGGAAGTAGTGGCATCTTCAGAAAAAGTGTTTGGATCCAGAAAGATCTCTTCCTTACCACCCTCTTTTTTTCTGTAGACCACGCTTTGATTCTGTAGACCATCATTTTTATAATAATAAGTATACGCTCCTTCCTTAAATGGGGCACTTACTTTTTCATAGTTCCATAATTTCTCCATTCGGTTTTTCAGATCTTCCCTGAAGGGAATTTGCTCCAAATAACCGAAAGTAACTTTGTTCTGTTCGGTAACCCATGCTTCAGTTTCAGGACTCCGATCATCCTCCAGCCAGCGAAATGGATCCGGGACCTCTGTGTTAAAATAAGTGTCTACGGTATCTACTTTTTCAGTAACAGGATAGTTCACGGTTAAAAGTTCTGAGGTTGATTCGTTTTTACAGGCCAGAAAGGCGATACATGCGGTAAGGACAATGGCAATTTTTTTCATAAATGGTGTTTCTTAATTGCCCTAAAAATACCTTAAAATATTCTGGTTAAGAAAGATGGAGTGCCTTTTTAACAGAGTTTTAAACCTCCATTGTCAAACCAGGTTTTTACGTACCAGATACTCGGCAATTTGTATTGCATTCGTAGCAGCTCCTTTTCTCAGATTATCGGCTACGATCCACATGTTCAGTGTATTGGGGTGCGACTCATCACGGCGGATCCTTCCTACAAAGACATCGTCCTTATCATGGGCGTATATGGGCATGGGGTAGGTGTTGGTATCTGGATTGTCTTGTACCACAACGCCCGGCGTGTCTCTTAAGAGTTGCCGTACAGCCTCCAGGGTATAGTCTTTACCAAAGGTCACATTCACAGATTCTGAATGCCCACCGGCGGTAGGGATGCGCACTGCTGTTGCAGTAATGGCGAAACTGGAGTCATCTAATATCTTTTGGGGCTCCATGGCCAATTTCATTTCCTCTTTAGTGTAGCCATTTTCCAGGAAAACGTCACAATGCGGTAATGCGTTTCTATGGATGGGGTAGGGATAGGCCATTTCTGTTTTGGCACCTACCATTTCATTTTCCATTTGTTGTACGGCCTTAATCCCGGTGCCACTCACGGATTGATAGGTAGAAACCACTACACGTTTCATAGCATAGGCCTTGTGAAGAGGCGCTAGCACCATAACTAGTTGTATGGTAGAGCAGTTAGGATTTGCTATGATCTTGTCGTCTTTACTTAATATGTTGGCATTGATCTCCGGAACTACTAGTTTGATCTTCGGGTTCATTCTCCAGGCAGATGAATTATCAATCACGGTAGTGCCCACCTCAGCAAACCTGGGTGCCCACTCTAAAGAGGTGTCGCCACCTGCCGAAAATATAGCAATGTCTGGTTTGGCATCAACGGCATCTTGTAAACCTATAACAGTATAAGGACGCTCCTGATAATGGAGTATCTTTCCTTTCGACCTTTCTGAGGCCACCAACAATAGTTCTGTTATAGGGAAATTTCGTTCCGCCAACACTTTGAGCATCACCTCACCTACCATGCCTGTAGCACCTACGACCGCTAGTTTCATATCGATATTTCTTATGAGGCCAAAGGTAATCGAATGAGAATGATGCCGCAAACTCTGAATAAAGTTTTATAAAAATATAACAACTTGTTATTTTTATAACAAAAAGAACCCCTTGTTTAGTTTTATACCAAACAAGGGGTTTAGATTGCTATTCAGTGTAGCGGCTTTCCTGACTATGCAGGAAACAACTTCTTATTTCTTCTTTAAAAGATCTCTGATCTCTCCTAATAGGTCTTCCTGACTGGGTCCTGAAGGTGCTGGTGGAGGTGGAGGCGTTTTAGATTTGTTATAAGCCTTGATGATCATAAACAACACAAATCCTACAATAATAAGGTTCACAATGGTATTGATCCATGCCCCATAACGAATGGCATTTTCTGCAATGGCTCCTGCCTCTCCTGCTACTCCCGATGCTTCGGTAAGGACATATTTGAGATTCGCAAAGTCAACTCCACCAGAAAATTCACCCACAATAGGCATTATGATGTCATTGACAAATCCACTGACCACCTGGCCAATAGCTCCGGCTAAAATTACGGCAACTGCAAATTCTATGACGTTGCCAGTCATAATAAAATTCTTAAATTCTTTTAACATTGATTGTCTGTTTTAATTAGTTAATGTTAGTGTTTGTCGTGCTTGCAAGATAAGTAATTTAAAGCCCTTAAAAGGGTAGAAATGAAGTAATTGGCATTACTTATAAACACGTTTTACACGTGAAGAGATCCCTGTAATAAGCTCATAGGAGATCGTATTTGCATAGGCGGCAAAGACCTCTGCCGATTGCTCCTTTCCAAAAATGGTAACTTCATCTCCTTCCCTGCATTCAATGCCCGTAACATCTACCATAAGCATATCCATACATACATTCCCAATGATGGGGGCTTTTTTACCATGTATGATGACGGAAGCTCTTCCGTTCCCGTACTGTCTGCCAATACCATCGGCATGGCCAAGGGGAAGAGTGGCCGTGGTCCTGGATCCTTGTGAGCGATAGGCCCTGTTATAACCTACACTTTCATTTGGTTCTATGGTATGTAATTGCGAAATGATGGTTCTTAAGGAAACCACTGGCTTTAATAAGGGATCAATGGCAGGGTCGTTTCCATAGCCATAAAGTCCAATACCGCTCCGTACCATATCCCATTGGGCCTCAGGATAGTTTAAGATCCCAGAGGTGTTAAGCAGATGTTTTATAGGGATAGACCCGAAAGCTGCTTCGGCATCTTTTACGATCTTTTCAAATTCAGCAATTTGGCGTTGGGTAAATGCTTGTTCCGCCGCATCTTCCGATGCTGCCAAATGGGAAAATATCCCTTTGATCTTTAAGGCTTGAGAGTCTTTGATCTCCCTGGCGATTTGTTCAATATCTTTTTCCCAAAAACCCAGTCTGTTTAATCCTGTATTAAACTTTAGATGAATAGGATATTCTTTTTGCCCTGAATTCTTCGCGGCTTGGCAGAAGGCCTTTAATATTCTTAAACTGTAAATACTCGGCTCCAGACAATGCTCTATCAGTAACTCAACATTAGCTACTTGTGGATGTAAAACAAGAATGGGTAATTGTATACCGGCTTTACGCAATTGAACACCCTCGGCTGCATAGGCCACTGCCAGGGCATCGACCTTTAGAGACGCCAATTTTTTTGCAATTATCAGCGGATCGCTGCCATAGCCGGAGGCTTTTACTATCCCCATGAATTTTGTGGAGGAGTTGAGCTTGGAGCGAAAGAAATGGTAATTATGCTCCAGGGCACTTAGATCAATTTCCAGGACTGTCTCGCTCAACTTAGTCATAGAAACGTTTTAAACCTGTGATAATCATCATTACAGTGCGGATAGTCATTGTGAATTACTAAGTACTATAAATTTTTATTTCTTTTTTGCTTTCGTTTGTTTTTTGGCTGAGGGAATTTCAACCACTTCTTCTGCCTTTACATTCATCATGCTTACTTTTTCCTTCAACATAGCCTTATAAAAAGCAGCCCTGCTCAATGGTTCATATTCTTCCGTTTCACCTAGTAGGACAAGATTGTCATTATCGGATTTTCTAAAGCTGTAGTTCGCCAAATTTCCAGTGCGCGTACAAACTGCATGTACCTTGGTCACGTATTCCGCAGTAGCCATCAAAGCCGGCATAGGACCAAAAGGATTTCCCTTGAAATCCATGTCGAGTCCCGCCACCACTACCCTAACTCCCATATTGGCCAGATCATTACAAACTGTTACGATCTCATCATCGAAGAACTGGGCTTCGTCTATCCCCACCACATCGCAGCCATCTGCCAATAGCCTAATATTGGCCGCCGCAGGCACAGGGGTAGACCTGATCTCATTTTCATCGTGCGACACAACACGTTCATCATGATACCTTGTGTCTACGATGGGCTTAAAGATCTCAACTTTTTGTTTTGCAAATTGAGCGCGTTTTAATCTTCGGATAAGCTCCTCCGTTTTCCCGGAAAACATGGACCCGCTGATCACTTCTATCCACCCAAATTGTTCTTTATGATTAACAGTATTTTCGAGAAACATTTTGTAATTTTAGACGAAATATGTGATTTCCTCCGTTAGTAATATAGAAGTATAAAAGTATTAAAAAAGATAGACCTTTACAGGGCAGAAAAATAAAAAGAAATGAAGCGTAAATTGAAAGAGGAATTAGTGAAGTTGTCCACGGAGATCATTACTTCTCATGACATGGGTGATATTCCTGAATTGTATGAGGCTGCGAAGAATTTATATGAAAAATTGGCGGTCTTGAAGTTTATTGAAGAGAAATTGAACGATGTTGAAATAGATGTTTCCAAGAATGTGATGGCCTCAAAATTTGAGAAAATGGCTACAGCCGTTATGGATGGAAATAAAACCGTTCCCGAGAGTAACCCTCATGATGAGGATATTATGACACCAGGGATGGACACCATAAAACACATGATCTCTGAAATGCCAAATGATGCCAATATTGAACAGCTTTTTGCAGAATTTGTTGCAAAGACCGAAGTGCTAAAAAATGACATGAAAGATGTTACTCCAGACAAGGAAACACTTTCAGAAAATACTAAAGGCAGATCTTTGAACGATAGTCATAACGCAAAGAAGATGGTAGTTGGACTAAATGACCGCTTGGCATTTGTTAAACACCTATTCAATGATAGTACAGAAGAGTTTAATAGGGTTTTATCTCAGTTAAATACCATTGAGAGCCAGGATAGATCTACCGCCTTTATCGAAAACATGGTAAAACCAGAATACAACAACTGGAAAGGCAAGGAGGAGTACGCTACGCGTTTTATGGCCTTGGTTGAGCGCCGGTTTTCCTAACTAGAAAAGACATTTAAAAAAGTATTGGCCGAAAGTTGAGAATCTAACTTTCGGCTTCTTATTTTTAACAAACAGCAATTCGTACATGGGAACATTATATCTGGTACCCACCCCAATAGGAAATTTGGAGGACATCACGCTAAGGGCAATTAAAGTACTTCAAGAAGCAGACCTTATTCTGGCCGAAGATACCCGTACCAGCGGGAAATTATTAAAGCATTACGAGATCGGCACTCCCATGCAGTCGCATCATATGCATAACGAGCACAAGATCGTTGGCAAAATAGTTGATAGATTAAAAGGAGGAGATACCATTGCATTGATCTCAGATGCGGGTACCCCGGGAATTTCTGATCCGGGATTTCTACTCACCCGTGCATGTATTGAAGAAGGAATATCTGTTGAATGTCTGCCCGGTGCCACCGCCCTTATTCCGGCTTTAGTGAATAGTGGTCTTCCTGCAGACCGTTTTGTTTTCGAAGGCTTCCTACCCATAAAAAAGGGAAGGCAAACCAAATTACAGCATTTGGCAGAGGAAACTCGCACCATGATCTTCTATGAATCTCCCCACAAACTACTTAAAACCCTGGAGCAATTTATTACCTATTTTGGGCCAGACAGGCCTGTGGCGGTGTCCAGAGAGCTTACTAAATTGTATGAGGAGACTATACGCGGCACCTTAACCGAAGTACTCGCGTATTATACCACCCATACTGTGAAGGGCGAATTTGTGTTGGTCAGTCGGAGGGAAGAAATAGTTGCCTTTGCTGTTGTTAAAAGTTGTATTTTTTCGCATGATGTTCCCATGGCTAATTGCTCTTTTTACAGTGGTAGCTGTCTATTTCCTCGATCGCTGGGAGAATAAGCATATCAAATCGCTCTTCGATTGGGTTCCGGCTATTTTACTCGCATATATAATCCCTGCTATAATTTCTCACCTAGCGAATGTGGATTATTCACAAGCGCCCATCCATGATTTTAGTGGGGATTATTTTATTCCCTTGGCTATTGTTGCGGTAATGAGCAGCCTATCACTGGGACAACTCAGGTCCATAGGATGGAAACCTATTTTACTTTTTGCCAGTGGTTCTATCTTTATTGCGCTTTTCCCATTCTTCCTGGCGATAGGTTTCCTGGAAACCGATTTTATTTCAAGCACACTGATTTCAGAAGGGTATTGGAAAGGCATCCCGCCCATAGTGGGTAGTTGGATTGGTGGAAGTACGAGTCAATTGGTTTTGAAAGAATTAGTGAATTGCCCGGAAGATATTTTCCTTTCTGTGCTGGTAATGGACAACATACTTGTGAATATATGGACCATCCTGATGTTTCAAACTATAAAAGGGAGTAACAAACTGAACAAGATGTTTAAGATCACAGATCTTGGGATCCCTGAAAGCTTACGATTTAGTTGCAGCACTTTCTACCTATTTAAAATAGGTATTGCTACAGGTGTTTCCCTTTTTCCCATCCATGTTTTCCTAGGTATTGCTCCCCACTTTCAACGGCTCCCTGTTCTATAGAGGTTCCCATAGAATCGTTCCATCTGTTGAGGTAGCCAAAGAGTGAGATCACCCCCAACATCTCCACGATCTCTCCTTCATTCCAATACTTGTACAAGGCGGTTTTGATGTTCTCATCAACCATATTGGGCACTTGAGATGCTGCCAATGAAAAATTGAGTGCAGCGCGTTCTGCCTCTGAAAAAGCAGCATGGGTTCTATAGTCCCAAATATTATCTAATTGCTCCTGCTCCGCTCCGTAGCGCTCAGCCGCCCTGATTGCGTGGGCCTGACAATACCTGCAACCTGTCGCATTACTGCTTACCCAGGCGATCATCCTCTTTAAGGCCGAAGTAACCCTTCCCTGATTTTCCATCACAGCCTTGTTCAAATTAATAAAGGCCTTGGAGATCGCTGGCCTGTGCTGCATGGTAAGGACAGAATTAGGACAGAACCCAAGCGTTTCATTAAAAAATGTAGCTAATTCTTGAGTTTCGGAATTGTGTTCAGGAGAAAGCGGATTGACCAGAGGCATAGGATCTTTTTTGTAGTTATTGTTGTAATTTTGAGATAGCAAGAAACAAAAAAAAACAGTATGACAAATCATATCACTACCAAATGGATAGGCAACATGGCCTTTGAGAGCAATAATCCATCGGGCCACGAATTTATTATGGATGCAGAGGCAGAACATGGGGGTGAAGGAAAAGGGTATAGACCAAAAGCCCTGATGTTGTCCTCCCTGGCCGGATGTTCTGGTTTAGATGTTGCATCACTTATCAAGAAAATGAAACTACAGGTAGATAAATTTCATATTGAGACCATTGCAGAACTCACCGAAGAGCATCCTAAATACTATAATGAAGTAAAAGTAGAGTACCATTTTTACGGGGCCAATCTGGATGAGAAAAAACTTCAACGAGCGGTAGACCTGTCTGTAGAAAAGTACTGCGGGGTAATGGAAATGTTTCGAAAATTTGCCTCCGTCTCTACCCAAACTATTTTCCATAAGGTCTAAATTAATATAGCAGCTAGGCCTTAATTCAATTTCTAACAATAAAAACAGCGCTGCATAGTATATGCATCTTCTAAAAGTACCTTATGAGCCTCATTGAAATTTCACAGATGCGCTGGACGTTACGACCGAAACCCGAAGAAATTGCCGTCAAAGGAATTAAGCGAGGCATTAAAAGTTAGCTCCATTGGTGGCCACATTATTGTTACAAAGAGGAATAAGCACCTATGAAGAAGCACTTCATTTTTTTAGACCTGAACTAGAAGACCTCCACGATCCTTTTCTGATGAAGGATATGGACAAAGCAGTAGATCGCATAGAACAGGCAATTAAAAAAGAACAAAACATATTGGTATACGGGGATTATGATGTGGATGGCACCACGGCGGTGGCATTGCTATCCTCTTATCTCCTGGAATCTTATTCCAGGGTTGCTACCTATATTCCGGATCGGTATGCTGAAGGGTATGGCATCTCTTACGCCGGGATCGATTTTGCAGATGATAATGAGATAGACCTTATAATTGCCCTGGATTGTGGTATTAAGGCCATTGATAAGGTGTCTTATGCGAAGGAAAAAGGGATCGATTTTATAATATGTGATCACCATAGGCCCGGAGAACAATTGCCCGAAGCAGTGGCGGTGCTTGATCCGAAACGAGAGGATTGTTCCTATCCATATGACGAATTATGTGGCTGTGGGATTGGCTTTAAATTGATTCAGGCCATAGAATTTCGAAAGGGCAGATCTATAGATGGTCTGATTCCATACCTCGACCTGGTGGCGACGGCAATTGCTGCAGACATTGTTCCTATGACAGGGGAGAACAGGGTTTTGGCACATTTTGGCCTAAAGGTCATTAACGCATCTCCTCGTCCAGGATTTAAAGCCATCATAAAGGCGCTGAAAAAACCCCTGTTGACCATTACCGATGTAGTCTTTGTCATTGCTCCACGGATCAATGCCGCCGGCAGAATGGAGCATGGACGGTATGCCGTGGCACTTTTAACAGAGACCAATCCGGGCAAGGCTGAAGAAATGGCCATGGAAATAGAAGTCTTTAATACAGACCGTCGTGGTTTAGATCAGGAGATCACCGCTGAGGCCTTGGTACAGATTCAGGAAAATAAGGAAGAAGAAAGATTTACTTCTGTGGTCTACAAGGAATCCTGGCATAAAGGAGTCATAGGAATAGTTGCTTCACGCCTAACAGAGACCTATTACAGACCCACCCTGGTGTTTACTAAAAGTGGTGATAAATTAGCGGCCTCCGCACGTTCGGTGAGGGGTTTTGATGTGTATAATGCATTGGAATTGTGCCAGGATCACCTGGAGCAATTTGGAGGTCATAAATATGCGGCAGGGCTAACACTTCTTGAGAACCAATACAACGATTTTAAGGCCCAATTTGAAAAAGTAGTAGCTAGCACCATTGACCCAATGCTGCTTACCCCTGAGATCAATATAGATGCAGAAATAATGCTATCAGAGATAACCCCAAAATTAATGCGTATCCTTAGTCAGTTTGCTCCCTTTGGCCCTGGGAATATGAAGCCTGTATTTTTATCGCATCATCTTCAGGATACGGGCTACGCTAAAGGAGTAGGGGAAGAGAACAAGCATTTAAAACTTGCCGTTAAACAACATACACCACAACCCATAGGAGCCATCGGTTTTGGCCTTGGGGATAAATTAGCTGTGGTAGCAAATAGGAGTGAATTTAGTGCGGTCTATACCCTGGAGGAGAATGTCTGGAATGGCACCGTAAATTTACAATTAAAACTCAAGGACCTTAGGGCGTCCTAAGGGTTATAGCGCTCTAGCTGAAAGCTGGTTCCGTCGAGAACGCCATAGGTATAATGGCTTATCCAATCGCCTAAATTGATATAGGTGGAATCCTCATTTAAGGCTATTTCCAGAGGTAGATGACGATGTCCGAAGACAAAGAAATCGAAATGATCCTGGGATAATTTCCGCTTTGCGTACTGAACCAGCCATTCATTTTCCTCTCCGAGAAATTCCTGGTCTTCCTCGCCTGAGATCAACTTGTTTTTTACCGAAAAATACTGGGCCACCCGTACGCCCCAATCGGGGTGTATCCAACGAAAGAACCATTTCGCAACAGGGTTGGTGAATACCTTTTTCATTCTCTTATATCCCTTATCATGTGGACCTAACCCATCACCATGCCCAATAAAGAATCTTTTTGAATTGATCTCAAATTGTTCCGGTTGATGAAATACAGGGATCCCGAGTTCTTCCTGAAAATAACCGTTCATCCACAGATCATGGTTGCCGGCAAAAAAATAAACAGGAATGCCGCTATCGGTGATCTCGGCCAGGGTGCCTAGGGTGCGCACAAATCCTTTGGGGACTACAGTTTTATACTCAAACCAAAAATCAAAAAGGTCGCCTAAGAGAAAAATAGCCGCGGCATCTTTTTTTACGTGCCTCAGCCAAGAGACGAAAATACGCTCTCTTTCAGCACTTTTTTCTCTGGTAGGAGCCCCCAGATGGTTATCGCTGGCAAAATAGATCTTCTTTCCTGGCGGTACGAGAATTTGCTTCATTTGGGTATAAAGATAGGAAAAACGGCTAGGGGTTTAAGTATTGTCTTCAGAGAACCATTCTGCATAGGCCGTCTCAGTTTCCCTTAGTTTTAAGGAATGAAGTTGCAGATGTTGAGGCAACCGGGCTTTGATCTTATCTGCAAAATGGAGCACCATGTTTTCACTGGTGGGCTGATAATCTGCCAAGATAACTTTGTGACCTCTTGTTTCCAGCTCTCTGGCCAATTCCAGATGTGGTGTATTTTTATTGAATACCGTAGCATGATCGAACAGATCAACTACCTCCTCTTTTACTATTTTTTTGAGATCTGTAAAATCGATCACCATTCCCAGTTTTACGGCATCTTTTACAGACACCGGAGTTCCGATGACCGTAACAGCTAACTTATAGCTATGCCCATGGACATTTTTACATTTCCCATCGTAACCATATAAGGCGTGGCCCGTTTCAAATCTAAACTCCTTGGTTACACGTATCTTACTCATTTGCACTTTCCTTAAAGGACAAAGGTAGGAATTCTTTAAAAGGAAGGCTTTTTTAAATTGACATGGCCCTTGTTTCCTTTAAGCTGATCGCAAGAATTTATTTTGGTTTTTTCAATCCAAAGAGAGGTCTTATAAGTTTCCACCTTCTTATGAATAGTTCATAGATGATCCATGAGCCACCAAAAGTGGCGATGGTGAGGATCATAAATTTAGGAAAGAGCCCCCAGGACAAGTCCATGATATAGTAGCCCGCAATTATGGTGACAGTCTGATGCAGGATGTAGAATGGATATACGGCTTCATTGGAATAGGCCAAAGCCTTACCGGGCCTGTTTAAATATCGCGCAGCATAACCAAAGAGCGCGAGGATCCATGACCACAGATTAAAGACCTTCAGAAAGGCTTCAACAAAATGTTCCCAAACCGAGTCTTCAAACGTCAATATTAAACTTAGGAATAAGGTAAACCCAACTATTCCGCAAAAAAGATAAAATCTGCGATGTTCGGTTACCGTTTTCCAGAACTGTTCTTTTACAGAGATCAACAGAAATCCAAAGAAAAATAAGGCAGAATAATTTATGATTGCAAACCAATCATCTATAAGTGCGTGTGTTATGTTAAAAAATGGCTCAACCAGAGACTCGAAGAGATACAGGGGGAGTATGAACCAGAAAAGGCCATACTTGTTCTCAACCTTGTTTTTTATCCACAAAAGGAATTTGTTTCCGGGATGGGTACGCAAGTAAAGAAACACTGGGAGAAGGGCCAGGGAAAAAAGCAATAAATACGGTAAGAACCAGAGATGGTGCCAGCTCATATTACCTTCCGGATATACTCCGATAAAAGCCTTTGATGGCCAAAAGTCAAAATAGGATCCTAGAAATTGTCCGTTCACAATTCTTTCAATATAGATCTGTGGAGGAACAATAAGAAGCATGCCCACCACTAAGGGAAGGAATAACCTTTTAATACGCTCCAAACTAAATTGCAGGGCGGTTCTTTTATTTAGCGCGTAATAGGTGCCCATACCTGAGATAATAAAAAGGATGGGTAGTCGCCATTGATTAAGGAACAACATTGGATATCGCAGCCATGAATATTCCACATTATTTTTAATATGCCACCCCCATGGAACAAAGAACATCCCAACGTGATAAAAGATGAGCAGGCCAAAAACCAACACCCGTAACCAATCCAGATCATATCGTCGCATACTATTTCCTTTTACCCAAAGATATTCTTAAACCAAATGCGTTGTGATCCTTTGTGCTGAATGACAAGGATTTGTGGCGAATGACAAGGTATTTTGCTATTGTTGCAACCTGGACTCAAATGTAGGGATCATATTTCTTGAGACCGGGATGGTACTATTCCCATGTTGTAAGGTAAGTTGATACCCTTGAGCGTTGCCTTTTACATGTTCCAGATAGGAAAGATTAACAATATAAGAACGATGTGTTCTAACGATCTGGTCTATGATGCCTAGTTGCTTTTCGAATTCTTTGATAGTGATCCTTTTTAAAATTTGGATGAGATCATTCCCATTATACATGTATAACATGAGGTAATTTCCTTCTGCTTTGGCAAATAGAAATTGATCTATTTCGAGATCGAACCTATCCATTTTAACGTGTGTTTCTATGGGAACAATGCTAACACTTTTCGGGGGTGTTGAATACCCTCCGGGAACGCTCCAGAATATTGGCCTCTCTAATATACCGGGCATTTAGCCTGTTGGAATTAACGGATACAATAATGCCGACCAGAAGAATACCCACTAAAAATGTATTGCCTACTTCTTCTCTAAAATACCCCCAGGACCAATTGTTGGGATTATCGTAAATGAGATCTCTTATAAGGAATTGGCCTATGCCGATAAGCAAAAGATAAACACTTAGAAAAATAAGATCCTTTCCAATGGTCCAATGCTCATCAATGGAAGGCGAAAAATGGATAAATGGATACATAAGGAGTAGGATCACAATGGGCATAAACGCATGTATAAAACTGATCCAGAAATAATCCATCCTATGTTCGGATGTATTTACATTAAATGGGGTAAAGAAGTAATTAAAAAACAGGGCTAACAGGAAGATGACCAGACCAAACTGTACAAGGGATCTCCCCCTAAAATAAAAGGGATAAGGAGTGTTTAAGAATTTTACGATAGACAAGTTCATGGCCATTCTATCAACAGATTTGGACTAATATTACTTTTTAAAGGCCTCTAACGCCTTCTTGGTATGAGTTGAAAGGGCTAAGCCACCTGTAATAGCAGCTCTATCTGTTAACAGCTGGGCCCAATTTTCTGTTCCTTCCCATAACACTTTTTTAAGTTCGCGAAGTGCTTCCGGATTATACCCTCCCAGTTGGGACGTAAAATAATCAATTTCTTTATCCATCTCTTCTATGGTGTTGAAGACTTTGGAAAACAAGCCCTTATCCCTTGCCCAGTAAGCATTTTTCCACTCAGTGGGAGCCAAAGACATTTCTGCCAAACCAGACACACCTATTTTGCGTTCCACAGCCGGGGCAATTACAAGTGGGGCTATACCAATGGTCAATTCGGAAAGTCGGACCGCGGCATCCTCAGAGGCAAAAACATAATCGCAAGCTGCAATAAGTCCTACTCCCCCACCAACAGCTCTTCCCTGTACTCTTCCAATAATGGGTTGAGAACAGCGCCGCATGGCATTTAGGACATTGGCAAACCCACTAAAAAACACTGTACCCTCTTCCTGATTAGAAACGGCCATAAGTTCTTTAAAAGAGGCCCCTGCACAAAAGGGACCATCTCCTTCCGATCGCAAAAGAATTAAGGAAACGTCTTTGTTTTGTGAAAGCTCATCCAAAGTGTTGGTTAGGCGTTGAAGTAATTCAGAAACAAAGGAATTACTGGCTGGATGACCAAATTCTACAGATGCAACATTATTTTGAATATTGGTATAAAGACTACCATTTGTTCTGGAAGTTCCCATGGATTATAGATTTTCTCAAAATTACACCTTTTGCAATAGCGGACGAAATTTTGCCCTGAACTTCCATATCAGTGCTCCTCCGCGGATCATCATCCAAACCGTGATGGCTATCCAAATACCATAGAGACCCAGGTTAAAGAGGTTTCCTAAAAACAGTGTTGGGATGAATCCCAGGAAGGTAGCCACAAGCAGCACGTTTCTTAAGTATTTCATTTCGCCGAGACCTTTAAAAAGACCATCAAAAACAAAAGCAACGGTATTTATAGGGAGGGCAAGAATAACAATAAAGAATATGGAATAAAAGGTTTGAAGCACATCGATATCATTTGAAAATAGTGCACCTAGGGGACGATAAAGTAGGGCACCTATTCCCATTAACACCATGCAAACGGCAACACCGTAAAGAATTATTTTTTTGGCTAGTTTCCATAAGTTGGTATAGTCCTTGGCGCCAAGGAGACGCCCTCCCATAATATTGCCAGCGGCCCCATATCCATCAATAAAAAATGCAGCAAATAACCACAAATTGATGGCAATGGTATGAGCGCCGATAAATCGATCGCCCAATGCGGCAGCCTCCCTAACGGCCAGAACCAATGTAATATTAAGGGCTACTGCACGTACAAATAAGTTTAGGCTCATAACCACCAGTCTGCCTAGTTCCGGATGAAATGGAAGTCTTGGTATCAGAGAAATATCGGTTTTGGTAATAAGAAGATACAATGCCATTACAGCCATGACGCCCTGGGCGATAAGACTGGCCCAGGCAGCACCCTCTAGATACATGGGGGCTATAATTCCTTCAATGCCATACACCAGGGCAAAATCGAGGCCAATATTTAGTACGGCTCCTACGATGGCTATCATCATGGGCCAGTAGGTATTCTGAAGTCCTCTGAAAATACCCATAATGGCAAATACGAATAATGTGAGGGGAAATCCCCAGACCCTGATAGAATAATAAGACACGCAGAATTCAAGGATCTTGCCTTTGGCATTTAGCAACATAAATATTTCTTCTACTACAAAGATGGTGGCAACCAGGATAAGAACACTTAGAAGCAGATTAAGGCATATGGCCTGAGCCGGAAGGTTGGCTACCTGTTGTAGTTTTCCTGCCCCCAGGTATTGAGAAATGATAGCCGAAATGGCACTTCGGGTCTGACCCAGGATCCAAATAAGCATCGATAGAAAGGCCCCTACAATACCTACAGCCGCCAAAGATTCTAGCCCATTAACAGGAATATTACCAACAATAGCTGTATCTGTTATGGATAGAATAGGTTCCGCTATTCCTGCTATGGTGGCCGGAATGGCTAATTTATTAATGGTCTTAAATGATACAACGGTTTTCAAAAAATGGAGATTATAGTACTAGTTCATAACAATAAAAGGGATGATTACTTTGTTTCGGAAAATAAATGGCCCCTAGTTTTTGGTACCCACGGGCCTCATAAAAACGCTGATTTCGTTTATTTTTACTAAAGGTATCTAAACGGATGGAAGTATACTTTTCATCAACTGCTTTCTGTTCTGCCGCATCCATTAACAACCTGGCCTTGCCTTTACCCTGCAGTTCAGGATGTACCGCTAAACGATGTACATAAAGATTTTTATCATTTGGTGTGAGCCATTTAACAGGGACATATTCCTCGTCCATCAGGGAAGAGATGGCAATACACCCCTGGATCATTGAATGATGCTCTAGCACAAAAAGCTCTTTTCTTGCCACATCTTTCAAAAATGCCTCATTGGAGGGATAGTGCTCATTCCATTGAAATATTCCATTGCCGATCATATGCTGTGCACAGGCCTTGGTAAGACGCAAGATCTGGGGAATTTCTTCTATCTTTGCAGGTCTAATCATCTAATCATTCCAATTAATCCGTAAATTTATAGTATTAATCGCTAACCATTATGAAGAACATATTAGTACCTATCGGAACCTCACCAAATGCACATGAGACGCTTCAATACGCAGTAGATCTAGCGTCTAAATTTTCTTCGCAGGTGTTTGTGATGGAAGTATTTAATGTGACCAAAGGTGCGGGAAATTTAAAAGATATTTCGGCCAAAGTAGCGCAAAGTGGAAAAGAAAGGCTTAAAGAGATCATCAATAAGGTGGACGGAAAGAAAGTTGAGATCAAAATAGCCACTTATAACGGAGATCTAATTGATGGCCTAAAAGAGATCAATGATGAACTTGGGATAGATCTAATAGTAATTGCTCCAAGAAGTAATGATATTAAGGAAGAATTGTATTTGGGTCATACATCAGGAAGGATCATAAAAAGAACAGAGATCCCTACATTGATAGTTCCTAAAGGAACAAAGTTTACTCCATTTAAGATTGTCTTGGTAGGATTTAAGTCGGGTGTCTTAAAAAGAAAACGAATTCTTAATCCGCTAATAGAGATCAAGAAAAAATTTCGCTCCAAGATTCATTTATTACTCGTAAAAACTCCCGGATATGTTGACAGAGACCTGCAGATAAATACGGCATTGATGGATATCAGTTCTCATTTGACGTTGGCAGAACACGCTACCACGTATTTAGGAATTTTGGAACATATTCAGGCTGAACATCCGGATTTGCTTTGTGTATTTCGAAGGAAAAGAGGGGTGTTCACCAATTTGTGGGAAAAGAATACGATTCATAAGGCCGAATTCTCAGCCAAGATCCCTGTATTGGTTTTAAGCGTAAAGAAAGACTAATAAAAAAACCGCCACAACGGTCTAGGCTATGACTTCGTCACGCCTGTGGCGTGATGAATTATAGCCGTTGTTGTGATGCGTTTTTATTTTTTAATATTCCTAGTCTTTTAATCCAGGAGATTTCAGATTCAAAAAACTGGAGTCTAGTTTTGATTACCCGATCAGTTTTGTCCTTTAATGGTTTTGTTATAAATCGAGCTTTGGAATTACTGAAATCCATTGTGTGTTTTTCGTCAAGATCTCTTTGCTCGTTCGTAATAAAAGAAACAACTTTTCCATTCATACTCCAAGTTCCTTTTCCGTATTTATTTTCTTCCCATGGAATCCCATTTTTATGATTCCTGTAAGAATGAAAGAAAAATGTGCCATCTTGGTTCATTGTCAATTTGTATTCAATTAAGTGCTTATCCTTACTTCCCACTTGAAGGTAATAATCACCAACCAAATAATCTGATTGGGAGAATACAGTAATACTAGACAATAACATTAAAATTGTGAAAATTACTTTCATGAGCTTGGATTTAAATGCATTACAACGTTCTAGGCTATGACTTCGTGGCCAGCGTCAGACGTTTTTTTGTTTCTTTAAAAGTAGGAAAAAACGGCCAAGCGATAAGCCATGAGTTATAGCCGTTGTTGGCATTAGTTTATTATTCAACTTTATTCAATTTCCTACTGCTTTTTATTGGATTTCTCATTTTTATAAATCGAGATAATAGCTGCGGCAAGGACTATTAATGCAATGGTTAATAGCCAAAATTCTCGACTATTAAAATCTGGGGGGATGTCATAATTCAAAATGGTTAATGCCATCGCAATAGTGATCAGGATAGCCGATAAATTTCTTCTGAACATAATTTATATTTTGTTCTTTATTACTTTCAATTAATGCCAACGGTCTGGGCTATGATTGCGGCGCGGCATTGGGGGCGAAGCTCAGCACAGGGTTTCCTGCTTTGCAGGAAAAATTAACGTCGGCAAAAGCAAGCCCTGGCTGTTCAACCATTGAAGCCAGTTTTAGTTTTATTTAAATGTAGGAAATTTCAAGGAAGTTCTATAGCAGCGATGAATTATAGCCGTTGTTAGGTAACGTTTTTATTTTTTTATCGAATCAAGACTTTCTTGATGTTTTCTTCACCGCAAATCCAATAAGCAAAGACATAATTAATCCGTACCCTAGAAAATTAAATATGAATTTCCAGATATTAAATTCATCACCATCCAGGTAATCAAATCCTGCCATTACCAATGCAAACATAAATCCAGCGAAAAACCATGTTCCAAGGGTTTTTTTTGAAATCTTTTTCATTTTTATATGTTACCTAACAATTGAATATAGTGCATAATGCACTATATATTACTTATATATAAATGTAGAAAATCTGATGCTATGTTTAAGATGGAGGGTGCTTTTCAATCCAAATTGAGTCAAATAATCTTAAAATTTATTATTAAAGTTAAAAAATCAAAAAGTGTACACAAACCGTGTATTGATAAAAACTAAAAAAGCCGTCACATCTGTGAAGGCCTTCATTTATTGGTGGAGAATACCGGAGTAACTGTGTTGCTCCGATAAACCAAGTACTGCAAATACTAAAATTTGCATTTCTGATCTTTCAGACCTAACGCTTTAGAATATAAAAACCGCTCGAGCGGTCTCGGCGGTTTTGTATATTCTAAATCGCACAAATTTTAGTGCTTGATCTGTGGAGAATACCGGAGTCGAACCGGTGACCTCTTGCCTGCCAGGCAAGCGCTCTAGCCAGCTGAGCTAATCCCCCCTTTTTTGGAAGTTCAAAGGAACTACTTTTTAGCAACGTTTCAAAATGCAAGCTTCTTTTATTTTTAAGAAAAGTATAACGTCATAAGTTTTATGACTACTGTACGGATCCTTACTTTAGATAAAAAGAAATAATGAACAACATAGACGGAAAAGTAGCCTATATAACTGGAGGAACAAAAGGAATAGGACATGGTATTGCCAGAACTCTTGTCAATGCAGGAATGAAAGTGGCTATCAGTGGAAGAAATAAGAAGGATGCTGAAATAGCAGCCAGGGAACTTGGATCTGAAGAACAGGTGCTGGGACTTGCCTCGGATGTCACAAAACCGGAAGATGAAATCTCCGCAGTTGATATGATCCTTAAAAAATGGGGTCAATTAGATGTGGTAATAGCGAATGCCGGAGTAGGTATTTTTAATTCGGTAGATACACTGAGTATTGAAGACTGGAGAAAGATGATAGACACCAATTTGAGCGGGGCGTTTTACACCTTAAAGGCGGCATTGGATCCCTTAAAAAAGACACACGGATACTATATATCCATTGCTAGTTTGGCAGGCACCAATTTTTTTGCTTCAGGAACGGGGTATAATGCTTCCAAATTTGGTTTAGTTGGCTTTACCCAGGCAGCCATGCTCGATCTGAGAGGATATGACATCAAAGTATCTACAATTATGCCTGGATCCGTGGCGACATATTTTAATGATAATGAACCATCTGAGAAAGATGCCTGGAAAATACAGCCGGAAGATATTGGTAAACTGGTGGAGGATCTCTTGCGGATGAATCCCAGAACTCTGCCTAGCAAGATAGAAGTTAGACCAAGCAGACCCGATAAGAAATAAGACTAAACTTGCTTTGCAACAAATGCCTCATTCTGATTGCAAATTGTCTCAATAAGATGCAGCAGTTGTTCCTGGAATAGATCTAACGTATCTGCTGAGATGGCAGTGTCCTTTGAGGACCTACTACCAGCCTCTTTTACGGCGAAAGTAAGAAGTCCGGCCTCCAGATTTCTAAAAGGTATGATCGCCGCTTCAAAGGCCTCTGGTTGGTGCTTGTCTCTATACATCAGGGCATAACACAAAAGCTGAAAGGCTTTGCTTTTATCCGGGTCATTAATAAGGCTCTCCCAGTCAGTAATTTGCACATCAGCGGCTTTGGCATTTCCTGTCTTATAATCTAAAATACGAAGCTTTCCATCCTTTTTATCTACACGGTCCAGCGTACCTCTCAGGAACACTGGAAATGGCACGCCAGGGACAGCAATGGAGGTTTTAAAGGGTTCTTCAAGGGCCAGGAGCTCAATTGTGTGGTGTGTGCTTTCCTTTATTTCTGAGGTGATATATTTTTCAATATAGCGCTGAATGACGTGATAGGCGATCAAATTTTGACCACTATTTAAGGATACATTTGGATAATGCTCTAAATAATGTTCTTTCACCACTTGGGGGATGCGGGGAAGAATAGTCTTAAGTTTTTCGGGAGAAAGACGGCTTCCAATAAAGGGGGTATACAGTGCTTCCATGCTACTGTGTATTACGGTACCAAAGGTATTGGCCGCAATGACTTCCTCTACATCTATAGATTCTTTAATGCCAAGCACATATTTTTTATAAAAATCGATGGGATTTCGAATATATTGCGAAAGAGAAGATGGAGAAAAACCTTTATGAGCCCTCTCTTTTAGGGCGGTTAGAATAGTGGGTTCTTTTTCTATAGTCTCATTTTTACGTATTGGAAGCTCCATTGCAGGGGAGGCTACAACATGTGTAATTTTTCTTTCCCCTTTATCTTCCGTAAGCAATTGGGTAATAAATCGGCTCTTTTCCCCACCTTCCATCACATCTGGCTCTGTATTATAGAGTAAATAGACGTTTTTAGCCCGTTGCAGGAGTCTGTAAAAATGGTACGTATACACCGCATCTTTCTCTTTATAGGTAGGGAGTTTGAATTCTTTTTTAAGATCGAAAGGAATAAAGGACGAATTGGTCTTACCTGAAGGGAGGACACCTTCATTGACCGAAGTTATAACCACTGTTTCAAAGTCGAGATTCCTACTTTCGAGCATGCCCATTACCTGAATGCCTTCCAGAGGTTCACCATAAAAGTCGAGTGTTTCCTTGGCGAGCAACTCTTTGTAAAGGCTTTGGAAGGACTTTAGATCGCTTATAAAATCGTATTTATTCATGTACTCTTTCATTTCATTGAAGACCACGTGAAGTTGAACCAGATATTCCAGGGTAATAGCATCTGTCTCCATGGTAAAGTGCTCTCTTAATGAAAGAAGTAACTCGTCGCAGGCATTGAGAAGTTTCATAGGAGAAGTAAAATGCTCGGAAAACAAAAGTGCCATGACCTCTATATCTGTAGTGATCAGTTTTGGCAGGCGCTGAGGTTGAATATAGATCCAATTTTTCTCCTTTATAACCTTAGTAAGTTCTGAGGTTGTTTTCAGCGGCGTCTTAAATAGAGATTGTACATATGGGTGTGAAATAAAGGAGAGGAGGTCATTGTAATACCAACCTTTATCTTGTTTTGTAACATACAGGGAAATAAATTCATTAAACAGACTTGCTGCAGGTGTGCTGGCCACCGGGTAGCCCATGGTAACATTGATGTTGGAAATGTTTCCCGGCATAGAATTAAGCACGGGGTTAAGAAGGTTTTCGTTGCCAAGGATAATGGCAGTATTGTTCAAGGAAGTCTTGTCTTTGTCATTCAGTTCTCTTATTAAATTGCCAACATACTTCGCCTGAGAAACATTTTTAGGCACCCCTACTATTTTTATGTCCTTTTTAGAGTTATACGACGGTTTTGGGCCTTTTGGTGTATTGGAAACATAATAGGGCCAATTTTTTAAATACGATCGAATAAAAACCCCGGCATCATGAATATGATCTTGTAGAAAACAAGGATCAATATCCCAGAAAACTTCTGCTTTTTGCTCAGATAATAGCGTTTGTATGATCGCAGATTCAGCAGCATTTAATGCATTGAAACCTATAAAAAAATGTGTGCCTTCCTCTATGGTCTTTGCATATTCATGGATATTTTCCTGCGCTTTTCTATACACCATACCCTGATATCCTACGCCAAGACTCATCAAATGATCTTTAAATTCATTGTACAGGGGCTCCAGTGATTTCCAAAAACGGATATAGGATTCAATCATTGGCGTTTTGTTTGGTTGTAAATACCAATGATTGGTTTCCTGAATGGCACTCAAATAAGAAAATATCTCATGAGGTGGGATAAGATAGCGGTCTATTTCATTGAAGTCCTGAAGCAGCGTATTTCCCCATTTGGAAAAACTGTAGAAACTCTCTGCCTGTTCTTTATGAAGGGATTGATATACACTGTATAATTCAAAGAATAATTGTGTGCCGGAAGCATAGCGAAGGCCGGAAAGTTGCTTTACAAATTCTTCAATAGTGACTATGGTAGGGGCAAAAGAAGATTTTTTGGTTGTTTTGGAGAATTGCTGAAGAAGGAAAACGCCTGCGCGTTTACTTGGCACCACCAGGACAAGATCATCACTGACTTGATTATTGTGGATAATATCGGCGACAACCTCTTCTAGAAAACTTTGCATTGTTAAAAATAAAAAAAGCTCCGCATTTGCGGAGCTTTTTAAACGTTATAAACGTTTTATTATTTATTTGACTAGGTTGATCTCAACACGTCTGTTTTGTTTTCTACCTGCTCTATTAGCATTAGAAGCGATTGGCTTGGCTTCACCGTATCCAATAGCTGTTAATCTGTCTGCTCCAATTCCTTCTTGTACTAAGAAGTCTCTAACAGAGTTAGCTCTTTTCTCAGAAAGAGATTGGTTCAATTTCTCGCTACCTACGCTATCAGTATGACCTTCAACGGTAAACTTAGCATTAGGATATTCGTTTAAGATCTTAATGATGTCTACGAATACAGAAACTGATTCAGTTTTAAGAGAAGCTCTACCTGTGTCGAACAAGATAGTTCTGGCGTAATCGTTCAATTGTTTTTGAACTTCAGCAGTAACTTCAGGACAACCTTTGTTAGCTACAGTTCCAGCAACGTCTGGGCACTGATCATCTTTGTCAAGTACACCGTCTCCGTCTGTATCAGGCCATGGGCATCCTTTGTTTTCAGCAGGACCAGCTTCGTTAGGACAAGCATCATCTTTATCAGCAACACCGTCACCGTCAGCATCTGGACAACCAGCTAAAGCGGCTAAGCCAGCTACGTTAGGACATGCATCATCTTTGTCAGCGATACCATCACCGTCAGCATCTGGACATCCGTTTAGTTCTTTAGAACCAGCTTCGTTAGGACAGCTATCTTTTCCATCTTCGATACCATCTCCGTCAGAATCAGGACATCCGTTGAAAGCAGCTAAACCAGCAACTTCTGGACAAGCATCGTCTTTGTCATAGATGCCATCTCCATCTGTATCAGTTCCACCGAACTTGATAGCAATTCCGGCTAAATGCTGGAAGTGTTTTACACCATAGTCTTCAAAAGCGTGCTTGTAAGACGTTTGAACACTAAAGCCAATATTGTCAGTGAACCAGTAGCTAGCACCGATACCGGCATTAACAGTTCCTGCTCCAATTTCATCAACCCAAGTATAACCACCACCGATTTCTACGAATGGGATTATTTTTTTCTCCTTTAATAGGTTGTATTTAATAGTACCATCTATTGCATAATGAGATAAATCGTCTACTCTGGCATCTCCTAATTTAGAGATTCGGTTCAAACTACCTCTGGCTCCTACAGAGAAACCGTCACCAACATACTTGGACACAGATATGTAAGAAATAGAAGGCAAAATATTCCAGTGATCATTTGCATTAAAGTACTCACTGAATAAAGTACCTGTTGGGTAAGCGGCGTCTTGGTCATTAGTAGGATAAACATCTATTGCGTTTACACCAAAGCTAACTTGCCACGGATTATTTTCATCCTGCGCTTGAATGTTGTTAAACCCTATTAAAAGTAGGCCAACAACCAATAATCTGCTAAGCTGTTTCATGTTCAAAATTTTAAGTTTAAGTGTTTATTAGCTGCAAATGTAAGTTGTTAAAAATTATTAACAAAATCAATTTCTTTTTTTTTTAACCTATTGAAATATATAGGTCTATGGGATTATACAATTTTCAATTCCTTGCCAACGTCTATAAAGGCTGAGATGGCTTTATCCAAATGTTCTTTTTTATGCGCAGCGGATAATTGTACACGTATTCTGGCCTTTCCTTTAGGGACTACAGGATAAAAGAAGCCAATTACATAGATTCCTTCCTTTAGTAACATATCTGCCATTTGTTGTGATAATTTAGCATCGTATAGCATAACAGGTACAATTGCGGAATCACCGTCAATAATATCAAACCCAGCTTCTTTCATTCCTTTTTTAAAGTAACGTGTATTGCTTTCGAGGCGGTCTCTTAGCTCCGTACTCCCTTCTAACATCTCGAATACCTTAATAGAAGCACCCACAATAGCAGGCGCGAGTGAATTGGAGAACAAATAAGGTCTGGAGCGTTGCCTCAACATGGCTATGACCTCTTTATTGCCTGTAGTATACCCACCCATAGCTCCGCCCAAGGCTTTACCTAGAGTTCCTGTAATGATATCTACTCTGTTCATAACCCCTTTTTCCTCCAGAGTACCTCTACCGGTTGGTCCAATAAACCCTGCAGCATGGCATTCATCTATCATAACCATAGCGTCATAGGCATCGGCCAGGTCACATATCTTATCCAGAGGCGCCAATAGTCCATCCATGGAGAAGACACCGTCTGTAACAATGATCTTAAAACGGGCTTTATCTGCCACAGCTTGTTTCAGTTGAGTTTCCAGATCCTCCATATCACTATTGGCATAGCGGTATCTCTTTGCTTTGCACAAACGAACACCGTCAATGATGGAAGCGTGGTTAAGTGAATCGGATATAATGGCATCCTCTGCAGACAATAGAGGCTCAAACACACCGCCATTGGCGTCAAAGGCTGCGGCATAGAGGATAGTATCTTCAGTTCCATAATATGAAGCGATCTTTGCCTCCAGTTCTTTATGTATGTCCTGGGTACCACAAATAAAACGAACTGATGACATACCAAAACCATGAGAATCCAAAGTGTCCTTGGCTGCTTTAATAACCTCCGGATGAGAGGACAAGCCTAAATAATTGTTAGAACAAAAATTTATTACTTCCTGTCCTGTGGAAATTTTGATCACAGCATCCTGAGGAGAGGTAATGATCCTTTCTTTTTTAAATAGGCCGGCCTCCTCAATGGCTAAAAGTTCATCTTCAAGGTATTTTTTTATATTACTGTACATAATTATATGAATAGGGGTTTTATTTCATCATCTATATAGACCAGGATTTTGTCCTTCACTTTGTATCCCATGGATTCCATAGTCTGGCCATAGGTATCTATTTGTTCATTGTGGGATGAGTATTCCTTTCCGGTCTTGTAATCAATTATGGTGACCTCCATCTCCTCAAACACCATCCTGTCTGGCCGCAAAATTACCCCATTTTCCGTAATTAAAGGTTGCTCGTTCTTAATATTAAGTCCGGCTTTAAAATAAGGCGCCAGGTCTGGGTGAGTAGCGATATTGTTGAAACGCTCCAAATAACTGTCTTGTTCATTTGCCGAGATGGCCCCGGTATCTACAAGAAGAGAAACGGTAGGGGCCACATCTTCGGGACTCATAATTAGACTCATGCCATAATGTAACAAGGTTCCCTGAGAAATGGCCAATTCTCTTGATGAACCCCATAATTCACCGGCACGAGTACTTATAGTAAGACTGCTTTCAAATTTATTAGTATAAATGAAGGGCATACTAATATGAGGCATCTCTATTGATTTGTTTTCAGTTTGATATATCAGCTCACCAAAGTCATATCGAAAGGTATTTGGGTCCCATCGATGTTGCTCCTTTAAGAAATGAATGAAGAGACCGGAGAAATAGGCGGGCTTATGCTCTCCTTTGACGGATAGATCCATCTCAGAAACAATAAATAGTCCTTGAATACTTCTGGTAAGCGCCACATATAAAAGGTTGAAGGCGTCTAATTCCATTTTTTGTTGTTCTTCTTCATATAGAACCCGGGCCTGCTCATGATACATGATCATCTCCTTTTTCTTGCTAACCAGGATATTCTCAAACCCTTCAAGGGTATCATCTTCGGTAGGTATCCAGATCTTAGGATCTCTATCCTGATATATATGCGTATTGGCAAAGGGAAAAATTACCATGGGGAATTCGAGTCCTTTTGCCTTATGAATGGTCATAAGTTGTACTGCATTGACATTTTCTGGTGCCGGAATGCTCAAAGAACTTTTTTTCTTATCCCATTGAGTAAGGAAAGTTGCAATGCCAGTGTCTAAAGTTTGTTCTACATCCAACACTTGGTCAAGGAAGCAACTGATATAGGCATTTGAATCATCACAAAGCTTAAAACGCTGAATGGCGTACTCCATCGCATCGTATACAGAATGCTTGTTGAAAACAGAAAGGTCAAAATTGAAGTCTGAAGTGAAGAGTGCAGGTAGCTTCTCCAGATTTTGAGAGATAAAGCTGTGTTTGTTTTTGGCCGGACTTAAAAAAGACAGAATTTCATATTGAATGTTGAGATCTGAAGGGAAATTTGAAAGTTTAAGCAGGTTTATAAGAAAATTGACCGAGGCATTGTTTTGTAACAACAAAGATTCTGAAGAGATGACGGGGACCTTATTACCCAAAAGATGTTCGGCTACTTTGACCCCCTGTTTTTTTGTTCGGAACAACACACAAATATCCCGAAAGGGCACTTCTTTATTTCTCAGTTCAATAATGATGCCCAGTACCTCTTCACAATAAGAAAGATCTTTGGCATTCTCGGAATCCTCTAAAAAACGAATACTTACCAAGCCTCCTTTTTGGTTTGTGTGTAGTTGTTGATTGCCTTTCACAAACAGATCCTGGTATAGTTCATTATTTAGATGAGGCACTGTTGAAGTGAAAAAGGCATTATTAAAGCTGACGATCTCTTCATAGCTTCTAAAATTAGTACCCAAGGTGGCAGTCTTTGGAGCCATCCCAAAAAGACTTTCATGATTATGTATAAGATTTAAGAATTGTTCAGACCTCCCACCGCGCCATCTATAAATGGCCTGCTTTGCGTCACCTACCAGAAAAAGGCTCCCTCTATTTCCCTGGAGATCCTCACTTTGCAGGGCATGTGAGATTAGGGGAACTAAATTGGACCATTGCATGAGTGAGGTATCTTGAAATTCATCAATAAAATAATGCTTGTATTTTTCGCCCAGCCGCTCATATATAAAAGGAGCTGGCTGATCTTTTATATGTTCAGAGATAAGAGTATTAAAGGCAGATATGGGTAACTGATCCCTTTCCTCCAGGAGGGAATTTATTTCTTTTTGTAAGGCATTGAGAATGGTTAGAGGAACAATGTTCTGGTAAATATTTTTCAAAAATGTAAGTCGGCCATACCGCTGTTTGATGGTCATAAATAAATCTGTGAACTGGGGCATTAGGGCGTTAATGTCTGCTTTCTTTTCCTCAGGAGTAGATTTATTATAGAGTGGTTCACTACCAAATTGTTGTTTCCATTTTGCCGTGAAATCAAGGGATGAGGGATCTTTACTCACTTGGTTCATAAACTTAGGGAAATATCCTGCTTTAAAGTCGGATTGCTCCAAATGGGCTTCTTCCATGAGTAGGAGTACGTTTTGCGCAACTGCTGCCAATTCCTTTTTAAGTAAGGCCATGGTCTTGAGCAGCAGGGATTGCAGGGCTAAAAAGGATTTGAGGTCTTTTCTTTTAAGATCTTCCAGAAAAATCGAGTGATTTTCATTAAATAGCATGGCACCAACTTTTCCCAGGTCGTACCCAATATTCCAGCTTTTACTTTCATCTATCTTTTCCAGGGCAAATGCGATCAGGATGTCTGTTATTTGATCATCGACCTTCGCATTTCCTATTAACCGATCTACCCCTTCAGCCAATAGAAGCTCAGTATCAAGAATCACCTCAAAGTTCTGAGGGATCTTCAGATCTTTTGCAAAGGTCTTGATGAGTCGATGATTGAACTTATCTATGGTTGAAATATCAAAAAACGCGTAATTGTGCAAAATCTCCTTTAGCGTTCGTCTTGCTCTTTTGTGCAAGATCTCAGGAGAGAGTTGCAGTTCCTGTAGCAATTGAAGAAAAAGTTCATTCTTATCATTGTCTTCAGAAGGAATGGAAAAGTTGTGCAGACATTCCAAAATACGTTGTTTCATTTCATTAACCGCCTTGTTTGTAAAGGTGATGGCTAATATCTTTCGGAAATTCTGACCTCCCTCAACGGCAAGTAGTAACTTCAGATATTCCTTTACCAGGGTAAAGGTCTTACCTGATCCGGCAGAGGCATCGTAAATTACGTATGGATCCAGAAGAATTTATTTTACCTGCAAAATAAGGAAACTAGCAGAGTTCTTAACATATAATTATAGGAATATAATTGTTAAAATCCGTACTTTTGAAGAACACTAGTATTAACAATTAACACATATAAAAATGGCTTTTGAACTACCAAAATTACCCTATGCATACGATGCTTTAGAACCTTATATCGATGCCAGGACCATGGAAATACATTATACAAAACATCACAACGGCTATACCACTAAATTAAATGCTGCTATTGAAGGGACTCCTCTTGCTTCCAAAGGAATTGTTGAGATCCTAACTGGCATAGATATGAATAACAAGGCCGTTCGGAATAATGGAGGTGGTTACTTTAATCATTCTCTTTTTTGGGAAATCATGGGACCAAATGCAGGTGGAGCTCCTTCCGGGGATCTTGCGGCTGCTATCAATAGTGCTTTTGGTTCATTTGATGCTTTTAAAGAGAAATTTAGCAATGCCGCGGGCACATTATTTGGCTCTGGCTGGGCTTGGCTTTGCGTCCACAAAGGAGGTAAGGTTGAGATCTGTGCTACTCACAATCAGGATAATTCTTTAATGCCCGGAATTGGGTGTGGAGGCACTCCCATCATGGGATTAGATGTATGGGAACATGCGTATTATTTGAATTATCAGAATCGCAGGCCAGACTATATAGCTTCCTTTTTTAATGTTGTGAATTGGTCTAAAGTTGCTGAATATTACAACAAGCATAAATAGAAGAATTTATACAATAATAAAAAGCCGCAACGTTTAAACGTTGCGGCTTTTTATTTGAAATAAAGTTGAGATTAACACAATAGAAAAGGGTGGAGAAGTCTCCACCCTTTTCGTCCCAAATCTTACCATAAACTTAACCTACTTATGCTATGGCACCACTAAATTACTGGTATTGTGAGAAATAACAAAGAAAATTAAGGAAATTTTGGACAAATTTTAAAGCATGAGGAACTAAGCCTTCAATAATTTAATAAAAGGAATAAATGGGATGCTAATTCTTTGATACTCAGAAATAAAAAAGGCAGGATGAATCCTGCCTTTTTTCCCCAAATCTTACCATGAACTTAACCTACTTATGCTATGGTCCTCCAAAAATAGAGTAAGTGCCTGCTGAGAAAAAAGGTTTTGGACAAACGCCCCTTTAATTGGTTGAAATACCATTTGAGAAGGATCTGTTTAAAAACATGGAAGAAACGGACTACAAAAAAACAAGAGATCTTTGTATAAATGCCTAAAATAAAAAAGGTGGAGAAGTCTCCACCTTTTTTGCCCCAAATCTTACCATGAACTTAACCTACTTATGCTATGGCATGACTAATGTAACTTCCTTAGGTCCGGAAAGACGATAAAGGCGATTAAATGCAGATATTATCGATGAAATGCACAAAAGTGTGTATTTCATCGATTTTTGGGTTAGTAGGCGCGTTCGTTCTTTCCTTCATAGAAATTAATAAATGCTTTGTTTACTACCTTATTTCCACCGGGAGTTGGATAGTTACCTGTGAAGTACCAGTCTCCTAAATTCTTGGGACACGCCTCGTGCAGATTTTCAATTGACTGGTAGATGATCTTTACCTCCGCTTTTATATCGGCAGGACTTAAAAGCTCACCTATTTTCTGTGAGATCTGATCTGCACTGAAAGGGGCGTAGAATTCTTTTACATAATTGATGATCTCTTGATCCTTCTTGTGAAATTGGTCCTTACATTTTTTGTAGATCTCATCTACCACATGCAGGCTTTTGTGTTCCTTGTGTAATTCAAGAGCGGCTTTAAAGGCAATAAAGTCTTCCAGTTTAGCCATATCTATACCATAACAATCCGGATAGCGGATCTGAGGAGCGGAAGAAACCACAATGATCTTTTTGGGTGCTAATCTGTCGAGGATCCCTAAGATACTGTTCTTTAAAGTAGTTCCTCTAACTATACTATCATCAATGATCACCAGGTTATCGTTTTCATTCACGGAACCGTAAGAGATGTCATAAACATGGGCCACCAGATCATCCCTGCTGCTATCCTGGGTTATAAAGGTCCTTAACTTGGCGTCCTTAATTGCTACCTTTTCAATTCTCGGCCGTATATCCAGGATCTCGTGAAGTTCTTCACTAGAAATCCCCGAACCTTTGGCCAGGATCTGATCTTCTTTTTTCTTGTTTAAATAATTCTGCGCCTCCTTTACCATTCCAAGAAAAGATGTTTCTGCAGTATTTGGAATATAGGAGAAGACTGTATTTTTTATATCGTGGTCTATGGCGGTCAGGATCTTGGGAAAAATCAACTTTCCTAATTGCTTTCTCTCCTGGTAGATCTCTTTATCACTTCCTCTCGAGAAATAGATACGTTCAAAAGAACAGGCCTTCCTTTCCATTGGTTCCAGGATCTTTTCTAAGGTAACCTTCCCGTTCTTTTTAATTATGAGCGCATGGGCCGGGTCTATTTCTTTTACGGCTTCGTATTTTACATTAAAGACCGTCTGTATAGCTGCTCTTTCGGATGCAACTACTACTACTTCATCATCCTGAAAATAGTAGGCCGGTCTGATCCCTGAAGGATCTCGTAAAACAAAAGCGTCGCCGTGTCCTAGTAATCCCGCCATGGCATAACCACCGTCCCAATTCTTTGCAGCTTTCTTTAGTATTTTACCTACTTTAAGTCGTTCTGCTATCAAAGGGGATGCCTGCATTTTGTTATACCCCTCTTTTTTTATTTGCTTGTATAGCTTGGCCACAGCATCATCCAGGAAATGACCTATTTTTTCCATGACCGTAACGGTATCTGCCAATTCCTTTGGATGTTGGCCCAGTTGCACCAGATTGTCGAATAATTCGGCAACATTGGTCATATTGAAATTCCCGGCAACGATCAAATTACGGTGCATCCAGTTATTTTGCCTTAGGAAGGGATGAACGTTCTCAATACTATTCTTGCCAAACGTGCCATAACGAACATGCCCTAATAGTACTTCGCCTATATATGGGATGTATTTTTTCTGAGCTTCGGCATCGTCTGCGCATTCCGGATGCTCCTCAAAGGCTCTATTGATCCTGTCATTGATCTGGGCGAAGATATCTTGTATAGGTTGCGATTCTACAGATCGTACTCTGCTCATATATCTTTGTCCTGCCTCCACATCTAACTTTATGCTCGCAAAACCAGCACCGTCTTGTCCACGGTTGTGTTGCTTCTCCATCATGAGGTACATCTTGTTAACCCCATAAAAAGCAGAACCGTATTTCTTTTTATAGAAATCTAGTGGTTTTAACAAGCGTATTAGGGAAATCCCACATTCGTGTTTAATAGCGTCACTCATAATTCATATCATAAAAAAAGCCCCGTAAAGACAGGGCGTTATTGTAACTCAATATCGAATTGCGTTAATTGTTTAAACTGATCGAGCCTCCTATCAACTTCTTCTTTGGAAAGTTGCTGCATTCTTTCTGTTCCAAACTTTTCCACACAGAAGGATGCCAGGTTCGACCCGTGGATAACTGCATTTCTTAAATTGTTAAAAGAGATATTTTCTGTTTCGGCAATATACCCCACGAAACCACCTGCAAAGGTATCGCCCGCCCCGGTGGGATCAAAGACCTCTTCCAGGGGCAAAGCAGGAGCAAAGAACACCTCATCATCATGAAACAATAGGGCTCCGTGTTCTCCTTTTTTAATCACTACATATTTAGGGCCCATGGCCTGTATCTTTTGAGCTGCTTTTACCAGGGAATATTCATTGGTAAGTTGTCTGGCTTCTTCATCATTAATAGTGATAACATCAGTATGACGAATGACCTCTTTCAATTCGGGCATGGTATTGTTCATCCAGAAGTTCATAGTATCTAGTGCAATCAGCTTAGGTTTTTCTTCCATTTGCTGAATAACACTGAGTTGTACATTAGGATGGAGGTTACCAAGCATTAATACATCCGCATCTTTAAAATTGGAGGGCACTTTTGGATCAAAATTGGCTAAGACATTCAGATCAGTTATAAGCGTGTCCCTGCTATTCAGATCATTATGGTACTTTCCTTTCCAAAAAAAGGTCTTTCCATTCTTTACGATCTCAATGCCTGAGATATCGATCCCTTTATTTTTCAAAAGATCCAAATATGATTGTGGAAAGTCGTCCCCTACAATAGATACTATGGCAGATTCCAGCTTAAACTGGGCTGCTGCCAGACCAATAAATGTTGCCGCCCCACCAAGGATCTTGTCTGTTTTTCCAAATGGAGTTTCAATGGCATCAAATGCTACCGTACCAACAATTAAAAGTTTGCCCATAAACGATGTTCAAATTCGTTGCAAATATACGCTTTTGTAATTCCCTAAAAGCCTCTGGAAAACGTTAAAATAAAGCGGATTATTTTCTACCAAAATCAGCAGGAATCTCGCCCCAGGCGGCAGTTTCCCATTTTACAACCGGGGTGTTGTAAGAATTTTCCTTTAACCAGGTAACGGCCCTTTCAATTAGATTAAATAAGGCCTTGTTCCTGGCATTGGGCTGCAATTTTGTATTGCATTGCTTCTTTCTCACCCAACTCATAGCGGTTCTGGAATCGGTATATATGATTCGATCAGACTTTCGTTCTTTTAAATAGGCCAAACCGTGTACAATGGCCAGGAATTCACCAATATTATTTGTTCCTTCAGGGAAAGGACCTTGCTTAAACAATCGTTTTTTAGTCTTGGTGTCTACACCCTGGTATTCCATAACTCCAGGATTTCCACTGGAGGCAGCATCAACAGAAATAGAATGCATGGTGGGGTCCCCAATTTTTAAAAGATCTGTGGCAGACAAGCCTGGATCTTTTTTCTTTTTCCCTTTATAGGCTTCATAAGGACCATCAAAGGCCTCTTTTGCTTTTTCATTAGTAGAGAATGACATATACTGAGCTCCCTTTACCCCTGCGATCTGCAACTTACAAGCCTCCCAACTGTCATAAATGCCAGGATTCTTACCCTTCCAGACCACATAAAATTTCTTTTTACCTGCCATTATCTACCTAAAAGTAAATCTTCAATTACCTGAGGGAAGTGGATCTGTTCCAAAGATTGCACTTTGGTCGTAATTTGATCTACAGTATCCTCTTCAGAGATCCCCACTTTGAATTGCCGTATGATAGCCCCTTCATCATAATGCTCATTTACATAATGGATGGTGATACCCGTTTCTAATTCCCCCCGCGCTTTTACAGCAGTATGAACATGTTTGCCATACATACCTTTCCCCCCGTATTTAGGCAGCAAGGCCGGATGGATATTAATTATCTTCCTTGGGAAGGCCTCTACCAAATCAGAAGGGATCTTTAGTAAGAAGCCAGCCAACACAATAAGATCTGGCTGTATACATTTTAATAATTGCAAGACTAAAGGGGAGTTCGTAAATCCGGCTTTATTAAAATAAAAGGCCGGTACCCCTAATTTATTACAACGATCTATAACATAGGCATCGCGTTTATTGGTAAGAACACAAGAAATGGTAATATCAGAATGTCCTGTAAAATACTTTACAATATTTTCAACATTGGAACCTGAGCCTGAGGCAAAAAGGACAATACGCTTCATTTCTTATAATGTATCTTCCTTAGAATACAGGAGATAAATAGGATTCTAAAGAAAAAATTAAGATTTGGGGAAGCCCCGTAACAATATCTCTATGGAAATAATTTTCCACTCAATATTTATGGTGCTAAAGTAATACACTTGCCATTAAATTTCTTAAATTACCCCACAAATTGGCTTCATATGGTGTATTTCCATTAAAGTTTTTTATTTTTGCCAACAATTAAAAATTAAAACCAATAAAATTATGTCAGACATTGCATCAAGAGTTAAAGCAATTATCGTTGATAAGTTAGGCGTGGATGAAAATGAAGTAGTTGCAGAAGCTAGCTTCACCAACGATCTGGGAGCAGATTCATTAGACACTGTTGAGTTGATAATGGAATTTGAAAAGGAATTTGATATTCAAATTCCGGATGATCAAGCAGAAAATATCGCAACCGTCGGCCAGGCTATCAGTTATATTGAAGAGGCCAAATAAGTAATGATATCAGGAACATGATGTGAATTATCCATGTGGTTACCATGCTGCATGGATATTTTTTTTTAATTTTCACGTGGTATACGTACTACCTATGAAACAAAAATTGGTTCCATGCAGTTAAAACGAGTCGTTGTTACCGGTCTAGGTGCTCTCACACCTATAGGCAATACCCTGGGTGAATACTGGGAAGGCCTCAAAGAAGGAAGAAGTGGTGCTGCTCCAATTACCTATTTTGATGCGGAGAAATTCAAAACAAGATTTGCTTGCGAAGTCAAGAATTTTGATCCTCTGAATTTCTTTGATAGAAAAGAAGCCAGAAAGCTCGATAGATTTGCACAATATGCGTTAGTATCTTCGGATGAGGCCATTTTGGATGCAGGTCTCGATCTAAACATCGTTGATAAATTTAGAGTCGGGGTTATTTGGGGTGCTGGGATTGGAGGGTTAGAGACCTTTCAAAATGAAGTGATGGATTTCGCCAAGGGAGATGGCACTCCTAGGTTCAATCCTTTCTTTATTCCTAAAATGATCGCTGATATTGCCCCTGGTAATATTTCCATAAAACACGGTTTTATGGGACCAAATTACACCACGGTTTCGGCTTGTGCCTCATCGGCAAATGCCATGATAGATGCCTTGACATATATTCGTTTAGGACATTGTGATGTGATCGTTACCGGAGGAAGTGAAGCCGCAGTAACCCTGGCAGGGATGGGAGGTTTTAATGCCATGCACGCCCTGTCTACCAGAAATGAAAGCCCGGAGACAGCCTCCAGGCCTTTCGATGCCACCAGAGATGGTTTTGTTCTTGGAGAAGGAGCCGGGGCATTGATCCTTGAAGAGTATGAGCATGCAAAAGCAAGAGGAGCCAAAATATACGCAGAGATCATTGGTGGAGGAATGTCTAGTGACGCCTACCATATGACCGCCCCTCATCCTGAGGGCATAGGTGTAGTGCGGGTAATGGAAAATTGCCTACGAGATGCCGGTTTAAAGCCAGAAGATGTTGATGCTATAAATACCCATGGTACCTCAACACCCTTGGGTGATGTGGCAGAATTAAAGGCAATATCGCAGGTCTTCGGAAAACACGCTCCTAATATCAATATAAATTCTACCAAGTCAATGACAGGTCATTTATTAGGTGCCGCCGGAGCTATTGAAGCTATTTCCTCTATTCTTTCAATGCAATACGGATTGGTACCTCCCACCATTAATCATTCTGTGGTAGATGAGAATATAGATCCCACTTTAAATTTAACATTGAACAAGGCTCAGAAGCGAGACGTACATGTAGCCATGAGCAATACTTTTGGTTTTGGCGGTCACAACGCTTGTGTAGTCTTTAAAAAAATCATCTAAGTATTAATGAATTTTCCCTCTAATATATTCAATTCCCATTCCAAACAGGATGGGGATTTTTTTTTGGGGATAACAAATATCCTGGGGTTTAAACCAAAAAAAATAAGCATCTATAAGAAGGCCTTCCTTCATCGTTCGGCTAACATAAAAGATAAACAAGGCAACCCCATGAACTATGAACGCCTTGAATTTCTAGGAGATGCAATGCTGGGGACAATTATATCGAAGCACCTTTATAATGAGGTACCTGGCGGGGACGAAGGATATCTTACCAAGATGCGCTCCAAAATAGTTAGCAGAAAGCATTTAAATGAACTTGGGAAAGATCTTAACCTGCTGCACTTTGTGGAAAGTAGAATACCGAAATCTCATTTTGGAGATAATATTCATGGTAATGTGTTTGAAGCGCTTGTTGGCGCTATTTATCTGGACCGAGGTTACAAGTACTGTGAACAATTTATAGAGGCCCGTGTCATAGAACCCTATGTAGACATTGAACAATTAGAAGGGAAGGTGATCAGTTATAAAAGTCTTTTGATAGAATGGTGCCAAAAGCAAAAAAAGGACTTTAGATACAATGTCTATGAGGATACCGGGAATGACCCTTTAAAACATTTTGCCGTAAAATTCAGTATTGATGGCAAGGTGTTGGCAAAGGCAAGAGCAACTTCCAAAAAGAAGGCGGAAGAAAAGGCCTCTAAAAGAGCTTTTTTTGCCTTACAACACAAAATAGAAAATTCTTAGATTCCGCCATACTGGAGTACGCAAAGGTTTGCGTAACTTATTAAAATAGATAAGGCCTTCAGGCACTAGGCAAGTATCGTTATATATTATATATTTACATCTTAGGCTTTTTTATGGGAGCGACCTTGCGGATATATGAGGATCTATACGATGAGGAATTTTCGCTGGTGGGTATTCATACCAGCCTGGAAGATTATGCCCTTGTGTATGCGTTGAATGAGGTTTTGAAGATCCGATTAAAAAGATCATCAGAAGACCTAAGCTTTTCTTCCACCATTTCCTATCCTTGTTTCGAATGGAAAGACGAATTGTACGATCAAAACTGGGCCCTATTCATCAATACTTGTATCACCTCTCAGCAAACTAAGCCCGATGACCTCTTCCCGGAAGAGCTTTCTTACACCAGTCATCAGTTGGTGCCTGAATATAAAGAAGTTAATTATCTCTTGAAGATGGATGATAACGAGTTGCATTCTGCTCTGCTAAAAAAAATTAAGGCCATCCCAAAGGTAGTAACGGCCTATGCCATTGAGACAGAAAAATTAAAATCTAAGCCCAACCTAATTTTCTAAATAATGCCCAATAAGAAAAAGACAAAAATCGTGGCCACTTTAGGCCCCGCTTGCAGCGATAAGGAAACCCTCAAAAAGATGATAGAAGCAGGGGTTGATGTATTTCGCATTAATTTTTCCCATGCTGATTATGACGATGTGAAGGAACGGATCAAAATGATCCGGGATTTAAATGAGGAACTGGGAATTTACACAGCTATTCTGGGCGATCTTCAGGGTCCCAAACTAAGAGTGGGAGTTATGGCAGGTGAAGTTGTGGTTTCCCCTGGGGACGAGATCACATTTGTAACCGGCAAACCCTTTGAAGGAAATGCAGAGAAAGTTTATATGAACTACGCAGAGTTCCCTAGAGATGTAAACCCCGGTGAACATATTCTATTGGATGACGGAAAGCTCATGTTTGAGGTGCTTACCACTAATAAAAAAGATGAGGTAAGGGCTAAAGTTATACAGGGCGGACCTTTAAAATCCAAAAAAGGGGTAAACCTTCCGAATACTAATATTTCCTTACCGGCACTTACCAAAAAAGATATTAAGGATGCCATTTTTGCCATATCGCTGGAAGTAGATTGGATCGCACTGAGCTTTGTTCGTTTTAGTCAGGACCTGATCGACCTTCAAAACCTGATTGCCGAGCATTCTAAACACAAGATCCCGATTATTGCTAAAATAGAAAAACCAGAGGCAGTTGAAAATATTGATAAAATAGTATCGTATTGCGATGGACTTATGGTTGCCCGTGGTGATTTGGGCGTTGAAGTGCCCGCACAAGAAGTTCCTTTGATCCAAAAAACCTTAGTACTTAGGGCAAAGAGGGCTAGGATCCCTGTAATCATTGCCACTCAAATGATGGAGACCATGATCACCAGCCTTACTCCCACCAGGGCAGAGGTAAATGATGTGGCCAACTCAGTGATGGATGGCGCGGATGCTGTAATGCTATCCGGGGAAACATCCGTGGGGAATTATCCAATTCAGGTAATTGAGAAAATGACCAGCATCTTACAAAGTGTTGAAAACTCCGAGCTTATTCAGGTGCCTCAAGAACCACCGCATATCAGAACAAAAAGATATATCACCAAAGCTGTTTGTTTCCATGCCGCTACTATGGCCAATGAGATAAAAGCAACGGCTATTTCAACTCTCACGAATAGTGGGTATACGGCCTTTCAAATATCGGCCTGGAGACCAAGTGCTCATATTTTAGTCTTCACCTCTAATAAACGTATTTTAACTCAGCTAAATTTACTTTGGGGTGTAAAGGCGTTTTATTACGACAGATTCGTGTCTACGGACGAAACAATAGAAGACGTTAATAAAATAGCTTGTCAGAAAGGGTTTCTAGATACCGGAGATATGCTTATTAGCCTTGCGGCCATGCCAATCAAAGCCAAAGGCATGGTAAATACACTCAGGGTTACGGAAATAGAGTCTTGTAGTTTCTAAGCTTAAAGATCGAATTTCAATTGTACCGAAACCGCCTCTTCTTTAATAACTTCCTTACTGCCACTGTTTAGGTTAGAAAGGGAGATTCCGAGCAAGCGGACCGAATTATCCAGGGAATCCTGATACAATAGCTCCAGGGCAGTATTCAAGATCAGCTTCTGATCTGACACAAAATAGGGAAGTGTCTTGCTTCTTGTTTGCAGGGTAAAATCGCTATACTTTATTTTAAGGGTAACCGTCTTTCCTGCCACACCAGATTTTTTGATTCGCTTTTCCAGCTCTTCAGAAATATGCATCAATCGCTCCTTCATAAAAATTTCACTGCTGAGATTTTCGCTGAAAGTACGTTCGGCTCCCAACGATTTAGGGATGCGGTGGGGCTTTACGGTACTCAGATGTATTCCGCGTACAACCTGAAAATAATGCAAGCCACTTTTGCCAAAATGTTCTTCTAAAAAATCTTCTGTTTTGTTCTTAAGATCGAGACCGGTAAAAATACCAAGCTGGTACATTTTCTCTGCCGTAACTTTACCAACACCATGGAATTTTCTTATATCCAGACTTTCAAGGAACGGTATTACCTCTTCCGGATTTACTGTTTTTTGACCATTGGGTTTGTTGATATCACTGGCCACTTTGGCAATGAATTTATTGATGGAAATGCCAGCGGAGGCCCTTAAACCTAGTTCTTTAAAGATCCTTTCGCGGATCTCTTTGGCGATAAGGGTGGCAGAAGGATTGCCTACTTTATTGGTGGTAACATCCAAATAAGCTTCATCCAGGGAAAGTGGTTCTACTAAGTGAGTGTAGTCGTAAAAGATGGCCTTTATCTTTTGTGAGATCTCTTTGTAGCGATCAAAGCGCGGCTTTACAAAGATAAGCTCCGGGCATCTTTTTTTCGCGAGGAATCCACTCATAGCACTCTTTACTCCAAACTTCCGGGCCTCGTAGCTGGCTGCAGCTACAACACCTCTTGCGGCTCCTCCGCCCACTGCCACAGGTTTTCCCTTGAGTTCCGGATGATCTAATTGTTCTACAGACGCATAAAACGCATCCATATCCACATGAATAATTTTCCGGAGGGGGAAATCGTACAACATAAACAAATTTAAGTCATATCTTAGTTTTATGGAGGGGTCAAAGAAAAGCGCCATCATTCTGGGAGCAACAGGCCTCACGGGTGGACTATTGTTAAATGAATTATTGGAAGACCATCGCTACGATACTATCAAAATCTTTTCAAGATCTCCTTCCCAAGTACGCCATCCTAAATTGAAAGAATTTTTGGGAGATCTTCTCTTTTTGTCCAATTTTAAGTCAGATTTTAAAGCAGATGAGGTCTATTGTTGTATTGGCACTACCAAATCCAAAACGCCCGATAAGGAAAAATACAGGAGTATAGATTATGGAATACCTTTGGCTGCAGCACAATTATGCAAGGAAAATGATATAACTACATTCCTCGTAATTTCGGCACTTGGTGCGGATGCAAATAGCGCTATTTTTTACAATAAGATCAAAGGGGAAATGGAAGAAATTGTTTTAGGGCAAGGGATAGCTCATACCTATATTCTTCAACCTTCCATAATTGGAGGGCAACGAGATGAACGCAGGTTGGGGGAGTGGATAGCAAAGAAGTTGTTTATAGTTTTTAATATTTTACTGCAGGGTCCTTTGAAGAAATATCGCTCCATACAAGCCTCATCAATTGCCAAGGCGATGATATGGCTGGCAAATAACAGCTATTCAAAAAATAGGGTCACTTCAGATGAAATAGAGAATATTGCTCATCATGATTGAGATAGAACGAAAATATTTAGTCACTTCCAATTCCTATAAGACAGAGGCCTTTGCCAAAGTAGAAATTATACAAGGGTTTCTAAGTACTCATCCGGAACGCACAGTGCGGGTGCGCCTAACTGATCAAAAAGGATTTATCACAGTGAAGGGAAAAACAGACCCGGATGGCACAACCCGTTTTGAATGGGAACGTGAGATCTCGTCAGAAGAGGCAAAAAGTCTATTAGAAATATGCAAAAAAGGCACGATCCATAAACTAAGGCACCTTGTAAAAAGTGGTTCTCATGTGGTTGAGGTTGATGAGTTTAATGGTCAAAATAAAGGCCTGGTGATCGCAGAAATTGAGTTGCAGCATGCAGATGAATCCTTTTTAAAACCCAAGTGGCTGGGGTCAGAAGTTACAGGAGATCCCAAATACTATAATTCACAATTAAGTAAAAATCCATATTCGTCATGGAAAAAGTAACGAACATTCTCATTCTCATTGCTCTAATCATTTTCGCCTTTGGATGTAAAGAAAAAGGAAATGGTGATCCCGATCCTACATCTATCAAAAAGCAAGATTCCGTTATAACTACAGCTCAATTAAAGAAAGCACTCACAGAGAAGGGATATGAGATCTTTGATTATGTAGACCCTAAAACCGGTGATACTGTATTGATGCAACAGTATTTTATTGCCTTTTTAAAAAAAGGTCCCCTAAGGTCTCAGAATAAAAACGAAGCAGACAGTTTACAAACCTTACACCTCCTTCATCTTGGAAGGATGTACGAGCTGGGATATGCCGATATTTCAGGACCCTTTGGGGATGATGGTGATATTCGCGGGATCACTATTTATAATACCCCAACACTTGCATTTGCAGATAGTTTGGCAAATTTAGATCCTATGGTGCAATCCGGGAGATTACTGATAGAGATGCATCCCTGGTGGGCTGCCAAGGGATTTCCTTTGACGATAATTTAATGTTAGAATTTAAAAAGCGCTCTTAAATTGCTCCAGGAAGCGTAAATCATTCTCACTGAGGAGGCGTATATCAGAAATTTGATGAAGCAAAAGAGCGATCCTGTCTATACCCATTCCAAAAGCGAATCCAGAGTATTCATTAGAATCTATACCACAATTATCCAGGACATTCGGATCTACCATCCCGCAGCCCATGATCTCTAACCACCCTGTTCCCTTGGTCATCCTATAATCTGTTTCGGTCTCCAGACCCCAATAAACATCTACTTCTGCACTTGGTTCAGTAAATGGAAAATAGGACGGTCTAAGACGAATCTTAGACTTACCGAAGAGCTCTGTTGTAAAGAATTGAAGGGTTTGTTTAAGATCTGCAAAAGACACATCCTTATCTATATACAAACCTTCAACCTGGTGGAAAAAACAATGTGAACGGGCAGAAATGGCTTCATTTCTATAAACCCTTCCAGGAGAAATGGTTCGGATGGGAGGGGTATTAGTTTCCATATAGCGCACCTGTACGGAGGACGTATGTGTTCTGAGTAAAAGATCCGGATTGGTCTGAATAAAGAATGTATCCTGCATATCTCTTGCCGGATGGTGTTCTGGTAAATTCAGAGCAGTAAAATTATGCCAATCGTCTTCTATCTCCGGTCCTTCTGAAACATTAAAACCGATCCTTGAGAAAATATCAATGATCTGGTTCTTAACGATTGAAATTGGATGCCGTGTTCCCAGTTCAAGAGATTCCCCGGGTCGGGTAAGATCGCCATACACCAGCTTCTTGCTCCCTTTTGCCTCCAAAGAGCTTTTGAGAGAATTGACTTTCTCTGTAGCGAGCACTTTAAGTTCATTGACTGTTTTACCAAATTCCTTTTTTTGATCATTTGGCACCTGCTTAAATTCCGCAAAAAATTGGTTCAAGATCCCTTTTTTACCCAGGTACTTAATTCGGAATGTCTCAATGGTATCTTTAGAGGTGCTAGAAAATTCCTTTACTTCCTTGATATGTTCTTTTAACTGGTCGATCATTTGATGAATCCTTTGATTGCAGCGATCAAAAATACTCGTTTTTTTAGGTTCATATTGCCTCTGGAAGAAGAATTGTACTTTTTTATGATGTCTCCGGAGTGGACACTATATATTTAACACAAGCGTCAAAACTCTTAAAAATATGCTCATTGGGGACAAGATCCGGAATGATATCAATACGCTCCATCATATATCTTGGTTGATCCAGGACCCTTACAAAAAGCACAGTGACTTTCTTGGTTCTTAGATCCTGTAGCACATCTTCCATGGCATAGAGTCCGGACTGGTCCATATATTGCATCCTCCCCAGACGTAAGATCACCGTTGTTGCCGTTGCAGGAATTTGATCTGCCAGGACCTGAAAATCGCTTGTAGTGCCAAAGAATAGAGGTCCTTTGATGTGCTTAATAAAAACTTTTTCCCGTAAATATTCTGGAAAACTCTTCTCATCTGCCCATGCTTTTTCCTTTGCCAGTGACTTTACATCTGATCTATGTGCGGTAAGGTCTCCTATTTTTTTCATAAACATTAGTGATGCAATCACCAAGCCTATTCCAACGGCATACACAAGGTTCCAAAAAGTAGACAATAACAGGACAACAAGCATTATCATTACTTCGGAACTCAGCTTTATTGGTCCAACAGAAATATCTCTCGGTAAACTGGGGATGGCCTTTAATCCCTTATAATCCATGACACTGATCCCAACAGTAATTAAAATTCCCGCTAAAACGGCAGCAGGTATTTGGGATGCCACCGGCCCCATGGCCAATAAAATAAGGAGTAAAAGTAATCCTGCGATCATCCCGGATAACTTTGTTTTTCCTCCAGAGTTAATATTTATAACCGTTCTGATGGTTGCACCGGCTCCCGGGATACCACCAAAGATGGCAGCAATACTATTTCCTATTCCCTGTCCAACTAATTCTTTATTTGGATTATGTTTGGTCTTGGTCATGTTGTCTGCCACCACAGATGTTAGTAATGAATCAATAGATCCCAGTAGGGCCAGGGTTAAGGCCGTAAAAATATAGGGTGTAATTGACGAGAGTTGAAAATTGGTAATAATCTCTAAATTAGGAAGTGGAAAACCTTCCGGAATTGTTTCAATAGGTCTGTAGTTGAGGCCAAATCCATAGGCAACACCAGTAACCACAACCAAAGCTATCAAGGTGCTGGGAACTGCTGTAGTGATTCGCTTAAAACCGTAGATGATAAGAATGGTGGCCAGGGCCAAAATGAGCTCCAAAGTATTCACATTGCGTAAGGCTCTGGGCAATATAGTAATGGCTCCCATTACCCCGGAGGCTTCTTTGGCAGCTAAAACCTGGGCTTCCTTAAGTATAACATCCTCAGTAATTTCACCGGCCCTTTCAATGGTTTCCTCAAAATCTTCCAGGACCAAAATACCTTCTCCTGCTTCCTCTCTTAATATATTTTCCAGGATCAATTCTTCAGCCTGGGGTTTAAAAGGTTCTACCCAGCTTTTGTCTTCCTTGGGATAATATCCTAAGGCCGGTAATATTTGGGTGATGATAATAATGAGTCCAATAGCCGTCATAAAACCAGACACCACCGGGTATGGAATATATCGTATATATCTACCTATCCCCATGAGTCCCAGGGCAATCTGCATAAGCCCACCTAAGAGAAAGACTGTAAGAATAGCCGGCAATGCCTTTTCCACGCTACCATCATAAACGGCTATGATCCCCGCTATGACGATCATACTCACCGCGGTCATTGGAGCTGTAGGTCCAGAGATCTGTGTGTTGGTCCCTCCAAAAAGGGCAGCAAAAAAACTAATGAATATGGCGCCATACAGACCAGCACTTGGTCCCAGCCCGGAGCTTACTCCAAAAGCCAGAGCCAGCGGTAAGGCAACAATTCCGGCAGTGATACCGCCCATAAGATCTCCCCGGAAATTTGTAAATAATGACTTCATAAAATTAGTTAGGTAGTTTCAGCTTCTAAGATAGTTGAATTATGGTAATAAAAAAGCCAATGAATTTCATTGGCTTTTTTATCCTCAATAGAGTGTCTTTAAAATATCAATCCAGATGGTAGATCTCCATGATGTTTTTGAGAATACTTTCGAAATGGATATTCAGATCAACCAATTTCCCGGTATGAATATCGAACACCCAACCATAGACCTTCAGGTTCCTGTCTCGATATGCCTTTTGTACAGCAGCCGTTTTTATCAGATTTACACACTGCTCCTGAACATTGAGCTCTACCAATCGTTCGTATTTCTTTTCTTCATCGGTAATTCCGTCCAATTCTTTTTTATGGATCCTGTACACATCACGGATGTTGCGTAGCCAGGGATTTAATACCCCCAGATCTGCCGACTGCATGGCTGCCTTTACACCTCCACAACCATAATGTCCGCAAACAACCACATGATTTACCTTTAAATGCTCTATGGCGTACTCTACTACAGACATAACATTGAGGTCTATACTGATAACCATATTGGCAATATTCCTGTGAACAAATACCTCTCCAGGGCCCATACCCATTACTTCTTCAGCGGTTACCCTACTATCGGAACAACCAATATAGAGCAATTCAGGTTGCTGACCCTTCCCCATCTCATCAAAAAAATTGGCATTTGTCTTTAATTTCTCTTCAATCCATTGTTTATTATTCTTAAATACTTCTTCTATTTTCATTTTTTTATGATTTAAAGATTCGACTTATGCTATTTTCGGCCTAAGGTTAAAAAATTCAATGAAACTGGCAAAATCTGGTGTTATGGCTGCCTGAGTATCATTTGTATATACTTTCATAATATATTGTTTTATTTGTGATTTGCTATATTTTTATTTACCTAAGATCAAGAGGGGAGTATTGAACTTGCCAATGACACTATTGGTATCCAACTTTATTAATTTCTTCGCTTTATCCGAATCTTTCTGTTCCCTATCTATCAATAATAGACTGATGTTATTTTTTGATAGGTAGTTAGCCAGGTTCTTGATTGTGCCATCATTCTGTTCAAATACATATTCTATTGTTTCGTCGT
>CAWAEX010000012.1:0-391647 GCA_963781045.1 uncultured Flavobacteriaceae bacterium | reverse complement strand
ACTTGCCAATGACACTATTGGTATCCAACTTTATTAATTTCTTCGCTTTATCCGAATCTTTCTGTTCCCTATCTATCAATAATAGACTGATGTTATTTTTTGATAGGTAGTTAGCCAGGTTCTTGATTGTGCCATCATTCTGTTCAAATACATATTCTATTGTTTCGTCGTCCATAACTTTTGATACTTCCTTTACCGCAGTAGAATTTTTAATAATCTTGAACGATTTCAAGGGTTTTTGAATATGTTCCATCAAATCTTCGGCAAAAGCCAAATTTAAGAATGGTTTCGAACTATTAAGTAAGCCGAGAGAAATTTCTTTGTTCGGCAATAATACATCATTATCTGTAGTTATTAGAACTACCCCGTCATGGGCATTTAAGACAAACTCTGTAATACTATCACCGATCAATTTTAAGAGTTTGGATTTTCGTTTCCCCAGTACGATAATATCGGGTTGCCGTTTTTTGATATAAGCACCAATTTCATTTTTTAAATTACCGAACGCAAACGAATATGCTATATTCATCCCGAAATCCTTTTCTATAGGGGTAATCAAATTTTGAATTTTCTTATCTACTGTTTTATGCTTTGAATTAATTGTACGCATTGCGGATAATTGATTTTCGCTGGTTACAATATCTGAAGGCTTTGTAACATGGAATACTTCTATCTCAGCATTGATCATTTTAGAAAGGCCTACGGCGCTTTTTAACATTGTACTTGAAGATTTATGCAAATCTGAAAGTACTAGTATTCTATACGTATTTCTATTAGGTTTCATAAGTTATCTAATTAGGCTGATTTTGGTCTTAGTTTAAAGAATTCGATAAAACTCAACGGATTTTCAACGGTACCCAGCTCTGAAATCAACTTTATATCTATATTTCTTTCTTGGGCTTTGTATGCAAAATCGTCAAGAATTTCAATGATATCATTGTCCAGATATCTTGTTTTTCTTACATCTAATTCTAAATATGTATCTCTTGGTAAACTGTCTAACTCCTTTAAAATGGCACCTTTGTTAAAGAATGTTACTTCTTCGGCAAGTGTCATTTTAATTCTATGTTTGCCGTTGCTTTTATCCTCTATATGGAGGAAATGAGAGTTTTGATAGCTCTTAATTAAGATGACTATAATACCAACACCTAATCCAAGACCAATTCCGACAAGGAGATCTGTAAAGATGATCCCTCCAACCGTTACCGTAAAAGGAACAAATTGCTTCCACCCAAGATCATACATTTTCTTAAAGAGTGCCGGTTTTGCCAGTTTATAGCCAACGATAAATAAAATTGCGGCCAGGACAGACAAAGGGATCATATTTAGCAATCTCGGGATAAGGATAACAGAGATCAGTAAGAAGAATCCGTGGATAATGGCAGACATCTTAGACTTTCCTCCAGATTGGATGTTAGCAGAACTACGCACAATAACCTGTGTAATTGGTAAACCGCCAATTAATCCGGATATGATATTACCGGTACCTTGAGCCAACAATTCTCGATTAGTTGGTGTCACTCTTCTTTCAGGATCTAGTTTATCTGTTGCCTCTACACACAACAGCGTTTCCAAACTTGCCACCAATGCTATGGTAAAGGCAGTGATCCAGATCTCGGGACGGGTAATGACACTAAAATTTGGAAAGCTGAATTGATTCATAAAGGAAGCAGCATCATTCGGAATAGGGACGCTCACAAGTTGCTCACCAGAAAATGCCAAAAATTCATTGTCCTTAAAAAGAACAAAACATAAAATACCCACTATAACGGCAACCAATGGACCCTGGATCAATTGAAATATCTTGGACTTTTTAGTTAAGACCTTATCCCATAGAATGAGTATAACAAGCCCAAGTACGGCGACGATTGTTGCACCAGGACTAATAAAGTTTAGGGAATTGATAATTTCGGAAAAGGTATTTTCACCATCGACCTGAAAAAAGGCAAAATCTCCTTCCGGGTCGGCGTCATATCCAAAAAAGTGGGGAATCTGTTTCAGGATTATGATGATACCAATGCCTGTAAGCATACCTTTAATAACAGAAGATGGGAAGTAATATCCTATTATCCCTGCTTTTAATACACCAAAAAGTAACTGAATAGCACCACCGAGAACAACGGCCACTAAAAAGTTCTGATACCCGCCTAATGCGCCAATGGCTGTTAGTACAATGGCGGCCAGCCCTGCTGCAGGGCCACTTACCCCAATTTGTGAGCCACTTAAGGACCCAACGACAATACCACCTACAATACCTGCAATTAAGCCGGAAAATAATGGAGCTCCACTGGCAAGGGCTATGCCCAGGCAAAGTGGAAGGGCTACAAAGAATACAACGATACTTGCTGGTAAATCTTTTTTTAAAGTTTTAAACATATGAACAAAGTGTTTTTTCCTGAACCTATGGCTCAAGGTTGTTTAATAATAAGACAAAAAGATGAAACACTACTGCGTAACCTCAGGAGGAGGAAGCCGAATCTCTGTAGTGTAAGACAAATACTGAAGACTGTGTTCCCAGTTAGTTTGGGATAAACTACTTAAAAAGAATGCCGATTGATGCCCGGGAAGATTTGAAAGGATAATCTCTTCACTCAGATCTTTTTTAGCCTGTTCCTGAGGCTCTTCTTCGTTAAAATTGATCGATATAAAAGGCTTACTAATATCTAAAAGCTGGAGCATTGGCGGAGCCAAAATTCCTGTTAACCAGACAGACGTTAAGATGACGAATATAAAAGACTTCATAATTACAGAAACAATAAGAGCAAAAATATAAGGAAAATCAGTATAATTATGTTAAGGATAAACTAAAAATCTTTCAACATTCTTAGATCGGTCGCCGGGATCCATCCATTTTTGCCATCTGCCAATCGAATTTTATTCCAATCGTTTAATTCTTCTTCTACAAAAACCTTGCTGCCTTCATGCAGGTCAAAAATTGTATTGCTCCTGTTGTTAGGTTCTTCCTTCACTGCAGTTTCGGAGGCTAAAATGATTGCAGGCTGAGTTTGTGTAAAGTCCTGGTACTGTATTACGGCAAATAAAATGCTGATAACCGTTCCAAGAAGACATATCATACTTGCGATAAATGCGATTCTCTTCTTATCGGCAAACTGAAAAAAGTAGAAGGCCAGGTATAACAGAACAAACAAAAACATTAAGACAACAGCAGTATAGGCCCATTGATCAAAGGTGAGAATGTTCTTTACACTCGCAACCATTCTCGAAATGGATGTCTGTGGCATAGGCTCTATGGCATCAATAGTCATATTTTGAGCAAAGGACAGGTTGCTCAATATTTCAGTATCATTGGGATCGAGCAGCAATGCTTTTTCGTAATAATAAATGCTGGGACCTATTTTATTTGCCTTGTAATAGGAATTTCCCAGATTGAAATACACTTCGGCAGAATGCTGGCCCGATTTCAGGATCTCATGGTAGTTGTCAATGGCTTCTAGATAGCTCCCTTCATTATAGGCTTTGGTGGCACTATCGAATAATACTTCGTTTTGTGCTAATCCAATAGAAAAGGAGAATATGAATAATAATAAAATCCACTTTTTCATGACTACAATTGTTTATCCATAGCTGAAATGACCTCACTTGCCTTCTTGTAATCTTGTTGCATTTGAACCTCGGAAAATGGGCTGTATCTTGCCATCTCACAATTTTTTAATAGGGCAATAAAGCCTTCAGTGGTATCAGTGTCTACCTCTTTTTGAGCGAGTAATGTGGCAATTTTCTCCTTGGCAAACTCGGAGGTCTCAATCTTTAGTTTTGCTTTAAGATAATTATGCAAGGCCTTTTCCAGGGCGATGTAAAACGCATCTATTTCTCCCAGAGCTTTTTTAGCCGTGAAGAGATATTTTCGAGCTAGTCTATTGGCCTTTTTTATTCTGTTCCCCACTTCATCGCTTGCTATAGCTTCTCTTTTCTTGCCAAAGACAATTGCTAATGGAATAAGAAGAAGTGGACTGATAAGGAAAAGGTAAAATTTTAACGAACCAAAAAAGACTCTATCCCTGATAGGCTGCAAATTTGGGGTCAATTTTATAAAATTGAACTGAGACCCCGTACTTTGAATTACACGTTTGTTATTTTGGCCAACGGCAATACTTCCTGAAGAGGATTCTAACGGCCCTTCCATTACGTCTATCATGATCTCTTCAGAAGAGATTGATTTATAGCCCTGAGTTTCAGGATCAAAATAGCTAAAGCCGATAGGAGGAATGGGATATTTACCTTTAAAGGAGGGCACTACCGTATATTGATTACTTACTTTGCCCTGCATACCCGAAAGGGTAGTTCTCACATTTTCATTGAATTCAGGTTCGTACACTTCCAGGGATCCCGGCATTTCCAATACTGGTAGTTGAAAAAGCTTTAGATTTCCCTCTCCTTCTACCTGAACGATCGCCTGTAACGATTCCGAAGCCTTTAGACTCTTTTTACTGGTGGTGACCTTAAACTTGAATTTTCCAACAGCACCACTAAAATTGCTCGGTTGTCCCTCAGTTGGCAGAGGTGTAACACGGATAGTACGCTGCCCGGCGGAAACGGTCTTATTGGTTTGTGCATATATGGGTCCACCAAAGAAATCTCGCCTGTTTGTTGGTACCTCCAGGGTTACATCGAGCGATAAGGGTTCAATTTCCAATGAGCCACTTTTCTGAGGATATAATACAACACGTTTTAGAATAACATAGCGGTATGATTTTCCATTATAGGTACCATTTTTAACGTTGTAAGAGGTAACCGGGATATCCTGACTCCAGAAATTATTATAGGTAGGATTGTCCAAGGGACGGAAATTGGATACATTAATAGACGGACTAACATAGAGTTTGTAAACAACACTGATGGCTTCATTCAAATATGGCGTAGCCTTAGAAACTTCTGCAACCAAATGAAGACTTTCATCTGCAATATCATCTGCGGTCATTTGATCACTGGGCTTGTCTACTGCAGCAGTTACTTCTACTTTCTTGGGAAGCGACTTATAGGTTTTACCATCAATAATAATAGATGCTTGTTTAATAGTGAAGTTGCCTCGTTCTGTAGGTGCCAGAATATAGAAATAGGTTTTAGAATAACTCCTTACCCCATTTACCCATGAAGAACTGATATTTTGAGAAGGACCCATCAGGACACGAAATCCTTCAAAATCCGGGGGCGTAAAGTTATCCCCATCTTTGTTCATGGTAAATTCTACCCGGAGTCGCTCATTGATTCCCAGTCTTTCCTTACTTAGATTAACCTCAAATTCCACAGCCTCCTCATCCTGGGAATAAGAAAGGGTTGAACCCAGGATCAGGAATAGCATACCAAACAAATATGTAAGTCTATGTCTCACTACCAATCTTTAGCGTTTTTACTTTTAGGACCTTTTACTTTTTTCTCGTTCATTTTTTCCTGCACCTTATTTTCTTCATTCTGCATGGCCTCGAGCAGGTTTTTTACTTGTTGTGGGGAGAGCTGATTTTTTCCGGGTTGTTTTTCCTCATCCGGTTTTTCACCTTGTTTAGGTTGCTCCTTCTTCTCTTCGCCATCACCATCTTTATTGTCATCTTTCTCCTGGTCGCCTTCGTCTTTCTCCTTATTATCTTGTTCCTGGTCTTGTTTGTCTTCCTTCTTCTCCTCCTGATCTTCTTTTTCCTCCTTTGGATCTTTTTTGTCTTCATCGCCCTCCTTATCCTGATCTTTCTCTTTCTTTGCTAATTCTTTAGCGAGTGCCAGGTTATATCTGGTTTCTTCATCCGTCGGATCATTTCTAAGAGCTTCTTTATATGCTTCCACGGCCTTGTCGTACTCTTCATTCTTCATAAAGACATTACCCATATTATGAAAAGCCTTATGTTTTTCAGGCTTTCCGGAGGCTAATTCCCCCACCTGTTTAAATCTTCCAAAGGCTTCTTCTAAGCTCTCTTTCTTATAATAGGCCGTTCCTAAATTATAGGGGGCCACCACATTTTCATCACTTTTGGAAATGGCCCTGCGGTAGTCTGCTTCAGCCTTTATAAATTCATTCTCCGAAAGTTCTTTATTGGCTTCCCAGGTAAGATCTACCGAGGCTTTTAATGCTTTCTCCTTCTTCTTAATAACTTCTTCCTGCGCATTTACAAAGGCAGTCAAAAGCAATAAGAATAGAAATGTATATCCCTTATTCATGATCTTTCTCATTAAATAGGTTTAATTTCTTTAACCACTTTGTTTTTCGGTCCAATAAAAAGATGTCTAAAAATAGGAAGAATAAACCTGCACCCAAAAACCATTGAAATTGGTCCTTGTAATCTGCAAATTGTTTAGCTTCAAATTCCATTTTATCCATTTGGTTCAGGGCATCCTTAATTTTTTCTACCGCCTCATCGGTATTAGAACCGTCAATATATTCCCCATTTCCTTTTTCTGCAATTTCTGTGAGTATTTCTTTATTGAGCTTGGTAATTACTACCTCGCCCTGGCTATCTTTCTTGAGTTCTTGGGTAATACCATTTCTCTTGATCGGAATGGGAGCTCCTTTTTCTTTTCCAACACCAATAGTGAATATTCGTATCCCTTGCTCTACTGCCAGGTCTACTGCATCTATGGTGAGTCCTTCCGAATGATCTTCCCCATCAGACACAATGAATAATACCTTATTGGTCTGGTCCTCATCATCGTAGTAGGTAGTAGCCAATTTAATAGCCTCATCAATGGCAGTCCCCAAGGACGATAACAGATCCGTATTCAAGTACTGTAAGAACATCTTTGCTACCCCGTAATCTGTGGTTATTGGTAATTGTGGGGTTGCCTGTCCTGCATACGCTATGATACCAATCCGATCACTCGCCAGTTGATTGATGATCTCTGAAACCAGGCGTTTTGACTTTTCCAATCTATTGGGTGCAATATCTTCTGCCAGCATACTTTTGGAAACATCGATCGCAAAAACAATATCGACCCCCTCCCGTTTAACGGTCTCCAATTTGGTACCTATCTTAGGATTGGCTAATCCAAGGATCAATCCGGAGAGTCCCAGGAGTAGAAACAATAATTTTAATACTCCTTTAAAACTAGACCTACTGGGAGTAAGGCGCTTTAATAGTAAAGGCTCAGCAAACCTACGCTGCGTTCTTTTCTTCCAGTATACCAGAACAACATACAGCAGCACCATGACCGGGAAGATCAGGAATAAATAAAAATATGTCGCTTCGTCTATTTGTATCATAACTTAAATAAAACTCCTAAAAAGTGTATTTCTAAAAAGCCATTCAGAGAGCAGTAGTACTCCGGCAAGGAGTACCCACGGCCTAAATTTCTCTTCGTTATTATAGTACTTAAATTCTTCTACCTCTGTTTTTTCCAATTTATTGATCTCATCATAGATAGCTTCCAACTTTTGATTGTTGGTTGCCCTAAAATATTTGCCCCCGGTGACCTTGGCAATTTCCTGGAGCAGGGGTTCATCTATTTCAACCTGCCGCATCCCGTAACGGAACGATCCATCTGCGTTATAGGCGACAGGAGAAAGCGCATTTCCATTGGTTCCCAGGCCTATAGTATAGGTCTTTATCCCAAATTCTACCGCCAGATTGGCTGCTGTTTGTGGTTCAATAAATCCAGAATTGTTTACACCATCTGTTAGAAGGATAATGACCTTAGATGTTGCCTTACTATCCTTTAATCTGTTCACAGAAGTGGCCAGTCCCATTCCTATTGCCGTTCCATCTGCCAATTGTCCATACGTGATCTCACGAAGGGCATTTAACACTATACCTTTATCACTGGTAATAGGGGTTTTAGTATAGCTTTCTCCTGCATAGGCAACCAGCCCGATGCGGTCGCTAGGGCGTTCTCTAATAAAATTGGAAGCTACCTCCTTTAAGGCTGCCAACCGATTTGGGCGCAGATCTCGTGCCAGCATACTGGATGATACATCAATGGCCATCACAATATCGATCCCTTTCGTAGTCTTTGTCCGGGTAGATACTTCCCGGGTTTGTGGCCTTGCCATGGCCGTAATTACAGCGGCAATTGCCAGTAAGCGTAACATAAATAAAAGTGGCCTTAGTTTAGGAAGAAGATCGTTCTTCGGGAAACCCTGCACACTAGATATCTTCAAAGTAGCGGTTTGTTCCTTTCGTTTAAAAAAATACCAAAGCAAGGCCAAAGGAAGTCCTAAGAACAACCAAAAGAATTGTGGATTTGCGAATTGGATATTTTCAAACATCTACACTTGTGTTTTTACGTCTATGGAGTTTATAATTCTATTGATGATCTCTTCCGCATAGGAATCCCCATCTTCCCAGGAGAGCACTATTTGTTGTTGAAATCCCTTTCCTCCGAATAATATAATGGCATACTTTCCTTTTACTCTTTCACCCGATCCACTTGCCTGGAAAGTACCACTTCCGTATACTTTAAGTCCGGGCACCCCGGAGGCAGAACTAAATTCTTCTTGTTTTGTAATGATATTTCTGGCGCCTTTGTCTGCAAAATCTTTTAAGACCTCATCTATACTTTTTTGATAATCGGGGTCCGTAGGTTCTGTCAACATAGTAGAGGTAGTGCCCACCCCCAGCATATTATTCGGATTGTAATAGGAAAACACCTGGGTGTTTTGGATCTTATCTTTTTCCTCTGGCGGGATCACCACTTCTTGCCGTATCAATACTTCAGGAGCAGACAAGTCAATTGGCGGATAGCCATAGGAACTGGAAACCCATTCACCTTCCAGCAGTCGTTTTGACGGATTTCGAACCACAGTATCACGTACATTCTCAAAACCGTAATAAAAGATAGACACTCCCAGGGCAAGGACCAATATGGCTGCTGCTGAAACACCAGCAAGTACCCATCGTTTTCTCTTTTTTCTTAAAAGTAAGGCCTCCTGATAAGCGGCCTCTTGCATCAATTCTTCTTCAGTAGGTTCCGGAATGGCCTCTTTGGTCTTGATCACGATCTGTTCAATAGCCTTTCTGTCTTGTTCGGCCTTGGATGATTCCGGTTTAGAACGCGCAAATTTTACAAGATCTGCGGTTTCCAGTATTTTTTTGAATTGGTCAATGGTATCTGCTTCAATCCTCAGTGTTCCGGCATCCTTCATCAATTCCAACTTGGAAATAAGCTGACTGGTAGTACTCTCAAGTGCTGAGATATGCACATCCTCTTCCAGGTAAGATCGTACAATATCTGTTAGTTCAGAATAGTACTTTTTGTATTCATCCTGAATGATATAGCGAGAATTTTCCAGCCGTTTTAGTTCCAAAAGAGCCCTGTCATAAGGAGGTAGAAGGGCCTCCTTCTCGTCTTCACTCAATCGTTTGTTTCTAAAAAAGAACCAATAACCCAGCCCCGCAAGTATTAAAACACCAAGAATGATCCACAGAAAGAACGGAATGTCCGCACTATTTTTTTCTACCGGGATCAGTGGTTTAATATCATAAATCTCTTTGGTAATAGTGTCCACTTCCACTGTGGTTACCTGTACTATTAATGAATCTGTAAAATATCCTTTTCCATCTATCTCAATACGTTGTATGGGGAGTGTAAAAGAGCCAGAATCGAACTGAGTTAGCGCATAGATCTTCTGCAGGGTCATGCGATCTAGCTGCTTTGTGGTATCTGTTTTAAAGGCTTCCACAGTTTCTAGAGGTGAAAAGGTTTGACCCTCAGGAAATATCACTTGTGCCGTAGTGTCTGCTTCTACGGTTACCTGAAACTGAATTTGTTCTCCGATCTTTATGGAAGCAGTGTCTGCCGAAGAGCTTACCCGGGGCTCTGTTTGGGCCTTAATCGCAAGAGTAAAAAACATAATAAGAACAGCAAGCCCGCGACCAATTAGCCGGACATCCGTACATTTCGAATATGTTTTAAAACTGTTCATTTTTAATGCTAGCCTCGTTGCTTGAAATACCCTAGTAATTTTTTCACATAACTTTCATCTACCCGGCAATCCAAAATACCTGCACCCGATTTGGTAAACGTATTCTTGAAGTAACTCACCCTGTCCCTGTAATAGGCATGATATGCATTTCGTACTTTCTTAGAATGAGTATTCACTACATGTACAGCCCCGGTCTCGGCATCTTCCAACTGTACCATTCCAAGGTTAATGATGTTCTCTTCATTTGGATCATACACTCTGATTCCTGTTACATCGTGCTTATTACCTACGATCTTCATGGTGCGCTCGTATTCATCCATCATAAAATCTGAAAGGATAAAGACGATGGCCTTCTTTTTCATCACATTAGAGAGGTATTTCAAGGCTTCCGTTAGATCGGTCTTTTTACTGTGCGGTTTAAACTCTAGTAATTCCCGAATGATCCTCAAAATGTGACTTTTCCCTTTTTTTGGGGGAATAAACAACTCAACTTCATCTGAGAACAGTATCATCCCCACTTTATCATTGTTCTGCAGTGCTGAAAAAGCCAATGTTGCCGATATTTCTGTGATCACTGATTTTTTGAACTGGTTTACCGTTCCAAATAACTCTGAGCCACTAATATCTACCATGAGCATTAAGGTAAGCTCTCTCTCTTCCTCAAACACTTTTACGTATGGTTCGTGGTAACGGGCCGTGACATTCCAGTCAATAGACCGAACGTCATCTCCAAATTGATACTGCCGAACCTCACTAAAGGTCATGCCGCGTCCTTTGAAGGTTGAATGATATTCTCCTCCAAAAATGTGGTCGGATAACCGACGGGTCTTGATCTCTATTTTGCGAACCTTCTTGAGTAGTTCTTTTGTATCCATGGGTTCAAGTTTTAACAGCTTGGTTCACAAGGGAATAGTTGAACGATTTTCAAACATTGAACTTTTAGGGCACTTCAATTTCGTTTACGATTCGGTTGATGATCTCTTCCGAGGTGACGCTCTCGGCTTCAGCCTCATAGGTTATCCCAACCCTGTGTCGCAATACATCGTGAATGACCGCTCTCACATCTTCTGGCACAACATAGCCTCTTCTTTTTAATAAAGGCATAACACTTGGCGGCAATCGCTAAATTGATACTTCCTCTTGGGGACGCACCAAAACTGATAAGGGGTTTAAGATCTTCCAGGTTGTATTTTTCCGGATAGCGGGTGGCAAAGACCAGGTCTAGAATATATTTTTCGATCTTTTCATCCATATAGACCTCTCTTACTGCCTTTTGGGCACTCAGGATCTGTTTTAGCGTAATGACCGGCTTTACCGCCTCAAATGCACCCTTCAAATTCTGACGAATGATCATTCGTTCCTCATTCATCTTTGGGTAGTCTATCACCGTTTTTAACATAAATCGGTCTATCTGGGCTTCTGGCAAAGGATAGGTACCCTCCTGTTCAATTGGGTTTTGAGTGGCCATTACCAAAAAGGGGGCATCTAGAGGGAAGGTCTCATCTCCAATGGTTACCTGACGTTCCTGCATGGCCTCCAGCAGTGCTGACTGTACCTTGGCAGGGGCACGGTTGATCTCATCGGCCAACACAAAATTGGCGAATATGGGGCCTTTTTTGATGGAAAAATCACTTACCTTCATGTTGTAGATAAGGGTCCCTACAACATCTGCAGGCAAGAGGTCTGGAGTAAATTGGATACGGCTAAAACTTCCCTTAACTGCTTTAGCAAGGGTGTTGATCGCCAATGTTTTCGCAAGTCCGGGAACTCCTTCCAACAGAATATGGCCCTGGCCAAGAAGGCCTATCAGTAATCGTTCTGTCATATGCTTTTGACCTACGATCACCTTATTCATCTCCATCATCAGCAGATCTATAAAGGCACTTTCCTGAGCAATTTTCTCGTTTACTGCACTTATATCTATTGTAGTATTTTCTTCCATAATTGTCTTTTAATAATTGTCTGTCAATCTATTAGATCAAAGGCTATGCAAATTGAAAATTTATTCATTCAATGCCTGTTAATGATTGGTTAAAAATTTTTGGGAGGCCCAAGTTTTATGAAGTATTTAAGGGATTTTTAGTAATTTCACTAGCCTATGAAAACACCTTCAAAGTATTCAAGAATTATTGCGGGAACGATGACCTGGGGAAGCTGGGGAAAGCAGCTTTCCAAAAATGAGATGATCTCTTTGATGAATCATTGTCTGGAACATGGCATCACAACCTTTGATCATGCGGATATTTACGGTGCATATGGTAATGAAGAAGAATTTGGGAAGGCGTTCTCTGAAAGCAAGATTGGCAGGGATAATATAGAATTGATCAGCAAATGTGGTATTCAATATGTTTGTGAGACCAGAGATAATGTCACCAAGCACTACAACTATACAACAGACTATATCATTTGGTCTGCGGAACGTTCGCTGGAAAAATTACATACCGAGTATCTGGATCTGTTTTTGTTGCACAGGCCAAGTCCGCTGATGGATCCCGAGCCAATAGCAAAGGCGGTAGAACATCTTATGAGCAATGGCAAGATACGTTCGTTTGGAGTATCAAATTTTACACCTTCTCAGATCGCAATGATTGAAACTGCCATACCGGTCAGTGCAAACCAGGTAGAATGTTCGCTTACTTCAGAAGGTGTAATGTATGACGGCACTTTAGATGATTGTATTACAAAGAAAAGAGTGGCCATGGCCTGGTCTCCCCTCGGGTCTTATTTTAGAGAAAATAATGAAAGAACCAAAAGGATCAAAGAAGTGATGATCCCATTCAAGGAAAAATACAAGGCAAGTGAAGACCAATTGATCTTAGCCTGGCTGATGAAACACCCTGCACATATACATCCTGTTGTTGGGACAACCAATATGGAAAGACTGGCCGATGGGATTAAGGCTTCTAAAATCAATATGGAACTGGAAGACTGGTTTACACTCTTAACGGCCTCACAAGGGCATAAAGTTCCCTAATAGATCATAATTTTGACAGCTATGAATAAAACAGCATTTATTACTGGGGCAACCAGCGGAATTGGCATGGCCACAGCAAAATTATTTGCTTACCATGGTATAGCTGTGGTGCTTTGTGGAAGACGACAGGCAAATCTCGATGCCCTGGCGAAAAAACTCAGTGCTCACACCAAAGTGCATACCCTGAATTTTGATGTTCGAGACAAGGAGGTAGTGGAAGCCGCCATAAAATCGCTCCCTGAGGAATTTGCCGCGATAGACATTTTAGTCAACAATGCCGGTAATGCCCATGGCTTAGATCCCATTCAATCAGGAGATCTCTCCGATTGGGATGCCATGATCGATATCAATGTAAAAGGTTTGCTGTATGTATCGCGGGCCATCCTGCCTGTTATGGTAGCCAATAGATCCGGGCATATTATCAATATAGGTTCTACGGCGGGGAAAGAGGTCTATCCAAATGGAAATGTCTACTGTGCCAGTAAATATGCAGTAGATGCTATTAATCAGGGCATGCGTTTAGATCTGAATGAATATGGGATACGTGTAGGTGCTGTAAATCCGGGATTGGTAGAGACCGAGTTTAGTGAAGTGCGTTTTAAGGGTGATGAACAGCGCGCCGAAAAAGTGTATAAGGGATACCAACCACTACTACCTGAAGACATAGCAGATATTATTTATTTTGTGGTTACAAGACCCTACCATGTGAACATTGCCGATCTGGTAGTAATGCCCACGGCACAGGCAAGTAGCACTATTGTGAAGAAGAAAGTATGATCAACAAACGCCTCCTGGTAAAAAACCTTTTGGCTCACAACGATGAGAATAGTTTTTATGATAAAAAACGATTCATCGATATTGGCCAGAAGGAAGGGAAGGGAAAATTCTTAAAGCACGTTTGCGCCCTGGCGAACAGCAATCCTAAAAACAATTCCTATATCGCCATTGGAGTAGAAGATGAGGATAACAAGATCGTAGGGGTCGATTTTTTTGATGATAGTAAGATACAGAACCTTGTCAATGCCTATTTAGACAATCCACCTTTAATAGCGTACGAAAATATTCCGTTTCCCCATCTTCCGGAGGGGAGAGTGGTGGGATTGGTGACTATCAGATCTAATGGAAAAGTCTGTTCCCTTCGAAAGAATATTTGGAAATACTATGGAGGAGCCGTCTTCTTCAGAGAAGGCAGCATCAGTATGCCCAAAGCCTTCGATATCCAATTAAAAGACCTCAATTCGGCCACTGTGGCTACCATAGAAAAACATGCACGTAACAATATTGAACTTACGCTAGATGGGGTGATCGATTTTCTCAATTACCGTCACAGAGACTTAAGCAGCGATTACAAGGTCTTTAAGGAGCAATTTGTGATCTGCTGGGCAGGGAATAAGAAAAAGGTAAAGGATAAAACCTATTACTCGCGGGTAGATATAGAATTGATCAATGAGCAGGTTAAACTCTTTTACTCAACACTCGATGAGATCACCATTGGTTTTACGGATAATTCATTTACTATCACGGAATATGTGCAACTGGGCCTGGGGAAAGAACAACGGTACTTTCCTTTGGAAAAAGTGAGCATCGCCTTTCAAAATAATGGCACCTACCAGATAACGGGCGAACTAATCTTTGAACCTCCGCAATACGACCGTAAGACCCTGCATCATATCTACAATGCCAATAATGCTTTGATCCAAAAAATTCACAAGAACAGGGATCTTACCAAGGCAGAAGTAACAGATCTAAAACAAGCACCTGCTACCTATCTCATTTGCTATTTAAATGGCTTTGAAGAAGCAAAGGAGCAAATGGAAATTCTTAAAGGTCTAATAAAATCAAGGGAAGAAACAGTATACAGCAACTTAAAAGAATCCCTTAGGATCTTACGGAAAGTCCGCTACAATTAAGGTTTGGCAAGCCAAAGGAGCTGATATGGTTGTACTTCCACAAGGCCGCTGCTTAAGGTCCTTTTTTTATTGGTAAGTAGATCGTGAAGCACTCCATCTTTTAGATACCCTAAAGATAAGAGTACAAAAGCGTCTAATATCTGCGGCTGTTCGTCAAAATTAGCAAGGATCAATACCCCTTCTTTCTTTTTCCCTACACGTTCATAAAGAAATAGATGTGGGTTATGGGCATCGTGCAAGACCACATTATTGGAATCCGAAAACAATTTTATTTTCTTTCGCAAGGAGATCATATGTTTAAGTCCATTGAATATAATGGAGGCCGGTATGTCATCATCCTTTAATTGTGAAACAGTTTTCCAATCGTGTGAAGGTCTGTTCACCCATCTGCTGTCATACTTTTTGTGCTCATCGTTCAGATAGGAATAATCATTCAGGGTTCCAAGTTCATCACCTGCGTAAATCAATGGGATCCCACCAAAAGATAAGATGATCCCATGAAGCATCAGGATCTTTTGAATGGCTTGTTCAATAGCTTCCCGATGCTGTATTTGCATCGCTTTTTCCAGGCCTAATAAAGAAGCGCAACTTCCTGTTATACGACCATCGCCGTTGGTAGGATTATGCATAAATCTATATCCTATAGCCGGACTCCAATCTAATCCCTGGCAATAATAATCCAGCAAAAACATTCGGTGAAGCCACGGATTCCATCCAAGTTCCGAGATATACTGATCCTCTAATCCTAGGCCAATATCATCATGACAACGCACATAATTGATCCAGGTTGTTTCCTCAGGTTTTCGCGGACTGTTCTTTAGGGTCTTGTTAAGCAGTAAGGTTTTTTTGGTAGCTATGGAATTCCATAGTAGCGCCATAAGGGAAGCATTATAAGCCACTTCGCATTCATTGCCTTGCCTGTTTCCTTCTCCAAAATACTTAATGATATCTTTAGGTGCTACTATTGCTTCTGCCAGTAAAATTACACTTGGTGTAATGGTTTGAAGACACATTCGAAATAAAGTAATAAGCATATGGGCCTCCGGCAGGTTCTGCGAATTTGTTCCAATTTTTTTCCAAAGAAATGCAAGGGCATCAAAACGCACCACATCAACTCCGCTGTTTACCATGGCAACCAGGTTAGATAACATCTCTAAGAACACCTTTGGATTGGAATAGTTGAGATCCCACTGATACGAGTTAAAAACGGTCATTACCCAACGATCTATTTCTTTTCTGTATGTAAAATTTCCGGGCGAAGTAGCCGGGAATACTTCAGGTAAGGATGCCTCAAAAGCGTCGGGGATGGTCCTGTCCGGAAACATATAATAATAGCCCTGATATTGAGCACTGCCTTTTAAGGCCTTTTTGGCCCAGGGATATTCATCCGAGGTATGATTTACAACAAAATCGAGCATCAGATAAATGCCGTTCTCTCTTAATTTTGAAGTGAGCGCCAGCAGATCATTCTTAGAACCAAATCTACGGTCAACTGTGGTATAACTGTTAACAGCATATCCGCCATCATTTTCCCCTTTTGGTCGGGTTGTGATAGGCATTAGATGAAGAAAGTTTATTCCTAATTCTTTGAAATAAGGGATCTTTTCTTCTATCCCTTTTAAATTTTTGTTGAACAGGTCAACGTACAACTGCATCCCCACCATTTTCTCGGACTGATACCAGTTTCCCTTCTTAAGTAAGTGAAGGTCATGGATCTTTAATTCGTCCGATCTTGTTTGAAACAGAGAAGGAAGCAATTCCTGAAGTTCTTCAAAATAGCGGCTGTGTTTGGGATCGCTGTAAAGTGTGTAAAACAATTCCTTGATCAGCGGAAGGTTTGTAGCAACCCGAAGATCAAAAAGTTTTTGAGTGCTAACCTTTTGGAGATCTTTCAGATCTTTTGAGGCCAGCTTCCTGTGAAGCGCTGTTTGATTCATCTCGATGCGTACAATTGACGTTCATCTGGCAGAGATTCAATAGCGCCATAGCCCGTTGTTGTTATTGCTCCGGCCTTATTGGCATTCACAACCATATCCATAAGTTTGGTATCATTTTCTAAAATATGATTGTGGGAGGGAAGCGTGCTGATCTGTTGTAACAGACATCCAATAAATGCATCGCCCGCTCCGGTGGTATCAACAGGAGTTACAGGAATAGTTGGAATGGTCTGTTGGGTGTTTTTAGTGCTTACAAAGGTCCCTTCTGATCCCAGGGTAACGGCAATGATCTGGGCTCCAACGTTATGAAGTACTGCACATGCCTCGGTAAGAGAACTCTTTTTTGATATCATTTGAGCCTCTTCCAGACTAAATTTACACAGATGAGATTTCTCTATGTAAGCCATGCTTTTTTTAATAAAAGTAGCTTCTTTGTCTTTCCATAGATCTGCGCGAAAGTTTGGGTCGAAACTTATAAAGGCGTTTTCGGTAATCGCGTCGAACAGGTAATGTCCGTATGCTTTTTCCAAAGGTCCGCCCAAGAGTGCAGTAGCCGCACCTAAATGAACCATATTATCTTTAATAACAACTTTTACGGATGAGTCATATGTTAATTCCCTGTCGGCGCCCCGTGAAAAAACAAAATCGCGTTCCCCATTTTCAGCTAATGAAACAAAAGCCAGTGTGGTGAAGGTCTGTGATCTTTGCACAAGAGAAAGATCTACGTCGAATGCATCTAATGTATTTAGTAAAAAGGTCCCGAAAGGATCGTTTCCAACACATCCAATAAAAGCGCTTTTACCTCCTAATTTCGAAATGGCACAGGCCACATTTGCCGGAGCTCCCCCTGCCTTCTTTGTAAAAAGAGTGGCCTTTGAAAGATCGGCCCCCTGCTTTTCGGCAACAAAATCTATTAATAGCTCTCCAATACAATAAATACGTTTCGATGGCATAGGATGGCCTTAGAGGTTTAAAAGTTATAAAATACTGTAATATTAAAGTGCAATATAAACCATGTCCTTAAGAATTAATAGGAATAGGATGAGAACTGCTTTATTTTTTAGGCACACCATAGTGAGTTCCTGCTATAAATTGCGATTTTTGTGCCATGAGAACATTGGTAATTGGAGACATTCATGCAGGTGTAAAAGCCTTGCAACAAGTATTGGAAAAAGCAGATATAAAAAAGGGCGATCTGCTTATTTTTTTAGGAGATTATGTAGATGGGTGGAGTGAAGCAGTTGAGACCGTTACCTTCCTTTTGGAATTACAACAGAAGCATAAATGCATCTTTCTAAGAGGTAACCATGATGATCTGTGTTATCACTGGTTAGAGACCGGAGAAGACAATCCACTTTGGTTAATGAATGGGGGTCAAGCAACTATAGATTCATATGACAGGGCCGGAAATGATATAAAGAAAGCCCACCTGCCATTTTACGAGGGACTTCGAAATTACTATCTGGACAAAGAACAACGACTCTTTTTACATGCCGGATTTACCAACCTGAAGGGAGTAGATTTCGAATATTTTTCCAAGACGTTCTATTGGGATCGTACCCTCTGGGAATTGGCACTTTCTCTGGATCCAAAATTAACAAAGGAAAGTCTGTATTATCCTAAACGCCTTTCTCATTACAAAGAGATCTATATTGGCCATACTCCTTTAAGCAAAATAGGGAAGACCCAACCGCACCGGGCAGCCAATGTGTGGAACATTGATACAGCAGCAGCTTATAAAGGCCCCTTAACGATCCTCGATGTAGATACAAAAGAATTTTGGCAAAGCGATGCTGTATGTTCTTTTTACCCTGGAGAGCAGGGTAGGAACTAAATTTTGGTAATATTTTAATAGAATTTCCTTTAATTATTATCGTACTTTGTAGAGTAACATGGAACAAATGAAGAATATTCGACTAGAAGTGATGGATGCCATTGAGCCAAAGGTATCCGGGTTTATGGATGATTTCCTGATCCCTGCAGAACAGATTTGGCAACCTTCGGATTTTTTACCCGATTCTCAATCGGACGGTTTCTTTGATCATGTTGAACAAATTAGAGAAGAGGCCAAGGAATTGGGATATGATTTTTGGGTAACCCTGGTGGCCGATACCATTACAGAGGAGGCTTTGCCAACCTATGAATCATGGCTTATGGATGTTGAGGGGATCAATCAGCACGCCAAGGAGAACAATGGCTGGTCTAGATGGGTAAGGGCGTGGACAGCAGAAGAGAACAGACATGGGGATGTATTGAATAAATACTTATATCTGTCTGGCAGGGTCAACATGAGACAGGTAGAGATCACTACACAGCATTTGATCACAGATGGATTTGATATTGGAACGGACAGGGATCCGTACAAAAACTTTGTTTATACAACCTTTCAGGAACTGGCAACCAATATTTCTCACAAAAGAGTAGGTCAGATGGCTAAGAAAAAAGGGAACATCCTTTTGGGCAAGATGTGCTCTATCATTGCAGGAGATGAAATGCGTCATCACTTGGCATACCGGGAATTTGTAAAGACTATCCTGGGTCATGACCCAAATGGAATGATCCTGGCCTTTGCAGAAATGATGAAGTTCAAAATTATTATGCCGGCACATTTTTTACGAGAATCTGGTGGCACTATAGGAGCGGCCTTTGAGAATTTTTCTAATTGTGCTCAACGACTTGGGGGTCTACACTTCTCAGGATTATATTGAGATCTTGCAAAAATTAAATGCGTATTGGGATCTTGGGAACACTCAGAGGCTTAAATTCAGAAGCCGAAAAGGCCAGAGATTATCTGATGAAACTTCCGGAGCGATTAATACGCATCTCCGAACGCATGAAATTTCCTGAAGATCAATACCGTTTTAGCTGGGTACAAGCCAATGGTGTGATATAAAAAAACCCGCTTTTTAAAGCGGGAATTTTCTATAATTTTCCATGTTTATGTTCATCCTGCCATTTGGCAAGGTCTTTCCATTTGCCTTCAGCAGCCATCTTTGCTTGCATAGGCCATGAGGCCGGGTCGTGAACTTTATATCGATCACCACCGGAATCCAAAACTTCCTGACATTTAGCTACCGATGTTTCTGAAAGGGCCTTCCAGGTATTGATTTCGAAGTTATGGAACAGGCTTCGGATCTTAGGGCCTATTCCTTCTACCAGTGATAGATCATTAAGTTTTACTGCTTTTCCAATCGCTTTTTTAGCTTCCGCAGCATCAAACGAATGCGCAGTATCGTTATTCAAAGAAGAACCAGCTGCCAGTTTTTGCTCACATTTGGCAAGATCGGCCTTCGCCTTTTCATTTTGCTGCTGTAAGGATTTAATTTCCGAATTAAAATCAACAGTTGGGTTAGACCCTCTGCCTATAAGGTAACCAAAAAAACCGCAGATAAGCCCAACGGCCAATGGGATGAGCCAGCACCAGATATCCATATATTCTAGATCCATAAGAGATGTATTTTATTTAATTATTCTATTGTTTGTTAGACCACATTCATAAAGAGGAAGATCTGTTCTTCCTGTCATATACCAAGCAATCTTAGATTACGCACATTGACTGCAGTACATTACAAAAAAAAAGGTACCTGCAAGGAGTGTTATGATAAATCCCATGATGTTCGTAGTTCTTTTAGACATGGAAGCAATGGTTAGATGTATTTTCCTACAAGATATTAAAAATTCAAATAACAATTACAGAGAGGTTCTTGAACACCTCTGGTAACTATTATCATATCTAAAGATACTGAAAAAATAACATTACAGATCGAATTTTATTCCCTGGGCCAGTGGTAATTCTGTAGTGTAATTAATGGTATTGGTTTGCCTTCTCATATACACTTTCCAGGCATCAGATCCGGATTCACGACCCCCGCCGGTCTCCTTTTCACCACCGAAAGCACCACCTATTTCAGCTCCTGAAGTTCCAATATTCACATTGGCAATACCACAGTCGCTACCGGAGGCTGCTAAAAACCGTTCTGCTTCCCTCAAATTACTGGTCATGATGGCCGATGATAATCCTTGTACCACGCCATTTTGAAGGGCTATAGCATCCTCAACATCTCCCGAATAGGACATCAGGTACAGAATAGGAGCAAAAGTTTCGTGTTGTACAATCTTGAACGAATTTTTAGCCTCAGCGATCGCAGGTTTTACATAACAACCACTTTCATATCCCTCACCCTGAAGAACACCACCTTCCACCAGCAGCGAGCCACCTTGTGCCACTACTTCTTCAAGGGCATTTTGGTAGGCAGCAACTGCGTCTTTATCAATTAGGGGCCCAACATGATTAGACTCATCCAGGGGATTCCCAATACGCAATTGAGCATAGGCATCAACCAGAGCTTCTTTGACTTGTTGGTAAATAGATTCGTGGATAATTAGTCTTCTTGTGGAAGTACAGCGTTGTCCGGCAGTACCCACAGCGCCAAATACTGCACCAATGACAGTCATTTTAATATCGGCATTTGGGGTTACGATAATTGCATTGTTCCCGCCTAATTCCAAGAGGGATTTTCCCAATCTGCTCCCAACAGCCTGAGCAACAATCTTACCCATGCGGATAGATCCCGTAGCTGAGATCAACGGAATTCGCTGATCATTGGTCATATATTCTCCCACCTTGTAATCTCCATTTATAAGACAAGAAATACCTTCTGGCAGACCATTCTCCTTAAGTACTTCAGCAATGATATGCTGACAGGCAATTCCGCAAAGAGGGGTTTTTTCTGAAGGTTTCCATACACATACGTCTCCACATACCCAGGCAAGTGCGGTATTCCAGGCCCATACGGCTACCGGGAAGTTAAAGGCAGAAATGATCCCCACCACTCCAAGAGGATGGTATTGCTCATACATTCTATGTCCTGGTCGTTCGGAGTGCATGGTAAGCCCGTGTAATTGTCGGGATAGTCCAACCGCAAAATCACAGATATCGATCATTTCCTGAACCTCACCCAAACCTTCCTGATACGATTTACCCATTTCATAGGAGACCAACTTCCCCAGGGGTTCTTTTAATTCGCGCAAACGCAAACCAAATTGCCTCACTATCTCTCCTCGCTGTGGAGCCGGTTTTAATCGCCATGTTTTAAATGCCTCTGTCGCGGCAGCCATTACTTTATCGTAGTCTGCCTTGGAAGTGGTCTTTACACTGGCAATTCTCCCTCCATCTACCGGGGAAAAGGAATCTAAAGTTTCTCCTGTAGAAAAGAAATGGGAGCCCGTGGAAGTACCTTCGTTAAGGTCTTTAATATTTAGTGCTTTAAGGGCTTTTTGGATCCCTGAATCAACCGTTACCGTAGTCATTATAGTATGTTTTTAAAAAGATTAGAACGCTGTGCGGCAAAGCTACGAATATTTCGAATCTTGCCATTGTGATTATAATAAATCCGTTGTAAATAAAGCTTATCTGATATGCAAAAGTACTAATGCAATAAGCGCCGGTAGTGCCTGTACAAAAAAGATCTTTCTAGAGACGGTAAATGCGCCATAAATGCCTGCGATTATCACACAACTAAGGAAGAATATGGACACATAGAATCGCCAGTGATCATCCTCTATAAAAAAGGTCCAGATCAATCCCGCAGCCAAAAATCCATTATACAATCCTTGGTTAGCTGCCAGTGCTTTGGTGGGTTCAAAAAGATCTTTTGGAAATCCTGTGAAAACCTTAGGCGCCCTGCTGGTCCAGGCAAACATTTCGAGCCATAAAAAATACAGATGAAGGAATGCAGTTAGTCCTATAAGGATCTTAATCGTCAAAGCCATTTGCTAACAATTTAAGTTAATTTTTTTCTACCACGAACCGCGGATCTGCTTTCATGATGGTTCCACAATTGTCACAGGTTCTCAAAGATTTGGAGCCATAAAAGTGTTCGAAATGTTTTAAAAAGTCTTGTTCAATATCTTCTAGGGTAAAATAAACTTCGTATAATTTATGATTGCAACTATCACAGAACCAAAGTAATCCGTCTTTTGCATTGAGGTCGGCTCGCTTTCGTTCAATCACAAGGCCTATAGACCCGGCATGCCTAACAGGTGAATGGGGAACTTTCGCCGGATGCAAATACATATCCCCGGGCCCCAGCTTCATGGTTTTTTTCTCACCTTTCTCTTGCACCAACACTTCGATGTTTCCTTCTAATTGATAAAAAAGCTCTTCGGTCTCATTGTAGTGATAGTCCTTACGTGCATTTGGACCCGCTACGATCATCACGATATAGTCGCCTGCATCTTTGTATAGATTTTTATTTCCTACCGGAGGTTTAAGTAAATCCCGGTTTTCTTTTATCCATTGAGTAAGATTAAATGGGGGTTGTATGGCCATACTATAATTTTAAATATCAGAAGGGCTAATGATATTGTTGCTACTCAAAAATAAGAAAAGTAAATGGCATTCTAGCCTCTATTTGAAGAAGAGCTGAGTATAGAAATAGTCCCCTTCTGAATTTATTTTCACACTTATTGCAGAGTGGGTAAAGTCGGCCTCCATAGTGCTCTTGTGATTAGGACTCTCCAACCAACCCTGAAAAGCCTCAGCAGCTGTAGTATAGTCCCTGGCTACATTCTCCGCTATTTGTTTGGCATTGGTTTCAGCAGCAATTTTAGAAGCTCGGGAACTGAAATTATCATGACTAATTGTGCCTTTAGAGATCATGTAATCTGTATGGAGATTAGCATGCTCATAGGCTAGGGCACTAAATTCTAAAGAAGTGGCACCAAGTGAATTTCTATGGGCGTTAACAATATTGAGCAGTTCTTGTTCAACGGCCACGGCATTTACGGCCACAGGAATAGCCTCGCTATTTATAGATTCTTTGCTACAAGAAACTATCAATAGGATACCTAAAGCCAGGAAAGCTGTATGCAGACTTCTTCTCATATAGTGTTACTCGCAAGTAGGTAGGGAAGAAGTGGGAGTTCTCGTTTACTCCAAATCAAAAGTTCGAAGTTTGTAATAATACTAAAAATGATTTAAGGATACTCTTAAATGAATGATTTATTCGATGAAATGCACCTCAGACAGGACCTGCTTATTTTGATTGTTATCTCAGGTTCAGCAAATTGAAATATATAATGGGTTTATTCTGCACTAACATCATCATCATCCGATTTAATAACGGCGCTAAAGACAAGGTCACCAATATTGCGTATGGGTTCATAGAGCACCGATTCGGATTTGGTGTCCTCATTGATGAGTCTTAAAGTTTTATTGACACTCTCCAGAAAAATCAAAAGTGCACCCAATATGATCGCTACTTTAAGGGCCCCGAAAAGTCCACCCGCAATTTTATTAAGCAAGCCCAGCATCGCAAATTCGGCAATTTTTGTCAGCAATTTTCCAGCCATTACCACCACAATTACAATGATAAAAAAGGTGATTATAAAGGAAAGAAGACTCATGGTGCGCTCATTCCAATCCCAATGAGTTGCCAGATAATTCCCAACGATATAGGAAAAATGAATGGCCCCGTATAAGCCGGCTATAAGTGCTACGATAGAAGCGAGCTCTACAAGTAGACCGTTCTGCACCCCTTTAAACAGACCATAAAGCAACAATAAGCCCAGAACAATATCGATAAAACTCACAAGGTGGTGTTTTATACAAATATAGAACTTTGATTTGTACCTTTGAGCCTTCAGTAATTCATCAATTTACCCTAGTGCATAAGAGAATATATGGCCAGAGACAATATACTTAAGGAGCAATGGGAACTATTGGTTCAAAAACTTTCTTCCCAGTTTTCGGACGGGGACCCGCTAGACCTGGATGCTATTATTTACTTAGTAGGAGTACAGGAGTTGGGGCAGTACCACAAGAAGTACAAAAAGGATGAAAAGATCAATCTTATGCATATTGCTATCTGTAGACTGTTGGAACCTTACGGATATTACGAATTTGAATTCTTCGATGAACATGGCTGGCCTCATTACATTAAAAAAGAAGACTTACCTCCATTAAAGGCCGGGGAACAATCGGTCTTGATGAAAGAAGCCATTGTAGGCTACTTTCTGGAAAAGGAATATATCCAATGAACAGGCAACCCCCATACTATGCCGTGATCTTTACCACCCTGAAGAAAGAGGGAGATCATGGGTATGAGGAGATGGCCATTAAAATGGAGGCACTGGCGGCGAAACAAGCCGGTTTTCTCGGCTTTGAAACGGCTAGAAGTGAGTTTGGGATAAGTGTAAGTTATTGGGAAAGTCTAGAGGCTATAAAGCAATGGAAGAACAATAGCGAACATCTTATAGCACAGAAGAAAGGAAAGGAGCTATGGTATCAATGGTATAAATTACGTATTTGTCTTGTGGAGAGAGAATACGAGTTTGGCCAACCATAGATAACAGTAGCTTAATCTCTCCAATTTTGCGCAGCATGTACGATATCCTATTTTTGTATTGGTTTCTTTAAACAGCCGTACTTCCTATGAAAAAATCAGTTCCTTTTTCTAATCTGAACAGAGCGGCTACAATCAAGAAAATTGCCAAGGAACATTTTGATATCGTGGTCATAGGAGGAGGAATTACAGGTGGAGGGATCGCTCTAGATGCTGCATCTCGAGGCTTAAAAGTGCTTTTATTGGAGAAAGGAGATTTTGCTTCCGGGACAAGCAGTAAGTCTACCAAACTAATCCACGGTGGCTTGCGATATTTGAAACAATTCGATTTCTGGCTGGTAAAAGAAGTAGGATCCGAAAGAGCCATAGTTCATAAATTAGCACCGCATCTGGTACTTCCGGAGAAAATGCTTTTGCCATTAATTGAGGGTGGCTCCTATGGAAAATGGCTTACTTCTGTTGGCCTTAAGGTGTACGACATCTTAGCACAAGTTTCAGGAGATGATAAACGCCAAATGCTGGAGAAAAAAGAGGCGATGGACCTTGAACCACTCTTGCCCAACAAAAAAGTAAAAGGAGCGGGATATTATTCGGAATACCGCACAGATGACGCTCGACTCACCCTGGAGAACATCAAAACCAGTTTGCAATTCGGGGCGGAGGCACTGAATTATGCCGAAGCAATCAATTTTTTATACAAGGAAGATCGTGTAAAGGGCGTGGTTGTAAAAGATCATATTTCGGGAGATGAGTTTTCCGTGAATGCCAACTATGTCGTAAGTGCAGCGGGTCCATGGGTCGATGAATTGAGGAGCATCAATAATTCAAATAAAGGAAAACGTTTACATCTCACCAAAGGGGTCCATCTGGTATTTCCACATCATAAATTACCGGTTAAACAGTCGGTGTATTTTGATGTCCCCGATGGGAGAATGATCTTCGCTATTCCCAGAGGTAAGATTACCTACGTAGGAACCACAGATACCAATTACAACCTGGACAAGGATAAGGTTGAGACCGATGTTGCCGATGCCATTTATCTTATTGCTGCAGTAAATAATATGTTCCCGAGTATTAATTTGGAAATGGAGGATATTGAATCTTCCTGGGCCGGATTGCGACCCCTTATCCACGAAGAAGGTAAATCAGCTTCCGAACTTTCCCGTAAGGATGAGATCTTCACTTCAGACACTGGACTCATAAGCATCGCCGGAGGCAAATTAACGGGATACAGGAAAATGGCCGAGCGTGTGGTGAACAGGATCGCAAAAAAAATGGAAGAGGAAGAAGGGAAAGAAGTACCAGACTGCATTACCGAGACCATAACCCTGTGCGGGAGTAAATTCAAAAAATACAAAGAGGTAAAAAAATATATTGCCGCGATTTATGAGCGTATTAAAGCTGATGGGTTCACCAAGTATGATGCATGGTATCTGGTGACCAATTACGGGGTTCAGACAGAGGCTATTCTCAACTTTTATATAAACAGAACGGAAAAAGACAGTGCCGTGCGTATGGTCCTTTCGGAATTGGAATTTGGTGTTGCTTTTGAGATGGTACAATCGCCAATGGATTTCTTTATTAGAAGAACAGGGAGGCTATATTTTGATATTCACAGTGTACGCACTTTTATGAAGCCTGTTAGTTTGGAATTACAGAAGATCTTTAAAGCAGATGAGGCTAAGGTGCTCAAATGGAAAGAGGCGCTGGAAACCGAATTAAAATCTCATTCCGATTTTTCAATAGAACGAATTTAATTGAAAGGATCTCTTTCTTCCCCTAATCTAATTTGTCTGTCAGGATCTTAAAAGTCTTTCGTGCATTCTCTTTTTGATAAAGCACTTCGTAGACGGCATCAATGATGGGGGTACGTACTTTGCTTTTAAAAGTGTTCTTTAGTTCATAGGCACTTTTGGTAGCGTAATAGCCTTCGGCCACCATGTTCATTTCCATCATGGCACTTTTTACGGTATATCCCTTCCCAATCATATTGCCAAACATGCGATTACGGCTAAAGGTAGAGTAACCTGTGACTAACAAGTCGCCCAAATATGCAGAATTGTTGATGTTGCGTTTCATCTTATGCACTCTCTTAATATAACGCTTCATTTCACGTATTGCATTACTCATCAGTACACTTTGAAAATTATCACCATATCCAAGGCCGTGGGCTATACCCGCTGCCAGGGCATAAATGTTCTTTAGCATTGCAGCATACTCAGTGCCAATGATATCGTCTGAGATCTTGGTTTTAATGTAATCGCTGGCAAGATGTGCCGCTACTATTTTAGCTTTGGCTTCATCTGCAGAAGCTATAGTAAGATAAGACAAACGTTCCAGGGCAACTTCCTCTGCATGGCATGGCCCGGTAATTACTCCTATGTTTTCAAAAGGGATATTGTATTTGTCATGAAAATGTTCTCCAACGATCTTTCCGGTTTCGGGGACTATCCCTTTGATCGCAGAAAAGATGATCTTATCCGTTAAGGAGACAGTGAGTTTTTGTAGTTCGCTTTCTAAAAAGGCAGATGGAATGGCAAAAATAAGAATATCGGCCTCCCGGGCGGCAGTATCAATGTTATCCGTAAGCGTTAATTGATCCAGATTGAACTCAACAGAGGTGAGGTAATTAGGATTGTGTTTTTCTTTTTTGATAAAAGCAATGGCCTCTGAACTGCGCATATACCAGATGACATTGGCGAGGTTTTCGGTAAGCATTTTCACAATAGCTGTTGCCCAACTACCTCCTCCAAATACTGCAAAGCGTACGTCTTTTTTCATGAATTGTTCTTCTCTTAGCAAATGTAATTAAAAACCATCAGCTTGTAAAAGACTGATAATCAGTAATATAAAACAAATGGCACGATGCTTGTTTTATAGGGTACAAGAACCATAAAAAATAACATCATGAAAAACTTTACACTACTCGGTACAGGTACCTTACTGATGCTGCTTTTAAGTAGCTGTTATACGGAGGTGATCCTGGAAGATGTTTTTGTGGAGGATACTCCTTTACAAACCAGGCAACTTATACAAGCCTATGATCTTTGGTATGTGGACATTAACGCCACAGAGGGACAAGGTGAAGTGCCTTTCCTGCAACGTGCCTTTACGCTGTCTTTTATAAATGGGATTCTTTATGCCAATAACAACCTTTCCGGGATAGGAAAAACAGGGAATGGTCTTGGTATTAGGGTAGGATATTATGATGCCGGCAGCGGACTTCTTGAGATCGATCATGATGTAGACGGATTATGGATCTTTGATATTTATCAGGTAAATTCAAGAACACTCGAATTATATGACAGACGCTCCAATACTTCCTATTTTGTAGATGGGTACCAACGCGGTAGTTTTGACTATGACAGAGTGTTTTATGAGAATATTGAATTTCTTCTTCAGGAATACGACGTTTGGGAGAAGACCTTTGTAAGTGAGACAGGAGCCATTAATGACTTTGATGAAGAGAATTACCTGCAATTCTATGAAAACAATGGAGGCACCATCTTCAGGTCGTCAATTGATCCTATTGGGACACCTTTTAATGGCTTAATATGGGATTACGAAGGGTTCTATGAAGTGTATGATGTACAAAATGACGAAACGCTTAAAACGTTAACGCTCGATTATGATTTTATGGGCAATGATTATTTTGAGTTATATGTTATTAATGACAATACTATAGAGTTATATCACCCGGATAGCGGCACCGTGTATGAATTTCAAGGAAGAGGATATATTCAATTCCTGAAATCGGATTCAACAGCTGCAAGCAAGAAACGAGTAAAGACCAAAAACCCGATTATGAATGTGGTCCGAAAACGTAAGTAAATACGCTGTTTTAAAACAAAATAGCAGAAGATAATTTTTTTGGTTGGTTATTTAGTTAGAAGCCGCCCTGTCCTTAACGGACTGGGTGGTTTTTTTATTGCAACGTGGAATTTCAGTATCTTATGGTGTTAATTCCTTATATCAAGATCATTATGGCTTCCAAGTACAACATCGAAATGGGAAATAAGGGACATAAAGAAATTCCCGGAAACCCCTCCACTGCCACCAGTAGTTCAAAAAAACTAAATGACCGGTCTAATGGAAAACCATTACGCGTATTGACTGAGGAAGATTGGGCATTTTGGATGCATAATGGATATATCGTTGTAAAGAATGCGGTCTCCAAAGAACAGGCCAAAGCAACGGCAGATTTTCTATGGGAATTTGATGAGAAGGATCCCAACGATCCAGAAACCTGGTATGCCCCTCCACGGGCTGAAATGCAAATGAAAGAACTTACCGGGACAGGAATGGTGGAAGTTTACAACCATCAGCATCTTTGGAATAACAGGCAGGAACAACGGGTCTATGATGCCTTTGTGGATGTCTGGGGTACAGAGGAATTATGGGTCACCATAGACCGGGCAAACCTCAATTTTCCTCAACGCCCCGGCTTTGAACGCAAAGGATTTATCCATTGGGATTATGATCCTGAAACAAAGCCTCAGAATGTGCAGGGGGTACTGGCCCTTGCAGATCAGACCGATGAAAATATGGGAGGCTTTCAATGCATTCCCTGGCTCTACAGAAACTACAATACCTGGAAAGTAGGACAGCCAAAGGACAGGGACAGGTTTCAACCAGATATATCCGATTTAGAAGACCAGATCGTAAAGGTAAAATTGGAAGCTGGCGATCTGTTGATCTTTAACAGTACAGAACCCCATGGAATCAGACCAAACAGATCGAAGAACAAGGTGCGGATTGCCCAATATATTTCAATGATGCCGGCAGAACCCAAAAATGAGGCGCTTCATGCCTGGCGTATCAATTCCTGGAAGAACAGAGTGGCTCCTGAAGGCTACGCCTTCCCCGGAGATCCCCGTAACTGGGAACAGGAAAAGTATGAAACTGCAAATTTATCCCCCTTGGGAAAACGATTATTGGGATTAACGCCCTGGTAGGTTACAAAATCCATAATTCTTTCTGAATGTAAGGTTGGCTGTCCATTTTGTGGTATTTTTGCGGCCTTAAAACCATGAGCGTTTGAAGAAGTACCTCAATCTATTCGATTTTTCACAAGAAGTAAATTATAAAACCGAGATCCTTTCAGGGATCACTGTGGCATTGGCACTGGTTCCTGAGGCTATAGCATTTGCATTGATCGCGGGCCTCTCGCCCCTAACGGGTTTATATGCGGCTTTTGTCATGGGTCTGGTTACTTCCATTTTAGGAGGTAGACCCGGGATGATCTCCGGAGCTACGGGTGCTGTGGCGGTAGTGATCGTTGCATTGGCTCAGCAATATGGGGTAGAATATGTCTTTGCGACCGTGGTCCTGGCGGGTATTCTACAGATGCTTGCAGGCGTCTTACGCCTGGGGAAATTAATGAGGCTTGTACCTCATCCTGTGATCTTTGGATTTGTAAATGGTCTTGCGATCATCATTTTTCTTTCCCAGCTAACTCAGTTCCAAACAGCAGATGGGGCCTGGCTTAGCGGAAACACTTTATATCTTTTTTTGGGTCTGGTATTGCTCACCATGTTAGTAATCTGGGGCCTGCCCAAGATCAGCAAGGCGGTTCCTGCATCCTTGGTGGCTATACTGTTGGTATTCGGAATAGTGTTGTTCTTTGGGATCGATACGCGCACCATTGGAGATATTGCCTCTATCAAAGGAGGTTTTCCACCTTTTCATCTACCTATGGTACCGCTAACTTTTGAGACCTTACAAATTATATTCCCCTACGCTGCTATAGTGGCCGGGGTCGGACTTATTGAAAGTCTTTTAACGCTTAACATAATAGACGAGATCACCGAGACCAGGGGACGTGGAAACAAAGAAGCAGTGGCACAGGGTGCAGCCAATATCCTTTCGGGTGTCTTTTCAGGAATGGGAGGTTGTGCTATGATCGGTCAGAGTTTGATCAATACGTCTAATGGGGCTCGTGCCAGACTCTCTGGAATTGTGGCGGCATTAATGTTATTGGTCTTTATCATGTTTGGAGCCGATCTTATTGAACAAGTTCCAATGGCGGCGCTTACCGGTCTTATGATCATGGTAGCGCTCGGCACATTTGAATGGGCCAGTCTACGCACCTTCCGCAGAATGCCCAAAAGCGATGTTCTGGTAATGGTGCTGGTAACACTAGTGACTGTTTTTCTCCATAACCTGGCCCTGGCTGTTTTAGTAGGGGTGATCATTGCGGCCCTGGTATTTGCATGGGACAATGCCAAACGGATCCGTGCCAGGAAGTACTTAGATGACGATGGAGTAAAACATTATGAGATCTACGGACCCTTATTCTTTGGCTCGGTAACTTTATTTAATGAAAAGTTTGACGTGTTGAATGATCCGGATGAAGTGATTATCGACTTTCAAGAAAGCAGGATCGTAGACATGTCTGCCATTGAAGCAGTTAACAAGATCACGGAACGCTATCTAAAAGTGGGCAAAAAAGTACACCTAAAACATTTGAGCCAGGATTGTATTAAACTTCTGCAAAATGCCGATGACATCATTGAGGTAAATGTATTGGAGGATCCTACCTACAAAGTGGTCATTGATTAACTGCAAGGATACTTATTTAAAGTTATCTAGTTCTGAATTCAGTTAAACCACACTGCATAGCGCTTCCTTCGCAATTCCATTGCCAGTATTTTTTCCATCTTAAGTGCTTCTTCTCTGCTTGTTAAGGGCTTTATATGGTTATAAAGACTAGGACGGAGGATGGTTCCATATTTCTGTACAATGTTGGAAGACAGTTTATGACCTTTTTTATTCCTGAAACCTGTCTTATGCTGCTCAAAACGCTCCTTTGGTGTCTTACTGGTCATGCCAACATAAAGGCACTCCAAAACACCATTAAATTGTGGGTTGGATGCCCGAAATTTTGAATTTTCGGTAAAGACGCGTTTAGACAATTCTATGACGTAAATTCTATAACTCAAATTAATGCATTTTACTTTTCTATACCTGTTCTACCCTAAGAGGTTTCTATAAATTTACCTATATTTCCCAGTATGCAAGTTGTGCAACAAAAAAATCTAAAGCTCTTTATAGGCACACTAGTCCTATTTGTAGCATTTTTAGCCATCTTTTTTGATGCCATCGGTAAAAACGCACTCTTTATAGTATTAAAACCTCTCACAACCATTTTGATAATAATGTTTACCGTTTTTTTCGGTATCAGGAAAAACAAGTTCTATAAATGGGTAATTATTGCTTTGATTTTTTGTTTAGCAGGAGATACTTTGCTTCTAAAGGAGGCATACTTTATCTGGGGTCTTCTGGCTTTTTTGATGGCACACCTGTGCTTTAGTTTCAGTTTTATGAGTCTTGGAGGATTCAAATTTTATTTGATCCCATTAATTCTATTAATAGTATTTGGCATAGGTTATTATTGGATGCTGTATGATGGGCTGCAAGCACTAAAAATACCAGTACTGATCTACTTTATTGTTATTCTGTTTATGGGTTGGCAGGGGATCAGTGTTCGTATCTGGAAAAATGAACTCCCATATACACTAATATTTGTAGCCGTACTCTTATTTATAACCTCAGATGCACTGTTGGCCTGGGCAAAATTTAAAGAACCTTTTCGTTGGGACGGAGTACTCATTTTGGCAACCTACTGGATTTCCATTTTTTCAATTGCCCTGGCAACCACAATAGAACGTAAGAAATCCTATTAATTGTTTTTGAATCTAGTATACTATATCAATAAAACCAAGAGGTAGGTTGCAGATCACATTTTCATTGAAGTTAATTGTGCCGGGCTTATTCCATAATACTTAGCAAATGACCCTTTTGCCCTGTCATTTCCCAGTGCCCTAGAGAAATTGGAATGTTCCCTATCGCATTCAAGGTATCCATAAACTCCTTTATCTGAAATCCTTCCTTCTCGGATTCTTTCATTTTGGCAAAGTCGGCCATGGCAGCTTCCAACAGATATTTCCCTGTAATATAGCTGCTGCCATATCCGGGTTGGCGCATATAGAGGTGTTGTTCAAAAAGCAACAATTCCTTTTCGGTCTTCATCCAACCTCTGGGGGTATACTCAGAATGGATGCCTCCGGCTTCTTCCATGGTCATTTCATTAGCATGGGCATACAAGGATCCCAGCCCCCGGGCAGCCCGTTGGGCGATCATGATGTATACTATCTCTTTTGTCCTTGGGGAGTCATCATACAAGCCGGCTTGCAGGAAGAGTTCTTCTACGGCTGTTGCGGTTCCTTCATTACGCGAATCAAAAATATTGTAAAGCAAAGGGCCTCGGCGAACTTCGCTGGCATGGGGTTCCTGTTCCATGCGGGCCAGTTCAAACCAGTGATAGAAATGGGAGTAGAGTGGTCTGGGGTCATAGTGTTCCCCTATCAGGAAGAAGTTTCGCTTTTCTTCGGGAACAAAGCTCCCCAAGTGCTCCCTGAGGGCAGGTTCGAAATATTCCTTTACGGTGACGATGTCTTGTTTCTCCAGGAAGGTCATCAGGCTTCTGGCTCCTTCATCGGCCATAAGATCATAGGCTTCCGGACTATCAGCAGCCTGTATTGGTGGGAGGTTCCGGTTGCGGTGTTCCTCCAACTTCAGGGAGGACCAGGCTCTGGCCAATTCCCTTTTTAAGAGGAGAACTTCATCATCCCAGCTAAGGGGAACCAAATGTACGTTTTTCAAATACCAGCTATAGTTTTCCTTCCCGATGCCGGAGGGTCCTGTTTTGGAAATAGCTTCTTTGGTCAACCAATCTGCGAAAGTGTCAGTGGAGGTGAACGCCTCCTGAACTGCTGACACCAAGACCGAATCTTCGGATACACCTTCTTTGCTCAGGATTCCTTTTAGTGCTACGCTTTGATCTTCAATGACCCGGATCCCTGCCTGCCAGAGTTCTTTTGCATTGCCGGTCAGGTTTTGTTGGGCCTGTTCATTCAGTGGTGGGATAACTCTTAGGTCGGATAGTAGTCGTGCTCTTTCCTCTATATTTAAAGGAAAAGAATAGGTCCATACTTCAGTGGTTTTATGGTGGGTTGGACCTTCATGGGCTGGTACATCTGAACGGTATTGCCAGACCGATTTGTAATAGGCGGGATCTCGCTGCCAGGGTTTCAGGATGCGGTGGTTAAAATCATAGCCATTCATTTCGGCCCAGACCAGCGTCCAGTCTACTTTTTGGGGAACTGGCCAGTTGGCAGTATCAATGGCCATCAGCTGTTCCTGCAGGTTCTTAAATGTGGGCTGGCGCTTTTCAAAAGTAAGGGCAGTATAATCGGGTGCTCCGTCCTTCATCGGAGGTACTTCAAAGGCCCGCCAATCTTTGAATAAGGCAATCAGGTCTTCATAAGTTGTTTTAGTTTCTAACTTTGTGATCGCTTCGTTCTTATGGTCTCCACAAGCAGTCAAAAAAAGAAATAGTAGTATGAAAAACGGAAGTAGCTTTTGGTTTTTTTGCTTTCGATTGTATAGAACCTTCATTATTTCCGAGTGGCTTTAAAAGTGCCGTTGGGTTGTATCAGCATAACTTCATTGATAGAGCCGTCTTCAGTTTCCAGAAATTCTACCTTAAAGCCTTCCAGGGTCTTAAAAGAAAATTTGTGTTTGGCGGTCGCTAATAATTCGTATTCCGGTTGTCCGGCCACAAAGAGGTATAAGACGTCTTCGTTCTTGATGTACACTTTTATGATGGTTCCAGCCAGCTCATAATCGCCTACATAAGTTTCCAGGGTAGTTTTATCTACATCTATAGTGGTAGGGGTATGTTTAAATACAATGGGATCCTCGAGCGCCCCTTCCACTTTCATTTTTACGTCGGAAATATCACCTCCATCATTTGTGCTAAAATTAAGTCTTAGTGGCCCTGTACCGGTGGTATCAATTCCCGTTTCGGTTATTTCAAAAGGTTCAAATACATCGTAATGCACATGCTTTAAATAATAGCTATTGAGTTTAAAGTCGGCTATCAGGGAGTCGTTCTTATTCTCTATTTGAAAGGTGCCATATCCAGGATTTTCATATTTCCCGGCATACTCCTGTAAAATATGTGAAGGCCTGGTGCCTTTAATGGCATTGGAAGTTTCGTTGGCCTTCGCTTCTGCTTCAGCTTTTTTTGCTTTCTCTTGTCGGTCCATGTAGACCTTAGCCCAGTTAGTTTTCCCTACTTTAAGGAAGCGGTCTGCCATCGTATTGCGCACCAAGCCCGGAATAGCCGATCCATTTTGGTTGCTCAGTACAACGATACCCAAACTATCTGAAGGAAAAAAGGCTACACTGGCCGAAAAGCCGTCAATATTGCCTCCGTGTTCCACTCTGTAGTGCCCTCTGTAGGAGGCAAGAAACCAGCCATAGCCGTAATTAGACATGTGCATATCCGGGAATTCTTCATCTGGCAGCCTTCCACTGACCACCATTTGGGAGCTAATAGCCTCTTTTAAATAAGGTTCCGGGATAATCTGTTTGTCACCATTTTTTCCATTATTTATCCAGGTCCTTACCCATTTAGACATGTCATTTACACTGCTGTTGATGCTCCCAGCCGGACTCATAGCGGCAATGTCATAATAATCCATTTTACTTATGATGCTGTCCTTTTTCAGCTCGTAGCCATAGGCCGCGTTTGTACTTTCCTTCATTTCCTGGATGCGGGTGTTAGAGCGATTCATCCCAAGCGGTTTTAAAAAGCGTTCTTCAATATTCTCTTCCCAGGATTTCCCCGTAATATTTTCGGTGATGACCCCCTGTGCCAGGAACATAAAATTGTTGTAATACCATTGTTTCCTGACGCCCGTAAAAGGCTCCTGGTGTTCTATTCGCATCATAAGACTGTCTCTGTGGTCCGTGGGGAAGAGATACCATGAAAAGTCGTGGCGTGGCAGCCCGGTACGGTGACTCATCAGGTCTTTTAGTATGATCCCGTTATTCATCTCATCATTATAAAATCGCAATTCGGGGATATGTTTAATAGGGCTGTCATCAAAGGTCAATTTATCTTCCTGCCGTAATTGGCCCAGCATGGCTGAGGTAAAGGCCTTGGTGCTGGAACCGATGGCGTAAAGCGTATTGGCATCTGCGGGTACTTTGTTTTCATAGTCCCGGAAACCATATCCTTTTGCAAAAATAATTTTATCACCTTCTACCACGGCAACCGAGAAGCCCGGAGCTTTGGTGGCGTCCAATATGGCGTTAAGCTCTTTGTCTATGCCATTTAATCGTTTGTCCTGTTGAGAAAAGGAAGAAGCAATAATACAGCACGTAAAAAGTGCACATAGAAATTTATTCATAAGTATAGATTTGTGAACTAAAAGAAAGGGTTGAACCTCCATCTCTAAAGAAGGAGATTTATTTTTACTACTTTTTTGATTTTTTTAAGCGCTTTTCCGCCTTTTTCTCCTTGGCGGTTTTAAGGGGTTCTTTTTTTATATTTTTCTTTGAATCTTGTCCTTTTGCCATGTTATTATCTTTTCATATTAATTATATACAAGTAAGATATGAATTTTTAGAGTGATTTTATGAGTTACTAATAGGGAATTGGCCGGCAATGTAAAAATAGCACACCATACATAAGGAATATTTTATGCAGATGAGAATTGAATGAATTAGGAGATCATATATATGATTTATCTTGCATTTCATTTTTAAGTATCTTTCTCAATAAATTATAATATTATGAGAAATCTCCTTTGGTTGGTTGCAGTAATTTGTATCGCTATTTGGTTGCTTGGTCTTTTGGGTATTGTTGAAGGTTTGGCTACCAGTAATCTCATACATATATTATTGGTGGTGGCCATTATAACAATCTTGTATAATATAATATCCGGAAGAAAACCATTATAAACTCATTATCTAAAAGAATATATTATGAAAAAAATTATTGGGATCGCCCTTATTGTCCTGGCTATTTATTTAGGATATGTTGGGATCAATATGTTTTCTGACAGTACAGCCTCGGTTGACGTAGTGGGGATAGAGTTTACTGCTGAGGATAATCAGCAAAAGTCCACCTCTTATTTATATATGGGGGGCGCAATCCTCTGTGCTATTGGCGGTATTGTATTACTAAAATCTAAAAACTAGGTTCCTTAAATGTACTTGACCTCCTCTGTAATTAACAAGAAGCAAATGGCGTTTAAAATTACCAGGAATGCATTAAAAAACCTCAGTGTTAGCTGAGGTTTTCTATTTCAAATAATAATATAGTATGTTCTAAAGTATGATTATTAAAAGAAGAATAATGATGAGTGCACCGGCTGAAATATAGATACCGTTCCCCGTTGTTCTTAATTGGGTTTTTATGGCCCTTACTTCTTTTCGCAACGCTTTTCTCTCAAATCGATCCAGATCGGATCTGTCCATTTCTTTAATTTCTTCCAATCTATTCAGCATTACTTTTACTTCTGCCGGGATTTCTTTGGGCTCCGTAACTGGATTTTTATCAGCAGCATATGCCGTACTCAATACACCTAATGATAACATACAAATCATTACATAAAGGCTTACTTTTTTCATTTTATACTTTTTTAAGATGTTAGAAATTGTTCTTTACATCAAATGTATCATATTCAGGCTAATTATCTACTAACATCATGGTTTGTAAATAATGGACAGGATAAACCAATTGACTCAGATAAAAGGTATTTATCTTCTATTTTTCCTACGAAACCCCTGGTTGTGCTCTCCTTTTTTTTTGTTCCGATTGGCAAAAAACTCTTGCTTCTTCCGTTGCTTTTCCTTCTCTTTTTCTTTCTTTTCAGCAGCGTTCATTGGACGGTCTGTCTGAGGGAAGGGATGGTCCTTTACGATTTCGATCTTCTGACCGGTGAGTTTTTCTATATCGGCGATATATGCGTTTTCTTCCGGTTCACAAATGGAGATAGAAATACCTTCCTCTCCGGCGCGACCGCAACGCCCAATTCTGTGTACATAGGTCTCTGACTCATTGGGAATATCGTAGTTAATTACATAACGAAGCTTGTCAATGTCTATCCCACGTGCGGCAATATCTGTTGCAACTAATACTCTTTTTTTCCCGTCTTTGAAATCCTTGAGTGCCTTTTGACGCTGGTTTTGAGACTTGTTTCCGTGGATGGCTGCTGCTTCGATCCTTTTCTTATGAAGGTTCCTCACAATTTTGTCTGCCCCGTGTTTGGTCCTGGAAAAAAGTAATACCTGTTCCAAATCAGGGTTTTGAAGGATGTGTAAGAGCAAATCATTTTTGTGCCCTTTGTTTGTCGTGTATAAATATTGCTGAATGGTTTCGGCCGTGGAAGAAACCGGACTTACAGCCACCTTCTTAGGATTGTTTAAGATTTGATGAGATAGGGTCACAATACTTTTAGGCATGGTAGCCGAGAAAAATAAGGACTGCCTTTCCCTGGGTAATTTAGCTATGATCTTCTTAATGTCATGAATAAAACCCATGTCGAGCATTCTATCTGCTTCATCCAACACAAAATATTTTACATCTCGTAAAGAGATAAATCCCTGGTTCATTAAATCTAGCAAACGCCCTGGAGTGGCTACCAAAATATCTACCCCACTGCGTAAGGCATTGGTTTGAGATCCTTGTGAAACTCCTCCAAAGATCACAGTATTCTTAATGCCGGTGTACTTACCATAGGCTGTAAAACTTTCCCCAATCTGTATGGCCAGCTCCCGGGTAGGGGTCACTACAAGGGCCTGCACTTTTCGTTTCCCGCTTTTGTGCTGCTGCTCATTGTACAAATGCTGCAGCATAGGAATAGCAAAAGCCGCCGTTTTTCCTGTACCGGTTTGAGCACTGCCAATTACATCTTCTCTTTTGAGAACAAGGGGGATGGCATCTGCTTGTATAGGAGTAGGGGTTGTATAATCCAGATCCTTGAGGGCCTTAAGGATGGGGGAGATCAATTTTAGATCTTCAAATGTCATATTCTGTAGTTTCAGGCTGCAAAAGTACTACTAAATGGGCCAGCAGCGAAGGGAATGGAGCAAGAACTGTGTGGGAACGGCTATCGCGATAGGGTGCGGTTTGTCATATTGAGTGCCCTCATACCTACCGCATGTGGACCTGCCCTAGGTATGTAAACCATCCGAAGGCACGGGAGTCGAGATATGATATTGCTCCACTCCAATTCCATAGGGATAGGAGTAGAGCGTTGATATTTTAATCAATAAAGGAATTTATTCCTCAGTCTCTCCAAGGACCACATTGGTTAATTCAATGATCCCTGACCTGTCATAGTATAAGAAGCAATGGCTTATCTTCATATCGTCATTGAACATAAAAACCATGTGTTGTCTTACGGAGGTAGATTTATCTCCAAGTGTGATGGTTAAATCTGTATAGGCCAGTACCCCGGAACCCGTCACTTTATAATAGTTAGAGGGGGTATTAATTTTTAAAGGCAACAAGGTGTTATTGGCAAAGTTTAAAGTGGCACCTGTGGTTTCCTGATAGTTTTTCCACCAGGCAACTAGTGCATCTTTACCTTTTATGGAATGGCGTGTCTCTGAACTACCGTCTGGCCAGTACCACATCATATCATCGGCCATAAGTTCAGCGTAAGCTTCATGTTCAAAATTCGCCATATGGCTTAATGTTTTCAGGACTATATCTGAATATTCCTCCGAAGCTGCTTCCACCATTGGGATTTCTTTTTCTGCCATGGCAGCATCTTCTTTCTTGGTTTCAGCGCAACTGGCAATAAGTAATGCAGATAAAACAATTCCTTTTGTGAAGATTGAGGTTTTCATAAGTGATTTCATGATATTGATTTTTAATGGTTATCTATATTTTAAAGATAAGAAAAAAGTTTTTCTGGCATCCATATGGTTGGTAGTGATCCCAAAAGCTTTGGGAACAGGGATAAAGGCTATCAGGTAGTATAAAAAATAAAAATGCCATTATCCAGTTTCTAAAACTGGATAATGGCATTTCTTTTTATGATTAATCTTTTTACAAGGTCCGTAAATACTCTGCCACAGCCCGTGCGTCTTCTTCACTTAGATTTTGGTTAAGCATAATAGCATTGTTGTACTCCTTTAATAACGCTTTAGCAATAGGATCTTCACGTAACATGCCATCAGGGTTCAGAATCATGTTCATCACCCACTCCGGACTTCGGCGCTCATATACCCCACTCAAAGCGGGCCCTATCATACGTTGGTTGGCCATATGGCAGGCCACACAGATGGCATTATATTTAGCTTCTCCGGCAGCGGCCATCTCAGTATTGATCTCCTTATCAAAGGTAACGGATGTTATTGGCCCTACCCCTTTGTTGTTCATGTCAACTGGAACTGCTTCAGAAGTGTTTGCCGTTGTTTCTGTCGTCTTGGTTCGACTCATTTCAAACCCTTCTTTTTTCTCTTCTTTTTTCTCGCCACAGCTTAGTACAAAACTTCCTAAGGCTGCTATTAGCAGTAATTTTTTCATATGTACGTTGTTTTTCGGACCACTAATATAAGAAAATAGCGCTTTGCTATTTTTCCTCTAAGAATTTTAATGCTCTTTTTTCTGTATATGCAATGTTCTGAACATCGTAAAAGCCTACATGACCTCCGTAACTAGGCACCTCTAAAAAGAGATTTTCATTAGTAGCTGCCTCTTGGTATGGATAGCATTCCGGCCCTAAAAAGGAATCATTTTGGGCATTGATAATAAGGGTAGGGATCTTAATTTCAGGTAAGAATTGAAGGGAACTGCATTGAGCGTAATAATCCAGGGCATCAGCAAAACCATGTGCCCGGCTGGTATAGACATCGTCAAAATCTTTAAGGGTTTTGATCCTTGCAATCTCACTATTTGGCAACAATTCAGGGAACATAGGTTGTTTGGCCTTCAGTTTGGCCACCAAATGTTTCCGAAACCTTCGGGCATAGGGAATGTTTTTCCAAGACATCAATGCGCGTAACGAACTATAAAGGTCGCATGGAGCAGACACTGCTACTATACCTTTTATTTCCTTTGGGATCTTCCTGCCTTCACCTGCATATTTTAGGACCATGTTACCACCCAGGCTAAAACCTTTGATGTAGAGTTCTTTGTAATCTTTAGTGTCCAGGAGATGTTTCACTACAGCATCCAGGTCCTCAGTAGCACCTGAATGGTAGGATCTGTATAGGCGATTAGGTTCTCCACTGCAACCTCTGAAATTTACAGCACAGCAATCATAGCCTGCATTATTAAAATATTTGGCACTACCAGTTATGTAAGGGCGTTGACCATGGCCTTCAAGGCCATGCAGCAAGATAACAACTTTGGTAGCAGGAGTATTCGCATAGCTCCAATCAAGATCCATAAAATCCTCATCGGATAATTCCAGACGTTCTCGTTCTTGCTCCAGATCCAGTATCCTGCGAAACAGGCCATAGTAAACTGTAGACACATGTCCACTCTTAAAGAGTAAAGGGGGGTTGTAATTAGATGGCAGTACAGACATTAATACAAGATATTGTCTTGAGGTTGAACAGGTTCCGGAAGGTTGTCTTCATCCAGAATGTCACGCAAGTCTATTTCTATGGTGCGGCAAAGGGCAGACATGGGCACATCGTTAAGTCGGCCTTCAAAAGGGTCCTCACTATTATCCCCTATGCTTTCCATAGTGATAAAGATCCAGGAGATAAGGACAGAAAAAGGGATCATTAGGAAAACATACCAGGCTTCTACACCTCCAAGGGAAGACATGGAATCATCTGCAAAAACATCGAGCAAACCAAATGGAAGGAGCAAGACAAAGATCCAGGTAAATACTTTTGAAAAGTATCCGTATTGTCTTGGAAAAGGGGTATTCTTAATTCGTTCGCACATCCCTTGCAAGTTGTAGAATTCCTCCAAAACAGAATGAAGTTGATCTTCCTGAAAGCCATCGATAATCTCTTTATCCTTCAGGTCTACCAATTCCCTGGCCTGGTTCTTAATTAAATGGGTAGCCGGGTTGACCCTATTTTTTAGATCGGAGAATTCGCGCATGCTAACATAGTTATAGGCTTCATTGCAAGATGCATTACGCTCTCCATGCCTGTCATGTAGTTTTTCAATGGATGTTCCTAATTTGAGGGTCCAGGACTTAGGTTGTCTAAGTTGTACCCTAAGGGCATTGATCCACGCAATATGCCGGTAGATGAGTTGCGTTTGTAGTTGCTTATCGGCCTCGGGATCCTTTGTTATTACAAAACTTATCACCTGCAACGCCCAGGTACGACTATAATTTACGATACCACCCCAAATCTTCCTGCCCTCCCAGAAACGATCGTAACTCTGACTGTTTTTAAACCCTATGTAAAAGGCCACGGCAATACCAATTACGCTCAACGGCTGAAAGGGAATGTGCAGAAAGCCATAATCCAAATAATGATAAGCCCAGAAGATAAGTAAGGCATAGAGGGTAAAGAAAATGAGGTTTTTCCAGGCAAACCGAAGAATTAGACCCCAGCCAATATTTCGTTTAATGTACATAGTATACTAATGAAAAATTATTTAGGATAGGTATCCAGCAGTGCCTTCTGTGATTCAATTGCCTCTTTAAATTCCTTTTTTAAATGGGCAACCAAATCTGCCACCGGCAGCACATCTTTTACAGTGGTTACCCCCTGGCCGGCAGACCAGATGGTTTTCCAGGCCTTGGCCTCGGTATCTAATTCTTTCCCGAAGTCTATCTTCCTATCTTTTTTAAGGTCCTCTTCGGTGATCCCTGCTGCCTTAAGACTGGCGCCTAAGAAATTGGCGTGTACCCCAGAGACGGCCGCCGTATAGACCACGTCACTGGCACCTGACTTAATGATCATTTGCCGGTATTCTTCCGGGGCCTTACTCTCTTTGGTATTGATAAAGCGTGTTCCCATATAGGCGAGGTCGGCGCCCATTTGCATGGCCGAAGCAATATCTCGTCCAGTGGAAATACAACCAGACAGGATCACAGTTTTATGGAAGAACTTTTTGATCTCTGCTATTAAACTCATGGGGTTGATTGTCCCGGCGTGGCCACCCGCACCTGCCGCTACCAAAATAAGTCCGTCTACACCAGCTTCCGCAGCTTTTTCTGCATGGCGTTTTTTTATAACATCGTGAAATACCAAACCTCCATAACTGTGAATGGCCTTGACCACTTGCGATACGGCACCCAGAGAGGTAATAATGATTGGCACTTTGTGTTTAATACAAAGTTTTAGATCTGCCTCCAAACGTGGATTGGTAGGGTGTACAATAAGGTTTACGCCAAATGGGGCGCACTTTTTCCCGGTTTCCTTTTCATAGGAAGACAGTGCTTCCTTGATCTCCACTACCCACTCTTCAAAACCCTCACTACTCCGCTGGTTGAGCGCAGGAAAGGTACCTACAATGCCATTTTTACAACATTCTATGACCAATTGTGGTCCTGAAATAAGAAACATTGGAGCCGCTATAGCGGGGAGGGATAATTCTTTTATAAATGAGGGTTTAGATTCCATGCTTAAAAATTTAGGGCTAAAAATAGGGATTAATTTTTTGCAATCGATAGGTAGGAATTTTAAAACGGTAGTATTTTTGTGACTAACAAAACATAGATACTATGCCCTACTTTAAAGAATTTGAAATTCGCTGGAGCGATCTTGATGCCAATTTACATTTGGGTAATAGTTCCTATACCAATTTAATGACTCATGCCCGTATGTCTTATTTGTCAACGCTCGGTTTTGACCATAGAAGCCTTATTAAACATCGCATTGGCCCTGTGGTCTTTTATGAGCATATGTATTATTTTAAGGAAGTCTTACCAGGGAGTACTGTAAAAGTTTCCGTAGAAGTTAAAGGTCTTAGTGATGACGGGATGTTCTTTGAATTTCACCAAAATTTTTATGATGGCCAGGGAAAGAATGTAGCACGTTGTGAGCTTATGGGATCCTGGATGAGTTGGGAAACCCGAAAGCTTATGCCGCTCCAGGGCACATTGTTGGAGGGTATTTTAGCAGCTGAAAAAGCAAGCGATTTCAGGGTGCTTACCAAAGAAGACACCAGAAAGTTTAAGAAGTTTCCAAAGGATCTGGTCTAGCTTTTTTACTTACCAGATAAACCCCAAGAAAGACCAAACAGGCGGCAATGATCTTTACAGGGCTCAACTGATCTTTACCCATAAGAACTGCAAAAATAATTCCCACGAACGGCTGTATATAAACAAAGACACTAACCGTGGAAGCTTTTAGCTGGGTTAGCGCATAGGCATTAAAAAGATAGGTACAAAAAGTTGTACCCAGGACAACAAAACCTATTTTCCACAAGACGTCAACCGGAAGGGTACTCCAGGAAATTTCAAGGAATTCTGGGAGTGCAATAGGAAGGTTCAGAAAGATCCCGATCAGAAAAAGCCATTTCATTAGTGTAAAGGGATGGTATTTTTCCACCAGTTTCTTGGTAAGGATGAGGTATAGCCCAAAAAATAGAGCATTAACCAGGAAGAGGGTATTTCCCAAGGGAATATTTGGGGCATCTTGTCGTATTTCCTGTCCATAGATGATAAGCCCCAGAGCACCAATGAGCCCTATGGCAATACCCAATCCTTTTATCAACCGTATTTTTTCCTTGATCAGAAAAGCAGACAATATCACGACAATAATAGGAGTAGTGGTCACCAACACAGAGCTATTGATAGGGGTAGAAAGATCCAGGCCTTTAAAAAATGCCAACATATTGATCGCCATCCCAAACAGCGCGCAGATAAAAAGTCGGCCCCAGTCTTTTCTCTCAATCTTTTCTCTTGGTCCCAGAAATGAAATTCCCCAAAAAAGAGCGGTTGCACCCAGAACACGGATCATAATAAAACCAAAAGGTTTTACATGCATAGGCATAACGCCTTTAGCGATCGTATGGTTTAACCCGTAGATGGTAGTTGCCCCCAGGGCGGCCAAAATGGCCAGTGTTCGCTTGTTCAAGGGTGGAGTTTTTCTTTTGCAGCGGCCACCACATTCTTGGTATTACCTATAAATATCTCTTCACCTAAAACCATTACAGGTCGCTTTAAAAAAGTGTAATGCTCCAATAGCATGCTGCGGTAATCAGCTTCTGAAAGTGTTTTTTCCTTTAGGTTGCGCTCTTTATAGAGTCGCGCTCGTTTACTGAACAAAGCCTCATAGCTTCCGGCTTTCGCTTTAAGCTCATCGAGTTGTATGATAGTAAGTGGAGAACTCTTTATATCCTGTAAGGCTATTTCTTTAGATGGGGCCAGTTCTTTGAGGATCCTTTTACAGGTGTCACAACTGCTGAGGTAGTATATGGTGCCTTTCATAACTGTAGTTTATGAGTTCTTGAAGAATATGATGGCACAAAGAAACTTATTTAAACCCAATTATTATATTTTTATATAAAACTACCCCATGGAAAAACTGTTCGATATTACAGAAAAAATACATTTCAACTTCAATAAGATCCTTATAACTACGCCTAAGGAACACCTTTTTAGTATTCCGGAGAACTTTAACAACAACATTTTCTGGAATATTAGCCATGTATTGGTAACCCAGCAATTATTGGTATACAAATTGAGCAAACTTCACACGCGCTTAGACTGGGCATTGGTCAAAAAGTACAGCAAGGGAACCTTTCCGGAGAATCATGTTACAGAGGAAGAAGTACAACAAGTGGCGGAAGCCTTACTTGCCACACCGGGATGGACCAAAGAAGATTATGCAAATGGAATTTTCAAGGAATACGATTCTTATACTACCAGCGCCAATGTGGTCCTTGCTAATGTAGAGGATGCCATTGCCTTTAATATCTTTCATCTGGGATTGCACATGGGAACAGTACAGGCCATTCAAAAAAAACTGTTGGCTTCTGCCTGATCTTATAGTTTCATCCCGGGAGTAACAAATTTCTTTGCTTCTCTGAAAGGGATAAGGAGTTCTATTTGACCATCTGCATAAGAAGCTACCTCATACTGGTTGTAGAGCAAAAGAATGCCTTTGGGAGTAAGACCAATATTTTCCGGCAGGTAGAATGAATCTAGCTCAAACATAAACCCGGTACTATTGATAGGTGCTATTTCAGGTATCTCTTCCTGTTTGCGAAACTTAGATTCCGCATAGGAGCGAAAGGCAAGCAGGTCTTTAAAAAGTGCCTGAGTGTCTATTTCTTGTCCTTTATTCATATCGAAATTCAGGAATCGCGTAGCCGCATATCCATGTGCCCCTCCTGTAAAAAGATAGGAATCCAACTTTATGGAAAGTACCTGTCTATTCTCAAAAGAAACCTCTGCTTGTATATTTGCCTCCCATGGGATGGTCTCATCGGGATATACTTCTTTAAGTTCTTCATACCCTTGGGTAAAGGAAGTAATGGCCTCATCTAGATTGGTAACTTCCAAACTATCAGCAAAGGTCAGTAAGCCTATTATTTCTTCTTCTATTGCTGTATTAATGGCCCTACTAAGTTTAGTATCTTCCAGGGCCTTCGGATATTGAATAGAAATATTTGGACAGGTAGCACAAGGAGAATTGGTATAGATTACTGGTTCCATTACCAGCGTTGTCTCTTCTTCACATGCTGTCATGATAAAAAGGATCAGGAGGATCCAGGCGAACGGGGAAAATTTCATACGTTTATATAAATAGGTGCTACAAAACTACATTTTTATCCTATGAGTTTCCTTTTTAAAGGAGGAATGATTTTATCCTGGAAAAAGCATTGGGGTAATCCGGATCAGAACAATACCTTTGTAAATCTATTCTAAGATCATGAGCAAACACCCATTAAAATTCAATAGCAAGACCATTCATGGAGGCCAGGAACCCGATGCCGCCTACGGCGCCGTAATGCCTCCTATTTATCAAACCTCTACTTATGCCCAAACCACTCCGGGAGGGCATAAAGGATACGAATATTCTCGCAGTGCCAACCCTACCAGAACAGCTTTGGAGCGCTCCCTGGCGAGTATTGAAAGCGGACAATACGGCCTGGCTTTTGCCAGTGGCCTGGCTGCCATAGATGCCGTTATAAAATTACTTTCTCCGGGAGATGAAGTGATATCTACCAATGATCTATACGGGGGTAGTTACCGGCTGTTTAAGCAGGTCTTTGAAAAATTTGGTATCACATTTCACTTCATTGGAATGGGAGAAATAGCCGCGATAGAAGAAAAGATCAACAAGAACACAAAATTACTCTGGGTAGAAACTCCAACAAACCCCATGATGAATGTGATAGACATTAAAGCCACAGCTCAATTGGCTGCAAAACATAAACTACTCCTGGCAGTAGACAATACTTTTGCCACCCCCTACCTGCAAAGGCCATTAGAGTTAGGTGCAGATATAGTGATGCATTCTGCAACCAAATACCTGGGCGGACACAGCGACGTAGTAGTGGGTGCTTTGGTGGTGCGCGATAAGGATTTAGCAGATAAACTGTATTTTATTCAAAATGCAAGTGGAGCTGTTTGCGGCCCCATGGATAGCTTCCTGACTCTCAGAGGCATCAAAACCTTGCATGTGCGCATGCAACGGCATTGTGAAAATGGAGAGGCCATAGCACGGTATTTAAAGAAACATCCAAAAATAGAAAAAGTGTATTGGCCCGGATTTGAGGAGCACCCCAACCATGAGGTGGCTAAAAGTCAGATGAGTGATTTTGGCGGTATGATCTCCTTTATTCCCAAAGGAAGTAACTTCAAAGAGGCTGTGCAAATTGTTGAAAAACTACAGGTCTTTACCCTGGCAGAATCGCTGGGAGGTGTTGAAAGTCTAGCGGGGCATCCTGCCAGCATGACCCATGCCAGCATCCCGAAGATGGAACGTGAAAAGAGCGGTGTGGTAGATTCACTTATCCGGCTAAGCGTTGGGATAGAAGATGTAAATGACCTAATTGCGGATCTTGAACAGGCTATAGGGTAAGTATTTTATCAAATTGCCAAAAAAAGACCATTAAATTATTTAAATACCATAATTTTGCCGGAATATTGATAATTTAATAACAGCCTAAATTAATTAAGAATATATGGAAGCAAAAATCAAAGCCTTCATGGATGAAGTGACGGTGAGAAATGGTCATGAACCCGAATTTATCCAGGCAGTACAGGAAGTAGCAGAAACTGTGATCCCGTACATCGCCAAACATGAAATTTACAATGGCAAGAACATCTTGCTGAGAATGGTAGAACCTGAGCGCCTGCTTTCATTCAGAGTTGCCTGGGTAGATGATGATGGAGAGATACATGTGAATCGTGGATACAGAATTCAAATGAACTCGGCCATAGGACCGTATAAAGGCGGGTTGCGCTTCCATCCGTCGGTGAACGCCAGTATCCTTAAATTCCTTGCCTTTGAACAAGTGTTTAAGAACAGTTTAACTACCCTGCCTATGGGTGGCGGTAAAGGTGGATCCGACTTTGATCCGAAAGGAAAATCGGATGATGAGGTAATGCGTTTTTGCCATGCCTTTATGTTGGAACTTTGCCGGCATATAGGTCCAAATACGGATGTACCTGCTGGAGATATTGGTGTTGGTGCCCGTGAGATCGGGTTCTTGTTTGGGATGTATAAAAAGATCCGAAATGAGTTTACCGGCGTACTAACCGGAAAAGGACTTTCCTGGGGTGGATCCAAGATCAGACCAGAAGCAACTGGCTATGGAACTGTATATTTTGCCCAGAGCATGTTGAAGACCATTAATAAAGATATAAAAGGAAAAACGGTAGTCATATCCGGGTCAGGGAACGTAGCACAATTTGCTGCTGAGAAGGTTATTCAAATGGGAGGTAAAGTAGTCACATTATCAGATTCTGGCGGCTACATCTATGATAAAGACGGAATTACCGCAGAAAAATTAGACTTTGTAATGGACCTTAAGAATAATAAAAGAGGTCGTATCTCAGAATACGTAAGCAAATATAAGTCGGCCAGCTACCATAAAGGCAAAACTCCATGGGATGTTGTATGTGATATTGCCTTACCATGTGCCACTCAGAATGAACTGGATGGGGATGGAGCAAAAGCCCTGATAAAGAATGGATGTATTTGTGTGGCCGAAGGAGCCAATATGCCTTCTATGCCAGATGCTATCCATGCTTTTCATGAAGCTAAAATCTTATTTGCACCCGGAAAAGCATCCAATGCAGGTGGGGTTGCTACCTCTGGTCTGGAAATGTCGCAAAACTCTTTGCGTATCAGTTGGACACGCGAAGAAGTAGACGAGCGTTTAAAAGGGATCATGGAAGATATACACGACTCTTGTATTGAGTATGGAAAAGATAAAGATGGTTATTGCAACTATGTAAAAGGAGCAAATATTGCCGGCTTTGTAAAAGTGGCAGATGCCATGTTAGCCCAAGGAGTTATTTAAGAGTCATTCAATAAATCATCAAAGCCCTCTGAGCATTCCTCAGGGGGCTTTTTACTATCTTTGGATCCCAACCAAAGACCTATGCGCGTAACTACCAGGGCCATTGTACTATCTTCACTTAAATACGGGGATACAAGCGTGATTGTAAAGGCATTTACCGAATCTGACGGACTTAAAACCTATCTCCTAAAAGGTATAATGGGATCTAGGAAGGGAAAGCTTAAAGTGGCCTATTTCCAACCTTTGATGCAATTGGAGATCGTGGCAATACACAGGAACAAGGGTACTATGGAGCGTTTGCAGGAAGTGAAAAGCACTTATCCTTATCAAACATTGCATACCAATGTCACCAAGAATGCCGTTGCTTTTTTTCTGTCGGAGATGTTAGGGAATAGTATCTATGAAGAAGAAAAGAATGAAGGTTTATTTCATTTTCTGGAAGCAGCCTTCCAATGGCTGGATACTCATGATCAGATAGCCAATTTTCATCTGTATTTCTTGTTAGAAATTACGAAGTATTTTGGCTTTTACCCAGAAATTACTACAGGAAGATCTGCCTACTTCGATTTGCAGGATGGACGGTTTATTCCACGTCCCGGACTAAACCCAATGTTAACAGGCGATGAATTAGACCATTTTACAGCCCTGTTAGGCATAAATTTTGATGCAATCCATACTATAAGGATGGGGAAAGAAGAGAGACAAGCACTGTTACAAAAGATTGTCCTTTATTTTGAATTACATTTGCACGGTTTTAGAAAACCCAGGTCCCTGGCAGTATTGAACGAAGTTTTTAACTAAGCATGCGCTTATTTTTCTTTTTTGGATGTTTATTTATTGTTTCTGGTGGATTGTCACAAGAAATAACGGTATTGGATGCGGACTCAAGACAGCCCATAGTCAATGCGGTGCTCTATAATTCAAATAAGTCGAGAACTGCCTTGACCGATTTTGATGGAGTTTGCGATCTTTCAAAATTCAATGGAACAGAACGTATCACAATTAGTCATATCGGCTATCAGGCAAGATCTATTACCAAGAATCAACTTCTTAAGCGGGGGAAACGAATTTTTCTGATGCCCCAAACAGAACAGTTAGATGAGGTAGTCATGTCTATCTCTAAATGGGAACAGCAGAAAAAAGACATTCCTCAGAAGATCTCATCCATCAGCGCACAAGCTATTGCGTTTACGAGCCCTCAGACCGCAGCCGATCTTTTACAAAACAGTGGACAAGTATTTGTGCAGAAAAGTCAGCTTGGCGGGGGAAGCCCTATGATCCGGGGATTTGCGACAAATAGACTGGTATTATCTGTTGATGGAGTACGAATGAACAATGCCATTTTTAGAGGCGGGAATATCCAAAATATCATTTCAATAGACCCATATACCATAAAGAATACGGAAGTGATCTTTGGTCCGGGGTCCGTAATTTATGGTAGTGATGCTATTGGAGGGGTTATGAATTTCCTTACCCTTGAACCGCATTTCCTGAGAAGAGATTCAGTGGTGGTCTCCGGGAATGCCAATGCTCGTTATGCTTCAGCCAATAACGAAAATACCTTTCACGCCGATGTGAACATTGCTTCCGAAAAATGGGCATTTTTGAGTAGTCTAACCTACAATAACTTTGATGATCTACGCATGGGGAGTCACGGCCCCGATCGTTATTTGAGAAATACCCTGGTAGATCGACAGAATGATACAGATGTATTAGTTGTCAATGAAAACCCCAGGAAGCAGGTGCCAACAGCTTATGACCAGATCAATCTTTTGCAAAAGATATCTCATAAACCTTCTAATAATTGGCAATACGATCTTGGACTTTATTTTTCAGAAACCTCCTCATATTCCAGATACGACCGTTTAATTAGACCTACAAGTGACGGGTCCGGATTGCGATCTGCAGAATGGTACTACGGCCCTCAAAAATGGTTTATGGGCAATCTTCAGGTCTTTAATAAGGCGCGAAGTAAATTTTACGATGGGGTAAAACTTTCCACTGCCTATCAATTTTTCGAAGAAAGCAGGAACGATCGGGATTTTCAGGATGCTATTCTAAACAAAACGAGAGAAAAAGTGGATGCGCTCTCCACCAATATAGATTTTGAGAATAAAAAGATGGGTAACCTTCGGCTGTATTACGGGGGAGAATACATATATAATAAGGTTCATTCAGAGGGCAGTCAACAAAATATTGAGACCGGTTCTCAGAACAGGGCGGCCTCTCGCTACCCAGATGGTGCCAGTTGGCAAACCCTGGCAGGCTATGTTAATGCGGAGTACAAGGCAAAGCCCAATTTAACATTATTGTCTGGCATTAGGTATAGCCATGTATGGATAAACGCTGTTTTTGACAGCACTTTTTACGCCTTCCCTTTTGCAAATACAACCCTTAGCAATGGGGCTTTAACAGGGAGTTTAGGCCTAAGTTGGTTCCCCACTCAATCGTTTCAATTTACGCTTAACGGATCTACCGGTTTTAGGGCACCAAACATAGATGATATAGGTAAGGTGTTTGATTCGGAACCAGGTTCTGTGGTAGTACCTAATCCGCAGTTAGAACCGGAGTACGCTTACAATATAGAAGTAGGTATTAAAAAGAACTTTAAAGACAAAGCCGTGATACGTGGGGCTGCGTTCTACACCTATATGGTAGATGCGCTTGTCCGAAGAGATTTTACTTTTAACGGCGAAAGAGAGATCCTTTACAATGGGGAATTAAGCAATGTTCAGGCCATTCAAAATGCCGCAAAGGCTTATGTATATGGGTTTGAGTTTGGGGCAGAAGTATTCCTGACCAATGAGCTGCAGCTTACTACGAATCTAACCATTACAGAAGGTATTGAAGAGGACGATAGCGGGGAAGAATCGGCCGCCAGACATGCAGCGCCTACATTTGGGGACCTTCATTTAATATGGATACTTCCAAGACTAAAAACGGATCTTTTTCTCAACTACAATGGAGAGATCTCGTATGAGGATCTGGCCCTTTCTGAACGGAGCAAAGACTATCTCTATGACCTGGATGCCAATGGCGATCCCTATGCCCCTTCCTGGTATACTCTAAATTTACGCTCCCAGTATAAGTTAAGTGAAAGGCTTACTACGTCTCTTACTTTGGAAAATATAACAGACCAACGATACCGATCTTATTCCTCCGGGATAAGTGCTCCGGGGATCAACCTAATTCTTGGACTGGGTTTTAGGTTTTAAAAAGGGACATATTTGATCTGCATCCTCATATCTTAATAAGCCTCTGGAAGTATTCCAAAAAAGGAGCCTGCTATCTGCGTTTTAGCCCTTTTTGCACGCTTCCTTTTTTTGTGACAGTCCGCATTCTTTTGGTTAAAATTCACTAATTTTGCCACCTTTGAATAGGTCAAAGGAAAGGCATTATGAAGTTTCAGGAATACAAAGGATTGGATTTATCAAAAATTGGAGAGGAGATCCTCCAATTTTGGAATACCCATCAGATTTTTGAAAAAAGCATTTCCACCAGAGAAGGAAAACCCAACTATGTCTTTTATGAAGGTCCGCCCTCAGCCAATGGTATGCCGGGTATACACCATGTAATGGCCCGTACCATCAAGGATATTTTCCCCAGGTATAAGACCATGAAAGGGTATCAGGTAAAACGAAAGGCCGGCTGGGACACGCATGGTCTCCCAATAGAATTGGGCGTTGAGAAAGAACTGGGGATCACCAAAGAAGACATAGGAGTTAAGATCAGTATTGAAGAATACAATGCTGCCTGTAAAAAAGCGGTGATGAGGTATACCGATGTCTGGAATTCCATGACTGAGAAGATCGGGTATTGGGTAGATATGGAAGATCCGTATATCACCTATAAATCTAAATACATGGAGTCTGTTTGGTGGCTTCTGAAACAGATCTATGATAAAGGGCTATTGTATAAAGGCTATACAATTCAGCCGTACTCTCCCAAAGCAGGGACAGGATTAAGTTCTCATGAGTTGAATCAGCCTGGCACCTATCAGGATATTACAGACACTACCGTTACAGCGCAGTTCAAGATCAAGAGAGAAAGCGCACCATCAATTTTAAAAGAGGTGGAGGGCGATATTTTCCTGTTGGCCTGGACAACTACGCCCTGGACACTTCCCTCAAATACTGCATTAACCGTTGGCTCTAAGATAGATTATGTCGTTGTGAAGACATTCAATCAATACACCTTTGAACCAATGAATGTCATCCTGGCAAAAGCACTTGTAGGAGATCAATTCAAAGGAAAATATGAGGAAGTCTCTTCCGAGGAAGAACTTAGTCAGTATAAAAAAGACGATAAAAAAATTCCCTTCACGGTAGTGCTTGAAATGAAGGGCAAGGAATTAGTAGGTATTCGCTATGAGCAGTTATTGCCGTATGCACTTCCATACGAAAATCCGCAAAATGCTTTCAGAGTTATAGCCGGCGATTTTGTAACCATTGAGGATGGAACAGGCATAGTGCATACAGCACCTACTTTTGGGGCAGATGATGCTATGGTGGCAAAACAGGCTAAACCGGAAGTGCCTCCCATGTTGGTTCTAGACAAATATCAAAATCCGGTTCCCCTCGTAGACTTGCAGGGAAAGTTCAGACCAGAAATGAAGGAACTGGCCGGGAAGTATGTAAAGAATGAATACTATGAAGAAGGAGAAGCCCCGGAAAGATCGGTAGATGTTGAAATAGCCATCAGACTAAAGGAGGAGAATAAAGCTTTCAAAGTAGAAAAATACCTTCATAGCTATCCTAATTGCTGGCGGACAGATAAACCTATTTTGTATTACCCTATGGATTCCTGGTTTATCAAGGTTACTGATATCAAGGACAGAATGTTCCAACTTAATCAAACCATCAACTGGAAGCCAAAGGCCACCGGTGATGGAAGATTTGGGAATTGGTTGGCCAATGCGAATGACTGGAATTTATCCCGATCCAGGTTCTGGGGAATTCCGCTACCTATCTGGCGAACAGAAGATGGAACAGAGGAAGTGATGATAGGCTCTTTAGTACAGCTTAAAAGTGAGATATCCAAGGCTGTTAAAGCTGGACTCATGACAGAAGATATATTTGCGTCTTTTGAGGCAGGGAATATGGACGAAGCCAATTACGATAAAATAGACCTGCATAAGAATGTTGTAGATGCTATTGTGCTTGTTTCCCCTTCCGGAAAGCCGATGAAACGAGAATCGGACCTTATTGATGTTTGGTTCGACAGTGGCTCCATGCCCTATGCCCAATGGCATTACCCCTTTGAGAATAAGGACCTTATTGATGAGGGAAAGACCTTTCCGGCCGACTTTATAGCCGAAGGAGTTGATCAGACCAGAGGGTGGTTCTATACGCTGCATGCCATAGCAACTATGGTATTTGATTCCGTGGCATATAAGAATGTGGTTTCCAATGGCCTGGTACTGGATAAGGATGGTAAGAAAATGTCTAAGCGACTGGGAAATGCGGCAGATCCTTTTGAGACCATAAAAGAACATGGTCCCGATGCCACTCGTTGGTATTTGATCTCCAATGCAAATCCATGGGATAACCTGAAGTTTGATATGGATGGTATTCTGGAAGTTAAACGAAAGTTCTTCGGGACACTCTATAATACCTATTCTTTTTTTGCCCTTTACGCGAACATTGACGAGTTTACTTATGATGAGGCAGAAACACCCTTAAAAGAACGTCCGGAGATAGATCAATGGATCCTTTCTGAACTCCATTCACTGATAAAAACGGTAGATGAGGCATACGCAGATTATGAACCTACCAAGGCTGCAAGAGCTATATCAGACTATGTTCAGGAAAACCTGAGCAACTGGTACGTACGATTATGCCGCCGACGTTTTTGGAAAGGCGACTATCAGCAAGACAAAATATCAGCCTATCAGACCCTGCATACCTGTTTACTTACTGTGGCCAGATTATCTGCACCTATAGCACCCTTTTTCATGGAACGCTTATATGTAGATCTAACCCGCAATACAAAAGTACATTCGATGGAGAGTGTTCATCTTTCCGATTTTCCAGCCTATGATGCGGCTATTGTGAATAAGGCGTTAGAAAGTAAGATGGAAAAGGCGCAGACCATTTCTTCTCTGGTGCTATCCATACGTCAAAAAGAGAAGATCAAAGTACGTCAGCCTCTTCAAAGAGTAATGATCCCGGTACTAGATGATGCACAACGCAGGGAGATAGAAGCAGTTGCCGAACTCATAAAGACAGAAGTAAATGTAAAAGAGATAGAACTTCTGGATGATGCCTCAGGGATTCTGGTAAAAAAAATAAAACCAAACTTTAAGGTATTAGGGCCTCGTTTTGGGAAGGATATGAAAAAGATCGCACAGGCGGTTGGGAAGTTTAATCAGGAAGATATCCAAAAAATTGAACGGGAAGGCGAAATATCCCTTGAGATAGAAAATAAAAGTATTATCTTACAGTTAGAGGAGGTAGAGATAAGCTCTGAAGACATCGAAGGATGGTTGGTAGCAAGTGCCGGAGGCCTAACAGTGGCTTTGGATGTTACCATCAATGAAGATCTTAAACAAGAAGGCATTGCCAGAGAATTGGTCAATCGCATCCAGAATCTACGAAAGGAATCTGGTTTTGAAGTGACCGATAAAATTGATATTAAAGTACTTAAAGACGGTTTTATAGAGAAAGCGATCGAAAGTAACATGCAATATATTAAAACGGAAACCCTAACCGCAGACCTTGTTCTGGAAGAGCAGCTGGAACTAGGGACTGAAATCGTTTTCGATGAGGTAAATACAAAATTGTTGATCCAAAAACACTAGACATTATGGGACAAGATATAAAAGTTAGATACTCCGATAAAGAATTAGAAGAATTCCGCGTTTTGATCGAGGAAAAAATAGTAAAAGCTAAAGGTCATTTGGACTTACTAAGAAGCTCTTATATGAACGATGGTAACAATGGTACAGATGATACTTCGCCAACCTTTAAGGCATTTGAAGAAGGGTCTGAAACCATGAGCCGGGAAGCGAATACCCAGCTGGCCATACGGCAGGAAAAATTTATCAGGGACTTAAAGAATGCGTTGTTACGTATTGAAAATAAGACCTATGGGATCTGCAGGGTTACCAGCAAATTGATCAACAAGGAGCGTTTAAAACTGGTTCCGCATGCTACGCTGAGTATTGAGGCAAAGAACATGCAATAATAAGGAACAACGCCCCGTAAAGGGTCGTTCACACAACCGCAACGTGAGGTACTTTGCATTTTTTCTTTTTGCTTTACTGGTAGTAAACCAGGGGTTTGGACAAAAAACTGTTAAAAAGGTATTCCTGAATCCCGATGTTACGTCTATACAGATAGACACTAATCTTTTTTTCGATGTAAAGGTGGAAACCTCACAAGAAAAGGCGTTGGTACTTGAGGCGTCCATGGAGGGAGAATATCAAAAAGATCTTGCATTGGAAATCACCGAAAATGGCAATACCCTCCTTGTAGCCGGGAAGTTTCAACCCTATTTTAATGATCCCAATGACAAGCTCAGTGCACATAAAGTAGTCTCTATTTCGCTTTATATCAGGGTCCCTGAAAACAAGGAAGTATATCTCTACGGTAACAGTTCTAATGTAATGGCGGAAGGTAATTACAAAGACCTGAGAGTGGTGTTGAACGATGGGAAGTGTACTATCAGAGAAGGGGGACAAAAAGTAAGTGCAACCACCCAGAGCGGTCCTATCTCATTAATAATTGCTAGTGGAACGGTAAAGGCCATATCCAAGTACGGCAGCATTGCAAAAGAACAAATCCCCAAAGGAGATGAACTATTCAATCTCTCATCAACCACAGGTAATATCACTATAACACAAGCCAAGTAGTTTTAAAAATTTTAGGAAAAGACAGGTCTTCATTAGAATGTCTAATAATACTTATTTTTGCCCCAGCATACGAACACTTATGAATTTAAAGAAATCTATTGCCCTCATATTTATTATTTTATTGATCGATCAGATCAGTAAGGTCTATATCAAAACACATTTTATACTGGGCGAGTCTGTCGATGTTTTTAATTGGTTCAAGATCTTGTTTATTGAGAATGAGGGAGCTGCATGGGGTACAAAACTTAGTGATATTTTACCAATATCCGACAGTATTGGCAAGTTAGTGCTTACCATATTCCGTCTTTTCGCCATTGCAGGTATTGGGTACTGGTTATTAGACAGCATTCGGAAGGAGGCTTCCAAAACACTGGTCATAGCAGTGTCTCTTATTTTCGCAGGCGCTATTGGTAACATTGTGGACTCCCTGTTCTACGGGCTTCTTTTTAATGACAGTTATAATACTGTGGCTACCCTTTTTTCAGATGATCCCTATGGGGGCCTATTTTATGGAAAGGTTGTAGATATGCTTTATTTTCCCTTGATAGATACGACCTGGCCCGAGTGGGTACCTATATTTGGGGGAAATTCTTTCCGTTTCTTTGAACCCGTTTTCAATATAGCAGATACAGCCATTAGTACAGGAGTAGGCATCCTAATTGTCTTCAACAAAAAAGCCTTTGCCAAAAAGAACGAGGAAGTTGTTGAGACAGATCAGAAAGTATAAGTGGTAGCAGGAGACACACAGTAGTCCAGGGGAATGTCTTGAGGACCTACATCTGCAATATTCTTTTCAGCTTCAAAAATGCTTAATCCTATTTTTACGACATCTGGCTTGCATTGGCTCAGAAACAGATCGTAATACCCTTTTCCATAACCAACCCTGTGCCCTTTTAGATCAAATGCTAAAAGAGGGACAAAGATCACATCAAGCTTAACGGGCATTACTTCAATCCCGTCAACAGGTTCCGGAATATCCCACGAATTGGGTTTCAGAAGTGTATTATCTGTTAAAAGAAAATGTTCTAAGGTGTTTCCCTTTGCCATTCTTGGAACTACGATCTCTTTATCTTTTCCCTGCAGAAGGGTAATAATTAGACTGGTATTAAGCTCTTTTTTAGAAGTACTATGCAGAAATATATGGTAATAGGTGTGTTTCCAGATAGGTAGTGACAGCAAGTTATTTGCAATGCTGAGGCTGGCGTTATAAACATCTTCTTCAGATGTCGAATTTCTTAAATCCAGATATTTTGTTCGGAGTTCTTTTTTAAGCATACAGCCGAACTGTCCTTAAAGGTGGGTAAAAAAATGAAGTTCAGTCTTTGGTGAAAACGGCAAAATATATCTTGAAGAAGAGCATTAAAATAAGGTACATTCCTAAGGTAATCAGATAATTATCCATTTGCTCGTTTTTTCTTAGCGCTAAAAATAAACAAAAAATTGACATACACTCTATGAAAGGCGCAATTTTTCCGACGAACTACACATTTTTACAAAAAAATTAACACAAGCAATAACCATGAAATTTTAATGCACTGAAAACGAAATAGTTAAAGGCAAATAAATTGGATTGCCTTTTTCATACCATAAATGATTTTGCTAAATTATCTTTGTAATACATCGTCTCCAATTTTCTCAATGTCAGAAGTATCAGTTGAACTTCAATTAAACACCCTACCCCAATCTCCGGGGGTTTACCAATTCTATGATAAGGAGGGGAAAATACTATATGTAGGGAAAGCAAAAAATCTTAAAAAAAGAGTTACTTCCTATTTTACCAAAACCCATGAAAATGGGAAGACCCGGGTAATGGTTAAGAAGATACAGGCCATAAAGCACATTGTGGTACCTACGGAATCTGATGCTTTATTGTTGGAGAACAATTTCATCAAAAAATACCAGCCTCGTTATAATGTCTTACTGAAGGATGATAAATCGTATCCATGGATCTGTATTAAAAAAGAACGCTTTCCCAGGATCTTCCCTACACGAAAATTGATCAAGGATGGTTCTGAGTACTATGGACCTTATACCAGCATGAAAACTGTAAAGACGCTTTTAGACCTTATAAAAAGCGTGTATCCTTTACGCACTTGTAATTATGATCTTTCGGAAGAAAAAATTGAAGCCGGGAAATACAAAGTATGTTTGGAATACCATCTGGGAAATTGCAAGGGTCCCTGTGAAGGACTGCAAACAGAGAAGGAGTATCATCAACAGATAGATGACATAAGGGATATCATCAAGGGAAATTTTAAAACCTCACTTCATTATTTTAAAAAGGAGATGAAGGCCTTGGCAGCAGACATGCATTTTGAAGCTGCAGAGATGATCAAGAATAAAATTGAAGTGTTGGAGAACTATCAGGTGAAATCTACCATCGTAAATCCAAAGATCAATAATGTAGATGTGTTCAGCATCATTTCAGATGATGCCTATGCCTATATCAACTTCCTGCAACTCTCTCACGGGTCTATTATCCGTTCTCACACTATGGAGATCAGGAAAAAACTGGAAGAAGCAGACAAGGATCTCTTGCAACTGGCCATCATTGAGATTAGGCAACGATTTCATTCGCAATCGAAGGAACTTTACTTGCCTTTCAAAGTAACATTGCCAGAGGATCTTAAACTCACCGTTCCCAAATTAGGAGATAAAAAAAAGATCCTTGAACTATCTGAGCGAAACGCCAAATTTTACAGACAGGAACGCTTTAAACAAACCAGGATCACAGATCCGGATCGGCATGTGAACAGGATCATGGCACAGATGAAAAAAGACCTTCGCCTCTCCAAAGAGCCAAGACATATAGAGTGTTTTGACAATTCTAATATTCAGGGGACCAATCCTGTGGCAGCCTGTGTGGTTTTCAGGAATGGAAAACCAGTAAAGAAGGAATACCGGCATTTTAATATAAAAACTGTAGAAGGTCCGGATGATTATGCCTCTATGGAAGAAGTTGTATTTCGTCGTTATAAAAGACTACAGGAAGAGAAAGCATCCCTACCGCAGCTTATCGTAATAGACGGAGGGAAGGGTCAGTTATCATCTGCGCTAAAAAGTCTGGAAGCACTAAACTTACGTGGAAAGATCGCCATCATTGGGATTGCAAAAAGATTGGAAGAGATCTATTTCCCGGATGATCCAATACCCCTCTATCTGGATAAGAAATCGGAGTCGTTAAAGATCATTCAGCAATTGCGCAATGAGGCCCATAGGTTTGGCATAAACTTTCACAGAAATAAGCGAAGCAAAAACGCTTTCGACTCGGTCCTGGAAGGTATTGATGGTATTGGCGACAAAACAACTGAGCAAATACTAAAGAAATTTAAATCGGTTAAAAGGATCAAAGAAGCCTCACTGGAAGATCTTAGTGAAGTGGTAGGCTGGTCTAAAGCAAAGAAAATATATGAAAACTTTCATTAATCTTCTATCTTCACTGAATGGGTAGATGTTTCCTTTTTCTAACCGTTCTTGCAATCTGTTTTCAGTCTTTTGGTCAAACAGAACCAGAACAAGTTCCTCCAAAGGTAGGATTGGTCTTAAGTGGAGGAGGAGCCAAAGGATTGGCGCATATTGGCGCTTTAAAGGTCATAGAAGAGGCCGGGGTTACCATAGATTATATAGGAGGTACCAGCATGGGGGCTATTGTTGGGGCCCTGTATGCTTCCGGTTATTCTGCAGACCAACTCGACTCCATTTTCAGGAACACCAACTTAACGAATCTTATTCAGGATAACCTTCCGCGAGATGCGAAGACCTTTTATGAAAAAGAAGATTCCGAACGGTACGCCCTCACCCTGCCCTTCAATGATTTTAAATTGTCTTTCCCGCAGGGACTTTCGGGCGGTCAGAATATTTATAATGCACTGGTGCAATTACTTTTCAATGTAAAGGATGTGCGCGATTTTAATGAGCTTCCTATTCCTTTTTTCTGCATTGCCACAAATGTTGAGACCGGGAAAGAAGTGATGTTAAACAAAGGATATCTCCCAGAGGCCATCCTTGCAAGTGGCACCTTTCCCTCCTTATTTCAACCTTCGGAAGTTGAAGGAGAAGTATTGATAGATGGTGGAGTCTTAAACAATTATCCGGTGGAAGAACTACTCGCCATGGGGGCAGATTTCATTATTGGGGTAGATGTACAACATGGCCTAAGAGACAGGGCATCACTTATGTCTGCCACGGAGATCTTATTACAGATCAATAATTTCAGGACCATAAAAGATATGCAGCGAAAGTCTGCTCTTACCGATATATATATTAAACCTGAAATGGATAAATTTTCGGTAATCGATTTTGAACTTAAGAATACTATTATCAATACAGGAAAGGCCGCGGCAATGGAACATGTCGAAGCATTAAAATCTCTAGGGTCCCAACAAATGAAACCGTTCATTAAGAAACCGAATATTGTTCAGGTAGATTCAGTCATGGTAAACAGGCTTATAATCAATGGCAATGATAATTTTTCCAGGGCCTATGTTAAGGGGAAACTACGTATTAACCTCAATGAGAAGTTGAGTTTTACCAAATTGCAACAGGGGATCAATAATTTAGTGGCTACGGGGAATTTTAATACCATTCGCTATGAATTAACTTCCAATGGCCTGGGGCAGGACCTAACAATGAACCTGGTAGAGAATATGGACAAGTCCTTCCTTAGGATCGCGGCCCATTATGACAATTTATACAAGAGTGCCGCATTGATTAATCTCACCAAGAAGAACGTGTTGATGAATGATGATGTTGCTTCCCTGGATCTCATACTTGGGGATAATGTTCGCTATAATTTTGAATACTATGTAGACAGAGGATTTTACTGGAGTTTTGGAATTAACTCCAGGTTTTATGAGTTTGTTAAGGAGGTAGACTACGGTCTGGTATTGCAGTCTAATTTTGAGATCCCTGTAAATAGCAATGTGAGGAACATAAATTTGGATGTATCCGATTTTACGAATCAGTTTTACCTCCAAACAGTGATCAAGGAAGAATTTGCCTTTATAGTTGGTGCAGAGCATAAGTTGTTGAAATACAGTACCACTACACTTAATCAAATTGTCAATGATTCTACGCAACCCACTCCAACTGCAAGTCCGGCTACCTTTTTCGAGAAAAGCAATTATGTGTCTACCTACGGGAAACTGATCCTGGACACCTATGACGATAAGTATTTTCCTTCAAAAGGAATTTATTTTAACGGAGATTTCCATTTTTATTTGTGGTCATCAGACTTTAATGACAATTTCAAAGAATTCTCAATCGCTAAAGCTACTATTGGTACTGCATTTCCCCTATGGCCAAAATTGTCTCTCAATATAGAGACATCGGGCGGATTTAAACTGGGAACCTCCAGAGTAGCGGCCTTTGATTTTGTTTTGGGGGGATATGGGAATTATCCCTTAAATAATTTTGAGCCCTTTCTGGGGTACGATTTTATAAGCTTGCCCGGCAATAGTTATGTAAAAGCCTATGCCAGACTAGACTATGAATTTAGTCCCAAGAACCACCTGCTCTTTGCGGCCAATGTCTCTAATGTAGATGATGATATTTTTAGAACGGGCGAATGGTTTACTGCTCCGGATTACTCTGGTTATGGGGTAGGTTACGGCTGGGAATCCTTTTTTGGCCCGGTACAAATTATTTACTCCTGGTCCCCGGAGAACGATGACGGAAATTTGTTCTTTAGTATAGGGTATTGGTTCTAAGACTGCGGGAAAGACTTTCATGTCCTGTTACTCTGTTAATGGGATACTCCTTTGCTCCTTTTTTACGATATTTGTAGGGTAAATGCACGTTTTATGTTGAGCAAAAGAATAGATATTACCCCTCACCTAAGGGCTATGTGGTAGCATTCCTGAATTTATTTATCTGGGACTATTTCACATTAACATAGAATCAATTCAAAAATATATCATGGCTACATTAGATAACACTTCATTACACTTACCAAAAGAGAATCTGGCTGCAGAAGATTTCCTGCCTTTATTAGGTACAGATCACGTTGAAATTTATGTGGGAAATGCCAAGCAGGCAGCCTACTATTATATGTCTGCCTGGGGCTTTCAGCCACTGGCCTATGCAGGTTTGGAAACAGGCTTAAAGGACAGGGTCTCCTATGTGGTTGAGCAAGACAAGATCAGATTGGTACTTACCTCTCCATTAAAATCTGGAGGCGATATAAACAGACATATAGACAAGCATGGTGATGGTGTAAAGGGCATAGCTCTTTGGGTAGACGATGCCCGGAAAAGCTATAAGGAAACGGTAAAACGGGGTGCTGAATCATATTTTGAACCTAAAACACTAGAAGACGATAAGGGAGAAGTGGTTTTATCAGGGATCCATACTTATGGGGAAACAGTACATGTATTTGTAGAAAGAAGCAAGTACAAGGGCGTATTTATGCCTGGCTACAGGGCTTGGAATCCCCATTATAAACCCTCTGATGTGGGTCTAAAATTTATAGATCATATGGTGGGGAATGTGGGATGGAATGAAATGAATAAATGGTGCCAATTTTATGCCCACGTAATGGGCTTTGCACAATTGGTCTCTTTTGATGACAAGGATATATCAACGGAGTATACCGCATTAATGAGCAAGGTGATGAGTAACGGGAATGGGCGGATTAAATTTCCGATCAATGAACCCGCTGAAGGCAGAAAGAAATCGCAGATAGAAGAATATATTGAATTCTACAACGGGGCCGGCGTTCAGCACATGGCAATGGCTACTGATAACATTATTGAAACGGTCACTTCATTGCGAGATCGCGGGGTAGAATTTCTCACCGTTCCTGTCTCTTATTACGAAGATGTATTAGACAGAGTAGGTGAAATTGATGAGGACCTGGCTCCCTTACGAGATTTGGGAATCCTCATTGACCGTGATGATGAAGGATATTTACTTCAGATCTTTACCAAACCTATCTTAGACAGGCCCACAATGTTCATTGAGATCATTCAACGTAAAGGAGCCAAGTCATTTGGAAAAGGAAACTTTAAAGCTCTTTTTGAAGCAATTGAAAGAGAACAGGAATCTAGAGGAACGCTCTAGTAAACCGCTGTTTTGGTCTCGATTTTATAAAGTATTGTTAAGAGTCTAGTAAATTTACGTTAAAACGAAATGCGTTTTCAGTAAGATGTATTAGATTTGTTGTCATAAGGGGTGGTTCCCTTATAACTTTAAGTATTGGTTTTTCATAATTTAAAGTTTGGTTGGTTATTTAGGAAAAAGCTCCGACACTTGTCGGGGCTTTTTTTTATGGGCAAGTTTGGAATAAAATTTGTTTAATTAACGTTATCGACATTGTCATCAAAGTTGAATTACTAATTTTGAACAAATTTTCAGATGAAAAGAACAACGCTGGTTTTATTCCTACTTCTCCAAGGGGTCTTAAATGCGCAGAGCACGCAAGAGTCATTCAAGCCTGGAGAATGGTTGAAATTTAGGATCCATTACGGTATCCTGAATGCCAGCTATGCTACCTTGCATGTAAAGACAGATAGCGTAGGCGATGTTCCTGTGTACCATGTAGTGGGGAATGGAAAGACCACAGGATTTGCCAGTATCTTTTTTAAGGTAGATGATACCTATGAAAGTTATTTTGACATGGAAAATGGCAAGCCCTACCGATTTATTAGGAAAGTAGATGAAGGAGGCTATACCAAGGATATTGAGATAAAGTTCGATTACAAAAAGAAAGAAGCCCTTCTCAACGATAAGAAGAACAATAAAAAGTTTAATTTTACTTTTGGAGAGGAGATTCAGGACCTGGTTTCTGCTTTTTATTATTTGCGAAACAATTACAAGGCTAAGGATCTGGTGATAGGTGAGTCCATAGATCTCAATATGCTCTATGACGATGACGGTATCTTTAAGTTTAAATTGAAATACCTCGGGAAAGAGATCCTTAAAACTAAGTTTGGCAAAGTAGAATGCCTCAGTTTCAGGCCCTATGTACAATCTGGACGGATTTTTAAGGAACAAGAGAGCCTCACCTTATGGGTCTCAAATGACCTAAATAAGATTCCGATCAGAATTAAGGCCGATCTGGCCGTGGGATCACTAAAAGCTGATCTTGATGGATATAATGGACTAAAACATCAGTTCAAGATCATAATGGACGAATAAAGCGATGAAAGACAAAGAGCAGATAGATTCCCAGATCTTAAAATTAGCAGAGAAATACAAGGATTCTGGACAGGACCTAAGCTCTTATCTGGATGGTTTATTGTACCAACGCTACCTCACCTATTGGGACTATATTCATCTGGATACACTTTTAAGCTTACAGGTTCCACGTACCTACTTCCCTGATGAGGAGATATTTATTATGTATCATCAGATCACAGAACTTTACTTTAAGCTCATTATTCACGAACAAAAACAGATCGTGGATGACCAGTCTCAAGAGGCAGATCATTTTATAGAAAAAGCAAATCGGATCAACAATTACTACAAGGCTCTTATCTCTTCCTTTAGTATCATGATCAATGGCATGGAACGGGAGCAATTCCTTCGCTATAGGATGGCCCTATTACCATCGAGTGGATTTCAGTCTGCACAGTACCGAATGATCGAGATCTATGCTACCCCGCTCGAAAATCTTGTATATGATCCTGAAAGGGATCAGTTTTCCAAAGACAATGCCATCGAAGATCTCTATGAACATATTTATTGGAAGAAAGGAGCAACAGATCGCAGTACCGGAGAAAAGACATTAACCCTCAAGCAATTCGAATACAGATATACTCCTAGATTTATTCGGATCGCCAAAGAGGTGGAAGGAAATACCATCTACCATAAATACCTGAAATTACCAGAAAAAGGCAGAAATAATAAAGCCTTAATTGATGCGTTAAGAAAGATGGACCTGAATGCCAATGTAAATTGGCCACTGATGCATATGGGATCTGCCTACAGGTATTTGAATAAAGGCGATAAAGCTATTGAAGCAACCGGCGGAACCAATTGGAAAGAATATCTGCCGCCAAGTTTTCAAAAGGTGGTGTTTTTTCCGAAATTGCACAGCAAACAAGATTTAAATAATTGGGGGAAACAATGGGTAGACCATCTATTTAACCCTGAAAAAGTTTTATAAGACTATGCATAAATACTGGGGCCTCTTTTTAGCATGTATTCTCTTATCTTCTTGTGGAGAGGATAAAGCAAGTACAACAAACCTAGATCAGCTTGCTGAAGTACCAAAGGTTGTAATACCAAAGCATACAAAGAAATACGGGTTTAACCTTGGCGAGTTTGATGTAGTGGAAGATACTATTCGCAAGGGAGATATTTTTGGGAACCTGATGACCCGTAACAAGGTAGATTATCCCAAGATCTATGAGCTCACCCAAAAATTTAAGGACACTTTTGATGTAAGGAGGATACGTGTAGGGAATCCTTATACCATACTCAGATCAAAGGACACCTCTCAGGTTGCACAGATCTTTATTTATGAGAACGACCCTATAAATTACACAATTGTTGACTTCCGCGATTCAGTGTTGGCATACAAAGGGAGGAAAGAAGTGAAATTGGTGCAACGGGAAGCATCGGGGGTTATCCCGCAAGGGGGTTCCTTATCTGATGTTATCGTGAAACAAAACATAGATTATCTGATGGTGAACGAATTGTCCGGGATCTATGCCTGGACCATTGATTTTTTTAAACTCGATGCCGGAGATAAGTTCCGTATCATTTTTGATGAGAAGTATATCAATGACAGTATATATGCCGGAGCAGGGTCCATAAAAGCTGCGTATTTTGAACATAAGGGCGAACCCTTTTATGCGTTTGCTTATCACAATGACTCCCTGGATATTCAGGAATATTATGACAACGAGTCTAACAATCTGCGCCGCACATTTCTAAGAGCTCCTTTGAAATTTGGTCGACTTTCCTCCAGGTATAATTTGAAAAGGAAGATACGCTACTACGGATACAAAGTAAGACCGCATAAAGGCACAGATTATGCTGCACCCATTGGCACACCAATCTTAGCTACTGCAGATGGTATGGTCACAGAATCTACCCGGAGAGGGGGAAATGGGAAATATGTAAAGATCCGTCATAACGGCACCTATAGTACCCAATACTTGCATATGAAAGCTCAAAACGTAAAAAAAGGGCAATATGTAAAACAAGGTGATGTTATTGGCTGGATAGGAATGACCGGGAACACCGGAGGCCCTCATGTATGCTATCGTTTTTGGAGAAACGAAAGGCAAGTAGATCCACTTCGTGAAAAACTCCCTGCTGCAGAACCACTGGCTGAGGCCTTGAGACCAGCATTCTACGAATATATGAATCCGATAAAAACGCAATTAGATTGTATAGAATTTCAGGAAGAACCTTCAGAAAAACTACTAACACTTAATCCCTAAAATGTCCTTAGAGAACATTAATCCAACCACTACCTCCGCCTGGAGAAAACTAACAGAACATTACAACGAAAATAAAGGGAAGCAACTAAAGGATCTTTTTAAAAAGGATCCAAAAAGGGCTACTTTATTTACCAGACAGTGGAATGATTTCCTACTCGATTTCTCCAAGAACAGGATCACAGATACTACTTTGGAACATCTGCTAGACCTGGCCAAAGAAGTGAAGCTGGCCGATGCCATTACCAAGTATTTCGAGGGAGATATTATCAATGAAACAGAAGGCAGGGCAGTATTGCATACCGCCTTACGTGCCGGGAAAGACGATGTAATAATTGTTGACGGAGTTAATGTTGTCCCTGAGGTATATGAAGTTCGGAATCATATCAGGGAATTCTCCGAAGCGGTTATCTCAGGCAAAAAAAAGGGGTATACCGGGAAGGCATTTACCGATGTAGTGAATATTGGGATTGGCGGATCAGATCTTGGTCCGGTGATGGTCACCGAAGCGCTGAAATATTATAAAAACCACCTAAGAACTCATTTTGTAAGCAATATAGATGGGGACCATGTACAGGAGATCTTAAAGGAACTAAATCCGGAGACCACCCTTTTTGTTATTGTCTCAAAGACCTTTACCACCCAGGAAACCCTTACCAATGCACTGACCATTAAAGACTGGTTCTTACAAAAGGCATCATCTGATGATATAGCACATCATTTTGCTGCGGTCTCTACCAATACCGAAAAAATAGCTGAATTTGGGATCGCTGAGGAAAATGTATTCCCTATGTGGGACTGGGTAGGTGGACGATTTTCCCTTTGGAGTGCTGTTGGTTTATCGGTGGCACTTGCAGTTGGACCTCAACATTTTGAAGAGCTGTTACAGGGAGCCCATGAGATGGATATCCATTTTAAGACTGCAGATTTCCAGGATAACCTCCCGGTACTTATGGGGCTGTTGAGTATTTGGTATAACAATTTTTATAATGCAGAAACAGAGGCTATTATTCCCTATACCCAATACCTCAGTAGATTTTCAGCCTATTTTCAACAAGGCATCATGGAAAGCAACGGGAAAAGTACAGACAGGAATGGCAACCCTGTTACCTATCAGACAGGAACCATTATCTGGGGAGAACCGGGCACAAATGCCCAACATGCTTTTTTCCAATTAATACATCAGGGCACAAAACTTATTCCCGCAGACTTTATTGGGTTTAAAAACTCACTTTATGGGAATACAGACCATCATCAAAAGCTTATGGCCAATTTCTTCGCCCAGACTGAAGCCTTGATGAATGGAAAAACGGCTGATGAGGTAAGGCAAGAACTGGAAGCCAAGGGTATGGCAGAGGAAGCTATCAAAAAACTGGTACCTTTTAAGGTATTCGAAGGAAACAAACCTACCAATACCCTCCTGATCGACAAATTGACTCCTGCCAGTCTAGGCGCACTTATTGCCTTATATGAACACAAGATCTTTGTTCAGGGAGTACTCTGGAATATTTTTAGTTATGACCAATGGGGGGTAGAATTAGGAAAACAACTAGCTGCCACTACACTAAAAGACATACAGGGTTCCGAAATCGCTAAACATGACACTTCTACATTGCAATTATTGCAACATTTTAAGAAATAAAATTTAAGATTCTTATCGTTAATAAGTTCTAAGAAGTCTTCTATATCCAAGATTTTCCATTTACAAATATTATGTTAAATTTGGTGACCTTAATTTAACACTGTCTTAATGTAAAAGTGTCCTATTTAAGGCACTTTTACAGACAGAATAATAACTAATTAATACTAGAACAAATGAAAAATCTTTACTTCGCCCTTGCCGCATTTTTGATGACGGCAATGGCTTTTTCACAAGGGGTAACTACTTCCTCAATTGGAGGAAGGATTACCGATGCGGCCGGAGAGCCTCTATCTGGAGCCAATGTGGTAGCGCTACATGTACCCTCAGGGTCTGTATATGGTGCTGCAGCAGATATGGATGGTTATTACCGAATTGGTGGAATGAGACCAGGAGGTCCTTATACCATTTCTATCTCCTATATCGGATTTGAAGAATTTATGGTAGAAGAAATCTATCTGCAACTGGGTGAATCCTCGAGGATCAATCCTAAATTGGCAGAAGCTGCTACAGCTTTGGATGAGATCATCGTCACTGCTTCTCAGGGTGGTATTTTCAACTCCAACAAAACAGGAGCAGAAACCACCATTAGTAATCGTCAGATTCAGTCCTTGCCAGCTGCTTCCAGGTCTCTTGCAGACTTTATCAGGATTACGCCACAAGCTACCTTAACAGAAGGAAATGACGGATTTTCAATCTCATTAGGGGGTCAGAATAACCGCTACAATGCCATTTATATAGATGGTGCTGTAAACAATGATGTATTTGGTTTAGCAGGTTCGGGTACTAATGGGGGACAAACGGGAGTAAATCCTTTCTCTGTAGATGCCATCGAATCCTTTCAGGTACAGTTAGCTCCTTTTGATGTTCGTATTGCAGGTTTTGCCGGGGGTGCAATTAGCGCAATAACCAGGTCTGGTACTAATGAATGGGAAGGATCTGCCTATTACTTTTTTAGAAACGAAAAGTTAGCAGGAAAAACACCACCTAGCAGAGTAGGAGATGGGGACGTAAGAGAGCGTTTGGCCGAATTTAGTGCGCAAACTTATGGTGTGCGCTTTGGAGGCCCCCTTGTAAAGGATAAATTATTTCTCTTTTTGAACTATGAGCGTCAGGACGATGAAACACCACAGCCATTCAATTCCTCTCAATATATTGGGGATACAGATGCTGCAGGCTTAGAAAGCTTACGTCAATTCTTAATTTCTAGCTATGGCTACGATCCGGGAGGATATACTTCCAATACAAGAACCTTAGTTAGTGATAAACTAACCTTGAAATTAGATTGGAACATCAATGAGAATAACAAATTATCGTTACGTCATAGTTATGTTGGGGGTGAAAACCTGGAAGCCAGAAATTCCGATTTTAATAGTATCGGGTTTATCAATGGATCCGAGTTCTTTAACACAACTACAAACTCAACGGCTTTAGAATTAAATACTACCGGAAACAAGTTTTCCAATAGCTTTGTTCTTGGATACACATCCGTTAGAGATGACAGAGATCCCAGTGGAGATCCTTTCCCAACAGTTGATATTATTGATGGTAGTGGTTTTATCTCCTTTGGATCAGAACCTTTCTCAACTGCTAACTTGTTAGATCAGGATGTTTTTACCCTGACCAACAACTTTGAGATCTTCTCAGGAAGGCATAGCATCACCTTAGGTACACATAACGAATACTCCAAAGTAAAGAACTTGTTCTTTGCTTTTAACTACGGAGATTATACGTATGAAAATGTAAATGACTTTTTGACCGATGGACCCATTGATTTTTACCAAAAAGGATATTCCCTGGTAGGAGACGGAACTGTTGGTGATGAGTCTGATGGATCTTCTGCCTTCGATATTTGGCAATTAGGTCTTTATGTTCAGGATGAGGTGCAGGTTACAGATAAATTTAAGTTCACTGCGGGGATTCGTTTTGACTTCCCTATCTGGTCCGATGGACCTGTGAATGAAGACTTCAACGAAAGAACAGTTGGTATACTGGAAGCTGCCGGGAAAGACCTTCAGGGAGCTCGTGTAGGACAGGGTCCTGATACCAAAGCTCACTTCTCACCACGTGTAGGATTCAATTGGGATGTAAATGGGGATCGTTCTACTCAAATACGAGGAGGACTTGGGATCTTTACTTCCAGACTTCCCTTGGTATGGCCAGGAGGTACATATAACAACAATGGTGTAACAGGTGGTTTTGCTGCCAGTTTCAACACAACAGTTCCTGGATTCAATCCTGATGTCAACAGCCAGCCTGTAAATGTAGCTCCCGGTTCAGGGGGTACAGGCGGAAATATAGATTTGATAGCAAAAGACTTCACTCTTCCACAAGTATTTAAATACAGCATTGGACTAGATCAAAAATTACCATTCTGGGGCTTAGTTGCATCAGGAGAAGTGATCTTTAACGAGAATGTAGAAGCTATCTATTACCAAAACCTTAACCTTGGCGGCCCTGTTGGCAACCTTAATGGTACAGATAACAGACCATTCTATGACAGAGGAGATAGATTAGATTCTTCCTATGGAGCTGTTTACCTGTTATCTAATACAGGTGCGGGGGATTCCTGGAACTCTAGTGTTACTATTACCAAGCCTTTTTCAAATGGTTTCTCAGGAAGCTTTTCATGGGCGTATGGAGATGCCAATGCTATTTTTGACGGCACCTCTTCCCAAAACAGCTCACAGTGGCGTAACATTCAGTCGGTTAATGGAAAGAACTCCAACCTGCCTATTACGCGTTCAGATTTCGCACAGGGACACAGATTGCTAGGAAATGTTACCTATGAACTTGCATGGAACGATGACATCAAAACCACTATTGGTCTGTTCTATGAAGGTTCAAGATCTGCACCAGTAAGTTATATTTATCAGGAAGGAAGGGATCTTTTGAATGATGATTCACGTGATAATGCACTGATCTATATTCCAAGAGCTCAAACCGAAATTACACTTGTTGATAATGGAACAACTCCGGATGCACAATGGGCAGCTTTAGATGCTTTTATTAGTGGTAACGAATACCTGAATAGTAGAAGAGGAAAATATGCTGAGCGCAATGGAGATGACGGAGCCTGGAGCAACATCATTGACTTGAAATTATTACAAGATTTCTCCATGAACTTTGGAGGTCCTAAAAAGCACACCTTCCAGTTCTCATTAGACATCTTTAACTTTACCAACCTTCTGAATGAGGAGTGGGGTAAGAAGAAGTTTATTAGTAATGAGGTAGCTTTATTAAGAACCGAAACAGCAGGACCAGATCCGGAATTCACTTTTGATACTAACCTGCCAGCTCGTTTGGTTCAGTTAGACGATAACGGGATACAAAGTTCCAGATGGCAAGCACAAGTTGGACTTCGCTATATCTTCAACTAAGAATCTACACAGTTTACTTTATAGAACCCCGCCTTGAGCGGGGTTTTTTAATAGAAAAAATTAGTACTTTTAAAAAAAATATATCAGAATGAAAGATAGTCTTATGACCGATTGGATATCACCATTGCATTCCTATTTGGCCTATATCGTATTGGCCCTTCTGTTTCTCGCAGTGGCCAATGCCATTACAGGTCTTATTAGCAAACGTATGTTTACCCTGGAAAAGGACTACCGCCTAAGCCTGTTTACATTGATCCTTTGCCATATGCAATTATTGGTAGGACTGCTCCTTTATTTTATCTCTACCAGTGGTTTCTATTCGGTAAAAACACTTGGGATGGGAGGTCTTAATTCTGCAGCCCGTTTATTGGCAGTAGAACACCCATTAATAAATATTGTAGCAGTTGTTCTGATCACAATTGGCTGGTCTCGTCACAAAAAATTTATGGAGGCCCGTAAGAAATTCAAGGTCATAGCATTGTTATACGGCCTGGGTCTGCTGTTGATCTTAACACGAATTCCTTATGATCAATGGTTTAATTAAAATCTAAATCTTATGAAATATATATATACCCTAGTAGCATGCCTGTTTTCGGTCATTTTGTTGGCTCAGGAAAGATCACTTTTTAATGGGGAAGACCTCACTGGCTGGACCATCTATGGCACCGAAAAATGGTATGTGGAAGACGGCCTTTTAGTCTCAGAAAGCGGCCCGGATGCCCAATATGGGTATCTGGCTACAGATGAATCGTATAAAGACTTTGAAGTAAGCCTGGAATTCTTTCAGGAAGCTGATGGCAACAGCGGGGTATTTATCAGATCAACGGTAGAAGGCACCAAAGTAAGTGGCTGGCAGGTAGAAGTGGCCCCTAAAGGGTTGCATACAGGCGGGGTCTATGAATCCTATGGCAGAGGCTGGCTCATTAAGCCAGAGGTGGAAAAGGAGTTGGTCCTAAGAGAAGGACAGTGGAATACCCTAAAGATCCGGGTAATGGGTGATCAGCTCACCTCATGGCTCAATGGGGTACAGATGGTCAGTATTAATGATGAGGCCATTGGCGCCGGGGAAGGCTCCATAGCGCTACAGATCCATGACGGCGGAGGCATTAAAGTTAAGTGGAGGAATATTAAATTAATTCTTCCGGAGTAAAGACTGCTGCTTTATCAAATAAATATAGACCGGAAAATGATCACTATAACCGGCAGTATAACGTCCTCCAGCATAGGTCCTTAGAGGATATCCTTTGTAAGGCCCCTGTTGTATCCTTAAAAATGGAGGATTATATATACCGGCCTTCCACACTTGCATTGGTGCATTACCATTCCTTAAATTCCCACTAACGTAAAACTGGTCGAAGAGGCTCCACCTGTCGCGATAAGCCAAACTTCCTTCCCCCTTTAAAAATAGTGGTTCCATAGGATTAAACAGTTCCTGATCTTTCAGATCTATTGACTTTCTTTTCGTTCGAAGAACTTTTATAAAGGTGTAGTCTGTAGGATTATCATTAAAATCTCCCATACCTATGATCCTGGGAGCAAACTCTATTCGCTCTATGGAATCAATAATGCTGAGATTCAATTCTGCAGCAGCAATTCTATGAGGTCTGCTTCTTGTTTCACCACCGCGGCGGGAGGGCCAATGATTTACAATTAGATAAACAGCTTCATTGTCTAGGAAGCCATACACCACTAGCTGATTTCTGGTAAATTCCCGATATCTCTGTTCATTCAAAAGTTGTAGGGAGTGATGTTTAATAGATACCGGAAGGAAGCTATTCTTGTTGAATATCATTGCTAGATCAATTCCTCGTTCATCTGGACTATCCTGGTGAATGATCCCATAATTGAAATTTCGTAATACGGGATGGGCAACCAGATCTTGTAATACCTTCAGATTTTCTACTTCGCATAGTCCGATGACATCTGGTGGTCTCATTCTATATCGTTCTCCAATGCCGGTAATCACTTTTGCCAAGTTTTCAATTTTCTTCTTATAACGTTTCTGGGTCCAGCGAAATGAACCTTCCGGGGTAAAATCGTCATCAAAAACAAGGGAGTCTTTTACGGTATCAAATAAATTTTCCACGTTGTAAAAGGCGATGGTATGTATTTGATACAAATTTTTGTCTTGCGCACATATTACCAGGCCACAAAACAGAAATATACACATCCTTAAGACACTCATTTTTATTTGATTTTGATCATCCTTTTGATCTAATGCCCAATGTAGTAATCAAAGATGCAAGGGGGTTGCAGCACCTGCCATTATTTTGGTCCCGATGAAAATGATAGTACAGTATTTTTCCTGTCTAATTATGAAGATGTGTTACAATATTTCAGAGCAATTCAGATTTGTTCTCTTGATAGGGAGTGTTTTGAGTTTGTTATGTATGCCCAGCGGAAAAGCTCAGACTAATTTCATAACCGGAGTAGTGTTGGAGTACCGAAATCAAAAATCCCTGCAGGATATTGTTGTGCAGTTGGAAGTAAGTAAAGAAGAAACTCGTACTAATGAGAAAGGAGAATTTACCCTACGAACAGCATTAAAAGGGCAGCAGCAATTGATCTTCTCTGCAACAAACATGATTACTAAATACTATCCCGTATTCCTGGAAACTGATAGTATTCATATAGGTCCAATCTATATGGAGCAAAATTTAGCAATTGAAAAAACAGACAATTTGATAGCGCTAACGGAAGCAGACCTTTTTGATAATACTACCCTGGAAACCGCCTCAGGTTTATTACAAGCTACACGCGATGTATTTCTTTCCAGGGCAGCTTTCGATTTTAGCCAGGCTTATTTTAAAGTACGCGGGTACGATTCCAATGAAGGTAAGGTCCTCATCAATGGTATCCCCATGAATCGCACCTGGGATGGTAGACCACAATGGAATAATTGGGGCGGACTTAATGATGCTACACGGAATCAGGAATTAGACTATGGCCTTTCTGGTTCCGAGAATGCCTTTGGAGGCCTATTGGGAAGTACCTCCATAGATATGTCACCATCCAATGCAAGGCCTGGTTTACGCTTTTCGGCCGCCACTTCTAACAGAACATACAGGAATCGGGTAATGGTAACCTACAATTCGGGGATACGAAACAAAGGCCTGGCATACACTTTATCAATTTCACGTCGCTGGGCACAAGAAGGGTATTTAGATGGAACACATTACAATGCCTATTCTTTGTTTTCTGCAGTAGACTATACCTTTTTATCAAAACATACTTTGGGAATGGCTATGATCAATGCCTACAATAGCAGAGGAAGATCTGCGGCACTTACAGATGAGGTAGTCACCTTGCTGGGACCAAAATACAATCCTTACTGGGGGTGGCAGGAGGGCTCATTAAGGTCATCGAGAATTAGAACCCTTCATGAACCAATATGGATGATGTACTATAAATACAAGTCGGGCGATATGCAATTAAGAGCGGCTTTGGCACATCAATCTGGAGAAATTGCCAGCAGCAGGATAGGATATTACGATGCTCCAAACCCTGATCCTACCTACTACAGGTATATGCCTAGCTATTATATCAACAGTCCGATTGGGGCAAATTTTATAGGAGCAAATCAGGCAAAAGAAGCTTTACTGGAAAATTCACAATGGCCATGGTCTACATTATATGATGCGAATAGTAGAGACTCACGGCAACAAAATGCTGCCTATGTCTGGTATGATGATGTAAACAATGAAAGATCACTCACCGGTAATGTAGTGATGAATCTTGCATTGGGCCAAAAGTTCAAAGTAGATACCGGTATTAGTTTTCAGCGTTCAGAGAGGCAGAGTTTTGCAAGATCCAGAGACCTTTTAGGTGGAAAGGAACTATTAGACAGCGATCCTTTTACAAATACTCGCAATGATGTAAATGGCTCTCTTAGCAAGGAACAGAATGAGATCTTCAATTATAATTATACCATCAATACTCATAATTGGGAAAGTTTTTTACAAGCCCGTTTTTTTTGGAAACAATGGGACATTTTTGTCGCGGGAGATTATGCAGCAAGAGATTTTCAAAGAAACGGGCTTTTCTTAAATGAGCGTTACTTACAAAACTCCCTAGGAGAAGGGGAATTGAAGCTCTTTCACAACAGTTCTTTAAAAGGAGGACTGTCGTATAGACTTACTTCACGGCATTGGTTCAAAGCCCATGCATTTCTTGGAACAAGAGCCCCTCTCTTGAAGTCTTTATTTATTAATCCCAGGGAGAATAATGAGACAGTTCCCAATATTTCGAATGAAAAAGTACATAGTGTTGATCTGACCTATCTACTCCGAATGCCAAAACTTACCGCAAGGGCGTCCTCTTATTATACAAGGTTTCAAAATACTACTGAGATAGGTTTCTTTTATGTAGATGCCGGAGTTGGGTCCGATTTTGTACAGGAAGTTGCAACAGGTTTGGATAGACTACACAAGGGAGTAGAATTAGGTGTAGTTTATGATCTGTCACCAACAACTAAAGTATCTTTTGTGACTGCCATTGGCGTACATCAATACGCAAGTGACCCTAATGTAACCATCAATTTTGATTCCGTAGGGGCCAGTGAAGATCTCCAGCGTAGTGAAGGAAATATTGATTTAGGTATAGCCGGCATTAAAAACTATCGTATTTCCCAAGGTCCCCAATCTGCGCTTTCAGTTGGGATGGAATATAGAGATCCATCATATTGGTGGATAGCCGGAACAGCAAATTATCTCGCCAATAATTTCATTGATATTGCAATGATAACTCGCACATCAAGCTTTAAAATTGATCCAAATACAGGGATGGCATTTCCTGAGGCCACAGAAGAAAGAGTGAGATCTATGCTTGCACAAGATTCGCTTCCGCCTGTGTACCTCCTTAATCTTATTGGAGGAAAGTCATGGTTGTATAATGATCATTACATCAGTGTTTTTTGTAGTATAAACAATGTATTTGACTCCAGCTATAAAACAGGCGGGTTTGAGCAAAGTAGAAATGGCAATTATGGACAGATGCTTCAGGATAACCTAAGTGGAAGCCCTTCATTTGGTCCTAAATATTGGTATGGCTTTGGAAGAACCTTTTTTCTCAATGTTGCAATTAGTTTTTAAATATTTTCCTGACCATGTACCTACTTAGACCATATAGAATTTTGCCCATTTTAATGATGGTATTCCTCGTTGCTTGCATCCGTTCAGATGATTGGGAACCTCCATCAACAATTTGTAACATCAACATAAAGGCGAATACTACTATTCAAAACGTTTATGATCTGTATCAAGGTAGCACTACAAAAATTTTGGAGGATTTAGTACTTGAAGGGTACGTGATATCTTCTGATGAATCGGGAAATTTCTTCAATTCCATACATATTCAGGATAAGGCTAGTAACCCTACAACGGGAATTCAAATAGAAGTGGATCTTCGCGATTCTTATCTTCGTTTTTCTCCTGGAGATAGGGTGTATATACATTTGAAGGGGCTATATCTGGGAAGGACCAAAGCAATTTTTAAATTAGGAAGTGCCTATACATCTTTTGGCAACTTTATTGTGGGCAGGATTCCCAATCATGCGATAGGTAAGCACATTGAAAAGAGTTGTGATAAAGGATCTGTTATAGCTCCTTTGGTTACCACAATAAAAGATCTTGAGTTTCAGAATGCGAATACCCTAATTAAGATAGAAAACATTGAATTCAGTGAAGAAGAATTGGGTGGGTCATATGCCGTTGCGGAAGAAATGTCTAAACGAATCCTGATAGATTGTAATGACCAACAACTGCTGTTGCTCAATAGTGGCTATTCGGACTTTTCACAGGAAATACTACCCGAAGGTATGGGCACCATCACAGGAATTTATTATCCGGAAAATGAGGTGCCACAATTGATTGTAAGATCTCAGGCAGATCTGAACTTTAATAAGGAACGCTGTAAAGACCTGATCACGGAGTTTACGTCAAACCTTGTATTTATCTCAGAACTTGCAGATCCGGATAATGTTAGTACTGCTCGTTTTGTAGAACTATTTTATTCGGGGAATGATTCTTTATCTCTCAATGGATGGCACCTCGATAGATATACCAATGGCAATACTACTCTGGGCTCCACTTTAGACCTTAGCAGTCGTACAATTTATTCTGGTCATACAATAGTAATAGCCTCAAATGCTGAATCTTTTGAACAGGTTTATGGCTTTGTGCCAGATCTGGAAGCGGGGCCTAATAGTCCGGCCGATTCCAATGGTGATGATAACCTTGTGTTGGTTGATCCATTCGGGAATGTAATCGATGTTTTTGGAGTGGTGGGGGAAGATGGTTCTGGGACGAATCATGAATTTGAAGATGGTCGTGCTTTGCGCAATACATTCGTTCAGAGAGGAAATGCAGTGTATACCTTTTCAGAATGGACATTATATAATGATACAGGTGGAGCCGGGACCATAAATCAACCTCAAAACGCACCCCAGGACTTTTCCCCGGGTACCAGGGATTAAAATACGAATTCTTAGGTTTTGGAAGCACGCGAAGTATAGGCGTATTCCACTAATTTTTCAAGCGTTGTATAGTCCAGGGCCTTTTGGTGAGTTGCTTCTAGTACAACCGGAGGAGCTACCCCTGCCTTTTCTGCTTCAATCCATCTTGTGATGCACAAACACCATTGATCGCCGGGTTTAAGACCCGGAAATTGCCATTGTGGAATGGGAGTTGTAAGATCATTCCCGCGTTCTTTGGAATAGGCCAGAAATTCGGCGGTAACCCTTGCACAAAGCACGTGGGTGCCGGTGTCTGAATCCATTGTCCTGCAAAAACCATCTCTGAAATATCCGGTCATAGGATCATAGCAGCAAGGTTCCAGGGGCATCCCAAAGACATTTAATAGGTTTTCGGCCATACCACAAGATACATTATAAAATTATAGAGGTACATTTGAAAAGTTGAATCCTGTTTTTTTATATTTAGGAGTATGCAACAAGAATCTTTTTTTAATGCCATCAGACAAGGCGATCTGAAGGAAGTAGACAAGGCACTAAAGGAGCACCCTGATCTTGTTCATATCAAAGATCAGCGAGGTTCTACCCCCTTAATTTTAGCAGCTTATTACAATCATGGTGCAATCGTCACATCATTATTGGAGCACGGAGCCCAGGTAGATGAGAAAGATGGGGTGGGCAATACGGCCTTAATGGGAGTCTGTTTTAAAGGTTACGCGGAGATAGCAGAACGATTAATGAAAGCAGGAGCCAATGTAAATACCACCAATACCATGGGTGCCAGCTGCCTTATCTTTGCTATCACCTTTAACCAACCGGAAATAGCCCGCCTGCTAATAGCACATGGGGCCAATGTGGACATCAAGGATGCCCGTGGCAATTCTGCTTTAGATCATGCCAGAATGCAGGGCTTTGTTCATTTTGAAGATATTTTAACTCGTAAATAGGATCAAAACACAATGGATCTTCAACTCTCTATAGCTTTAATACAAACCTCCTTATTCTGGCAAGATCCGGGAAAGAACAGAGCATGGTTTTCAGAGAAGATCCGCGCTATAGAAAAGGGGGTAGACCTAATTGTTCTGCCCGAAATGTTTACTACAGGCTTTACTATGACCCCGGAAGTCATTGACAAAAATGAAGGTATCAAAACACTGCAATGGATGAAGTTTGAGGCTCAAACGACGGAGGCGGCAGTTGTAGGAAGTATTCCATTTTATGAAAATGGACAGTATACAAATCGGCTTTTCTTTGTGGAGCCCAATGGCAACTATCAGTATTATGATAAGCGGCATACCTTTACCCTTGCAGGAGAACACCTTACGTACGCTTCAGGGAAGGAGCTGCTTATAGTGGATTATAAAGGCTTTAAAATTTGTCCTTTAATATGTTATGATCTTCGTTTTCCTGTATGGTCCAGAAATACACAAGGTTATGATATCTTGTTGTATGTTGCAAACTGGCCGAAACCCAGAATCACAGCTTGGGATACCCTTTTAAAAGCAAGAGCCATAGAGAACATGACATATTGCATTGGGGTTAACAGAATTGGGAAGGATGAAAATAATCATGAATATGTAGGTCACTCAGCTTGTTACGACGCACTTGGAACACAATTGGAATTTTCAACAAAAGAAGAGGTGCTCAATACAATTATCAAAAAGAAAGACCTCCTTACTACCAGAGCTAAGTTGCGATTTCTGGAGGACAGGGATCATTTTACTCTTCAATAGGGAAGATCTGTTCTAACTCCCAATTGGCTCTAACTTCGATCTCCTGAGGAAAATACACGACCTTTTCAGGTTGTAATTTTTCTAGGAAATTACCAGTATCCCAGCGTTGGTTGGCATTGGCGTCAAAAATAACACGAAGTAAGTACTTTTTAGGTGCCAGCAGGTTAAACTCATACAGCATATCTTCCCCGGAAAGAATGGAACGCACTACCTCACCTTTTGGCTCTATAAGTTGTAGAATGATAGGGTAAGAAACTGCACCCTGGAGGCGTATTCTAAGGTTGCCATAATCCGCATAACTCCCTGTTTTTAGCTTGTATAACAAGGTATCATTGCTGGCCCCAAAAAAATCTGTTAGGGCGCCTGGCAGAATGGAGAGGGAATAGGTCTCATTTGGTTCTTTCTTAAAAGAAAACTGCATTCTGTTAGCCAAAGTATCGAGACGTATATTCAAAGGCAGGGATATCGAATCCTTATTCATCAGGGATGCCCTGGACGTATCTATCTGTCTAATAGGAATATTAGCACCCAATGCCATGGTATCCAGAAACCCGATAGAACCGCGAGTACTAGGAATCAGAACCAATGAATCTGGAGGTAATTTGCGTGTTTTAATCGTAAACGTATCGCGTTGTTGTATGCGTTCATTCAGTACTTCGAAGAGCAGTGAATCCACTTCAAATGGGGTAAACCAATAATTAAGCGTATCCTTTCCGGGTTCTTTGGCAACAAAGCTGGTAATTGAGTCGGGGATTATGCTAATTGGATTTATCTTAAGTTCTTCCTCACTGCCTTTGTAACCAAAGATGATCTTATTAGCGGCGCTAAACTTTGGTGCCGGAAGACTGTATTTAGGAACTTCCCTGAAGAGGTTTAAAAGGTAAATAGAGTCTGTGGGCAAAGAGATGGTATCCTCAACAAATCCGATCTTGTCTGTAACCGCATCGTAGAGGTTATTTTTCCCTTCATCTTTGATCGCCAGTAGCCTATACTTCCCGGCTTTTAGATTTTGAAGCCTGAATATAGTGGTACTATCCTGAGTGTTGGTAATATAATTTGGAGGTCTTTTCGTGATTACTGTATCTGTATATGCCGTATCTATTTCATATAGCATTACACTGATAAATTCGTCCGTTACCTTGTTAAAAGCATCTTTAACAACCCCCAGAAGAGCAAGAGAATCTATATAGTCCCCGGTAGAAAAGACATATGTGAGATAAGAGCTTGGGTTGTTCTCGTTATTGTCTACAATGCTTTGACCAAAATTTAGGGTATAGGTAGTGTTTTCCTTCAATGTATCTTTAATGACCACTTCCACATACTTACTGGCGCCCCCCTGGGGACTTATTTCCGGAGGATATTGAAAAGGAGGAGAGACAATAAGCTGATTTTGAACATCTTGCAGCTTAATATACTCATCAAAATAAAGTCGGATTTTCGTAGTCTTAAAATTGGTGCTTAGATTCTCCGGTTCGGCTTTGATCAACACAGGGGCTACGGTATCCTTAGGTCCACCGGAGGGACTCCCGCGGCGGGCGCATTGATGCAGTGCCAAGGCAATAAAAACAAGAAATATTCCTGCAATAAAACGCTTTGTGAAAGCCATGTACCCCATAGTTTGAGCAAAGAAACAACTAATTTGTAGATTTCTAAAATTAAGGGACCATGGCCATTGTAGCTATAAAGATGGTAACGTTGATTTCTTCATTGATAGCCTTTACACAGGCTTCCAGGGTGGCACCTGTTGTAACCACATCATCTACAAGCAATATTTTTTTATGTGCTAAACTATGTGGCTTAACTATCGCAAAGGAGGGGCTTTGATGTTGCCAGCGGAAGATCCTGGATTTTTGAGTTTGAGTTTGGGTATGGGTTGTTTTTAAAAGGATATCATCACAATAGGCTGCATTTAGATGATGGGCAAGTCTTTTACCAAAACCTTCTACCTGGTTATACCCCCTTATTTTTAGTTTTTTTGGATGCATGGGCACCGGCAAGACGATGTCTATAGCAGGAAGACCTTTATCTTTCTTAAGATACGACCCATACCAATCTCCTATAAAGGTAGCGATCTGAGGTTGATTCCGGTATTTCAGGTAATGGATGAGGTTCTTTACGACCCCTAAATCATTAAAAAAAAGAAAACTTGAAGCTTTTTCAATGGTAATTCGTCCGTAAAAAGTGCGATCTAAACTGTTTTCTTCTGAGAAATTGAACTCGGTAAGTGGTATTTGGTCTCGACAAGGGGTACACAAAATCTGCTCTCCCCGATATAATCGTGCATTACATCCAAAACACACACGGGGTAGGAGAACCGTGTTGAGATCATTTATTATATTTGGTAGCTTGGTTAATTTCAAATCTTAACGCTTTAAAACCTACTTAGAACGTAGCCCTTGTTGAATGGATATTCAAGATACTAAATTCAATTATAAAATCCTCCTGGCGGCTTTGGTGGCAGTAGTAATTGGCGTACTCATCGCTTTTTACTACAGTTATGCGCAATCTCAAACTCAGATCCTGTATTTGGAAGATGAAAAAGGTCTGCTCGTAAGAGATCTGACCCTGATGAAAACTGAAGTAGATAGACTATCTGCCCTTAACGAAGTCAATGAGATTGAGCTTCAGGATTCCAAGTTCCGGGTTCAGCAATTATTAGATTCTGTAGGCCGACTTACCTTTACCATAGACAAGCTACAAGAGTTTAAAAGTGAACTTCGGACCCTTGAGGCACGGTACGACAGTATTAAGTTGAATAACAATCTGCTGCGTTATAACAACAGACTACTCGCAGACAAGTATGATGAGACCCGTATAACGCTGGAGGAACTTAGAGGTCAGAGCAATTCTCTTGCAGAAGCGGAAGCATTATTGCGGAGAAAAAATCTTGAACTCAGTAGAGAGTTAAAAATGAAGAGCTATCTCGCTCTTGTAAATTCTGAAGGCAGTGGATTCAGGATGCGTAGTGGGAGACCCATTAAAACAAATAAAGCCTCTACTATTGAAAAATTACGTGGATGCATCACCATTCAGGCAGACCCGAATACCACCACCGTTAAGGAAAAAGTGTTGTATTTCCAATTTCTTGGACCCAATATGGGCATAATTGAAGATAATGCCAATGTTATCTCTGTCAATGGCAACATTTACAGTAAGAGAGTTACGCTGATATTTAAAGGAGAAGAAATGAGTGTCTGCGATTTTATTACGGTTCCCGAAGGATCACTCCTGTCAGGGACGTATACCTTAAATGTCTTTGAGGACGAGAAATTACTCACTACGGCAGAATTTCAATTAAAATAATCATTATAGTCTTTCCCTAAAGTTCTATTTTTGCCCAATGGCAAATCAAGAAGACATTTTCAGAAAAGTAATTTCACACGCCAAGGAGTATGGCTACGTAGTGCAGTCTAGTGAGATCTACGATGGCCTTAGTGCTGTATATGACTACCTCCAGAATGGTGCGGAATTAAAGAAAAACATACGTGAATACTGGTGGCAGGCAATGGTTCAGATGAACGAAAACATTGTAGGGATAGACTCTGCCATTTTTATGCACCCTACCATTTGGAAGGCTTCTGGCCACGTAGATGCATTCAACGATCCTTTGATAGACAATAAGGATTCCAAGAAAAGATATAGGGCAGACGTTTTGGTCGAAGATCATGTAGCCAAAATAGAAGCCAAAATTGAGAAGGAAGTAAACAAAGCAGCCAAACGTTTTGGTGAGGCCTTTGACAAAGAACAATTCCTGGCTACCAATACCCGTGTAGTAGAATATCAGGAGCGATCACAAACTATTCTGAAACGACTAGGAAGGTCCCTGGAAAAAGAAGACCTGGAAGATGTAAAAAACCTGATCGTTGAACTCGATATTGTTTGTCCTGTATCAGGATCAAAGAATTGGACCGATGTAAAACAGTTCAATTTAATGTTCGGAACAAAATTGGGAGCCTCTGCAGATTCTGCTATGGATCTATACCTTCGTCCTGAAACAGCCCAGGGAATTTTTGTAAACTTTCTGAATGTTCAAAAATCGAGTCGTTTAAAGATCCCCTTTGGGATTGCACAGACAGGAAAGGCTTTTCGAAATGAGATAGTCGCAAGACAATTTATATTCCGGATGCGCGAATTTGAGCAGATGGAAATGCAATTCTTTATAAGACCCGGCACCCAAAAGGAATGGTACGAAACCTGGAAGAAAATACGAATGAATTGGCACCTTTCGCTGGGCATGGGCGAAGAGAACTACCGTTTCCATGATCATGAGAAATTAGCACATTACGCAGACGCTGCGGCCGATATTGAATTTAAATTCCCATTTGGATTTAAGGAGTTAGAGGGTATTCATTCCCGAACCGATTTTGACCTTGGAAGTCATGAAAAATTCTCAGGTAAAAAACTTCAATACTTCGATCCAGAACTGGAAGAAAGTTATGTCCCCTATGTAGTTGAGACCTCTATTGGCCTGGATAGAATGTTCCTGGCGGTTCTCTCCAATGCCTTGGTAGAGGAGGAACTGGAAAATGGCTCTATACGGACCGTTCTAAAGATTCCTGCAGTTTTGGCTCCCACAAAAGCTGCTGTACTGCCTTTGGTAAAGAAGGATGGTCTCCCCGAGATCGCCCATAAGATCATTGCAGACCTCCGTCTCGATTTTAATGTGATCTATGATGAGAAAGACGCCGTAGGTCGAAGGTATAGAAGACAAGATGCAGCGGGCACTCCATTCTGCATTACGGTAGATCATCAAACACTAGAAGATAATACAGTAACCATTCGCCATAGGGATACAATGGAACAAAAGAGGATCGCTATAAAGGATATCACTTCTAATATCGAGAAAGAAGTGGCCATGAAATACTGGCTACAAAAATTAGCAGTGGATTAAAGGGTATACTTAAGCCTAATGCTGGTATAAAAATTCCTGTTGTTTCCTGGATAGTAATAGCGCGGTTCTGGACCACCAAATGCCTGAGTATTGATCAGGACAGATTGTGCATATCGCACATTAAACAGGTTATTGATCCCAAGCGCTATCCCAAGGCTAAACGCCGAACTTAGTTTTTGTTCATATCGCCATTTCGTCGCAAAGACATGAAAGGGATCGCTGGAAAGATTATTGGCATCTGTCAGTGGAATGCTACTTACATACTGATGAGTGGTATTCCAAAACAAATGATCCTTTAATTGTAATTGCAAGCCACTGTTCAATCTGTGTTTTGGAACACCGGTTAGTGGATTTCCTGAAAAGTCATCGTCGCCATCTACAAATTCAACAAAGCTATGTTGGTTATAGGTGTAGTTAACAAAGGGAGTTATCCTTATTCCGGAAGCGAGATCCCATCGATAATTAATTGCGGCCTCCAGACCCTGATGTCTAGTTTTCCCTGCGTTTCTTCCAACAAATTGATCGTCTCCTATTCTCTCGGCCACCAATAGATTCCTCACTTCCATTTGATATACAGCAACAAGCAGGTGGAGCTTATTTTTCAGTAAAAAGAGTTGTGATCCAAGCTCGTAATTTGTCCCTGTTTCCTGAGCAATATCAGGATTGATAACCCCGTCCGGAGTAAGGGTCTCTTCTACAGTTGGGTTGGAAAAGCCTCTGCTAATGTTAGCATAAACAGATTGATAATTTGTAAAACGGTAGTTAACATTGATACTGGGAAGGGCAATGGTCTTGAATTTTCGATCTGCACTCTGGTTGGCATCACCTTCGTTAAAAAGATCCCTGAAATCGTACTGTGTCTTATTTATATTAAGGCCAAGCTGAAGATTTACTTTTTCGAACAAGGCCATATTTAGGGTTCCAAATGTATTTAGCTGAGTACGGAATTCTTTATTATCCTCAAACTGCTCACCTTGCAGACTTCCATCCCCATCGTTTTCTGCATACAGATTTTCATATTCATCCCAGGTATATTCGTCCTTAAACAATTCCGTCCCTAAAGAATACCCGGTTTGTATACCAAAAAGGTCTATCTCCCCAATAAAGCGTGTTCGAAACCCAAAACCATTGGTGTATTCATCCAGGATACCAAAAGGACGGGCTTCATAATGGTCCAGGTAGGTATAAAAAATGCTGGTAGTATTTTTAAAATTGGACGAAAAAGTATGTTCATAATTTGCCCCTACGAGGGTGTATTTATTAGCCTCATATCCTTTAGATGCTGCCCATGTAAAGGCGGCCTGTGTTGGGTCTTCATTAAATGCGGTTATCCCCAAAGAACTGGGGATCTGAGCCGTGTAGTCAATATAATTGACCAACAGGCTTATTCTATTTTCTGGATCTATTTGATAGGTGGTATTTAGCAGTAGTCCATCTCTTTGGAAACTGTTATTTTCCCGATAGCCATCTGTGTCCAAATGATCATAGTTCAGAGCGATGGATAATCCCTGATCTGCATGTCTAAACGAAAGGTTATTCTTAAACAAGCCATAAGAGCCAATGGTTGTATTGTTCGAAAGGGTACTGCTATTTCCCAGCGCCTCCCTGGTGCTCAGCAAGATGGCTCCTCCAAGGTTGGTGCCAAAATCTGTTGCTTTGGGTCCTTTGACAACTTCAACCTGACTTATATTTTCAAGATCATAGGCTTCAATGGTGGAAAATCCGCTTCCATTGGTCACCGGAATCTCATTGTAATACATGCGAAGTTTGTCCGTGCCAAATAAGGTGCGTGCTCCAATACCTCTAATGGTAATTCTGTTGGTGTTTAAGGCACCGGATAGCACATAGACCCCGGGAATCTGGTTAATGGCTGAAACGGCATCTATAGGACTAAAGTTATCAAATATCTTATCCCCTATGATCTGTGAAGGTACAATGCCGGTAGTTTGCTTTTCTCGTAGCTCTTCCAAGAGAAGAACTTCCTTGAGAACGGTAACGCTATCTTGTGTGGTTGGTGTCTGGGCAACACATAATAAGGTATTTAGTACTATAAAATAGCTTCCAAGATATCTTTTCATCCTTGAATTTAAAGACATCAAAAGTAGCGATTAAAACCTAAAGCCAAGCGAAACACCGCCCCTTGCAACAACCTCAGGGGAAAAGTCGGTGCTAAAAAAATTACGCCCAATACCTCCGTAGACTTCTGCAATAAACCCTTTTTTTGAGATAAATTTTCCGCCTACGCTAATTCCCAGGGCAAAATCTGTATAATTTTCACCTGTTCTTTCAGATTCGAAAGTTATATCGTCGAAAGTATAAATATCCTGTTCTCCTGAATTCAACATGCCAAATCCTTCCACAAAAAATCCGCTGGCATAACCCTTTGAAAAATATCGTCGATAATAAGGGGTAACAGAGAATTGTCTATAGTAGTCAAAAATGTCGTCATCATTCCCTGCATTGATCAAAACCCCAAATCCGAAGGATGATTCTTCATCAATTATTCTTTCATAAGCACCGTCCAAATATTTAAAGGCGATCAAATTAAAGACATTGATCTTTAATTCATCTCTGTCTGTTTCATCTTGTTGTACTTCCTGAGACAGTAGCGTATTGCCAAATAAAAATAACAGGGTACAAAGGGAAAAGAATCTTTTCATCAAGTTCAATTTTGAATCATGAAAGATAGCATCAAAAAATCAACTAAAACCAAAAATAATTAGGCATTTTAATTCATGGGTTACCATTGAACAATATGGCCTCTGGTTTCCTTCTGTTATAAACATTCTTTATTTTCGGGCAAAATTGAGGGTATGAAGATCGTCTCATATAATGTTAATGGAATACGGGCCGCTGTAAACAAAGGGTTTTTGGATTGGCTGCAAAGTGTAGATCCGGATGTTGTATGCCTGCAGGAAATAAAGGCTATGAAAGAACAGCTGGATCTTTCGCTGTTTGAAGAAGCTGGGTATCCATATCATTATTGGTATAGTGCCGAAAAGAAAGGCTATAGCGGGGTGGCTATCCTTTCTAAGAAAGAACCGGATCATATTGAGTTTGGCACCGGGATTGATTATATGGATTTTGAAGGCCGCAATTTGCGAGCCGATTTTAATGGGGTGTCTGTAATGAGCCTATATCTTCCTTCAGGAACCAATCTCGCCAGGCTAGATCATAAGCTGCAGTATATGGCCGATTTTCAGAATTATATCAATGAGCTTAAAAAGGACTATCCCAACCTGATCATTCTTGGGGACTACAATATTTGTCACCAGGCGATCGACATTCATGATCCGATACGCAATAAAAATGTTTCAGGCTTTTTACCTGTTGAACGCGAGTGGATAGGGAACTTTATGGAAAGTGGATTTATTGATAGTTTTCGTCATTTTAACCAGGAGCCTCACCAATACACCTGGTGGAGTTATAGAGCCAATGCCAGAAATAATAACAAAGGTTGGCGCCTAGATTATGGAATGGTAAGCAGGCCTTTGGAAGATCAACTCAAAAGATCGGTTATCCTTTCCAAGGCAAAACACAGCGATCATTGCCCAATCCTGGTAGAATTAGAAAGCACTTAGTTTTCATTTGAACATCCTATGACTACCTTTGCAGCCATTAATACAAATCTTTGAGAATGATCTATACTACGCTGCCTCATTCCACCCTGGAAGTAAGTAAAATTTGTTTGGGGACTATGACCTGGGGACGCCAGAATACAGAAGCCGAAGGTCACGAGCAAATGGACTATGCGGTAGAACAGGGAATTAACTTTTTTGATACGGCCGAACTCTATCCAATCCCAGCGCATCCGGACAGATATGCCTTAACCGAAAAGATCATTGGTAGTTGGTTTAAAAAGACCGGGAAACGAGACAAGATAGTCCTGACCTCAAAGATCGCCGGGAAAGCGAATTTCACGAAGTTTATCCGTACCACAGGATTCAAAAAAGAGTCGCTAATAGAGGCGGTGAACGGTAGCTTAGAACGACTGCAAACAGACCATATAGACCTGTATCAATTGCATTGGCCGGAACGATCCACTAATTATTTTGGCAAACGCGCATATTCCCATGATCTTTCTGATTTTTGGCAAGATAATATTCATCAGGTTTTGGAAACGCTAAGGGAACTGATCAAGGAGGGGAAAATAGGTCATGTTGGCTTGTCTAATGAAACCCCCTGGGGCGCCATGCGTTTTTTGGAGGAGAGTAAGGTACACAAAAGTTTACCCAGAATGATCACTATTCAAAACCCGTACAGCCTACTAAACAGATCATTTGAAGTGGGGCTATCAGAGATTTCCATCAGAGAAAAATTAGGCCTTTTGGCCTACTCTCCTTTAGGTTTTGGAGTATTAAGCGGGAAATATCTGGGAGGTGCAAAACCGGCTAATGCCCGAATTACACTCTTTCCGGCCTATAAAAGATATAGCAATGAAATTGCGCTTAAAGCCACTCAAAAATATCAGGACCTGGCAAATAAACACGGAATCTCCCTCCCTCAGATGGCATTGGCATTTGTCACTTCAAGACCCTTTTTAACAAGTAATATCATTGGGGCTACCTCAATGGAGCAATTAAAGGAGAATATTAGCAGTATAGAGCTAAACTTAACGGACGAATTACTAAAAGAGATAGAGGCCATCCACAATAAGAACCCAGATCCGGCGCCTTAATTAGAAATTTTTTTGATCCACATCATCAATGAATTGAATTACCCCATTGAAGTAGTTCTTTTGATCGTCGTATTGAGATAAATGACTCCCATTGGGGCAGTACAGATAACGTCCTTGTTGTACTTCTTTGGACATCCACTCCATATGAGCCGGATCCATTGTATCGTATTTGGCGCCAATTACTAAGGTAGGAACCTTTATTTCTTTAAGTCTTTCCTTCACATCCCAATCCTTGAGGGTAGCGTTTCCGGTGATCCCAAATTCACTGTATCCCTGCATATGTACATACACCTGGTTGTTAGCGTGAGTTAAACTGCGCATTACGGCCTCAGGCCATTCATCCGGGGGCATGCGGAGCACATGTTCCGTATAATAATATTGAAAGAGTAAATCGCCATATTTTGGATTCTCGAAATCTTCGGCTTCTTCCATGTCCTTTATTTCTTTGTAGATAGCAGGATCCATTTGAGGCCCCAATACATTTTGAGCATACAAGTTATATTCAGGAATGCTGCTCATCATATTAGATATCACCAAACCTTTTAGGTTATCCTGGTATTTAAGGGCATATTCCATGGCAAGCATACCACCCCAGGATTGACCAAGCAGGTAGAAATTGGAAGCATCCAGGCCAAGCGCCAGGCGTACCTGCTCTACCTCTTCTACAAAGCGTTCTTTTGTCCACAGATCCAAATCATCTGGCTTGTCGCTGTAATAAGAACCCAATTGATCGTAATAGATATATTCAATACTTTCCTGAGGGAAATACCCATCAAAACAAGTGTATAATTCATGGGTCATTCCGGGTCCACCGTGAAGAAGTAATACCTTTTTGGTAGGATTGTTGCCCACTCTTTTGGTCCATACCTTAAAAGTTCCTTTTGGGGTAGTAATCGGGATCATCTTTATTCCGCCTGTAAATTGGTCGTCTCTCCCCTCAAAACTCAAGTATTCCATTTCACCTTCCGCATTTTCAAATGAGGTGGTTTCCTGGGCTTGTTTACAGCCAATCACAACAATAGAAAGGATCAATAGGACAAGAAATTTTTTCATTTGGTTTACGATTTAATGTGTACTTAAAAATAGTATAATTTGAAGTGTTATCCGAACAACTTACTCACCACTTCCTCAATACGGGATACCTTCATAATATTGATAGAAGGATTTTTAAGGCCTATTTTATTGTTTTTGGAGACAAAAATGCTGGTAAAGCCTAATTTTTCAGCTTCCAGGATACGTTGATCCACTCTGCGAACAGGTCTTACTTCTCCGGCTAAACCAACTTCGGCTGCAAAACAGACTCCTTTTTCTATTGGAATATCTGCATTGCTCGACAGAACTGCAGCCACTACGCCAAGGTCTATTGCAGGATCATCTACCGTAATTCCTCCGGTAATGTTCAGAAATACATCCTTAGCCCCTAATTTGAATCCGGCACGTTTCTCCAGAACAGCCAAAAGCATGTTTAGTCGCTTGCTGTTAAAACCAGTAGTAGTGCGTTGAGGGGTGCCGTAAACGGCAGAACTTACAAGGGCTTGTATCTCAATCAATAAAGGTCGCATTCCTTCCAGGGTAGCCACTATGGCGGTGCCACTCAGATGATCTTCATTTTTTGAAATCAGGATCTCAGACGGATTACTCACTTCTCTGAGCCCATCGCCCTGCATTTCATAAATGCCCAATTCAGCAGTGGAGCCAAACCTATTCTTTAGTGCTCTTAGAATGCGATACATATAATTACGGTCGCCTTCAAATTGCAGGACGGTATCTACCATATGCTCCAGGATCTTGGGCCCTGCGATGGATCCGTCTTTGGTTATATGACCTACCAGGATGACAGGTGTATTGGTCTCTTTTGCAAATTTGATGAGTTCTGCCGTGCATTCCCTTATCTGGGAAATACTTCCTGCAGACGACTCAATATAGTCTGAGTGCAGTGTTTGAATAGAATCTATAACCAGAATATCTGGTTCAAGGGCTGCTATCTGCTGAAAGATCTGTTGGGTCTTGGTCTCCGTTAAAATATAACAAGAATTTGAACCGGGATAGAGCCGGTCTGCACGCATTTTTATTTGTTTCAAACTTTCTTCCCCGGAAACGTAGAGGGTTTTGTAAGGGAGTTTTAGGGCAATCTGCAACAATAGCGTACTTTTTCCTATGCCGGGTTCTCCACCCAGCAAAACCAGGGATCCGGGAACTAAGCCACCACCAAGAACTCGGTTAAACTCCTGGTCTTTTACATCCAAGCGCTCTTCCTTGTCAGTACTGATCTCTGCAATTGATAAAGGTTTAGCTGCCTTTGTGCTGCCATTGACCTTTGTTTTCCAGGTAGATTTATCTTCCTTCTGTATGAGTTCTTCTACGATGGTATTCCATTCTTTGCAGGCACTGCATTGCCCTGCCCATTTTGCATATTGGGTGCCACAGTTTTGGCAAAAGAAAGCGGTTTTAGTTTTAGCCATGATCTGGCTAAAGATATTATGGTTCCATCTAAAAACAAAAGAAACGCCCTGCTATTAATAAGCAAGGCGTTTGATATGTATACAGCAACTTTTTGGAGAACTAGTATCCGAAATCGGCTTTTATAGCATCTATCTTTTCTAGAGCCAATTCCTTGGTCAGAAAATCGATTTCCTGCATGCCAAAAGCCTTTTCAAAAGTACGCAGGGCTTTTTTTCCTTCTCCTAATTCCTCGTAATATTCGCCTTCAAAGAAGAAACCTAGCATGGTTTCCGGGTATTGTTTTTTACAAAGTTCAGACAGAGGTTTTAAAGCTTCATAGTCATCTTTTTTTCTGCTGGCAGCGTAGATAGCCATTATATCGTTGAGGCTCACCTGTTTTTGGAAACCGAACAGTTCTTCTATCATAGCATACTTGTCTTCCAAATATTTGAAAACGGGTTCTTCGGAGGTCAGTATTTTTTCTTTGTATTCTTTTGGACTAATGGGTTTAAAGATCTCAAACATTTGTTCCCATGCCTTTCCGAGACCGTAGGTGACAATAGAAACCTCATTGGCCTCAGGATATTCATCGAATGAATAGTGTATCGTAGGCTTATCTATGCCTTTTAGGTTCTTATCTAGTTGTTTAACCATAGCATTATCAGCACTATTTCCACCTTCAGAAATAAGATGATAAAAGATCTGCTGTTCCATGGCCATCAGCCTTTCCGGCACCCTATTTTCCATTTCGGGCGCCAAACTCGGAGAAATACTAATAAAGGCGCTAAAAAAGGAACGATCTTTAAAAAGGTAGTAATTGCCAAAATTGGCTGTGATATCATAACCAATGAACATTCTGAAAGGGGCGGTATTGTAATTTAGATCCAGATAAGGAATGATCTCCATTCCTAAAAATTCATAGAATTGTTTTCCCTTCTCAGTTGGCAGCCCGGAGCCTTCCTCATAGGCACAATCATCCCACCGAAGATCGTTCTTACTTTGTTCAATTCCCACTACAATTACCTCTGGCATTCCTTCAAATCTGCTATAGAATTTAGCATTAGCGACTACCTGATCAAACAGATACTCGGCATCCAGAACTACTACTAAGGGGTATTTTTTTTCCGGGGTATAATCCTCCGGAAAATAATAGGAAACATTGCGCCTTTCCTGCAATTTAAATGATTGAAAGATCTCATTGGTAACCTGTGCTATGGAAACCTGGGCGATGAACACCACAAGTACCATGGATACTACAATTCTCATTAGGTTTGTTTTATTGATTAAGGGAAGCCTATCGGTTCCTGTTCAATAACGGTAAGAGTAGAAAAGATATTGCACCAAAGACAACTACCATCAGTGTTTGTGAGATCCACATGATCCAACCAAACGCATCACCGGAGACGGCACTAATACCAAATATGGCGAGTGATTTGCTCACGGCGATAGGATACAAACCTATGCCGCCATTGGTTGTAGACATGGCAAAGGCGCCTGCTATAAAGCCCACTAACAATTCTGAGATGGAAAGGGACATGGTTTCGGCAACCGTAAATTTTATGACCCAAAACATGGCAATGTAGGCCCCCCAAATAAAGAAGGTATGAAAAATGAAAGCCCATTTCTTTTTCATTTTGAAGATACTTAGTATCCCATCTAACAAGCCCTTTACAAGATCTTTAAGCTTAATGGCGAGCCTTGAAGTGGATCGGCGTAAAAAAGCAAGAAAAAGAAAGAGAAAAAACACACCGGCTCCAACTAACAATAGCGTAGCAGTAAGTCCTATTCCATTAGCCTTAAGGTAACCCAATATGATATCGGTTTGCAAGATTAGGGCTATAAAAATGATAAGGAGCAGCATCAATAGATCGATCACTCTCTCCGTTACAATGGTCCCAAATCCTTTTTGAAATGGAACGTTCTCATAGGTAGCCAATGCAGTTGCCCGTAGTATCTCTCCAGATCTCGGAATGCCCAAATTGGCAAAATAGGCCATTAAAATAAAGAAGATATTATTGCGGATCTTAGGTTTATACCCCAAGGGCTCCAACAAGAAATTCCATCGCACGGCCCTGGAAACATGACTTAAAATGCCTATTACAATGGAAATGCCTACCCAAAAAAGGTCGGCTTCCCGAATGTATTTAAAGATCTCCTTCCTGTTTTCAGGACTAGTACTGCTGTAGGAATACCAAACCAAAAAAACCCCAAGTAAAATCGGGATAATGATTTTTAAGAGTTTTTTTAAGCGAGTGCTCAAGGTTTAGGTTAAAAGATTGTTCTCTTCATTTGGAAAAATCATGGAAGGCTCAAAAATTTTGGCCTCCTCAAGTTCCATCCAGGCATAGGTAATAAGGATAAGGATATCACCAACAGCTACTTTTCTGGCCGCAGCGCCATTTAAGGTAAGTTCACCTGTATTTCGCGGACCGGGAATAGCATAGGTTTCCAATCGTTCTCCATTATTATTGTTTACGATCTGGACTTTTTCTCCCCGAATGATATTGGCCGCATCCATAAGATCTTCATCTATGGTAATGCTACCTATATAATTGAGATCAGCTCCGGTAACTTTTACCCGGTGTATCTTTGATTTTACAACTTCAATTTTCATGGTGCAAAAGTAATCAATTCATAGCGATATTGTCAATGAGGCGTACGCCTTCAGCATAAACGGCAATAAAGCTTCTGTATTTTATATTGTCTTGTTTTCTCTGCATAGGCGTTAGCGTTTCTACATCGGCGATCTGAAAATATTCCAGCTCCAGATCTGCCTCTTCTGCAAAAACACTGTTCACATATGCTACTATCTTAGTAGCATTTTTTGTGCCAAACATACGCTGAGCTGTTTGTAAGGTCTTAAATATGATACCGGCTCTTTGACGCATGGGCTTGGACAGCAGTTGGTTGCGGGAACTCATGGCCAGTCCGTGAGGCTCCCTGACAATAGGACAGCCTACAATCTTTACCTTAAAAGTTAGTTCATTGGCTAATTTTCTCACGATCTGCAGCTGCTGAAAGTCTTTCTCTCCAAAATAGGCCCTGTCTGGTCTAACAAGGTCTAGTAGTATTTCGACGATGGTAGCTACCCCATTAAAATGACCTTCTCTAAATGCTCCTTCCATAACCTTATCCAGCCCATTAAAGGAGTAGTTTTTTGAAGAAATATTCTGGGTGTATAATTCAGAAACAGTTGGTGCAAAGACGATAATTTCGTCGCTAACGCCTTGTAATAAGGCCATGTCGGCTTCCAGGGTCTTAGGATACTTTTTTAGATCTTCTGGATTATTAAACTGAGTTGGGTTGATAAAAATACTAACCACCACCCTGGAGTTTTCAGATAAGGCTTGCCTAACAAGACTTAGGTGTCCTTCATGCAAGGCGCCCATGGTAGGCACCAAACCCAGCATTCCAGGCTCATCTTCATGAGAACTCAAACAAGATTGTAATCCTTTCTTGTCAAAAATTAGCTTCATACCTAAATTTAAAAAGCGAGCAAACTTACTATAATTACTGCTAATCTGTATAATTTTTGTAATTTTGCAGCTACGTTTCTGCGATAAATAAAAGACGACCTGTATGAATGGTAAAAAGATATTGTTTGTATCTTCAGAATTAGTGCCCTACCTACCAGAGAATGAAGTATCCCTAATGTCTTACGAAGCACCAAGAATGGTGAATAGCAATGGAGGTCAGATTCGGATTTTTATGCCCCGGTATGGCAATATTAATGAGCGAAGACATCAATTACATGAGGTGATCAGATTGTCTGGTATGAACCTGGTGATCAATGATATGGATATGCCCTTAATCATAAAGGTGGCATCTATACCTAAAGAAAGAATACAAGTCTATTTTATAGACAATGAAGAGTATTTTAAGAGGAAAGCAACTTTTACAGATGAGAATGGTGAGTTGTTTGCAGATAATGATGAGCGCGCCATATTTTTTGCAAAAGGAGTAGTAGAAACCGTAAAAAAACTGAATTGGATCCCGGATATTATCCATGTTCACGGCTGGTTAGCCTCATTACTTCCACTCTATTTAAAAAAATTATACGCAGACGAACCACTTTTTGCTGATAGTAAAATTGTGATATCCGTCTATGGTAAAAGCTTCGAAGGCTCCTTGAATAAGGACTTAATAAAAAAGGTAATATTTGATGGCGTTCCTGAAGACGCTGTTTCATTGCTGAAAGATCCTACCTATAATAATTTGTTAAAAATAGGGGTGAATTACGCGGATGCTGTAATTTTAGCCACTGAAGGCATTTCGGAAGATCTGCTTTCACACATCAATAACCTTCAAAAACCTGTGTTGCCATATGTTTCACTTCAAGAATTTGAAGAGGCGTATGCTAATTTTTATAACACTGAAGTTTTAAATTAAGCTCCATGCGATTTTTATCTAGAGGTATTGCTCCTGCTATTTTAGGAACACTTTTGCTACTTGTGATCTCTTCTTGTGAAGAAGATGTAACCACCATAGGGAATGGCGTCATTGACGAAAATCCCTTTAGATCAGATAAGGCGGTATATGATGTCTTTGCATTTAACAAAAACATAGAAGCCGTACAGACCAATAAACTTCCCATATACCAAATAGGTGTTTTTAATGATCCAATTTACGGAAGAACAACAGCGAGTATAACTTCTCAACTATCTCTTTCAGGGGGCGCAGGGAATCCTGCTTTCGGGAATTATCCTCAAAGTACAGAAGACATCTCAGAAACGGATGATATTGAGGCTACTATAGAAGAAAATGAAACGGTTACAGAAGTTATATTGTATATCCCTTATCTGAGAAATAGTAATTCTGATACAGACCTAGATGGGGTAGCCAATGAATTTGATTTAGATCCAGAAGACCCAGATAGTGACAGTGACGGGGATGGACTTACGGATAATGAGGAACGCTTAGCTGGTTCTGATCCACTAAATCAGGATACTGATGGAGATGGTATTTTGGATGATGAAGATGACAGCACCCTGCCTAACAGGTTCCCTGTAAAAAGAGACTTAGACAGTATTTATGGGAACCGTGAGGCGCCTTTCACCTTTAAGGTAGAACGCTCTACTTTTTTCCTTCGCGATCTTGATCCGAATTCAAACTTTCTGGAGTCTCAAGAATATTACTCATCCCAGGAGTTTGCCCCCTCTTTTGTTTCAGATGTTCTTTTTGAAGGTCCTGTTCAAATAACGGATGTACAAACACTTATTTTTGCCGAAGATGATCCTGAAACGGAGGAGGACGAGTCTTTGGATTCGCCTCAGGTAATAGAACCAGGAATCCGGGTTCCCCTGGATCTTTCCTTTTTTCAAACTAATATTATGGATAAGGAGGGTATGTCAGAACTGATCAGTAACTCCAATTTTAAGAATTTCTTACGTGGCTTGCACTTATCTATAACTCCCCTTACCGATGATATAATGTTGCTACTCGACATTCGTAATGCGAACATCACAATTAGTTATGAATACGACAGAATTGTAGATGAAGTGATGGAAAAAGGCGAGCGTGAATACACCTTAAGTTTTATCACAGGCCAAGGAAATGCACCTATTCAGGGAAATGCCGTAAATACAATTATTGCCGATGCTTACCCTATGGAAGTCGCTGATAATCTCGATAATGGTACAAATGCCTCCGTGATCTATCTTAAAGGAGGACCTGGTACTTATGCCGAGATCAAGCTTTTTGATGATAGTAATGGTGAAACAATCATAAATGATATAAAATCAAAGAATTGGATCATCAATGAAGCCAATCTTGTATTCTATGTAGACAGGGAGGCAATAGATGCCGTTGGGGGTATCCCAGAACCCATTCGTTTATATATGTATAATGCGGAAAATAACCAACCATTATACAACCCGGCCAATGAAAATTCGATAGCCGATTCTCGTTTTGGGGTCTATCTGGATTATGATGCTTTCCTTCAAGAGGAAAACAATCTGGGAATTAAGTATACTATTCGTATAACAGACCATATCAATAATCTGATCCTTCGAGATTCTACCAATGCTACATTGGGACTTACTATTTCACCAGATATTCGTTTATCGGGTGTTTCAACAGCTGTCCTAAGTGGGAACGCAGAAAAGAAATTACCGGTGGCTTCCAATATAACACCTTTAAGCACAGTACTGTATGGAAGCGCAACGGGTGTACCGGAGGAGAAGAAACTCAAACTGGAAATCTACTATACAGAGGCCAATTAATAAGGGTACACCATACCAGTTGCGGATAATACACGTTATATAACCTGAAAACGATATTATTTTCAAGACTTCTTGTAAATTTACGTTCTATAAAAAAGCTTAATTTCAAAATTCTATGTGTGGTATTGTAGGGTATATTGGTTACAGGGAAGCTTATCCCATTATTATGAAAGGATTACAACGGCTGGAGTACCGAGGGTATGACAGCGCCGGGATCGCTTTGTATGATGGAAATCAGATCAATATGTCTAAAACCAAAGGAAAGGTTGAGGATCTGAGAAATAAATCTGAAAGGGATATTTCTATTAACGGCACCCTTGGAATAGGACATACAAGATGGGCAACTCACGGTGTTCCCAACGATGTAAATTCACATCCACATTATTCAAATTCCGGCAACCTCGTCATTATTCACAACGGGATCATTGAGAATTATGGATCTATAAAAACCGAATTGAAAAAAAGGGGCTATGTCTTCGAATCCGATACGGATACCGAGGTCTTGGTCAATTTAATAGAAGAGGTTAAGAAAAAGGAAAATGTAAAATTAGGGAAGGCAGTTCAGATTGCCCTTAATCAGGTAATTGGAGCTTACGCCATTGCAGTTTTTGACAAACAAAAACCAGACGAGATCGTAGTAGCCAAGCTGGGAAGTCCACTGGCCATAGGTATTGGAGATAAGGAGTTCTTTATAGCATCAGATGCTTCTCCCTTTATTGAATTTACCAACAATGCGGTCTACCTGGAAGATGGGGAAATGGCGGTCATACGTCCCGGAAAAGAGATAAAACTACGCAAGATAAAAGACGATGCGGTAGCCTATCCCATGGTCCAGGAACTTCAGCTTAACCTGGAAGAGATCGAAAAAGGAGGCTATGATCACTTTATGTTAAAAGAGATCTATGAGCAACCAAGAGCTATAAAGGATACCTATAGAGGTAGATTATTGGCAGACCAGGGCCTTATTAAAATGTCTGGGATAGATGATAATCTTGAGAAATTCCTCAACGCCAACAGAATTATTATTGTGGCATGCGGTACTTCGTGGCATGCGGGCCTTGTAGCAGAGTATATCTTTGAAGACCTGGCACGCATACCTGTAGAGGTGGAGTATGCTTCTGAATTTAGATATCGAAATCCGGTTATTACCAATAAAGATGTGGTTATTGCTATTTCTCAATCTGGAGAAACTGCAGATACCCTGGCCGCCATTAAATTGGCCAAGGAAAACGGTGCATTTGTATTTGGGGTTTGTAATGTGGTTGGATCTTCTATTGCACGTGAAACTCATGCAGGGGCATATACCCACGCCGGACCGGAAATTGGAGTGGCATCTACAAAGGCATTTACCACTCAGATCACCATCCTTACTTTAATAGCCTTAAAGCTTGCCAAGGAAAAAGGGGAAATGTCAGAACCTAAATACCATGAAATTCTGACCGAATTAGAAAACATTCCATCCAAGGTAGAAAAAGCCTTGCAAGCAAATCCATTGGTAGAGATCATTGCCGATGTTTACAAAGATTCAGAGAATTGTCTCTATTTAGGCAGAGGATATAACTTCCCGGTGGCACTGGAAGGAGCTCTAAAATTAAAGGAGATAAGTTACATACACGCTGAGGGCTATCCTGCAGCTGAAATGAAACACGGTCCTATTGCATTGATCGACGAACAAATGCCCGTATTTGTGATCGCTACTAAAAAAGGTCACTACGAAAAAGTGGTTAGCAACATTCAGGAGATAAAATCAAGAAAAGGAAAGATCATTGCGATCGTAACGGAAGGAGATGAACAGGTACGAGAATTGGCAGACCATGTCATTGAGGTACCTGAGACCTTCGAATGCCTTACGCCCTTATTAACTACCATCCCCCTTCAACTTCTTTCATACCATATTGCGGTAATGAGAGGGTGTAATGTGGACCAACCACGTAATTTGGCTAAATCTGTTACCGTAGAGTAGCACTTCTACATCTCTTTTAAATTTTATAAGATCCTTTTGCCAGGAACCATGTCATTTGGTGCCTATATATTATGTACCTCTTGCCTTTTATTGACATTGTTTTTCTAAGGATATCACAATAAGAAGGCACTCACTTTTGCAATATGTCAATTCTTCCTACACCTTTTTTTGAAATTCCTATTCTACCGTCCAAAAAAAACGCTAAATTGCTCTCAATAATTAAGAACCAAGACGAATGAGAACACTACTCTTTTTATGCTTCCTTCTTATAGGGATAGGAAGTTTTGCACAAACAACAATCCAGGGAACAGTTAATGATAACAATGGAGTACCGGTTCCGGGTGCTAACATCATCATTATAGGCACAACCACTGGAACAGTTGCAGATTTTGACGGAAATTTTGTGTTAGGAACAACTCAAACTCCACCTTTTGTCATTCGAATAACCAGTATTGGGTATTCCGAAGCAACAGCCCAGATTACCAGCAATAATCAGACATTGGTCATTGTCTTACAGGAATCTTCAACAATCCTCGATGAGATCGTTGTTTCAGCATCCAGAACTCCGGAACGCTTATTTGAATCTCCGGTAACTGTGGAACGGTTCGGACTAAAAGAAATAAAAAATACCGCCGCAGAATCCTTTTATGGCGGACTACAAAATTTAAAAGGAGTAGATATCAATACCAACAGTTTAACCTTTCAATCTATCAATACCAGGGGGTTTGCAACCTTCGCCAATACTCGCTTCCTTCAATTGGTAGATGGGATGGACAACTCCGCACCCGGACTTAATTTTGTCTTGGGTAACCTGGTTGGGATGTCTGAACTGGAAGTACAAAGTGTTGAAATATTACCTGGTGCCTCTTCTGCCTTATATGGAGCAGGTGCCTTTAATGGTATCCTTTTTATGAGGAGCAAAAGCCCCTTCGATTACCAGGGGATCAGTGGGTATTTTAAAACAGGGATCACTTCTCAGGAAGCTGCCGGGGATAATAACTATTACGATTTTGGGATCAGAGCAGCTCATGCCTTTAGCGATAAGCTAGCGGTAAAAGCTAATTTCTCTTTTTTAAAAGGAGAAGATTGGCATGCCAACAGAACAGATGATTTATCAAACCCCGGCGCTACACGGCAGACCCTGCATACAATGGCCTTAATGTTTATGGGGATGATTTCACCGTTTTCCTGCCTTTTGATCCATCTGGCAGGATTGCCATCTGGAACCCTTGGGCTCTGCAAGAGTAAGCAGGACAGGTTATGATGAAATTGATCTGGCCAATTACGGAGCCGAGAGTGTCAAAACTGATTTCTCGGTACACTACAGACCTTTTGCAGACGATTTTGAAATTATCTATAATGGTAGAGTAGGACGCGGAAATACAATTTACCAGGGTGCCAGTAGGTACGCCATCAAGAATTTTATTTTGCAACAACATAAGTTGGAGTTCAGAAACAAAAACTTCTTCTTAAGAGGGTATATTACCTCTGAAAACTCCGGAGATTCTTACGACACCCGTTTTACAGCTCTTAATATTAACCGTCGTTGGAAAAGTGATGAAGAATGGTTTGGAGAATATGTGGCAACGTATATTGGAGCCCGGTCTGGGAGTAGGGACCGGGGTCTTATTAGATGATGCAACTGCACATGCCGCGCCAGGCAAGCAGCCGATACGGGTCGATTTTTACCCGGTACACCACAATTTCAGAATGCCTTTAATCAGGTAACTGCAGATGGTGATTTACTGACAGGTTCAAAATTTATTGATAATACAAAATTGCGGCACATGGATGCCAATTATAACTTTTCCCACCTTACCGGAGACTTTGCCGACATACAGATCGGCGGTTCTTTCAGGGAATACGAATTAAATTCTAATGGAACTATTTTTACCGACATAGATGGGCCTATTAGTTATAATGAGTACGGTGCCTATATGCAGCTTCAAAAGAAGTTCCTTGAGGAACGGCTAAAATTTACCGGCTCTGTGCGGTATGACAAGAATGAATTCTATGACGGCTTCTTCTCACCACGGGTGTCATTTGCCTATACAGCCGGGGAAAAAAGAAACCAGAACTTCAGGATCTCTGCACAACAGGGATTTCGAAACCCTACCACCCAGGATCTTTTTATAGGGTTGGATGCCGGTGTAGGCAATATTGGTAGGGTCCGCCCCGGTAACCTGGACAGAGATATCAGAACCGTTCCGTTAAGTGACGCTGGTCAAACGATTACAGGATCAAGTACAGCAACGGTTGTAGGAAGGGCAGCTTATGAGAATGCGTTCTCTTTCGCTTCTGTAAATGCAGGTGCGCCAAGGCCGTAATTACTCCAGTGGTAAAACCTGAAGAGATTACTGCGTTTGAAGCTGGGTATAGAGCCCAATTTGGAAAAGTAACTATTGATCTTAGCGGATATTATAACCAGTATAAGAACTTTATTTCTAATACAACGGTAGTGGTTCCATTGTATGGCACGGTTGGCGACAACTGCTCTGTCACTTTTGGCTTTGCAAAATGGTGATTTTAGAGGCTTATCAAACCTATACTAATTCATTGGCCGATATCAATTCCTATGGTGCCACTATTGGAGTAGATATGAAAGTCCTTGGAAATTTTGATCTTGGTGTAAACTATACCTATTCGGAAATCGATTTTGACCAGGCGGCATTCCCCGATTTCAGGACTAATTTTAATACACCAAATCACAAGGTGAAAGCTTCGTTTGGTAATACAGAATTATTTGAGAATTTTGGCTTTAACGTAAACTACCGCTGGAGCGATACCTATTTCTGGCAGGCGACATTTGCTGACGGACAATTACCATCATTCACTGTTCTCGATGCTCAGATCAACTATTCCGTGCCGGATATCAAATCAATTTTTAAAGTAGGAGGTTCTAACATCCTTGGGCAGGAATATTTCTCTGCCGTAGGAACCGGTGGCGTTGGATCTATTTTCTATGTATCCTGGACAGTTAATCCATAAACGAACTAATTCATAAAGAAAAAAGCACTGGGAAGCCAGTGCTTTTTTTGTACAAAAAATTGGTCTAAACGATTCCTTTTTCAAATGTAAAAACATATCTTTGCAGCCGGAAAAAAGCGCGTAGTGAAGTACATCAGCGCGACTTATTTTCACTTAATTCGAAATAAAATAGTAGAAGAATGGCTAAAGTAACTGGCAAAGTTTCTCAGATTATCGGACCGGTGATCGACGTAGAATTCGAATCGGGATCCGAACTCCCGAATATCTATGACTCCCTCGAAATTACAATGAGGGACGGAACGCTTCTTGTTCTGGAAGTGCAATCTCATATTGGTGAAAATAGTGTAAGAACTATTTCGATGGACTCTACCGATGGTTTGAGTAGAGGTGTTGACGTTGTTTCCACAGGAAAGGCAATTCAAATGCCCATCGGAGAAGATGTATACGGTCGATTATTCAACGTAATTGGTGATGCTATAGACGGTATGCCAAATCTACCTAAAGAAGGAAAGAACGGCTTGCCAATACACAGGGAAGCGCCTAAGTTTGAAGACCTTTCTACTTCTACAGAAGTTCTATTTACAGGGATCAAGGTAATTGATCTTATTGAGCCTTATGCAAAAGGAGGAAAGATCGGTCTATTTGGAGGAGCTGGAGTAGGAAAAACCGTATTGATCCAGGAATTGATCAACAACATCGCAAAGGGCCATGGAGGTCTTTCGGTATTTGCCGGAGTTGGTGAACGAACCAGAGAAGGGAACGATCTTCTTAGAGAAATGCTGGAATCTGGTATTATAAAATATGGGGATGAATTTCTTCATTCCATGGAAGAAGGTGGCTGGGACCTTTCTAAGGTAGATAAGAAAGCCTTAAAAAAATCTAAAGCAACATTTGTCTTTGGACAAATGAATGAGCCTCCGGGAGCACGTGCACGTGTTGCACTATCCGGACTTACCATTGCTGAATACTTCCGTGACGGTAGCGGTGAAGGTCAAGGAAAAGATGTACTTTTCTTCGTAGACAACATCTTCCGTTTTACTCAAGCTGGTTCTGAGGTATCGGCCCTTTTAGGTCGTATGCCTTCTGCAGTAGGATATCAACCTACCCTGGCTACTGAAATGGGTACCATGCAGGAAAGGATCACCTCTACAAAAAGAGGATCTATTACCTCTGTGCAAGCGGTGTATGTTCCTGCGGATGATTTAACGGATCCGGCACCTGCAACTACTTTTGCTCACTTAGATGCTACTACCGTATTGTCTCGTAAGATCGCGGAATTAGGTATTTATCCTGCGGTAGATCCATTAGATTCTACCTCCAGGATCCTTACAGCTGAAGTATTAGGAAAGGAACATTACGATTGTGCACAAAACGTAAAAGAGTTATTGCAACGATACAAAGAACTTCAGGATATCATTGCCATTCTGGGAATGGAAGAATTATCTGAAGAAGACAAACTAGCTGTAGGACGTGCAAGAAGGGTACAGCGTTTCCTTTCACAACCTTTCCATGTGGCTGAGCAATTTACCGGAATCCCGGGAGTCTTGGTAGATATCAAGGAAACCATTAAAGGATTCAATATGATCATGGATGGTAAATTAGATCACCTTCCGGAATCTGCCTTCAACCTAAAAGGGACCATTGAAGAGGCTATTGAGGCCGGAGAGAAAATGTTGGCTGAGGTTTAGTAAGAAACGCCCAACAGTTAGACATTTGTAGAATTTAGAAAGCAAACAATATGCATTTAGAAATAGTATCCCCGGAAGCCACTCTATTTTCAGGTGAGGTTACTTCAGTAACTGTTCCTGGTGTTAATGGGGAATTTCAAGTGTTAGATAATCACGCTCCCATTGTTTCCCTCCTACAGCAAGGAAATGTGAAAATAGGTGGTGAGGTTAGCATTTCTGAGGAATACGCTTCTAAATTTATCAAAAGCACCGAAGGAAAGACCGCCTTGCCAATTTCCAGGGGTACTATGGAGATGAAGGATAACAAAGTAATTGTCCTGGTAGATTGACGACTTAGATTTTTTAAAAAATATTACAGTACAATTAAATACCAATCCCTGCCATCAGATTGGTATTTTTTTTTGGTAGTGAATCCACAAGCCAAATGAGCATTTAAAGACCTTTTGTTTCTTCCATCCACTTCTGTTACGATCAATTTGAAAGTTGAGCTTAGAGATTTTTTCATTGTCTTATATAATCTCCTGAAAACACCTTGTCTTCTGTATGCCTTATCTATACAGATCTGTCCCATAATGATAAAAGATTCCTCATGGGGAAGTACTACCTTCAATTGTTCTAGCATGGATAAAAGTATGGGGATCTCTTTAGAAAAGTCGGGATGCATACAGAGCGCATACCCAATGACCCTGCCTTTATCCTTTGCAATGATATGAGGACATACGGCATTCATTCTCTCCAACAGATCAAACGTATGTAAAATTGTTACGAAACCTTCCTTTTCAATCTCTTTTTCCGTTAGATGAGTAGGAAGATTTTGTTTCTGAAGCACAAGTATTTCATCCAGTTCTTCTTTATTAGTTACACGGGTATACTCAACTGCCATGTTAAACAGGAATTTTAAGTAGCTGTTTCAATAAAGTAAGATAGCATTTATTGTTGTAAATGCTACATTTGTGGCATGAGAGGGCTACCAAAGAAATTGGATCAAAAACTTCAGGAACGAAGCACAGAGAATGCACTTCGTGAGCTACAGGCTGTTTCAAAAAAAGTCGACTTTGTCTCAAACGACTATCTGGGAATGGCCAGGGATGAGGTAGTTTTTCACCAAGCCCATAAATTATTAATAGACAGTGGAATCATTCAAAATGGATCTACGGGTTCCAGGCTTCTTTCCGGGAATAGTGCCTTGTACGAGGAAACCGAGCAATATCTTGCAGATTATTATAAAGCAGATGCGGCCTTGATATTTAATTCTGGCTACGATGCCAACCTCGGCCTCTTTTCATCAGTTCCTCAAAGGACAGATGTGGTGGTTTTTGATGAATATATCCACGCCAGCATGCGCGATGGCATCCGTATGGGAACAGCCAAGAGTCTGAAATTTAAACACAATGATCTTGATGATCTTGCCAGCGTCCTTCAAAGAGTTAGAAAGGATTCGGACGAGGGGACCGAATGCTATGTAGTTACGGAATCTGTCTTTTCTATGGATGGAGATAGTCCGGACCTGGAGAGACTCACTGCGCTTTGTAAGGAATATCAATGTAAACTGATCCTGGACGAAGCCCATTCCATACAAGGAGTAGATGGCACCGTAGAGGATCATTCCATTAAAGAATTCAGAGACGAGGTTTTGTTTGCGCGTATCGTAACCTTTGGAAAAGCAATGGGAGTGCAGGGATCTGCCATTCTGGGAAGCAACGATTTAAAGAGCTATCTCCTCAATTTTGCCAGAAGTTTTATCTATACAACCGCCCTTCCACCTATGACCGTTGCCTCTATCCTTACTGCTTTTCGAACGATCGAAACTGCTGAAATGAAAGAACGCAAGAAAGGTTTGAAGGAAAATATTGGGATCTTTAATCAGGAGATATACAATCTAAAGCTGGATAATTCCTTTATTCCAACTACCTCCGCAATCCATTCCTGTATTGTTCCGGGCAACTCAGAAGTCAAGAAGATCGCTGCTGTTTTACAGGAGAAAGGATATGATGTACGACCTATTTTATCACCTACCGTTCCCGAAGGCCAGGAGCGGCTGAGATTTTGTCTTCATAGTTATAATACTGAGAAAGAAATAAAGGAAGTATTGAGTATATTGGCTAGTTCCATTAATACAGAGATTTATGTCTGATAAATTCTATACCCTTGGTGCCTTTGAATTCCCTGCAGATGTTCAGGTAATTAAAGGCAGGCTCGAATCCGAAGGGATCTTTGTGTATTTAAAGGATGAAAACTTCCTTAATACTGATCCTTTGGTAAGTCAGGCTATCGGTGGTGTAAAACTACAGGTATATACGAAGGACAAGGATAAGGCCATAGCGATCTATGATGAATTCAGGAGATATGCCATAGATGATGACGGAAACCCTATTACCTGTCCTAATTGTAAGGCACAGCGTTCAGAGGTATATTACGCCCGGAAAGGGATCTTTAATAAGTTGTTTCCCTTTTTCGAAAAGAAAAAATATAAATGTCTGAACTGTCAGATGATCACCCAACCTTCCTGATCCATGAAACGAATCTTTGTTACAGGTATTTCCACGGAAGTTGGGAAGACCATTGCCTCAGCAATAATCACTGAAGCCCTGGAAGCAGATTACTGGAAGCCCATTCAGGCAGGAGACCTGGAGCATACAGATAGTCATAAGATCGCACAATTGATCAGTAATAAGAAAACGGTCATCCATGAGAATAGTTATGCTCTAAAAACACCCATGAGTCCACATGCTGCAGCGGCAATAGATGGGATTAGAATCTTATCGGATCAAATTAAAGAACCCCTAACAGCCAATCATCTGGTAATTGAAGGTGCAGGCGGACTTCTGGTTCCTATCAACGAAAAAGAGACCATTCTAGATCTTATTAAACCAAACTATAAGGTGGTGATCGTCTCCAGGCATTATCTGGGGAGTATAAACCATTCTCTTCTTACTATTGGATGGCTAAAGGATAGAGGATTTAATGTATCTATTCTTTTTAGTGGCGATAAACACCCTACCACAGAGGAGATCATTTTATCTAAAACGGGGATTCCATGTATAGGACGAATTAATGAGGAGCAGAGTTTTGATGCCGCGGTTATAAGAAAATACGCAACGCAATTCAGAGAAAAATTAATGGCCCTTTAAACGCGTAAAAATTTCCGCCCTATCTAAGGTTGTTGAAAGTCTGTAATGATCTGAAAGATACGACCTCACATAGGCATCTTCTTCAATGAATTCCTTATCGAACACCGATTTTTTCATTCTCGTAATGACGGTTTTAGGTTGAACACTATCCATAAGATATTCCAACTCAGCCATAGAAGTTTTCCTTGGATTCTTGAAATAGGGGAAAAGGTCGGTTCTGCATATATTACTAGGATGCGTGGCCGCTTTGGATGGGGGGGAGGCATCCAGAAGCCAATATCCAATATGGTACTCAAAAAAAAGTATCTCCTTAGAATCTAATTCATTGGCAAGAATATACTCCGGCACTCTAATTCCTTCTCCATTAAAATAGATGCCATGCGTCTCTTTATTTTTAATTATCGCATAGTATTCCAAGTAGGATTCTACCGGTATCAATAAAGCGATGAGTATAACAATGGGAAAATATTTCCTTTTGACAACTACGGAATTTGTCAGGACTACCCCAATAAGTACCAATAACATTGGGTAGAGTTGCATAAGGTAATGTCCGTTTACTTTTCCACTTTTAAAAAAGGAAAATACAACACCGGCAATGACCATTACCAGTAGTAATATGGAGGGATCCTTAAAGTTGAGCCACTTTTTCTTCCAGCTTAAAACACCAGCTGCAAGTAGTAGAATACCTAAAGGAAGAACTTTAAGGATAGAGGTCTGAAGGGTTTTGGCATAGGCCAAAGGCGCCAGGATCACAGAATCTGTCCAGACCTGCAACATACCATCTAAGGCGTAGGGTATGGCTGTTAGGGCAATGATAAGTCCTATCCCAGATCCCATGATCGTCATTTTGAGCAGCCCTTGATAGGGATGTTTCTTAACAATACCTTGACCAACAAAAAATATGGCGATGCACAGAACAGCATAGGCAAGGTTAAGCTTCATCATTAAGGAGATGCCTATTAAAACACCGGCAATTAAAAACCATCTCTTGCTGCTGTACTTAACCAGCATAAAGAGGGCAGGCATAAAAAAAAGCATGCTGAGATGCTCAGACATCACCCCCTGCAGGCTGCCAAAAAGGCTCAGTAAATACACACAGCTAATAGCTGCCCAATAGCCAACAACCGCAGATTTTACCTCTTTCCCAATTTTATAGGTGAAGAGGGCTATGATGGCTACTGCCAGGGCACCAACAAGCCTGATAGCAATAAAACTTTTACCAAAAATATATATGATAGCAGCAAAAAACAGGTAAACAAGGGGAGGTTTTAGGTCCCACAACTGGGTATATGGCAAGTATCCATCAACCCATGACTGGGCCATTAAAATAAAGGTACTCTCATCCCTGTCAATATAATCCCTGAAAAAAAATGGCAAACGTATCAGGACCGAAATAAGTGCCAACCACAGAAAAACCTTTCGATCGTTCAGTTTTTTATAGTTAGGAGTAAGAGATGTTATAACTTTGCCTGGCATGTTCATAGGGAATTTCCCCTACCCTGCAAGATAGAAAATTAGATGTTCCCCTAAAATAGTGGTCTTGAAGAAACTTTCGGAAAGAGATAAAAAGTATGTGTGGCACCCATTGACACAACATAAGCTCCATCCCAATATGCTGGGCATTAAAAGTGCATCTGGAGCCATCTTGGTTGATGAGGATGGAAATGAATATATAGATGGTATTGCTTCCTGGTATACAGCTATGTACGGGCATTGCAATCCGAATATTACCCAACGTGTAGCTCAGCAAATGCAGGTATTAGATCAGGTAGTGTTTAGTGGCTTTACGCACGAACCCGCCGTTGCCCTTTCTGAGGCACTTATGGAAGTGTTGCCCAATAATCAGGAAAAGCTCTTTTTTTCAGACAATGGCTCTACGGCTACCGAGATAGGGATCAAAATGGCCTTGCAATATTTTTACAACAAGGGAGAAAAACGGACCGTAATGCTGGCATTTGACGAGGGTTTTCACGGGGATACCTTTGGTGCTATGTCGGTTTCAGGTTTGTCTGCCTACAACGGACCTTTTGAACAACACTTTATTCAGGTTGAACGGATCCCGGTACCCACCTCAGAAACTATAGAAGGCATACTTATCGATCTGGAAAAAAGATTACAAAAAAAGGACATAGCCGGCTTTATTTATGAACCATTGGTTCAGGGGGCCGCCGCTATGAAGATGCACCAGGCTGATCATCTTTCCAAAATTCTCGGAATTTTGAAATTAAATGGTGTCATAACTATCGCTGACGAGGTCATGACCGGTTTTGGGAAGACCGGAACTTATTTTGCCTCTGATCAGGTGACGGTAAAACCAGATATTCTATGCCTTTCCAAAGCCCTTACCGCAGGCTTATTACCTATGGCTATTACGAGTTGTACCCAAGAGATCTACGATGCCTTTTACGAGGATGAGATCGTCAAAGGGTTTTTTCATGGGCATACCTATACGGCAAATCCATTGGCTTGCACAGCAGCCCTGGCAGCCCTGGAACTATTACGTTCAAAGGAGATTCAAGCACATATCCAAAGAATAATAAACAGCCATCAACAATTTGACATAATTGTAAAGAAGCACCCCAATGTGGCAAGAACAAGACAGCAGGGAATTATTTATGCCTTAGATCTAAAAACCCAAACAGATAGGTATGGTTCTTTGCGGGACCAATTATTTTCTCACTTTATGGACCAGGGTGTTTTTTTGAGACCCTTGGGGAGCACTATCTATGTACTACCCCCGTATATTATTTCTGATACTCAATTGCAAAAGATATATACTTCAATTTTAAGTGCTTTAGATCTTGTTGAATAAACCAAGACTCATTATTACCCGATGACAATAGAGGATTTACAAACATGATAGGGCGAAAGAGGAGCAGAACAAGTATTTTTGTGCCAAAGTCTTAGCTTGTTGATCAATCCTATATCTATTGTTTCTATACACTCCCTCTCTGCCCTGGGTGAGGGGAAGGAGGAGGTTTGGGAGTCTTACCTCTCACATCATCATGCGCTAAAAGAGCGTATTTTCAGCAAAGAATCCACGTATGTAGCTCCATTATCGAAGGAAAATAAAAACAAAATTGATGAGCTGCGTATTGCGAATCCCGAATATAAAAAATTAGATGATACCGTCTTATTTGCCTTGTATGTAGCCAGGAATGCTATGGCATCAGCAGGGTGGGAAAACGAAAAAGAGATAGGTGTGAATATAGGCTCTTCCCGTGGTGCTACGGGCGTATTTGAAAACTATCATCAGGATTTTATCTCCGAAGGCAGAACAGTACCTATGGCATCTCCAAGCACCACACTTGGTAATATTTCTTCCTGGGTAGCACATGACCTGCAAACAACAGGCCCTGAGATCTCTCATTCTATTACTTGTTCTACTGCCTTGCACGCCTTGTTGAATGGAATTGCATGGATCCAAAGTGGAATGGCCAAAAAATTCCTTGTAGGCGGCAGTGAAGCACCCCTTACGGCCTTTACTATAGCACAGATGAAGGCATTAAAGATCTATTCTCAAGAGACTGATGCCTATCCTTCAAAAGCACTAGATCTTAGCAAGAAAAAAAATAGCATGGTCCTGGGGGAAGGTGCGGTAATGGCTTGTTTGGAAAAAGATATTTCGGAAAGAAGTCTGGCTGTTATTGAAGGTATGGGATATGCCACCGAACTATTGGAGCATTCTGTGTCTATCTCTACTGAGGCAAAGTGTTTTCAGAGATCCATGAGAATGGCATTAGGTAGTCTTGACCCAAGTTCTGTGGATGTAATAGTAATGCATGCACCAGGGACAATTCAGGGAGATCTGTCAGAATACAAGGCTATTGAAAAGATATTTGGCTCACAAATACCCTTGTTAACCTCAAACAAATGGAAGACAGGACATACCCTGGGTGCTTCAGGATTATTGAGTCTGGAAATGGCAATACTAATGTTGCAACATCAGGTGTTTATACCTGTGCCTTATAACAATGAAAAAGCCGAAAGCAAAACTATTCGGAGGATCATGGTCAATGCCGTGGGATTTGGTGGTAATGCCGTAAGCATCCTGATAAAGCATCCACTGTAGAAGGATTTCGCGCAGAATAATGAACGATTGTTGTCACTATTTCAAAGGATTCTCTATTTTTGAACAGGCCTTAAATTAGCTGCATGAACGAAGAAAGAAATAATTGGACCAAAGAGGAAATACTAGATATCTATAATCTTCCCATGATGGAGCTGCTTTATAAGGCGGCTACTATTCACAGAGAGCACCATGATCCTAATACAGTGCAGGTGTCTACGCTTTTGTCTATTAAAACAGGAGGATGTCCTGAAGACTGCGGCTATTGTCCACAGGCGGCCCGTTACCATACAGATATTGAAGGGAACGATCTTATGACCGTATCTCATGTAAAGGCCCAGGCATTGAGGGCGAAGGCTTCTGGGAGTTCCAGGGTATGTATGGGTGCTGCATGGCGAAATGTTAAGGACGGACCAGAATTTGACCAGGTGTTGGAAATGGTTCGCACTATCAATAAATTAGATATGGAGGTGTGTTGCACCTTAGGAATGATTACAGAGAACCAGGCCAAACGCCTGGCAGAGGCAGGACTTTATGCCTATAACCATAATCTGGATACATCAGAAGATTATTATAAGGATGTCATTTCAACAAGAGCTTTTCAAGATCGTCTCGAAACCATAGATAATGTTCGGAAGAGCAACGTTACTGTATGCAGTGGCGGTATCATTGGTATGGGGGAAAAACTGGAGGACCGTGCAGGGATGTTGGTGGCCCTGGCCACTCTGAATCCTCAGCCAGAGTCTGTTCCAATAAATGCCTTGGTAGCTGTTGAAGGGACCCCCATGGAGGATATGGAACCCATTCCTATTTGGGATATGATCCGAATGGTAGCAACCACACGTGTGGTGATGCCAAAGACACAGGTTAGACTTTCAGCAGGTCGCACAGAGATGAGTAGGGAAGGACAAGCTATGTGTTTCTTTGCCGGGGCAAATTCCATTTTTGCGGGAGATAAATTATTAACTACCCCTAACCCAGATGTGAATGAAGACATGGAGATGTTCAGGCTTTTAGGACTGCAACCTCAAAAGGCTTTCGAAAAAATGCCTCAACCCAAGACTCTGGATGAAGAGGAGTCGCAATATGAAGCAATTGGTGAACGCCCAAAATGGTCCAGACCGGGCCATACCATTGAAAGGAATGAATTGGCCAAGCAGAAATCAAAGTCTTCCTAGATCTACACCGTATAGTACTTTCACTGAGTTTTATTTACAGATAATTTCGATTTTTTACCTTTGAGAAGTTGATTAAATGCGAACGTATTGAAATTAATTGAGATACCAAGAGTTAGCACGCTTACCAAAGATCAGTTCTTAAAGGATTACTTACGGCCACAAAGACCGGTGGTCATAGAAAAGTATATCGAGGACTGGCCAGCGTATTCCAAATGGAATTTTGATTACATCAAGGAAATTGCCGGGGAGAAAATTGTTCCGCTTTATGACGACAGACCGGTGGACCATAAAGAAGGTTTTAACGAGCCACATTCCACCATGAAGATGAAAGATTATATAGATCTTTTGTTAAGAGAACCTACAAATTACCGAATCTTTCTTTGGAATTTGATGAAAGAAGTTCCGGAACTTCAAAAAGACTTTTACTTTCCTGAATTTGGAATACCTATAATGAAGAACCTTCCCATGCTATTTTTTGGCGGTAAGGAATCACACACCTTTATGCATTATGATATTGACCTGGCGAATATTTTTCATTTTCATTTCGCAGGTAAAAAGGAATGTATTCTTTTCCCTCAAACCGAAAACAAATTCCTTTATAAGATACCGCATTCACTTATTACGCACGAGTCGATCAACTTTTCTAAACCAGATTATAAGGAATGGCCTGCACTGAAATTTGCAACTGGCTATAAAACTCAGTTAAATCACGGAGAAGTATTGTATATGCCCGAGGGCTATTGGCACTATATGAAATATATTACACCCGGATTTTCGATGAGTCTTAGATCTGTAGCCAGAAATCCTCTTCATTTGAGCAAGGCAATATACAATGTGCTTTTCATGCGTTACTTTGACAATGGTATGCGCCGCTTACGCGGGCAACAATGGATAGAATGGAAGAATGAACGGGCCATAGAACGTACAAAAAAGGTCATTAAATCAATGGCATAGTTAAAGACTCATTCAATTAGGAATAAGCGTAAAAACTTGTTCATACACCAATGAACTTTCCCAACCACGGTACAAAAGATAGTCGGCCAGTTTTCTTTTTTGCACTTCTTTTTCTTTCCCTTTTAATTGGTCCAGTTTCTTTTTCGCAAGGATTTCAAGGGAACTTAGATAGGTGGAATCATCTAGTTCTCGAAGAGCAATTTTGATATTGATAGGCGAGATATTCCGCTTTTTTAATTCTTGGGTTATTCGGATACGCCCCCAATGCTTATGATTAAATTTTCCCCGGGAATAATTACGGGCAAAGCGCTCTTCGTTGAGGTAGTCTTGTTGAATAAGATGGCCCATGATATGGTCTATTGCCTCGGGGATCATATTCATTTGCCTTAATTTCATCAACACTTCCTGGTGACACCTGTCTTGATAGGCACAGTAATACTCCAGTTTTTTCGTAGCTTCAGAAAGGGTATATGTAGGTCTTTTAAGCATTGATCAAAGGTACTAAAACAAAAAAAGCGACTTCTTTCGAAGCCGCTTTTTTTAAGTAATGTCCTTTCCGTCTTTGTCTTTAAAACGGTATTCAAGATATGTAAAAGCATCTCTTGGCTGGATCTTTATCCATTTCTTATGTTCCAAAAACCATTTGGAACGAATAGATGGAAATCCTTTTGTTAAGTAAGCTGCAATAAACGGATGCGTATTTAAAAAGATCCCTTTATCCTTGCCTGTACTCTTCAAAATATGTTCAAGATCATCATTGATCTTTTCGATCAGCACTATGGGAGCTTCTACCTCCTGATTGCTACCACTGGGGTTTTCTTCCGTGGTTTTGATATTAACTTCCGGCCTTACACGTTGTCTGGTAATTTGAACCAAACCAAACTTGCTAGGGGGTAATATCTTATGCTTGGCTCTGTCGTCTTTCATCTCATTTCTAAGATGATCGAACAACTTTTTCCTATGATCAGATTTTACCATATCGATAAAGTCGATTACGATAATTCCTCCCATATCACGCAGTCGTAATTGCCTTGCAATTTCTTCTGCTGCCAGCATATTTACCTCAAGGGCCGTATCTTCCTGGGTATTGGCTTTATTAGATCGGTTGCCGCTATTAACATCAATAACATGCAGCGCCTCTGTGTGTTCAATAACCAAATAGGCTCCTTTACTCATGGACGCCGTGCGCCCAAATGAGGTTTTAATTTGTCTTTCGATCCCAAATTTTTCAAAAACAGGAACGGTTGAACTGTACAACTTTACAATGGATTCTTTATCAGGTGCAATTTCATGCACATAATCCTTCAGTTGGGTATAAAGCGTTTCATCATCCACATGGATACCTGTAAAGGAATCATTGAAAACATCTCTTAAGATCGAAGAGGCTCTATTGACCTCTACCAATACTTTGGACGGAGTGGGTGCTTTATACAATTTCTTACACATTGCTGTCCATTTGTTCAGCAAGTTTTGAAGATCCTTATCCAGTTCTGCTACTTTTTTGCCTTCTGCAACTGTTCTAATAATAACTCCAAATCCTTTTGGCTTAATACTTTTAACAAGTCTCTTAAGCCGATTCTTTTCCTCGTTGCTTTCTATTTTTTGAGAAACAGAAACACGATCGGAGAAAGGGACCATTACCAAATACCTACCCGCTATTGAAAGTTCTGAACTTATACGGGGTCCTTTGGTGGAAATGGGTTCTTTTACTATTTGAACCAGAAGTGATTGATTTGCTTTTACCACATTATTTATGGTGCCATGCTTATCAATATCTTTTTCTAATGGAAAATTTTTAAGGGAATAATCTCTTAGTTTCCCTGTACTCACACTTTTAACAAACTTCAACATGGACGCCAATTGAGGTCCGAGATCATGATAATGCAAAAATGCATCTTTCTCATAACCTACATTAACAAAGGCTGCATTTAGCCCTGTTACCGGTTTTCGAATCTTAGCGATAAGAATATCCCCAACATTGAAATTATGGTCGTTTTCATCTTTGTGAAGTTCAATGAGTTTTCCATCTTTTAATAAGGCAAAATCGACGGCAACGGAATTGGATCTTACGATTAATTCTCTATTCACCTGAATCAATTTATATTCCGCCTATGGCGGAATGGATTAAACATTAGTTGTTACAGGTTGTATTAACCCGTCGAAATCCTTTTTAGAATTTCTATGTCAATGAACGTATTAAAACGAAAAAGTAGTTACTGAAACTACTTCTTCTTGTGGCGGTTGGCTCTTCTGCGTTTTTTTCGCTTGTGTGTGGCCACCTTATGTCTCTTTCTTTTTTTACCACTCGGCATAAAACTCTGCTTTTATTTCGGTTATTATTTTACTTCTACGTTACTTTTTACTCCTTCAACAAAAACCTTTGCTGGTTTAAATGCCGGAATGTTGTGAGCAGGTATTTTGATCGTTGTATTTTTCGAAATATTCCTTCCCGTTTTTTCTGCTCGTGTTTTAATAATAAAGCTACCAAAACCTCTTAGGTAAACATTATCACCATTCTCAAGCGATGTTTTAACCTCCTCCATAAATGTTTCTACAGTGGCTTGTACATCACCTTTTTCTATTCCCAATTTTTCTGAGATCTTAGATACGATATCTGCTTTCGTCATGCTTGTATTTACTTAATCTGTTATTTTTTCAGGCCTGCAAATATATAAATATTATTCATTCTTTTATCCTAAAGGACTAATTTTAAGTCTTTAATATCTTACTTTTGATCACATTCTTAGTATGAATACTTTTTCCAAAACAATCCTCCACTGGTATTCTAAATATAAAAGACCACTTCCCTGGCGAAATACAAGGGATCCATACAAGGTTTGGCTGTCCGAGATCATCCTTCAACAAACAAGGGTAGCTCAGGGCCTTCCATACTACCAGAAATTTATTGAACACTATCCAACAGTAGACCAATTGGCCGCTGCAGAAGAATCGGATGTGCTAAAACTATGGCAAGGGCTGGGATACTACTCTCGTGCACGGAACCTGCATTTCACGGCCAAGACCATCACAACAGATTATGATGGTCAGTTTCCCGACTCATATGAAGAGTTGATAAAATTAAAGGGCATTGGTGATTACACCGCCAGCGCAATTGCGTCTCTCTGTTTTGGGGAGGCAAGACCTGTGGTAGATGGCAATGTTTACAGGGTATTAGCAAGGTATTTTGGCGTAGATCTTCCAATTAACAGCACTAAGGGAATAAGGTATTTTAAGAAGTTAGCCATAGAAGTGATGGAGGCATCTTCCATAAGTGAGTACAATCAGGCGATCATGGAATTTGGCGCCCTGCAATGCACCCCTCAACAACCAGATTGCGAACATTGTCCACTCAATTCGGGATGTATGGCCCTGCAGCAAACAAGAGTTGCTACCTTACCCGTAAAGCTCAAAAAGAATAAAGTTAAGATCAGATATTTTAATTACCTCATTTTTATTGACCAGCTTGGATATACGAAGCTCAACAAACGAATTGGGAAGGGAATTTGGCAACATTTGTACGAATTTCCTCTGATAGAAACAGATTCACTGATGGAGGAAACCGAAATGTATGGCAGGGTAACCTCCAGAGAAGAAAAGATAAAGGATATTGTATTGTGGAAAGAAGATCCTGTTGTCCATAAATTATCGCATCAGCATCTTATTACCAGGTTTTGGATCGTGGAATTAAATGAGGAAATAAATGGAGGAATTACTCTTGAGAGCCTTCCTCAATATCCTGTCCCAGTATTGCTGGCAGAATTCCTAGATACATTTAAAAATTCGTACTTTTGGTCCAAATCAATATCATGAGTGGAACATTGAATAAAGTGATGCTAATAGGGCATCTGGGAGATGAGGTAAAACTTCATTATTTTGAAGGAGGAAATTGTATTGGAAGATTCCCAATAGCTACTAATGAAACCTATACAAATAAGCAAACCGGTGAAAAGGTGACTTCCACTGAGTGGCACAATATAGTGGTACGTAACAAGGCTGCTGAGATCTGTGAAAAATACCTGAACAAAGGAGATAAGATCTATGTGGAAGGACGATTAAAGACGAGACAATGGCAGGGAGATGATGGCGTTACAAAATATACCACAGAAATACATGTGCAAGACTTTACCTTCCTGACTACCAAACAGGAAAGTACGTCAAATGAGCCACAACCTTCAACCAAGAAGGCTTCAGTTACCCCTAAAGGCTCCAGCTCTGAAAAAGCAGAACCGCAAAGTTCTATGGCCACTACCGAGCAGGATGACGATTTACCTTTTTGATCTTATTAACTAACTGAATTGCACGTGGATCCGGATCCTATTCAATTATTATTAGGTTTTGCAGGTAACGAAAGTCTTATAGTAATAAAGATCATTGTTATGATTGCTTTGTTGGCTTGCTCAGCGCTTGTCTCCGGGGCAGAGATTGCATTTTTCAGCCTTTCAATCACGGAACTTAAGGAGATTCAGGATCGAAATACCTCCAAAGGTAGTATCGTCGTGAAATTGCTTGAGCGGCCTAAGAAATTATTGGCTACCATTCTTATTGCCAATAATGCCATTAATATTGGGATCGTTCTTCTTTTTAGTGATATTGGTGACACCCTCTTTGCTTCCATAACATACCATATCATGGGTGTTCTTTCTATCCGCTTTTTATTAGAGGTAGTGGTTGCAACATTCCTTATTTTAATGTTCGGTGAAATACTTCCCAAGATTTATGCAAATAGGAACAAGCGTATATTTTCACATTTTATGGCGTATCCGCTTAAAGTATTAGATTTCTTGTTTACCCCGCTTAGCGCCCCTATGCGTGCTACCACTATTTATATTTATGAGAAGTTTGGAAAACAAAAGACAAATCTTAGTGTAGATCATCTATCTCAGGCACTGGAACTTACTTCTGATGGCGATACCACAAAAGAGGAACAGAAGATCCTGGAAGGCATCGTTTCTTTTGGCAATACAGATACCAAACAAGTAATGCGGCCACGTATCGATATTTTCGCCTTGCAGGAAGTCATGAAGTTTCCTGAAGTGCTCGAAGAGATCAAAAAACATGGGTATTCTCGTATTCCCGTCTTTTCAGACCATATAGATAAGGTAGTGGGGGTACTTTATGTGAAGGACCTTCTTCCGTACATCGACAGAAAGAATTTTAATTGGATCACCCTTATACGCGAGCCTTATTTTGTGCCGGAGAATAAGAAATTAGACGATTTGCTCCTGGAATTTCAGGAGAAGAAGAACCACCTTGCCGTTGTAGTGGATGAATATGGAGGCACTTCCGGGATAGTAACCCTCGAGGACATCATAGAAGAAATAGTAGGAGATATTAGTGACGAATTCGATGATGAAGGCCTGATCTATTCCAAACTAGATGACCACAATTACGTCTTTGATGGAAAAACAACCTTAAAAGACTTTTACAAAGTGGCTAAAATTGAAAATGAATCCGATTTTGAAGCGCAAAAAGGTGAGTCTGAGACCATAGCAGGATTTGTACTGGAAATTGCCGGAAACTTTCCCAAAAAAGGGGAGAAGATCATTTTTGAGAACTTCCAGTTCGTTGTGGAGAGCCTTGATAGAAAACGGTTAAAACAGATAAAAATTACCATACCACATGAGGTGTAATTTCATATTTGTAGGAATATTGTTTCTCTTGTTCCTAAATGGGTGTAAAGAAGAGGTACTGCCCAAACCCAAGGCACAATTGCGTTTGGAATATCCCAAGGGCGGGACAAAAGTGGTGCAAACTGAAAACTATAATTTTCAATACAATAATCTGGCAACCGTGAAGGATCTTAAACGATCTTCTTTTACCTTAGATTACCCTTCAATAAAAGGCGCAATTTATCTTACATACAAACCTGTAGAGAATAATTTGAACGACTTATTAGCTGATGCTCAAAGGTTATCTTATGAGCATGTAGCAAAGGCCGATAATATTCTGGAGCAGAAATTCATAAATGAAGATGCCCGTGTATTTGGAATGTTCTATGAAGTAAAAGGAAATGCAGCCTCTCAGGCACAATTCTACGCCACAGATAGCACAAAACACTTTTTAACCGGCTCGCTGTATTTCTATGCAAAGCCAAATTATGATTCTATATACCCTGCGGCTGCCTATCTTCAAAATGACGTTCGAAGGATCCTGGAGACCCTAAAGTGGCAGTAGCGGTTTAAGAATGCAACATATCAGCAATGAACGGGACACAACTTTTAGCTTGTCATGATAAAATCAGGCCTTATATCCATAGGACCCCTGTCCTAACATCAAGGCTTATTAATGATATTGTAGGTGCTGAGGTCTTCTTTAAATGTGAGAATTTTCAACGTATGGGCGCTTATAAAATGCGGGGAGCAACCCATGCTATTTTAAAACTTACCCCCGAAGAAAAAGCCTTGGGAGTAGTTACTCATTCTTCCGGAAATTTTGCCCAGGCACTCTCCTTGGCGGCTCAGATCTTGGGAGTTAAGGCCCATATAGTAATGCCCACAACTGCTCCTGAAGTAAAAAAGAAAGGGGTGAAAGAATATGGAGGGATCATCTATGAATGCGAGCCAACTCTTGAAGCAAGAAATGCCATGGCAGGGGAAATACAAAAAAAAACAGGCGCTACTTTTTTGCACCCCTCTAATGATATTAATGTGATCCTGGGACAAGGAACGGCGGCCCTGGAACTATTAGAAGATTACCCAACCTTAAACGCCATATTTGTTCCCGTAGGAGGAGGAGGATTAATCGCTGGCACGGCCCTAGCGGCAACCGCTAAGGGAAAGAATTGCCAGGTGATAGGTACAGAGCCTTTTGAAGTAGACGATGCCTATAGATCTTTAAAAAGCGGTAAAATAGAATCGAACCCAACTACCAACACCATCGCAGATGGCTTAAAAACTCAATTAGGGAGTAATACGCTGCCGGTAATTTTAGAACACGTCAGAACAATAGTTCGGGTTGAAGAGGAAGAGATAATAGCTGCCATGCGTCTCATATGGGAACGGATGAAAATCATAGTGGAGCCTTCCAGTGCCGTTGCTCTGGCCGGACTTTACAAAGAGCGGGAAAGTTATAAAGGCCAAAAAATCGGCATCATCATCTCAGGAGGAAATGTAGATCTGGGGAACCTCCCATTTTAATTCTCTGCTAACACCCTTTCAGCATTGGCAATACTTGTATTGATCTTTTCGCGAAGCTCGTTTACCTTTATTTCTTCCTCATTTAACCAGCCTTGTTTCTCAGCATTGAGTTCCTTTCCATTCATGATCTCTTCATAATCGAATCGTTTTCCAAAGTCCTGCATCCATTTCATCATAGATTTATGAGCCCCTTGAAGATCGCGAATAGCCTTCAAATTTTCTTTACCTACTTCAGTAGAATCCACTTTTGGTTTTAGATCAGCGATAAGATTGCTTATAGTACCCATTTTAGGCATAACCTCATCGTGTACCGCCATTACCTCTTCCATTTGCGAAAGCTCTTTGTCTTTCTTAGGATCGGGTTTACAAGAAACTAGGATTAAAAATAGGGACAAGAACAATGTGGCAGTTTTGAACGTCATTACGAGAGTTTTTATTAAGACAAAATTACAAAAGAGAGCTGTAAGTAATTCGGTAAAAAGCGTCATTTTTGCGAAAATTAAATTTAATATGGGTGATGTTAACCGAAAATGGTTGTACCTGATCGTTCTTTCAATTATTTGGGGAACATCCTACATATTGATCAAAAAAGGCCTGGAAGGTTTTACTCCTTTACAATTAGGTTCAGTGAGAATTGTAATCACTTCCTTTTTTCTTTTTCTGGTGGGTTTCAGATCTATCAGGAATATTTCAAAAAAGGAATGGTTTTGGGTAGGTCTTTCCGGATTGTTTGGAAGTTTTATCCCTGTATTTCTCTTTTCATATGCAGAAACAGAAATAGATAGCGGTATTGCCTCCATTTTAAATTCCCTGGTTCCACTTTTTACCATTATTATCGGATTTATGGCCTTTAAGATCGCCTTTACCAGAAATCAGGTAGTAGGAGTATTAGTAGGCCTGTTAGGAGCCATCCTCCTAATTTATGTTGGCTCAGATATTAATCCAAATCAAAATTACTGGTATGCGGGCTTGGTTGTTTTGGCAACCATCCTCTATGCCTGCAATGCCAATATCATCAAAAGCAAGTTGCAGGAAGTGTCTCCTATGGGCATTGCGGTAGGAAATTTTGCCTTTATGTTACCTCCGGCATTGATCTTACTTTTTTATTCAGGAGCATTAAGCGCACCAGTGAGGGAAGGGACATACTTTATGAGTTCCCTGGGCTATGTGCTTATTTTAAGTATTCTCGGGACCTGTGTGGCCAAGGTGATGTTCAATAAATTGATACAGATATCTTCCCCCGTTTTTTCAGTATCGGTCACCTATTTGATCCCGATTGTAGGTATTTTTTGGGGCCTTCTGGATGGTGAACTTTTTAGTGTTTGGCAGGTAGGTGCTGCAGCTATCATTTTACTTGGAGTATATCTGGTCAATAAAAGAAAAAGCGTACCTCAGAGTTGAGATACGCTTCTTAAAAAGTATTTGGAATTATATTTTATTCGAAATCGGCATCAGTAACCTCTACATTGATCAATGCTTCAACTAATTTGAATTCTACCATCTGAGGTCCTATAGGGCTCATACGAATAGAGGGAAATTTTATACCATCAACTTCAGTATAGTCTTTAAGGAACGCTTCCTGATTCTGTGATTGTCCCCCCATAGTGGTAACCGAAGCTTCCTTTACTTTAAGTCCGGTCTCCACATCATAAAAGTAAGTGGACTGAACAACAGTTCCGGGGACCTCAATTTTAATGGCCTCTTTTCCTTCTACCATTTCTGTGCCCGCAATCTTCGCTGCAGGATTGGCTGCAATACGCTGCTCTACAAAAATACCCAGAGATTGTAACATATCTTTTTGCATGTCTGGTGGAAGCGGTACATTGTTGGCCCCTTGCTTCATAAATAGCTCGTCTCCTTTTGCTATTACACCGCCTACGGCAGACCCGTTCATATAACTTATCTGCGCAAATTTGTCCTGAGTTCTTTTTTCCTCGATCTTTATTGTGGCGCCCATTGCAGCTCCTTCATAGACCAGTTTAAGAGAGCTGACCTGAGCTACTTTGTCTTTCCCACCAATAGCTTCAAAATATTTATCAATGATAGATTGTACTGTTACCCCTTCAGGAATTGCAGCCTCGTAATCTGGTTTTTCAGCATCCTTTGCGTACTTGTCATAGTATTTAACCGGGATGGTTTTGCCATTAAAGGTTACCTTCTCCAGATTTTCCAGGACATCGCTACCTTTTCCAACAACTACGACTCTGGCGTTATCTACGCTAAAATACTTTTGTGCAGCTGCTTGTATATCTTCAATAGTTATAGCTTCTATGCGTTCTAAATAGGTCTTGTAAAAATCATTGGGGAGCCCTTCCTTTTCAATATTCAATGCATATTGAGCAATGGTCGAGGGTTTTTCCAAAGCCAATACAAAACTGCCTACATAGGTAGCTTTTGCATTTTTTAACTCTTCATCAGATATCGGTGATTTGATTATTTTATCAATTTCTTTGAGAACTTCAACAACTGCACTATCAGTTACAACATTCCGAACGCTTGTAAAAGCTCTAAATGTGGAGGGGGCATATTTATTATCTGATAAACTAGATCTTGCAGCATAAGTATATGCTTTTTCTTCCCTTATTTTGCGTTCTAATCGGCTAACAGAAGCTCCTCCTAAAACAAAATTGGTCATGCGGGCAACCAAATAGTCTTCATCTTTCATTTGTAAATTCACCAGATTTTGAACAGCAATCTCTGACTGTACGGCATTGGGGACATCTACAAAATTTATTTGGGTGTATTGCGCATCTATCGGTTTAGAGAAGGAAAATGAAGGTGGCGCGGCTTTTGTCCAGGGTGTAAATTCCTTGGTAACCAATTCTTTTACCTTATCATAATTAACATCTCCAATAATAACCAAATAGGCATTGGCTGGGACAAAGTAATTGCTATAAAATTGTTGAACATCTAAAAGACTTACATTATTTACCGTTTCCTCGGTTGTAAATTCTCCATAAGGATGATCAGTGCCATAGGCCAGTACTCTTTGCACTCTTCCTGCAATGACAGGAACATCTTTTTCCTGAGCTTTAAGACCTGTAATGAACTTATTCTTTTCCTTATCGAATTCTTCCTGTGTAAAATTTGGATTGATAGCAGCATCTGCTATTAACTCAAGAATACGCGGAAAATATTTAGAGAGCGAACTCGCGAAGGCGCTTTGAGAGCGAAAACTAATGCTTGCCCCCAGAAAGTCGACCTCTTCATTAAATTCATCCTTTGGGATGGAGATTGATCCATTACCTAAAAGGCTTCCGGTTAAACTAGAGACGCCCGCTTTATCCCCTTCCAAAATAGGGGGATTATCTAAGGTTAGTTGAATGGAGACCCGTGGTAACTTATGATTTTCAACTACCAGCACCTTTAAACCATTATTGAGTTCAAAACGCTGTGGATCTTTCAAATTTATTTCTGGAGCAGGTCCTGGTTCCGGCATTTTAGATCGATCAATCTGTGCATGCGCAGAAATTGCCAGAAACACGAATAATATTATACTATATAGCTTTTTCATTTTCTTAGTTGTCTGTTTTATCTTGTGGTAAATAGTCGATCACGACTCTTTGAGTTGGCTTTAAATATTTTTCAGCCACTGCTTTCATTTCCTCCCGGGTAATTGATCGATAGATATCGATTTTCTTATTGATCAAATCGGTATCCTTATATAATAAATATGATGTCGCAAGAGATCCTGCAATTCCTTGGATGCTAGAATTGGAATTTACATATTGGTTTTCAAACTTGTTTTGCAATTTTTGATAATCATTTTCAGAGATCAATTCGGTTCGGACCTTGGCAATTTCTTCTTCCATTTCTGTTATCAAAACATCCAAAGGAGTTTCACCAACTGGCAAGGCATACACTAAATACATGCCATAGTCCTCTTGCCCAATATTGAAGGCACCGACTTGTAAGGCCTGTTTTTGATCATCCACCATTTTTTTGTACAATTTGGAACTCTTGCCATCGCTAAGGTAAGATGAGATCATATCCAACACATAGGCATCTCTATTTTTGAATCCCGGGGTACGGTAGGCAACCATGGTTGCTGGAATTTGAATATTGACATCGTACTCTTTGGTTTTTACCTCTTCTGTAATGGGTTCCTCTAAAGGAAAATTACGAACAATGTCTGCACCCCTTGGTATGGGTCCAAAATAATCTGAGATCATTTTTTTGGCCTCCTCTGTTTTAATGTCTCCGGCCACTACAAGGACAGCATTGTTTGGCGTATAGTACTTTTTATTATAAGCAATCACATCTTCCAGGCTGGCCGCATCTAAGTCTTCCATAGTGCCTATGACACTAGTTTTGTATGGATGCACTTTAAAAATATTCTGTTCCACAGTTGATATTAATTTTCCATATGGGGAATTATCTACACGCAGTCGCTTTTCTTCTTTTACTACTTCCTGCTGTGTTTCTAAACCTTTTTGGTCAATAATTGGATGTAACATACGCTCAGATTCCATCCATAATCCCAAAGCAACATTATTTGAAGGATAGGTGGCATAATAGAAAGTTTGATCTTGCGCCGTATAAGCATTAAATTGCCCTCCTCTCGAAGCTACTATATCTCTCCATTTTCCACGTTCAATATTTTCGCTCGCTTCAAATAGTAAATGTTCGAAAAGATGAGCGAAGCCTGTGAGGCCCTCTGTTCTGTCTTTTCCCCCAACGTGATACATTACAGCTGTGGTTACTACTGGTGCCGTATTGTCCTGATGAAGGATAACATGTAGCCCGTTGTCTAAGTCGTATTCCTCATAAACAACCTCTTGGGCGTTGGCCGCCAGGGTCATAAAGAGAAAAGCGAAGGCAAGGCCTGTAAATTTTCTTTTTTTCATGTGTTTTTTTTGATTTATTAGTATGAAGTATGTATTGAAAATTGGTACATTGTAGTTCCCATGTGGGGCCTTACAATTTTCCCACGTAAATATAAAAATTCCTATAGCTTTAACACGAATTAACAACAATATTAACGATAATTTCATATTTTCAGAGCATCACGTAAATCAGATATACCGATGAATAAAGTAACCCTCCCAATACGCTTTGGTATTGCCGCAAGTGGCAGTCTTATTGCTTATTTTTTGATCCTTTCCCTTGTGGATCTCCATACAAATGTCTTTTACAGTTTATTTAATGGGGTGATCACGGGTTTTGCGATCTATGAGGCCATTAAGTATTTTAGAATACAGGAAAAAGAAAAATTTACGTATGGCACGGGCTTTAAAGCCGGACTTGTTACAGGATTTGTGGCCACCATTATTTTTACAATTTTCTTTGCCATCTATGCAACGGAGATCGATCCTGAGTTTTTAGAACATCTGTCCTCTCAATGGTTCAGCAGCTTTGAGAGTTTTGAAGCGATCGTATTCTTCACGGTAGCCATTATGGGCTTTGCTACTACCATAGTACTAACACTCAGTTTTATGCAATTATTTAAGTCGAGCAAAAACACTACATCTCAATAAGGGATTTTGTTTTTAAATCGTTTGCGAATTCCCAATTTAGCAGTATATTTGCACCCTCCTAAAAGTTCCTTAGCATTCATTAAGATGCTATAGCGCAATTAGGTTTAATCATTAATAGAAAGCTATGTATGCAATTGTAGAAATAGCAGGGCAGCAATTTAAGGTTGCGAAAGACCAAAAAGTGTACGTTCACCGTTTAAAGGAAGAAGAAGGAAAGAAAGTTTCTTTTCACAATGTTCTTCTTTTAGAAGATGGTAAGAATATCACTATTGGCGCCCCGGCTATAGACGGCGCTGCTGTAGAGGCAAAGATCGTTAAGCACCTTAAAGGTGACAAAGTAATCGTCTTTAAAAAGAAAAGACGAAAAGGGTACCAAAAGAAAAATGGACATCGTCAGTATTTAACGGAGATCCATATTGAAGGTATTGTTGCTAAAGGAGCCAAAAAGGAAGCTCCTAAAAAAGAAGTTGCCAAGGCCACTCCTAAAAAAGCAGCCCCTAAAGCTAAAGCTAAAGTAGAGGCTCCAAAGGTAAAAGCCGCAGCTCCTAAAAAAGTAGCAGCAAAGAAAGCAGCTCCGAAAAAGGTAGCAGCTCCGAAAGAAGTAAAGAAAACTGTAGATCTAAGTAAGAATACCGTGGCAGAGCTAAAAGTAATGGCAAAAGCTAAGGGTATTGAAGGTATTTCTTCAATGAAGAAAGCAGATCTTATAGCAGCATTAAGTAAATAAGAAAAGAGCATTGCTCACAAAAATTTAGAATTATGGCACATAAAAAAGGTGTAGGTAGTTCCAAGAACGGTAGAGAATCAGAATCGAAACGATTAGGAGTTAAGATCTTTGGTGGTCAGGCCGCCGCTGCCGGAAATATTATCGTAAGACAAAGAGGTACTAAACATAACCCGGGTGAGAATGTGTATGCTGGTAAAGATCATACCTTACATGCAAGAATAGACGGTCTCGTAAAGTTCGAGAAAAAATCTGGAGGAAAATCTTTTGTTTCAATTGAGCCTTTTCAGGCATAAGAACACTTACCATAAAACAAATAAAAAAAGCTCTTGAGAAATCAAGAGCTTTTTTTGTGTAATCTAATATTTACTTTCTAATACCTGTAATAATCTGGTTTAAAAGGACCTTTCTTTGGAACCCCAATATAGTTGGCCTGATCTTCATCCAACTCAGTGAGTTCCGCACCTAAGCGCGACAAATGTAGATGGGCAACTTTTTCATCCAGATGTTTAGGTAACATATATACATCGTTCTCATATTTCTTACTGTGTTTCCAAAGTTCAATTTGTGCAAGCGTCTGATTGGTGAAAGAATTACTCATCACAAAACTAGGATGACCTGTTGCACAACCGAGGTTTACGAGTCGGCCCTCGGCCAAAACAACGATATCCTTTCCGTCTATGGTATATTTATCTACCTGAGGTTTTATCTCATCTTTGGTATTTCCATAGGTGCCATTTAACCATGCCATATCTATTTCATTGTCGAAATGTCCAATATTGCACACAATGACCTTATCTCTCATTGCACGGAAATGCTTTTCTCTGATAATGTCTTTATTGCCGGTGGCAGTAATAACGATATCGGCATTGGCGATAACTGTTTCCAACTTCTTTACTTCATATCCATCCATACAAGCCTGTAGGGCACATATAGGATCGATTTCCGTTACGGTGACTATTGAACCGGCTCCTCTAAAAGAGGCAGCAGTTCCTTTACCAACATCTCCGTAGCCCGCAACTACAACTTTTTTTCCGGCAAGCATAGTATCTGTAGCTCTTCTGATAGCATCTACTGCACTTTCCTTACACCCGTATTTGTTATCAAATTTCGACTTGGTAACCGAATCGTTCACATTGATTGCCGGCATAGTAAGTGTCCCATTCTTAACGCGCTCATACAATCTGTGCACTCCTGTTGTTGTTTCCTCAGACAATCCTTTAATGCCTGCAGCCAATTCCGGATATTGATCTAGTACCATATTGGTCAGATCGCCTCCGTCATCAAGGATAAGATTAAGTGGTGCTCGTTCTTCACCAAAAAACAAGGTTTGTTCAATACACCAGTTAAATTCCTCTTCATTCATCCCTTTCCATGCATAGACAGGTATTCCGGCAGCGGCAATTGCAGCTGCGGCATGGTCTTGAGTAGAAAAGACATTACAAGAACTCCAGGTTACATCGGCACCCAGTGCCACCAAGGTCTCAATCAAAACAGCCGTCTGAATGGTCATATGAAGGCATCCTGCGATGCGAGCTCCTTTAAGGGGCTGTTCTTTTTTGTACTCTTCTCTTAACGACATTAAACCCGGCATTTCAGCTTCGGCAAGTTCTATCTCCTTTCTTCCCCAGGCGGCAAGTGACAAGTCTTTCACTTTATAAGGTACATAGGGCATGGTTTTAGTGCTCATCTCTTTTTTTATTTTTACTTTCGTTAGCGTGCGGAAAACCGCTTTTTTTTCAACCCCAAAGATAGTGATAACTTAAAAATTCCCATGCCTCTTTACAAAACAATAACAGTAAGTAACGCAACCAGAGTTCATATTTGGGAGATCACTGAAAGCGAAAAAGACCTGGCCCTGGGTATTTTTTTAACACCCCCTTGCCAGCAGCGTATAGATGGAATGAAATCTGAATTACACCGAAGAGGGTTTCTGAGTATAAGACATTTATTGGCCTTAGAAGGATATCAGGATAATGACCTGTTTTATGACAGCCTTGGTAAGCCACACTTGAGAGATGGGACCTATATTTCAATTACACATTCATTCACTTTTACAGGAATTATAGTGAGCACAGAGTTGCCTGTTGGGATCGATATTGAAAAACAACGCGAAAAGATCCTGAAAATAGCCCACAAGTTTACTCCAATAGAAGAGTATGGCTCCTTATCTGATCCAAAAAATCTGATTAGGAAACTTACAGTTGTATGGGGTGCCAAAGAATCACTTTATAAGATCAGCTCTATTCTTGGGTTGAGTTTTCTGAATAATATCAACATTGAAGATTTTACAATGGAAGCGGGTGAAACTACTGGTGTTATTACCTTAAATGGTGCTGTATCATTTTTTAAGATCTATTTTCTGGAACTAGAAGGGTTTACCTGCGCTTATGCATTAGAACCGGCCAAAAGCAAAATCAGAAAACAATCAGTATGAGCCCCATTTTTGATTTTTTCCTGGACCCGTATAAGAACAGGGAGTTCTCTCTTATAGTATTGGAAGCTATTGCATTTTTCTTTGGAATTGCCAGTGTGGTTTATGCAAAAAAGGAGAATATATTGGTCTATCCAACGGGCTTGGTTGCCACTGTGATCACCGTTTATCTTTTTTATATAGACGCCTTATTTGGGGATATGATGATGAATTTTTACTACTCCATCATGAGCATTTATGGGTGGTGGAATTGGGCCAGAGTGAAACAAAATAAGAAAGTAGTGCGGATCTCAAGGACCAATGTTAGGGAAAAACAAGTTGGAATTGTCTTTTTCCTTCTTACCATGATGGTCACTTATGGGGTCTATAGAGTATACGGCACCGAATTGAACTATACCAATTATGTAGATATTTTAACCTCGGGGATCTTCTTTACCGCTATGTGGTATATGGCCAATAAAAAGTTAGAGAACTGGACACTCTGGATCCTGGCAGACATTATTACAGTACCCTTATATGCCTACCGTGGGTGGGGCATGCTTTCCCTGCAATATCTTATCTTTACCGTTTTAGCAATACAAGGCTATCTTGCATGGAAGAAAGATTTAGACAGCACCCTTCAGACATCATCAAGGTAGTTCTGTACGGGCCAGAATCAACTGGAAAAACTACACTTTCAAAACAACTGGCAGCTCATTACAACACTCTCTGGGTACCGGAATATGCCAGGGAGTATTTGCAGGATAAATGGAACAAAGAGCAAAAGACATGTGAACCAGATGACCTCTTACCTATTGCAGAAGGACAAATGCGTTTAGAGAATGAATACACTACCAAAGTAGATTCCCTATTGATCTGTGATACTGATCTTTTGGAAACAAAAGTATACTCAGAGGCCTATTATCTGGGATATTCGGATCCAATATTGGAGAAATACGCCTTACAAAATAGCTATGACCTTTACTTGCTAACCTATATAGATACGCCTTGGGTAAAAGATGATCTTAGAGATAAACCAGATGAGCGTGAAAATATGTTTCTGTATTTTAAGAAAACCCTGAAAAAGCATCAACGGAATTTTATTACCTTAAAAGGCGACAATAAAACCAGGCTCGCAAAGGCCATACATACGATTGATAAATTATTGAAACATGATTGAGTTCTCCGAAAAAGATGTAAAACAACTTACCGGAAAAGGAATTACCAAGAAAAAGGTGGAAGATCAAATAAGGACCTTTATGGAAGGGATCCCCTTTGTTCATATCCAAGCTCCTGCCGTAGTTAAAAATGGGATCCTAAAATTGTCGCCCAAACAGGAAAGCGCCTTAGTAGAACGTTTTGAAAAGTCAATCAAAGAACTTTCTCTATTAAAATTTGTGCCCGCTTCCGGAGCCGCTTCAAGGATGTTCAAATCACTTTTTGGATTTCTGGATTCTTATGATCCCAAAGAACAGACTGTAGCTGAATATGCGGCCAGTGCGGGAGATGGAGAAATACTTCACTTTTTTACAAGTGTAACTAGTTTCCCATTCTATACCACGGTCTTAAAGAGAATTCAACAAAAGGATCTTTCTCTAGACAAGCACAAATACCTGTTTGTAAAGGAATTATTGAGTGAAGAAGGGTTAAACTATGGGTTTTATCCTAAAGGCTTACTGCCCTTCCACAAATATAGAGATCATGTAGCCACACCCTTTCAAGAACATTTATTTGAAGCTGCCCAATATGCCAGTGTTCAAGGAAAGTCTAGTTTGCATTTTACTATTTCCGAGCAACACCAGAAACTTTTTGACAAGGAGTGGAAAAACATAGGTTCAAAGTCGATTAAGGCCACCAATACTGATTTTAGGGTGAGCTATTCTTACCAAAAATCATCCACGGATACGATCGCCGTTACTCTAGATAATGAGCCATTTAGAAATGAAGATAACAGTTTGTTGTTCAGACCCGGAGGCCATGGAGCGCTTATCGAAAACCTGGATGAACAAGATGCAGATATCATCTTTATAAAGAACATAGATAACGTTGTAACACAGGCTAAAAGTCTGGAAAATGCTGCCTCTAAAAAGGTGCTTGCCGGGGTATTGTTGGAGGTTCAGGAAAAGGTATTCCGGTATACAAAGATGATTGACGATAATTCCTTGGACGGGGAAAGGTTAGAAGCTTTAAAGACATTTCTGGAAGAGGGTCTCAATGTTCGTTTTTCTGATAATTATAATGGTTTTACACTGGGGCAACAGATCGAGATTTTAAAAGACAAACTGCAAAGACCACTTCGCGTATGTGGCATGGTAAAGAATGAAGGAGAACCAGGGGGAGGCCCTTATTGGGTAAAAGACAGGAATGGAAATGTGAGTTTACAGATCGTAGAATCTGCCCAGGTAGATCTTAACAATGAACACCAGAACAAAATATTTAAGGAAGCTACTCATTTTAATCCCGTGGATATTGTTTGTGGGGTAAAGAACCATAAGCGGCAGAAATATCACTTATTGAATTACATAGATGAAAAACAAGGGTTTATCACACAAAAAACCAAAGAAGGAAAGGATCTGAAGGCTTTGGAACTACCAGGCCTGTGGAACGGAGCCATGGCTTATTGGAACACTATTTTTGTAGAAGTTCCTTCTGCCACCTTTAACCCTGTAAAGACCGTCAATGACCTGCTAAAACCTGCGCACCAGGAATAAGTAAGATAATTACGCCAAGCGATTTTAAATTTTTAATGATATTCCGTTTCTAGCATGTATCTTTGCATCATCTCAAAGGGGTGCCTTTATGGTGTTTGATCTTTGATCAGATTCTAGTTAGGCTGAGAGTACACCCAATGAACCTGGGCGGGTTATGCCGCCAAGGGACTTGTACTTTTCCAGAACAATTGGTATAGTACAAATTTGAGAAAGATTCAAACCCAGTTTCGTTTCTTTCCAAATGGGTAACCATCAATATTAGAAACCTGAATAATTATCCCTTTTATTCACAACCTATTCTGAATGAAACGAGGATTATTATTTCTATTGCTGGCAGGTTTCATAACAATTTTTCGAGGTCAGGAACAGCCCAAAGATTCCGTTCAGGGCACGAAGATCATACTTGATGAGGTACTTGTCTCGTCTATAAGAGTTACCAAGGAATCTCCGGTGACATTTTCTAATCTTACAAAGAAAGAATTAAGTTCCAGGAATCTGGGACAGGATATACCCATTCTCCTAAACTTCCTCCCTTCTGTTGTGACCACCTCCGATGCAGGTGCCGGGGTAGGTTATACCGGAATTAGGGTAAGGGGTAGTGATGCCACCAGGGTGAACGTCACTATCAACGGAATTCCGTACAATGATTCAGAATCGCATGGTACTTTTTGGGTAAACCTGCCCGATTTTGCTTCTTCCACGGAAGACCTGCAATTACAAAGAGGAGTTGGCACCTCTACCAATGGAGCCGGCGCCTTTGGAGCTAGTTTAAATTTATTGACGGATGCCGTCGCACAAAAGGCCTATGCCGAATTTGGCTCTTCCTATGGGAGTTTCAACACTATGCGAAACAATATTAAATTCTCCACAGGACTCCTAAATGATGCCATTGAGGTCTCTGGCAGATTGTCCAGGATCATATCGGATGGTTATATAGACAGGGCTTCTGCTGCGCTCGACTCCTATTTTTTACAAGCGGCATTTAGAGATAAGAATACCCTCATCAAGGCCCTGCTATTTGGCGGACATGAAATTACCTACCAGGCTTATTTCGGGATAGATGCGGCCACACTGGCAACCAACAGGCAATTTAATCCGGCCGGTTTATATACAGATGAGAATGGGGAGATCCAATTCTATGAGAATGAAGTGGACAACTACAAGCAAGATCATGCCCAACTCCATTGGAGCCAGCGATTGGGCAGCGGCTGGAATTCTAGTCTGGCCTTGCACTATACCAGAGGTAGGGGATATTTTGAACAATACAGGCAAAATGATGATTTTGATACCTACGGTTTTGAGCCTGTTACGGTTAATGGCGAGGAGATCACATCTACAGACCTGGTGCGCAGAAGATGGTTAGACAATGACTTTTATGGAACTGTTTTTTCATTAGACCGTTCCTTTGAAAAGGTGAAATTCATCTTAGGTGGCGGGTACAACCTGTATGAGGGTGATCATTTTGGTGAGGTGATCTGGGCACGTTTGGCTCCCGGAGCAGATATTAGAGAGCGATACTATGACGATGATTCAAGAAAAACAGATTTTAACATCTTTGCAAAGGGAACTTACAAATGGAATGAACGATGGAGTCTTTATGGCGATTTGCAATATAGAACTGTGAATTATCGGGCCAATGGTAATGAAACGGGACTGGTAGATGACAGCTTTAATTTTTTCAATCCGAAGGCCGGACTAGTCTATGATCTGAACAGCAACCATAACTTTTACTTTTCCTGGGCTGTGGGAAATCGCGAACCAAACAGGAATGATTATGAAAATGGAAATCCGAAACCAGAACGGCTTAATGACCTCGAATTAGGATGGCGATATATTACTCCCGATGTACAGATCAACACCAATATTTTCTATATGCGGTATAAAGATCAATTAGTACTCACAGGAGAATTGAATGATGTGGGGGCTCCGTTGCGAGCTAACGTAGGGGATAGCTACCGTCTTGGATTAGAGATAGATGCAGCTATAAAATTGGGAAGCGCTTTTGTATGGCAACCAAATTTGGCGATTGCTACCAATAAGAATATTGATTTTGTTTTTCAACGAGATGGAATTTTGGAGGATTTAGGGAATACCAATATCGCGTATTCTCCGGGGTTGATCATAGGCAATAGAATAGCCTACGAACCCAACGATACTTTTCAACTGGCCTTGTTAACTAAGTATGTTGGAGAACAGTATATGGGTAATATTGACGCTGCATCTTCAGTTTTGGACGCATACTCACAGACCGATATCAATATCTCATATACACTAAAGCCCAAGAGCGTGGTGAAGAGCATTGTCATCTCCGGCTTAGTAAATAATATTTTTGATGCTAAGTATGTGTCTAATGGGTATTTTTTCACCTTTGATGATGATTTTAGCAGCCCAGGAACCATATCAACCATAGAAGGAGCAGGGTATTACCCTCAGGCAGGAATCAATTTTCTTGTAGGCGTAAAAGTTGTATTATAGAGATTCTTAAAAGGATGTAGTTAAATAGATAAAAGAGTCCTGGAAAAATCAATTACTGATCACTACTACGTTTCCACTTTGGGTAGCTCGGTACTCCAGCATATTGAAATAGCGCTCTCCATCATTGGGAGGTGATAATTGTTGCCCCGTAAACAAGCTGTATTCATATCCTTCGCATCCACAAACAGCAGTTTGACCATTCAATTCAGTTGTAGAACAAGCGCTGGGTGAATGATTAGGACAACTGGCTTCAAATACACGGTATGCAAACCCGGTATTCATAACAAATACTCCACGGATCCCTACTCCTTGAACTCCTATATATACGGCACTACCGGGATTGGTAAGTGGGCTGTAAAGCGGTAAATTGAGGTTGATCTCAAAACGAAAGCCAATTTCCTGCAGATAAGGATTACGCTGTCCCTGATCATTACTACAAGCTAGTAAGAACAGCAATAAAAGTAGAAAGTAGGAATGTCTCATAAGGGATTTATGGATTTGGTGTTGCTACAAAATTGATCAAAAATTCTGTATATTTGCGTTAAATCCTCTCTAAAATACATGCTAAATGCATGGTAGCTGTAGGGGATTTTCTATTTATTAAATGAGGACGTTATGAGCAATATATCATATTACACGCCAGAAGGATTAAAAAAATTAAAAGAAGAGCTAAATCATTTAAGGGATATAGAGCGCCCATTGTCTTCTCAGGCCATTGCTGATGCACGAGATAAAGGGGACCTTTCTGAAAATGCAGAATACGATGCTGCTAAGGAAGCCCAGGGCCATCTGGAATTGAAGATCGCTAAATTAGAGGAAACATTGGCCAATGCCCGACTCATAGATGAATCTCAACTAGACACCTCCAAAGTTCTGGTCCTTTCAACCGTTAAACTTAAGAACAAGCAAAATGGGATGGAGATGAAGTATACCCTGGTTGCTGAGAGTGAGGCTGACCTTAAGACCGGTAAAATATCTGTCACTTCACCTATAGGGAAAGGACTTTTAGGCAAGAAAGTAGGAGATACCGCTGAAATAAGCGTCCCCAATGGCACCTTAAAGTTTGATATATTGGAAATTACACGGAACTAAGCAGTTATATTCTTTATATTTAATCCTATCATAAGCTGATAGGATTTTTTATTTAAATATAGTAAGCCCATGTCCAGTATTTTTACAAAGATCATCAATGGTGAGATTCCCAGTTATAAGATTGCTGAAGACGATCAATTTTTTGCTTTTCTGGATATTAATCCAAATGCCAGGGGACATACCCTATGCGTTCCGAAAAAAGAAGTAAATAAGATCATGGATCTGGATGAAGAGACCTATATGGGTCTTATGCGTTTTGCAAGAAAAATTGGGAGGGCACTGGAGTCAGCTGTGCCTTGTAAACGAGTGGGTATGACGGTTATTGGTTTAGAAGTGCCTCATGTTCATGTGCATCTTATTCCCCTGCAAAGTATGGCCAACGCTACTTTTCAACATAAGGAATCCTTCACCGAAACCGAATTTAAGGCAATAGCAGAAAGTATCAGAGCCAAGCTGTAAGATACCCTGCGTAATAGAGATAGGAGAGAACTCCTATCAATACAAGTAAAAAGACCAAAAGTCCATAGGTGAATTTCGAAAATCGCAAAGATCTTGGTTCCGGAGTGATCATCTTCTGGAAATATTCAAAACTACGTTCAATATCATTTGTCCATTGTACAGGATAGATCAATGATCCACATTTGTTACAACGAATTTCCTGGCTTACTTCATTTGTGGTCTTATGGTAGAACCTACTTATGAGGTGTTTCTGAAAAAACGTAAGTTTTAATTCCTGATTAAAACATTCAGGACAGTTATTGGTAAGAATAGCTTCTTTAATGACGATCTGTTGTTCCCTGGCCATGTTTATGGGTTTATTTGTAATGAAATTTGCATAATAGTTCCCTCTTTATTAGAATTGAGGACTTTGATCTTACCTTGATGGTATTCTTCTACAATTCGTTTCACCAAAGACAAACCCAAACCCCATCCTCTTTTTTTGGAAGTGACTCCGGGTTCAAAAATGGTATTAAAACTACTCTTTGGGATCCCTTGCCCGGTATCCGAGATAAGGATGTTGACATACTTACCATCGGGCATAATTTCTATGGATATTGATCCTTTCCCTTTCATGGCATCAATGCCATTCTTAACCAGGTTTTCAATGGTCCAGTTATATAAGGCACTGTTTAGCATAATTGGCAGGGCATCTATATGCGTGTTAAAGGAATATTGAATAAGGCGAGAACTCCGTAATTGCAAATAATCAAAGGCTTTCCTTGTTTCTTCCACAATGTCCTTTCTTTCTAACTTAGGAAGCGAACCTATATTAGAGAAACGCTCAGTTATGGTTTGTAATCTATCAATATCCTTTTCAATTTCTGTAGTGATAGCCTTATTGATATCCTCGTTTTTTAGGAGCTCATTCCAACCGAGTAGTGACGTTAGTGGAGTGCTGATCTGATGTGCGGTTTCCTTTGCCATACCTGCCCATAACTTATTCTGTTCAGAGGCTTTATTGGTCTTAAAGAAAAAGAAGATCACGGTCCCAAATAAAAGAATGATCAGTAGTAGGGCAATGGGATAATATTTAAGCTTATTAAGCACCTCAGAATTACCATAGAATAAAGTAGCAAGGGATTCTCCTTCATAGTCTATCGAAATTGGTGTATTCTCACTTCTGAATTTTAAAATTTTCTTTTGAATTAGTACTGAATCTGATTCAATTTCATCGTCCATGTTATTGGTCTTAACAGAACCGTCCTTATTCACAAGGATCATAGGAGTAGAGGTGTTGTTCTGAAATATCTTAACATGCAGGTTCCCCAGATCGCGGTCTTCAGAGGACTGAAGTAGTTCTGACTGGGCTGTGGCCCAGATCTCCATTTTGTAGCGTTCTTCCTCCTTGAATTTTTTAAAAAAGCTGTTGGTATTCCAGAGAATGAGACTTACGATAACAAAAGATGCTATCAGCAAGAAGATATTGGAGATTTTGTTTTTGGGATTAAAGTTCATCCTATGGAAAACGTGGTTTTAAAGATAACTTAAAATGAGTTCATTTGTTGCATTTGACGCCTTGGTCTGTATAATAAATTGGATACAATTTATGTACCTTTGTCATCTATGTCGAATATGATTGCCGTACATCCTGCAGAACTTTCTACCGCCCAATTACATGGCTATCTTTTAGGAGCTGTAGGCCCGCGCCCTATTGCTTTTGCGAGTACCATAGACAGCAACGGCCGGCCTAATTTATCGCCATTTAGCTTTTTCAATGTATTTAGTGCCAATCCTCCGGTCTTAATTTTTTCGCCTGCCAGAAGGGTACGTGATAATACGACCAAACATACTCTTGAAAACATATTGGCCACCAAAGAAGTGGTGATCAATGTCGTCAATTATGATATGGTACAACAAATGTCCCTGGCAAGCACTGAATATGGCGAAGGAGAGAACGAATTTATAAAAGCTGGCCTTTCCATGGTGCCTTCAGATATAGTACGTCCTTTTCGTGTAGGTGAATCACCTGTGCAATTTGAATGTAAGGTAACCAAAGTAGAACCCCTTGGGGAAGAGGGAGGTGCGGGAAACTTGGTTTTTTCGGAAGTGGTAAAGATCCATATTAAAAAAAGCGTACTCGATCCTCAAGGTGGCATTGACCAGTCTAAAATAGATCAGGTTGCCCGTATGGGAGGCAATTGGTACAGCCGAGCTAAGGTTGGCATGTTTGAAGTGCCTAAGCCATTAAGAACACGGGGCATAGGTGTGGATAGTTTGCCGGAAACAATTAGAACGAGTACTCAACTTTCCGGGAATGACCTGGGGATGTTGGGAAATGTGGAAACTTTACCGGGTAAAGAGGAAATAGATGCTTTTTTGGATCAACATCCGGAGTTAAGGAGTATGGCAGGAAAGCAAGATCTGCATAAGAAAGCAAAGGAATTTTTAATGAATAATGATGTGTCTTCTGCCTGGAAGGTGCTCATGATAAAACAATAAATATGGAAATACAGGGAAAAGTTAAAATGATTGATGAAACCAAAACCTATGGATCTAAAGGTTTCAGAAAGCGCGAATTAGTGGTAACCACTGAAGAACAGTATCCGCAAACTATTATGATTGAGTTTGTGCAGGACAAAACCGATCTTTTAGACGCTTTTAAAGAAGGCGATACAGTGAAAGTGAGTATTAATATTCGCGGTAGGGAATGGGTAAATCCTCAGGGGGAAACCAAATATTTCAATTCTATACAAGGGTGGCGCATAGAAAAACAAGATTCAGGGGCTGCATCTCAAGAGATGCCTCCGGTCCCACCAATGGACGCCTTTGAGCCTGCCAATGAATTGAATGAAGAAGACCACGATGACCTACCTTTCTAGAGGATAACTGCCTTTAAAGAGTTTCCCCAGTATTAGGGAGGATAAATTAGTACCGTGAAAAATAAGAACAGGCCCATAACATTTCTAGATGACCGGCTACTTTTTCCGGCAGTAGACATGGCCAATTCTGAAGGACTTTTAGCCGTTGGAGGTGATCTTTCGCCAGAGCGATTGCTATTGGCCTATAAGAATGCAATTTTTCCATGGTTTAATGAAGATTCCTTGATCCTATGGTGGAGCCCCGATCCACGAATGGTGTTATTTCCAGAGAAGATAAAGATCTCTAAGAGTATGCGTAATACCTTAAATAAGGGCAAGTTTAAGGTTACTAAAGACAAGGCATTCAAAGAAGTAATTCAACTTTGTGCCAAGGCGTACAGACCTGGCCAAAAAGGTACCTGGATCACTGATAAGATGACGGAAGCTTATATTCTGCTTCATCAAAAAGGGCATGCGCATTCATATGAAGTTTGGGAAGGAGAAACGTTGGTTGGAGGTTTGTATGGATTAGATCTGGGCAAGGTGTTTTGTGGAGAAAGCATGTTCAGCAATGCGAAAGATGCCTCTAAATATGCCCTGATCCATCTTGCGAGGGAGTTGGAAAAATTGAACTACGCTCTGATCGATTGTCAATTGCACACTGATCACTTGGAAAGCTTAGGTGCAGAATTGATCTCTCGTGATCACTATCTGAAACTATTAAAAGGAGTGGACAACTAATGTCATACTAAAGACCATTAATAAAGAACGTGGTCATAGTTAGGGGGGAGTAATGTTCTCTTTTTCTTAAAAGTTCCGGCCGAATCAAAGAGAAATTCGAAGTCCATTTTCCCATCCTCAGTTATACAAGAGACCAATAGCTTATAGTTAACAGAAGGGAGAAGTAAGTTTTGAAAGGCCTCTTTCAGAGTCTTTTTTATCTCTTCCTTTTTCTTCACCGGGTACTGTTGTAGTATTTTTCGAATTTGATATTTTGTATACGACTGATTTAAGTAGCTTTCTATAGAGGTAAAGGTGTCATTTGGGATGTCTATTTCTTTGATGAGGATCTCAACATCTTCCAGTATTCCATCAGAATCAAATTCCATGCTATAATGCAGCCTGTCTTTTTTAAATTTGGCCTCAAATCTGGTTTTAGCACTATCTGTTTCTCTGTAGAAGCGCAACCTTTTTACTTTAGCGATCTCATTGGCGAGCAAGGCATGAGCCTCTTCAGGGAACTGACTTTTTTTTATTCGATGTTCTCTTTCATACTTGGCTTGAGCTACACCCTGAATACAACAGGAGGATATTAAAATAAAGAGAATTTGTTTATACTTCATGGTATCGGAAACAAGTGATTTCGTGATCATTTACCATCCCCGTTGCCTGCATATGGGCGTAGACCACAGTGCTGCCAACAAATTTAAAGCCTCTGGATTTCAGATCCTTACTTAAGCGATCTGAGATCTCAGTGGTAGCAGGCATTTCTCGGTGGTTTTCATAGAAATTTTTAATAGGAACATGATTGACAAACTCCCAAATATAATCACTAAAGGTTCCAAATTGTTTTTGTACTTCCATAAAGGCCTGGGCATTGCTGATCGTTGCTTTGATCTTGAGCTTATTTCGAATAATTCCTGCATCCTGCAGCAGAGAATCAATCTTTTGCTGGTTGTAGGCAGCTATTTTTTTATAGTCGAAATTATCAAAGGCTTTTCTGAAATTTTCCCGTTTATTTAAGATGGTGATCCAACTAAGTCCGGCCTGAAAGGTTTCAAGGATCAGAAATTCAAAAAGGGTAGCGTCATCCTTAACCGGGACACCCCATTCGTTATCATGATAGGATTTGTACAACTCACTGCTGAGACACCACCCACAACGATGTTTTTCCATGTTGAACTATCTTTTCTTAAAGATAGTGGATTATATCAATTTGCGTAGCTATAGGGAAATTGAATCTTAGTTGCTATACGAATGGGCATAAAAAAAACACCGGCCATTTTTAAGAATTAAAGCTAATTCGTGAAATGGCCGACGCTGAGAATAAACTCTTATTTTTTTAGTTCACCAGAAGACAATGCATCCTCTAAATGCGCATCAACAGTACGGAAATTTCTAAAAAACTTCTTTCCATCTGTACGTTTAAGAGTAACCTGTGTGTCACCTTTATCGGTATAAGAATACGCAACAACTTCAACCTTCTTCCCAAAAACCGACTTCATATTGGCGATACCGCCTCGTTTAATAATAAAGTTCTTCCTTGGGAAATGAATATGCTGGTATTCGGCCGAAACAGGTTGGGCAATAGTTAAGATGGTCCCCTCTTTAATTGGAACCTGTTTTTTCTCCTGAGCGTACGCAAAAGAACATAAGCAGAAAAAACATCCGATAAATAATCTTTTTAATACCATAAGTCTTGTTTTTTTAATTGATCACTTCAAATATAAAATACAAATAATATTTTAACAAGCAATACTATTGTTAAATAACAGTTAAACTACTAGAATATGATAGTAATACTATTATATTTGCCTCTTTAATTTAAGTTGCTATGAAACATTTGCTGCAAACGATCAAGATTGAAGTAAACAAAAAGACATATTTAAAGGATCCTGAATCTTCAGATCTTGGTAAGAGGATCGTGGAACACAGTATTCTCATGATACACGAAATAGGGTTCGATGCTTTTAACTTTAAGAAATTAGGACATAAGATAGGCTCTAACGAAAGTTCTATTTACAGGTATTTTGAGAACAAGCATAAACTTCTTCTCTATTTAACTTCCTGGTATTGGGGATGGTTAGAATATCAGTTCGTATTTGCCACTAATAGTATAGAAGATCCTGGAGATAAATTGCGCAAGGCTATTGAGGTTATCACAAAACCTGTGGCAGTAGATGCCTCCTTTTCTCATATAAATGAAGTCTTGTTAAATGACATTATCATCAACGAGTACTCCAAATCCTATCTTACTAAAGAAGTAGATGTCGAGAATAAAGAAGGATATTTTGAAATATATAAGCGTTTGGTGATGAGGTTGAGTGAAATGATCGTAGATCTTGACTCCGATTATCCTTATCCTTCGAGCTTAGCTAGTACCTTACTGGAAGGATCTTTACACCAATATTTTTTAAAGCAACATTTCCCTTCGCTTACCAATTGCAATGACAAGATCTCCCCAACGGAGTATTTTACCCATTTGATTTTTAATTCCATAAATAAAATATAGATGGCTAAGACTGTATTAACGGCCTGGCAACGCCTAATAGGACTACTTAAATTAGATAAAAGAGATATTCTGCAAGTTTTTTACTACGCCATTTTTGCTGGACTTGTGAATCTATCGCTTCCACTTGGCATCCAGGCTATCATCAATTTAATACAGGGTGCACAAATAACCACATCCTGGATCGTTCTGGTTATCCTTGTCACCTTAGGCGTCGCATTTGTAGGGATTCTTCAACTAATGCAATTAAGGATCATTGAAAACGTGCAGCAAAAAATATTTACACGTGCCTCCTTTGAATTCGCATATCGATTCCCAAAAATAAAGATGAGTGAATTACGCAATTTTTATCCCCCGGAATTGGCAAATAGATTTTTTGATACGATTACTATACAAAAAGGATTGGCTAAGATCCTCGTAGACTTTCCTGCAGCCTTACTTCAGATAATTTTTGGCCTAATCCTGCTCTCTTTCTATCATCCATTTTTTATCATCTATGGGTTTCTATTACTTCTACTGATCTATTTGGTCTTTAAGTTCACAGCACAGAAAGGATTAGATACGAGTCTGGATGAGTCAGAAAACAAGTATAAGGTAGCCCATTGGATACAGGAAGTGGCAAGGTCTATCGTTAGTTTTAAACTTTCCGGCAAGACCAGCCTGGCTATGGATAAGAATGATGCACTTGTGGAGAATTATCTTGTGGCCAGAGAAAGTCATTTCAGAATAATAGTCATTCAGTTTATTCAGATGATCGGCTTTAAAGTATTGGTTACGGTTGGACTTCTATTAATAGGTGGAATACTGGTGCTGAATCAGGAAATGAATATAGGGCAGTTTGTGGCCGCAGAGATCATCATCCTCTTGGTCATAAACAGTGTAGAAAAACTGATCCTTGGTTTGGAGACCTTTTATGATCTGCTGACCTCTCTGGAGAAGTTAGGACAGGTGGTAGATAAAGAACTGGAGTCGCAGGAAGGAGAACGTCCTTTTAAGGAAGATGAAGCCTTCAATGTGGAATTAAAGGACATTTCTTATAGCGTTCCGGGTACGGACAAATCTATTATAAAGAAGGTGTCTCTAATGATCACCCCTGGTTGTACTATCTTGATCCGTGGCAATAGTGGTTCCGGTAAATCAACATTACTGAGGCTTATTGCGGGAATTCTTACACCCGACACGGGTGCCATCTATGTCAATAATGTCTCTTTGAGATCTATTGCCCTTAACTACTATCGCTCTCATTTAGGTCAGTCGTTAGCAGAGGAGTCTCCTTTTGAAGGAAGTATTTTGGAAAATATCACATTTGGCGACCTTTCAGTAAAAGAAGAGGATGTGTACTGGGCCCTGGAGAAGACCGGATTAACGGAATTTGTAAAAGAACAACCTAAGGGATTAAGGACCATGTTGTATCCTGAAGGACAGAAAATTCCCTATGTGGTGTCCAAAAAGATTGTGCTGGCAAGAAGTATTGTGAGGAAGCCCCGCTTATTGATCTTAAAAGACCCGTTAGATCATTTTAACCCTAGTGAATCAAAACAGATCATGGAATTTCTTTCGGACAGAACAAATCCATGGGCTTTAGTGGTCGTAAGCCAAAATCCTGAATGGGTGAAAAGTTGTACGCGTATCATCACAATGAATGAAGGAGAAATAATAAAAGAAGAATAAGAGCTATGTTAAATATATCTAACAATAAACTCAATCAGAAAATAGATCTTTTGCGGTATAAGTCTTCGCAAAAGGTATTTCACATAAGGCATTATAAGCATTTTAATCGCTTTTTGCTCGCATTTACCTTTTTTGGACTCATAGTGCTTTTTCTGCCCTGGACCCAAACAATTTCAGGAAAAGGATACCTCACAACGAGGAATCCCGAGCACCGTCCTCAGACAATACAATCACCTATACCCGGGAGAATTGAAAAGTGGTACGTTCAGGAAGGCGATTTTGTGACAAAAGGGGATACCATCCTTTTTATATCTGAAGTAAAAAATGAATATTTCGACCCAAATCTAATCGAGAGAACCGGCGATCAAATTAAATCAAAGTCCATGGCCGTAACCTCTTATCAAGGAAAGGTAAAGGCACTTAACTCTCAGGTTACTGCCCTGAACAGGGAACGGTTATTAAAATTAGAACAGGCCAGGAACAAGTTGCTACAAGCCAATTTAAAAGTACAAAGTGATAGTATTGACCTGGAGGCTGCCAAAACAAACCTGACCATCGCTCAAAGACAGTTCGAGAGGGTTGAGAAATTAGAAGAAGAAGGACTAAAAGCCGTGACAGATGTGGAAGAAAAAAGGCTTAAACTTCAGGAAACACAGGCAAAACTTATTTCTCAGGAAAATAAGCTGCTGGCAGCTAAGAACGAGATTCTTAATGCTACAATGGAGATAAATCGTGTGCAGGCAGAATACACTGACAAGATATCTAAGGCTCAGAGCGATATGTTCACTGCCCAGTCTAATCAGTTCGATTCGGAGGCCCAGGTGACCAAGCTCGAAAACGAATACACCAATTACGAGATCCGCAGTGAGATGTACTATATCCGGGCACCTCAGAGTGGGTATATCAATAAGGCGATACAGGCGGGAATAGGTGAGACCTTTAAGGAAGGAGATAAATTGGTAGGGATCATGCCTTCAGAATATTCCCTGGCTGTGGAAACCTATGTGGCTCCAATAGACCTGCCTTTAATAAGTATTGGTGAAAAAGTGAGGATACAATTTGATGGATGGCCTGCCATTGTTTTTAGTGGGTGGCCCAATGTATCCTATGGAACATATGGCGGTAAGATTATCGCTATCGAAACATTTATAAGTAATAATGGGAAGTACAGGATATTACTCGCTCAGGATCCTGATGATAATCCTTGGCCTAAGGACATTCGCGTAGGCTCCGGTGCAAATACACTTGCCCTACTTGAGGATGTTCCTATCTGGTATGAGCTCTGGAGACAATTGAATGGTTTTCCGCCAAATTATTATCAGCCAGAAAATGGGATGGCACAAAATGACAAAAAGTAAGGATGAAGAAGTACCTTCCATTGTTATGTTTGTTATTATCCCTGTCGCTTTCAGGTCAAGGGAATGACACCCTCAAACTGAATTTCAGGGAATACCTGGGGTATGTTAAAAAGTACCATCCAATTGCGAAGCAAGCCGAATTGGTGATTGCCATTGGTGAGGCCAACCTAATGAAGGCTAGAGGGGGCTTTGATCCAAAGGTGGAAATTGATTATGACAGAAAGAAGTTCCAAGGGACCGAATATTACGATAGATTGAATGCTACTTTTAAGATCCCTACCTGGTACGGAATTGAATTAAAGGGAAATTTTGAACAAACAGATGGTCAATTTCTAAACCCGGATGAAACCTTACCGGAAGACGGACTCTATAGCGCAGGGGTTTCTTTCTCGCTAGGGAAGGGCTTCCTGGCAAATGACCGTATGGCGACACTTCGGAAGGCAAAGTTTTTCAGAGAGCAATCGCTTGCAGACCGCGACCTGTTGGTGAATGACATCCTTTTTGCCGCTTCCATAGCCTATTTTGACTGGTTACAGGCCTATAATGAAAGGGAGATCTACAAACAATTTTTAGACAATGCAGCAATTCGTTTTAAAGGAGTAAAAACAAGGGCGCTGTCTGGCGACATAGCGGCAATAGATACTGTGGAAGCTAAGATCGCTTATCAGAATAGGGCCTTAAGCTTAACTCAGGCCGAAGTAACACTTCAAAACAAGATCTTAGAGTTGTCTAATTTTTTATGGATTTCTAACAACGTACCGTTAGAGCTGGAAGATAATGTGATCCCGGATACTTCGCTTCAAAATGAGATAGATAGCGCCCTTGAGATCCTGGGGCTACCATTAGATAGCTTCACAATTGAGAATCATCCAAAGATAATTTCTCTTGGACTTAAAATAGACCAATTAATTATAGATCGTAGGTTAAAGACCAACCAATTATTACCAAAAATAGATTTGGAATATAATTTTTTAACAGAAACTCCGGAATTGATCAATTCGTTGGAGACAGAAAATTATAAGGGAGGCGTTAATATTAGTCTTCCTCTCTTCTTGAGGAAGGAGCGAGGGGAGTTAAAATTGGCAAAATACAAATTGCGCGATGCCGAATATGAATATTCTAGTGCTACCGTATCTATTACCAATAAGATCCTTGCTATATATAATGAACTCGATTCCTATGAAGAGCAAAATGAACTAGTTTTTGATATTGTAAATAATTATGGAATATTGCTTAACGGTGAAGAACGCAAATTTAGTTTTGGTGAGAGTTCATTGTTCTTGATCAATAGCAGGGAGAACAAACTTATAGATGCCAGACTTAAACAAAATGAGCTTCAAAATAAGTTCTTTGCAGCCAAAGCAAAACTTTTCCAGAGTTTGGCGATCAATCCGGAGAATTTGTAATTACCAGTATTCTTGTATAAGAATTGTAAGGAAAGAATTCTTTATGCTACCAAGCACAAGTCAACAAATGAATCGAAAAATTATTGCAAAATACTAATACAACTATAATGAACAATTCTCAAACTAAACATGCTACTGAAGAAATTACCCATAGGGCCATTTCCAAATCCATGTCTTATGCTCAATTTCGGGAATTGGTTTCAAAACTAGCTGCTAATAATGGCACCACCGGGCCGGAACAAACCGAAGATAATAAGCACTATACTGTGCTGAACGATAAAAGAATGCGCCGCTGGGATAAAACATTGAAAATTTCGGAAGAAGTCGTAAAGCAGCTAACAGACTATCAACAAAAAGTATACTGGTTGGTCATCACTGAAAGTTGGTGTGGTGATTCTGCTCCTTCACTTCCTGTAATGAACAAGATTGCCACCTATAATGATGGAATAGATCTGAGAATTGTACTTCGCAATGAACACTCAAAACTTATGGATGCTTTTCTTACCAATGAGAAAATGGCGATCCCTAAATTGATCGTGATAGATCATGAGACTTCGGAAGTTTTGGGAACTTGGGGTCCGCTACCTACAAAAGCTACCATAATGGCTAATGAGTACAGACTAAAACATGGATCCTTATCTGCGGAATTTAAGGAAGATCTGCAACAATGGTTCAATAAAGATAAAGGACAAAATATCCTTGCCGACCTACAACAATTACTTACTCTGAAATAGATAGGTTATGGTCCCTATTTGCGAAATCTTTGTTGAAGGATTAAACCTGGCTTTCAGTGCGTATTCTATTGCATTTTCAACTAAACAACCGTTTGAGGTGTTAGAGCTTGTGGAATTAAATTCGGCATCCGTAACATAGCCTAACTTATCTACTTTTATATTAATCACCACCGTTCCGCCTTCCAGACAGGTATAGATAGGAGGGGGAAGTTCAAAATTCCTTCTGTCTATCAAAGAATAGGTAATACGGGTACGTTTGTTTGCCAGGTAATCTGTGAATTCCTTTTTCTCGGCTTCTTTTTCACCTAACTCCTGTTTGCGCTCTTCCCTTATTTTGGCCATTTCCTTTAGGGCAGCTGCAAATTCGGGATCGGCATTTATAATATCTTCCATGGCATTGTCTTCCGGATTAATATTATACTCCTCCATAAGCTCTTCCAGCGTTTTTAAGGGCTCGGGGCTACCGATACTAGGCTTGGCAGTTTCATTGATGGCCTGGCTACTTTTTATAGGATCAGCATTGGCCAATTCTTCGGCCCTTTTCTCTTCCTCCTCCAAAAGTGCCTGTAAATCTTCATCGGCCAGACTCATTTCTATTACATATTCATCCTCTTGCTCTGCTCCCAGATGCAGATTGTAAAGAAGCAATATCATCAGGGAAAGAGAAAAAAAGGTAATGATAAAAGAAAGCTGATTTCTATTCAAATTCATTAACCCATGGAAAATATGTGATACTTTTTTCATAAAAAAGTTCTAAGCAGGCTCCTAAAAATACAAAAAAGTACAACTTACTCTTTTAATAAGAGTTCTCTGAAAATAGTAGGATCTACTGCATTATCTACGTAATATTCCCCTATTTTGGTTCTTCTTAAGGCCGAAAGATACCCGCCAACACCTAGCGCCTTTCCAAAATCGTGCGCAAGAGATCGTATATACGTGCCTTTGCTGCATACAACTCGGAAGTGTACATTCGGCATTTCAACACCCGTAATCTCAAAAACCAAAATTTCGACAGAACGGGATGGTATTTCTACTTCCTCCCCTTCCCGGGCGTATTCGTATAACCTTTTTCCATCTTTTTTCAGTGCTGAGAATATCGGAGGTTTCTGTTCAATTTTACCTGTAAACTGAATAGTTGCATCGATAATTTCTTCCCGTGTGAGACCATCAGTGTTCGTCATCTCCTGAACCTCGGTTTCCAGATCATAGGAGGGTGTAGTTGCACCAAGTGTTATAGTACCGGTATATTCTTTTAATTGCCCTTGTAGCTCTGCGATCTTCTTTGTGAACTTCCCTGTACATACCACCAATAAACCTGTGGCGAGCGGATCTAGAGTGCCCGCATGTCCAATTTTAATTTTTTTGAGCTGAAACTTTTTCCTGATCGTCCATTTTACGGAATTTACCGCCTGGAAGGATGTCCAGCCCAGGGGTTTGTCAAGGAGCAATACTTGTCCTTCCAGGAACTCATCTTTGGATATGGATTCAACAGAGGCTTGCATATAAAAGTATTAATTCCAAAGGCCAAAACCGATGGCAATAAGGCCAACCAGAAAGCAATAAATAGCAAAATACTGTAATTTGCTTTGTCTTACCAATTGGATCATCCAGGTACAGGCAAAGAGCCCGGCAATAAATGCCGCTATAAATCCGGCTCCTAAACTTGCTATTTGAGCACTTTGAAAATCTATTTGACCCCCATAAAGATCTTTTGCCATTTTACCTAGAATTAGGGGTACGACCATAAGAAATGAAAATCGGGCTGCTTTTGATTTGTCTATTCCCAGGAGCACCGATGTTGAGATGGTAGCTCCACTTCGGGAGATACCGGGTAAAATTGCAATGGCCTGTGAAACTCCAATAATAAAGGCATTTAAATAAGTAACTTTTTTCTCAGTTTCTTTAGCTCTGTCTGCCAGATATAATAGCAGTGCCGTTATCATAAGCATATAACCAACGAGTAGAACATTGTCACCAAAAAGCCCTTCTAGTCTTTCTTCAAAAAACAAGCCCACTAAAGCAGCAGGGAACATTGAAAGAATGATTTTAAGGGAAAACTGGGTCTCTTCATTCCATTTAAAGCTGAATAATCCTTTTAATATTTCCCATACGTCGGCTCTAAAGACCACTAAAGTGCTCAGTGCGGTAGCAAAGTGAAGAACCACTGTAAAAAGGAGGCTGTCTTCCGGAATGGAAGCGTCTCCTAGAATGGCCTTTCCCAATTCTAAATGTCCACTGGATGAAACGGGAAGAAATTCCGTTAACCCCTGAACAATGCCAAGAATGATGGCGTCAATGATTTCCAATTATTTTTTCTTATGAGGGTTCAAAAGTATGGCATATACTTCCAGCCCTAAACCGAGCAGGACCAGGGTAGGCGCCAGACGTATCCTTCTAAAACTGTAGATATCGGGATTAAAAACAGTGGGATCATCACTTCCTCCCCCACTCATCAAAATAAAGCCTAAGGTCATGCAGGCAATGCCAATGAACATAAACAGATAATTCTTTTTTTGAAAGATAAACTCCTTTCTATTGCTTTCCTGTTGATTCTTTTGCTTCTTACCCATGGCTGCAAAGTTAATAATATAAATCGTCTGTTCTAAGATTTAAGAATCGTTGGGTCGCAAAAAAGGTACTTAACAGGGAGATCAATACCCCCAGGATGAAAACCCCTAAGAACAGCCCCCCAAGGAACCATAGATCCGCAAAAAGATTGAGTTCCGGAAAATTGAGATCCATATAGTATAAAAGCCCTCCAAGAACCAGCAGTGCTAATAAGGCCCCTAGCATTCCCAATTTAATATTGGTCCAGAGAAAAGGCCTTCTAATAAAAGTCTTGGTGGCCCCTACCATTTGCATGGTTTTAATAATAAATCGTTTGGAGTATATGGAAAGACGAATAGAACTGTTAATTAATAGTACTGCGATAAATGTAAAAATGGCACATACTATCAGTATCCAAAAAGAGATCTTTTGAACATTGTCTGTGAGTAGGGCAATCAAAGGTTTGTCATAGCTCACTTCTTCTATATACCCCTTTGCTGAAATTTCTTCGGCAATAGAGGCGATCTGATCTGTAGAGACAAATTCGGCTTTTAACTGAACGTCTATTGAATTTTTAAGAGGGTTATAACCCAAAAAGTCGATAAAATTCTCTCCTATTTCATCACTGTGCTGTTCCGCCGCTTCTTCTTTGGAAACATAGGTGGCTGTTTTTGTATAAGGCGCTAACACCAGACTTTTTTGAAGTTGATCTATCTCCACTTGTTTGGCATTGTCTTTTAGGAAGACCGATAGCGTAATTTGCTCCTTAAAATGATCTGCCAGTTTTTTGGTGTTAAGTACTAAGAGTCCCAATACACCAAGAAGAAAAAGAACCAGTCCAATACTCAACACCACAGAGAAATATGAAGAAATCAATTTCCTTTTTTGATAGCGTTCAAAAGATGTACTCATAGTAGGCTTTTAATAGCGTAAAAATACTAAAGTATGATGAACCTTATGTTGAGGAGATTACTATTATTTTAAGTTGGTGTTGGAGTGCGGAACTCCAACCTATCTTTTTAAGGAAACATGTCCTTTGATTACTTTGTCTTCAATCCTAATTGAATACCAATAATCACCGGAAGGTAGCTCTCGGTTATTGTACCTTCCATCCCATTGTAAAGGCGCATTGTAAGTACTTTTTAGCAGTTTGCCATACCGATCATATAAGTTGATTTCGTAATCAGGAGTGGAATCAATGCCATCAATTTTGAAAACATCATTTATATTATCCCCGTTGGGCGTAAAAAATTTAGGGACCACCAGGTGAAAGTATTCTTGGGTAACAATTCCGCAACTCGATTTATTTCTTATAGAAATCGTATAAACACCACCGGGAATATCTAAAAATATCGGTTCGTCCTGAAAATTAACTCCGTCTAATGAATACTCAAACTCACCTTCATTCAGTGTTGAGATCGAAATATCAAGATCAGTTGAAAAAACCTCATCAATGACAGGCAGATCTATCTGATTTAGAAGAATGGTCTTGATATTTGAACATCCCCTGGGATCTGTAACCTCCACTGTATACGTTCCTGGTTGAGAAACAATAATGTTTGCGGTGGTTTCTCCTGTATTCCATTCATAATTTACACCTGTGACATTCGCTTCCAACGTAATGTCGGTATTTTCACAAAAAAACAATTCCTCATCAGTTACTACAGGCAAAGGATAAAATTCTAGTGTGACCGGAGTTCTTGTGTCGGAAGGACAAATAGCTAGAGTTGGGACCGCCTCTGCATAATAAGTACCGGCTGTATTTGTAGTATACGATGAACTATTAGACTCCAGCAATGTGCCTCCTGTTGGAGCGTCATACCAATTCACAATTATTCCGGGAGGTACCCTGACAGTTAGGATCCCATTTTCTATATTTTCACATATACGTATATCCCCAATGTTATTTGGTGGATTAGGCGTTGGCACCAATATGATTTCAAAAACTTCGGAAATAACATTGCAGAGGTCGTTGGAAATATTTATTAGGTCTTCCGAGACCTTTACCCGATAGTAGCTATCAGAATTGACAAGTGGTGTGGTGTAGGTGTCTGTTGTTTCCCCGGGAATATCGGTCCAATTTACGGCATCTGTACTTTCCTGCCATTGATAGTAATGATTACTAAATATGCTGAAATCTGGAGTGGCATTAATGGTAGTGCTTACTGGGCCGTCATCTTCACAGGCATAAATGGAAGTCTCATTTGTAGTGTCAGAAAGTGTTATCAGATCTCCACAGGATCTAAATACAATATCATCTATGGCCAGGTCATTTCCACAACCGCCGCTGCCATTATTGATCATTTTCAAAATTACAGAGGTCTGGCTTGGTACCGTTGTAAACAACAAGGCATATTGTCCCCATTCCGCAGTGGTCTTGTCCTCTATATCTCCAGTATCGCCCTCTGCTAGTAAATTTGTGTCCTGTACTATCCCAAATTTGGAATTTTACATTAACGGGAATACCATTTCCCGGGCATCCGGCACCAGATCTGGGATGTAGGTTCAGAAGCCAGGAAGAGAATTCGTAGGAGGTGTTCTCACATAGACCGGTAATAGTTCTTCTATAAAACTCACCGGGGGTAAAACTTGCATTTACGATAAAAGCTTTACCACTTACATCATCGGGCGTATGATCTTGTATGTTAAACCAGTCGAAATAACCCGCAGTGCTGCTCGTAATGGTATAACTGCCATCATCCGGGGCGCCATTTACGTAAGTATAGGTGGTGGTGCCTGCCGGTAATGCCGGGCCATTTGTGGTGCCCGGTTCCAAAATCTTCGGTGAATATTGGACTCCCGGAATTACCCGCACAAAAACCCAATTGAGCAAAAAGTGATGGAGTACAACCAATGGCGATTATTACAACAATAGCTTTAAAAATTCTCATTTCGAAGGCTAAATATATAATTTTAGGATTCATTGGAACACTATTATAGTGCTGCCTTCTATTTAAACGCTCTATTGTTCGAAGTATTGGCTTTCCCGTTTCAGGGATTACACCTATTTTTGCCGCTATAGAATGAGAAAGACATAAAGATGAGCTACGATTTTAGGAGAATCGAGGATAAATGGCAGCACTATTGGGCCAAGAACCAGACTTTTAAGGCAACCAATCAATCGGATAAGGAAAAATTCTATGTCCTGGATATGTTTCCGTATCCGTCCGGGGCAGGATTGCATGTGGGCCACCCGCTTGGCTATATTGCCAGCGATATTTATGCGCGCTATAAAAGGCATAAAGGCTTTAATGTGCTCCATCCTATGGGATATGATTCATTTGGATTGCCTGCTGAACAATATGCTATTCAAACAGGACAGCATCCTGCACTTACTACAGAAACTAATATTAAGAGGTATAGAGAGCAATTAGATAAATTGGGATTTTCATTCGACTGGAGTCGGGAAGTGCGCACGTCAGATCCGGCTTATTACAAATGGACCCAATGGATCTTTATTCAATTATTCAACTCCTGGTATAACAAAGACACGAACAAAGCAGAATCAATATCAGATCTGGAAGAAAGGTTACAATCTGATGGAAACGCAGGGATCAATGCGGTTTGTGATGAGGAGACACCAATAGTTTCTTCAGAAGAATGGAATGCATTAGGCCAAAATGAACAACAAAAGCTACTTTTAAAATACCGACTTACCTATCTGGCAGATACAGAGGTTAATTGGTGTCCTGGCCTGGGAACTGTATTGGCCAACGATGAGATCATAAATGGAGTATCAGAGCGTGGCGGTCATCCTGTAGTGCGAAAGAAAATGACGCAATGGAGTATGAGGATCACGGCTTACGCACAACGATTATTAGATGGGTTGAACACCATTGACTGGCCACAGCCTTTAAAAGATGCTCAAACCAATTGGATTGGCCGCTCTGTAGGGGCATCTCTTACTTTTTTTACTGCACCTTCTTCGAAGAACAATTCCTCCTATCCGATAGAGGTATTTACAACCAGACCCGACACATTGTTTGGAGTGAGTTTTATGACCCTGGCACCGGAACATGAACTGGTAGATAAGATCACCACCAAAGAACAGGAAAAAGCTGTAAATAGCTATGTACTTAAGACTTCTAAGCGCTCTGAACGCGACCGTATGGCCGATGTAAAAACCGTAAGTGGTGTATTTACCGGAGCCTATGCGCTTCATCCTTTTACGCAGAAAAAAATTCCAATATGGATAGGAGACTATGTCCTCGCAGGATATGGTACAGGGGCGGTAATGTCAGTTCCATGTGGGGATCAACGCGATTATGATTTTGCTAAGCACTTTAATATTTCCATTCCAAATATCTTTGAAGGGATAGATATTTCTGAAGAAGCATTTGCAGATAAGGAGCAGACTATTATTGCTAATTCCGATTTTTTAAACGGGCTTCCCTATAAGGAAGCTTCAAAAAGAGTGATTGAGGAGTTGGAAAAGAAGGGGCTTGGAAAAGGAAAAGTAAACTACAGACTGCGAGATGCCGTGTTTAGCAGGCAACGATATTGGGGAGAACCATTTCCGGTATACTATGTAAACGATGTGCCAAAGATGATCCCTGAAGACAAGCTGCCGTTAACCTTGCCTGAAGTGGAGAAATATTTACCAACCGAAACAGGTGAGCCCCCCTTGGGGAATGCCGTCCATTGGGCCTGGTGCAGTAAGACAGAGGAAGTAGTCTCCAATGACCGAATAGATCATAAAGAAGTATTCCCATTAGAGTTAAATACCATGCCGGGTTGGGCCGGGAGCTCACAATACTTCAACAGATATATGGATCCGGGGAATACCGAGGCTATTTTTTCCAAGGAGGCCATTGGCTATTGGCAAGATGTTGATCTATATATAGGTGGAATTGAGCACGCTACCGGTCATCTATTATATTCCAGGTTCTGGCAAAAGTTTATGTTCGATATGGGCTGGGTAGCCAAGGAAGAATATGCCAGGAAACTCATTAACCAGGGGATGATCCTGGGTACTAGTGCGTTTGTGTATAGAGAAGAGGGAACCAATAGGTTGCTTTCAAAGGGATTGTCAAAAGACAAGCGGGTAGATCCTATCCATGCCGATGTGTCTCTGGTAAACTCCTCGGATGAGCTAGACATAGAAGCCTTTAAAGCCTGGCGTCCCGAATTCAAAGAGGCAGATTTTATTCTTGAAGATGGTTCCTTTTATGTAGGGCGGGAAGTAGAAAAAATGTCGAAGTCCAAATACAATGTGGTAAATCCCGATGCAATCTGTGAGGAATATGGCGCAGATGCCTTGCGGTTATACGAAATGTTTCTAGGCCCCTTAGAGCAATCTAAGCCATGGAATACCGCAGGGATCACTGGGGTGTATTCTTTTCTAAAAAAGATGTGGCGATTATACCATTCAGAGAAAGATGGGCTTTTTCATCTTACCGATGACGAACCTAAAGCAGAGTCACTTAAGACCCTTCATAAAACCATTAAGAAAGTAAATGAGGATATTGAAAACTTTTCATTTAACACCTCAGTAGCGACCTTTATGATCTGTGTCAATGAATTATCCGTTCAAAATTGCTACAGTAGAAGTATTTTGGAACCCTTGGCCATTCTTATTGCACCTTACGCCCCCCACCTGGCAGAAGAACTTTGGGAAAAGGCTGATCATACTACTTCTGTAAGCGTTGCAGCCTACCCTGTGTTCGAGGAAAAATACCTTGTGGAGAATAACAAGGAGTATCCAATATCCTTTAATGGCAAGATGCGATTTACACTCACTTTGCCATTAGATCTTTCCAAAGAAGAAATAGAAGCACAAGTGCTCAGTCATGAAAAGACAAAGGCCCAATTATCTGGTCGCACTCCAAAGAAGATCATTGTGGTTCCCGGTAAGATCGTGAATATAGTAGGGTAATTATTTTTTTTGATTGACCCCTTAATTATCGACACTTATATTCAATAAATACTAATTTATTAATAGACACCCCCTTAAAAAAGAGGGTTAATATTATTAAAACATTAAATATTGAAGCAATACCCCTGTATTTTATCGATATTATTTTTAAACTTCGATTAATAATTCCAAATTTGAAGTGAACGAACTAAACTTTTAAATATGATAATCGGGGTACCAAAAGAAATTAAGAACAATGAAAGCAGGGTGGGTATGACACCTGCAGGCGTTTTTGAATTAGTAAAAAACAATCACACGGTTTACGTACAAACTACTGCAGGGGAGGGTAGTGGCTTTTTTGATAAGGATTATATCGAAGCCGGAGCCACCATAGTGAACTCTATCGAAGAGGTGTATGCACTTAGCGATATGATTGTTAAGGTGAAAGAACCCATTGAACAGGAATATAATTTAGTTCAAAAAGGTCAGGTAATATTCACATATTTCCATTTTGCATCCAGTGAAACATTGACCCTGGCCATGATTGCAAGCGGAGCCATTTGTATTGCCTATGAAACTGTTGAAGATGAAGATGGTTCTTTACCATTACTGACGCCCATGTCTGAAGTAGCCGGCAGAATGGCAATTCAACAAGGGGCTAAGTATTTGGAAAAACCGGAAAAAGGAAGAGGAGTTTTGTTGGGAGGTGTACCGGGTGTTGCTCCGGGTAAAGTGTTGGTTCTTGGAGCGGGTATCGTAGGAACTCAGGCTGCTAAAATGGCAGCAGGTCTTGGAGCCCACGTAACCATCCTAGATATTAACATGAAGAGATTACGTTATATCAATGATGTAATGCCAAGCCATGTTGTTACAGAGTTTTCAAATGAATTCAATATTCGAAAGCACATAAAAACCCATGATCTTATTATTGGGGGAGTGCTTTTAAAAGGTGCAAAAGCACCCAATCTTATCACCAGGGATATGCTTAAATCCATGCGGCCGGGAACGGTCATTGTAGATGTGGCAGTAGACCAGGGAGGTTGTGTTGAAACCACGAAACCAACAACTCACGAAGATCCGGTGTATATCATTGATGACGTGGTTCATTATTCAGTGGCCAATATGCCGGGCGCTGTGCCCTACACTTCTACCATGGCATTGACCAATGTAACCTTGCCATTTGTCGTTGCACTGGCCAATAAAGGGTGGTATAAGGCATGCGAAGAAGACCTATCCCTACATAAAGGGTTGAATATTATAGAAGGTGAAGTAACCTATAAAGAAATCATTGAAACATTTCAATGGGATGAGGTACTAACCTAAGATTTACTTACATTTTGTCAGTTTTTTAAGCCCCACCTTCCTTGGCGGGGTTTTTGCTATCTATTTTGTAGTTTTAATAGTTAAATGAAAACCATATGATGATCTATTATATTTTACTAGGAGCTATTGCTTTAGTAAGCTGGCTGGTAAGCAGTAAATTAAAAAGCAAGTTCAAACATTATTCCAAGGTACATCTTAGAAACGGAATGAGTGGAGCAGAAATTGCGGAAAAGATGCTGGCAGACCATGGTATCAGAGATGTAAAAGTGGTCTCTACGTCAGGGATGTTAACAGATCACTATAATCCTGTAAACAAAACAGTTAATTTGAGTGAGAGTGTATATAATCAAAGAAATGCTGCTTCGGCGGCGGTGGCCGCTCATGAATGCGGCCATGCGGTGCAACATGCACAGGCCTATGAATGGTTGACCTTGCGCTCCAAACTGGTCCCGGTGGTAAGTGTTACTTCTGGTATGTCTACCTGGATCGTTTTCGGGGGTATTATTTTAGGTGCAGCCGCAGGAGCTGGACTTGGATTTTGGGTAGCGGTTACTGGACTAATTTTGATGGGTTTAGCTACCCTATTTAGTTTTATTACACTACCGGTGGAATACGACGCCAGTAACAGAGCTTTGGCCTGGCTAAAACAAAAGAACATGGTAACCCAGGAAGAGTTTAAAGGATCTGAAGATGCCCTTAATTGGGCCGCACGCACTTATTTAGTAGCGGCCATAGGATCTTTGGCAACTCTCGTTTATTGGGGGTTACAAGTATTAGGAGGAAGAGATTAGTTGGAATAATATTGAGTGAAGCCAGTTTGGATCCTATCGAACTGGCTTTTTTTATTAGATCGTAATTTGACGGTCTATTTGCTGATTGAGCGAAATAAAGGTCTCTGTTCTGGACACCCCTTCAATTTGCTGAATATTTTTATTAAGGACCTGCATTAGATGTTCATTGTCTCTGCAAAGTACCTTGATTAGGATAGACCAATTCCCGGTGGTATAATGACATTCCAGAACTTCGGGGATCTTCTCCAGTGCTTTTACAGCTTTAGGATTGCTCATGGCCTTATCTAGAAAAATTCCAATATATGCCATGGTCGTATAGCCCAGAATTTTTGGATTTATTACAAATTTAGACCCGGCGATTAAACCAGATTTTTCTAGTTTCCGCAACCGTTGATGAATAGCGGCACCTGAGATTCCAATATTTCGTGAAATTTCCAGAATAGGTCTCCTGGCATCTTGCATCAAATACCGTAGTATCTTTTTGTCAATACCATCTATTTTTACTTTATCGTTAGAAGAAGACATATTTATGTTTTGAAAATTTACTAAAGATACTATTTCTCCTTACATATTCTAACCAGCCACAGAATCTGGATTATACCCTAGATAGGGCACTTTATATTCATTGAATACTACATCATAAGTGATAAGTTCCTTTAAAACTGGCTCATAAATTTCCTTTTTGATCGGGATCTGCACCCCGGGAGTAGTGATCTTTTTATTTAGGATCAAAAGGGTTGCCATTGCAACGGGAAGTCCAACGGTCTTGGCCATCGCTGTGTGGGTTCTATTTTCTCCCAACACTACCATATTGGAGTCTATTTGTTCTTTTTTCCCATTAATTTCATAGCCAAATTTGTGATACATAACGATCATATCCTTATCATCTTCAGCTAAGGTCCACTGATCTTCAAGTATCTTTTGTAACATTTGTGCGGGTGTCGCCTTTTTAAGCGAAATTATCTTTTTGGGATTGAAAAGATCTAATTCTAGCAGCATACTCCACTTACTGTCATCCTGATCTATTTTGAGATAATGCCGTAATTTTAGTTCCACAGAATCCGTGGGAGAATAGGGCAGGAATAGATTCGTAAAGTCTCGATAAGACAATCCTTCCGAATTTTCGACAATATAGCTGTCATCTGTCATGCCAAGTTGTACAAACATGTTCCATGCCTTCGAAAAGCCAACCCTGCGCATAGTACCTCTATAAAGGGTTAGGGCATCTTCCAAACCATAAGCTTCCCTGTAATTCAGGGAGTCGCGGTTGGGGTAGGCTTCAAATTTGCCGTAACCTTTTATTTCCATGAATTCTGTACGACGAAAGAGCTTGTGATACGGAATGTATTTATAGGTTCCTTCCTGAATAAATTTAGCAGTCCCCCCCTGCCCGGCTACAACAACATTTCTGGGGTTCCAGGTAAATTTGTAGTTCCACAGGTTAGAATCACTTTCAGGAGCAACCAAGCCTCCGGTGAAGGATTCGAACAAGAGCATTTTTCCTCCTTTATCTCGAATTCGATCAATGACCTGCATGGCACTCATATGATCTATCCCCGGATCTAGACCTATTTCATTCATAAAGATAAGTCCGGCCTTTTTGACTTTCTCATTCATTGATCTCATTTCATCATTTACATAAGATGCTGTGACGAGATTTTTCTTTAGCAACAGGCAGTCCGAAGCAATAGTAGCATGGAACCGTGCAGGTAACATGGACACAACAATATCTGCCTGTGAGACAGCTTCTTGTCTTTTCTCAGAATTTGAGATATCCAGGGTTAAAAGAGTACAGGCACTATGTTCTTTAATATGAGCGGGAATAGCATCGGTATTAATATCGGCAATGGTTATCTGCAGGTTTTCGCTCAAGGATTTCTCCAAAAAATAATCTAACATATAGGAGGTAGATTTCCCAGCTCCTACGATCAAAATTTTACGCGTCATTCTTATGAGTTACTTTTGAATTCAAGAAATACTAAGGTATCAATTTGTTACATTTATAAAAAAACAAGGCCATTAAGTTATGAACAGAACAATTTTACTTACTGCTGTTTTCTTTGGAGTGCTTTCTGTGGTTTTAGGGGCATTTGGGGCTCATGGATTGAAGAGCATGCTAAGTGAATCTTCTCTTGATAGTTTCCAAACAGGGGTCACCTATCAAATGTATCACGCATTAGTACTTTTGTGGTTAGGTTCTACGGTACAATTGACTGCCACGCAAAAAAAATGGATCTATTACTGTTTCACTGCTGGGGTTGTGTTTTTTTCATTCTCCATTTATTTATTGGCCACCAATGATCTAACTTCTATTAATTTTAAATCCCTTGCTTTTATTACTCCTTTGGGGGGAGGATTCCTTATAAGCGGTTGGGTGTTAATTGGACATCGTGTTTTTAAGTATTTAGGCTAAACATTGTTCTATTTTATAGGGCAATGCTCTATTTTTTTCTAGTTTTGTGCAAGAAAATATTTCATCTATGACTTATTCTAACCCATCTACGAAATCGATTTCGTTGAATGCATATGGTATTGAAAGCAAACATATTCATTATCAATTAGCTCCGGATGTGCTGCATGAAATGACCATTGAACGAGGGATGGGTACTGAAGCCTCATCTGGTGCTCTGGCTGTTAATACAGGGGAGTTCACAGGGAGAGCACCTCAGGATAGATTTATTGTAAAAGATGAAATTACCGAGGATAAGGTATGGTGGGGCCCGATCAATAAGCCTTTCGATCCGGATCAATTTGATGTGCTTTACGATAAAGTAGCATCCTATCTTTCAGACAAAGAGGTCTTCGTGAGAGATTGTTTGGCCTGTGCAGACAAGGAATATCAGCTGGGAATCAGAGTTATTACCGAATATCCATGGTCTAATATGTTTGCATCTAACATGTTCATTAGACCTACCGATAAGGAATTGGAATCATTTTCTGCAGATTGGATCGTTCTAAATGCACCTGGATATTTGGCTGATGCAGCTACTTCCGGGACCAGACAGCACAATTTTGCTATTTTAAACTTCACCAGGAAAATTGCTCTTATAGGTGGTACAGGATATACCGGAGAGATCAAAAAAGGCATCTTTTCTGCCTTAAACTTTCTACTACCCGTCTACCACAAAACCCTCCCTATGCATTGTTCAGCCAATGTGGGTCCAAAAGGAGACACCGCTATATTTTTTGGATTATCTGGCACTGGTAAGACCACATTGTCAACAGATCCACATCGCAGACTAATAGGCGATGATGAACATGGTTGGACGAAAGAGGACACCATTTTTAATTTCGAAGGAGGATGCTATGCCAAGGTGATCAATTTATCCCAGGAGAATGAACCTGAGATCTATAATGCTATTAAAAAAGGGGCGATCCTGGAAAATGTGATCATGGATGACGAAGGGAATGTAGACTTTGAAGACACATCTATCACTCAAAATACTCGTGTTAGTTATCCCATCTATCATATAGATAATATTCAGGAACCATCCATAGGGAAAAACCCCAAGAATATTTTCTTTTTAACGGCAGACGCATTTGGGGTACTTCCTCCTATCAGTAAATTAACACCTAGCCAGGCAGCCTATCATTTTATTTCGGGATATACGGCGAAAGTGGCAGGAACAGAAGCAGGGGTTGTTGAACCAATACCATCTTTTTCAGCTTGTTTTGGCGCACCATTTATGCCATTACATCCTACAAAATATGCAGAAATGCTCAGTAGAAAAATGACAGAATCCGGAGTAAATGTATGGCTCGTGAATACCGGATGGACCGGTGGGCCTTACGGTGTGGGGACAAGAATGAAATTAAAATACACCCGGGCTATGATTCATGCCGCTTTAAATGGGGATTTAGGATTGTACTCCTATGATACGTATCATATCCATTCGGTCTTTGGAGTAGCTCAACCAAGATCGTGCCCCGGAGTTCCTACCAGCGTATTAAGTCCCAGAGCAACATGGAACAATGATGAGGCTTATTATAAAACTGCCTTTAAACTTTCTAATGCCTTCCGCGAGAATTTCGTAAAATTTGAGTCATATGCGAATGAGGAGATCCGTAGAGGTGGGCCACAACGATATGCTTTTTAAAAAAATAAAAGCCTCCGTTGGGAGGCTTTTTTTATATGATCTAAACAAGAATTATTTCTTGTTGACACTTGTAATATATTTCTGCAAGGCCATGGTCATAGAAGGAGTTTCTGGCGTAGGCGCCTGAATGTCTATTCTTAAGCCAGCATCTGTAGCCGCTGCAACAGTAGAATTACCAAAAACCGCAATTCTTGTCTCATTTTGTTCAAAATCGGGGAAATTCTTTAAAAGCGACTCAATACCGGAAGGACTGAAAAATACCAGGACGTCATAATACACATTTCGAAGGTCCGAAAGATCACTAATAACGGTCTTATAGAAAATACCTCTTGTCCAATTGAGGTTCATCTCATTCAGTATATCCGGGACCACGCTTTTTAATACATCCGAGGATGGCAGTAAGAATTTTTCTTCCTTGTATTTTTTGAACAAGGATTGCAGATCTGTAAAATTACGTTTCCCCACGTAGATCTTACGCTTCCTGTATACCACATATTTCTGAAGATAATAGGCAACTGCTTCTGACTGACAAAAGTACTTCATCGAATCCGGCACCTTAAATCTCATCTCCTCAGCAATGCGGAAAAAATGGTCGACCGAGTTTCTACTCGTTAAAATGATAGCAGTAAAGTCATTGAGATCTATTTTCTGTTGCCTTACCGATTTGGCTGCTACTCCTTCCACATGGATAAAAGGCCTGAAGTCTACTCGTACGTGCTCTTTTTCAATAAGGCGTAAGTATGGAGAGTTTTCCATCTTAGGTTCTGGCTGGGATACCAAAATCGTTTTGATTTTCATAGATATCAAACTTTTAGAGCGTTCACAATAATAATAATCGGGGCAATTTCAAGAGCGCAAAGGTACAAAATAAAATAGAAAAAGTGGTTGGTAAGGAACTTAAGATGCGTTTTAATTATTGTGACCCAACCAAGAATAAGGATAAGTAAAATAAGACCACTGCATAAAATTACAACGGTCTTAGATCCCATAAATACGTATGTCAATAACACATTGGCCAGAAACATAACAAGACTGCTATAATTCAAATAGGAGATCTTTTTAAAGAGGATCTCGGTAATTACAGATTGATTATTAAAGATGGTACTATTACCTAATTGAATTAGGATCTTGATAAAAAGAAATAAAAAAACAAGGCCAAGGATAAGTGTAAATAATAAGGGTGATGGCAGCACTTCATTGGGCTTATAAATGGAGATCGCCAGGTACAGGAACAAGGATAAATTAAGTAATTGAAAAGCAGTAAAAAAAATATGAAACCAATTCATCAAGCGGTCCTTCTTGTTATAGAGAAAAATGTACTTGTTATTAAAAGGAAGAATCATAAAATTTAGAAAACGGCCATAAAACAGACTTTTGGCAAGCACGAGAAATATCACACTCGAAAAAATGATCACTGTGATCCAGTCTACCCTTCCAATTTCTCTTAGTACCGGCTCCATTAGTCTAACTTTAATTTTTCGCCGTTCAAACCCCAGGGTAGTCCATTTTCTGAAATCACTATTTTCAAATAGCTGGCCTTTTCATAGGAGACATTTGGCAATGTAAATTCAAATTCATGCTCAGCCATTGGCGCAAGATCGTCTAAAATTTCCCCTTTGGGAAGAGCTTTTACCGGAGCTATTTCCAAGACCCGTTTATAACTATCCATTATAACCAAGCCAAACTTGAGTTTACTGATTGGAACTGCGAATGAATATGGATTGTAAACCATAAAAGAAGAATTACGATCTGTTTTGGCGTCCAGTGTCAAGTTTAACCGGGTTTTCAACTTTCTGAAAGATTCAAAAGGGTTTATATAAACACCGTAAAAAATAGTACCGTTGGGCATTGCAAAGGAAATTTCCCCTTCATTCATAAATTTGGAGACAAAAAGTACTTTCTGGCCTCTAACTACCTCCTCAGATTGATCTATAGAGTATTGATTTTGCCGGTACAATGGATTATTTAACGAAAAAGATGGGTTACCGGAATAGAAGCTGAACATTGACGTCATTCTATAGGAATTTTCAATAACTATAGGCATATCTCCGATTTGTGAAGTGATCTTTCCAACCCAGGCTTTATTTCCATGCGTTTCATAAACCACGGGGAACAGTGGCGCGTATACCAATCCAATTCTAAGAAAAAGTAAAATAGCAATATTAACCAATCCCAGGCGCACTATCCATTTTCTGGTCCCTGGGTATTCCAACATATATTGGTAGGCAAGCACGGCCATGGGAATGCAAATTACAATGATCCATTGTGTTTGTACCCTGCGCTGCAGACTTGAAAGCAAGAAAAACAATAAGATACCATAACTGACAAATAACAAGGCCCGATTAAATTGATCCTTCCCTCTAGATTTGATCAATGCTTTGTATATCCAAGGAAAGGTTAGCCCAAAAATGGCTAGTAAGTTCAAAAAATAGCCCAGTGTAAAATCAAAGAATTCATAGGGTCTGTTTGGCCTTTCAAAAAGATGATATTTAATGGATACAAAATCGTTCTCATAAAGCCATAGGAAATGCGGGGTATAACAAAGTAGTGAGACAAGAACGGCAACCCAGGCATAGTGGTTTTTTAAGAGTTTTAAATTGGAGAGAAGGACAAAAAAGATAACCAAAAAGGCATGGTATTTACTGTACATTAAAGCGGCCATCACAATTCCCAAGAACAAAGAAATAAGCATTCCCGGAGCATTTATAAATTTCTTATAGACCAAAAAGAACAAAGCGGTAAAAAACAACAGTGGGGTATCTGGCAACATTAGGAATCCATAGGCATGAATCAGGGTCATCGATAGGATCAGCACAAAGAAATGCGGAATGTACTCCCGCTTTTTTGGATTATCTATTAGCAACCACAAGATTATCATAGTGCCCACACCTAAAAAACAACTTAATAATCTGACCCCTAATTCTCCATTAAATAAGGTGCTCCCCAGGGAGATCAAAAAGGCCACCATAGGAGGATGATCAAAGTATCCCCAGGCCAGATCCTTGGCATAATACCAATAGTACGCCTCGTCAAAGATCAATTCTGTAATTGCCGCCTGAAGAATATTCAATATAAAAACGGCGGCCAGAAAATAAAGGAATGCTGCAGGAAACTTTTGTTTCATTCTAGATCGAATTCGTGTCAAAATTACAAATAATAGCACGTAACCCTAAGTTTATTCGAGGAAGAAAATTAAAGTATGATTTCGGTTCAGTCGCATTAAAGCACTATTTTTGCCATAATTGCCACCTTTCGATGACAGACAGTTTAGTAATTATCCCCTCCTACAACGAACTTGAGAATATTGAAGACATTATAGATGCCGTCTTCAACCTTCCAAAGGAATTCCATGTTTTAGTTGTAGATGACAATTCACCAGACGGCACTGCTGAGGCAGTCCGGGCTTTACAGAACAAATACGAAGGAAAATTATTTTTGGAAGTTAGGACCGAAAAAGCCGGTTTAGGAACTGCCTATATTCACGGATTTAAATGGGCTTTAAAAAGAAAATATCTCTATATTTTTGAAATGGATGCCGACTTCTCTCACAGACCATCGGATCTACCACGGTTATACAGGGCGTGTGTGAACGGGGCAGATGTTACTGTGGGTTCTCGGTATAAAAAAGGGGTAAATGTGGTGAATTGGCCTTTGTACAGAGTATTACTTTCTTATGGGGCTTCGTTTTATGTTAAGATAATTACGGGAATGCGTGTTCATGACCCCACAGCCGGCTTTGTTTGTTATAAGAGGCATGTGTTGGAGGCCTTGGATCTGGACGCTGTTAAGTTTATTGGATATGCCTTTCAGATAGAAATGAAGTACAGGGCCCATTTAATGAAATTTAAAATAGAAGAGGTGTCTATCATATTTACAGATCGCGAAAAAGGGAAGTCCAAGATGAGTTCTTCTATTATCTGGGAAGCGATCTTTGGCGTTATTAGTATGAGAATTCGTAGTTTGTTCAAGATAAATGGGTTTTAGAATGAGAAAAACGCTCTTAAAGAATGCAATTCTTATTAATGAGGGAAAACAATGGGAAGGAGACCTTCTTATTGAAGGTGAAAGGATTGCTAAAATAGCAAAATCCATTACTTCAGATACTGCCACCGTCATAGACATCAAGGGACATTATCTATTGCCTGGCATTATTGATGATCAGGTTCATTTCAGGGAACCAGGTTTAACCCATAAGGGAACAATAGCCACCGAGAGCAGGGCGGCAATTGTCGGTGGGATAACCACTTTTATGGAACAACCTAATACCATTCCTCAAACTACGACGATAAAGAAATTAGAAGAGAAATTTGCAATGGGGTCCAGGTCCTCCTTTGCTAACTACTCTTTTCTCTTTGGCGGAACGAATGATAATCTGGAGGAATTAAAAAAATTAGATAAGAATGCCTGTTCTGGAGTGAAGCTCTTTTTAGGATCCTCTACCGGGAATATGCTTGTAGATGATGAGGTGGTGTTAGAACAGATATTTAATAATACCGAGATGGTTATTTCTACTCATTGTGAGGATGAGACTACCATTAAACAAAACCTAAGTTCGTATAAAGAAAAGTTCGGCGAGGATATTCCGATAAAATGCCATCCCTTGATCCGCAGTGAGGAGGCTTGCTACCTGTCTTCCTCCAAGGCTGTGGCGCTTGCACGAAAAACCGGGGCCCGACTTCATGTATTTCATGTGTCGACCGGAAAAGAACTTTCCTTATTCCAAAATGATATCCCGTTAGAAGATAAAAAGATAACCGCCGAGGTCTGTCTTCATCATTTATGGTTCTCAGAGGAAGATTATGAGCAGTATGGAACGCATATTAAATGGAATCCGGCCATAAAGAAGGCTAGTGACAGGGAACAGCTTTGGCAGGGGTTATTAGACAACCGTATTGATATATTGGCTACAGACCATGCTCCGCATACACTTGAAGAAAAAGATCAAAATTATTTAAAAGCTCCGTCGGGAGGTCCTTTAGTTCAGCATGCATTGCCCGCAATGATGGAGAAAGCACTGCAAGGGAAGATCAGTATGGAAACCATGGTAACCAAAATGTGCCATAATCCTTCTATCCTTTTTCAGATAAAAGATCGTGGATACTTAAGAGAAGGGTATTTTGCGGATCTGGTGGTGGTTAATCCAAATGAACTGTGGGAGGTAAACAAGAGCAATATATTATACAAGTGTGGCTGGTCTCCTTTTGAAGGGACAAGGTTTAAATCAAAGATCACCCACACATTTGTGAATGGTCATTTGGCTTTCAACAATGGGAAATTTTCAACAGACCGGCATGCCAAACGATTAACATTTAATAGACCATGAAAAAACTTCTTTTTCTCATATTGGGAATAGTTATGGTTACTTCTTGTGTGGAAAGGATCATTGAAAAACCTGATGATCTCATTCCCCGAGAAAAAATGACACAATTGCTATATGACCTTGCAATATTAAATGCTGCCAAAAGTACTAATTCTGCTGTACTTGAAGAGCATTTTGATTCGCCCACCTATTTTCTCTTTGAGCAATATGGTGTTGATAGTTTACAATTTGTAAAAAGCGACCTCTTTTATGCTTCACAGCCTTTGGTGTATGAATCAATCTACAAAGAAGTAGCCGCCAAATTAGATAAAGAAAAGAATAAGATAGAAGAAGCAAGAAAGAAAGTTAATGATAGCGTAGCTTCTAGCGCAAGAAAAGTAAGGGACAGCGTGCCAGAGTAAGGGGTCATTAAAAGAAATCGGGATATCTCTTTTTAAAAATGCTACAGGAAAATTCTATGCACCTATCCATTGTCTCAAAGTTAAAATTCAAGGTTTTTTCCAATTTCTGAGAACTGTAAAGTTGCCTTTTGCGCAGCGATGTTACAGTATTTTTAATGAGTTTTCGTTTTGTTCTGAGGAAAAGATGACTTAGCCAATCTATTCTCCACCCTGTTTCTAAAAGCCAAAAAGGAATCTTTTTTGTAGGTATACGAACCTCAAAGGATGAAGCTATCATTGCAAACAATTCCCGATAGCTCATATTTTTTGCTATAGCAATATATCTTTCATTTTTGATATTTAAATGCATTAACTGGGTCATTATAGAAGCAACATCGTTTGCGGATACAAAAGCGGTTCCACCCGGGAAATATGAACGCATACCTTTAGCGGCATTCTTGAATAGTCTGAGACTTCCATGATCCCAATTCCCAGGGCCAAGAATTATACCGGGATTAACGATCACCACCTTCAATCCCTCCTGTGAACCTCTCCAAACTTCCATTTCTGCACGGTGCTTTGAAAGAGCATAGACACTTTTCTCAGATTCTAACCATTCATTCTTTTCAGTAACGGTAGATTCATCAAGGGATTTTCCTATGGCAGCAATTGAACTCGCATAGCATAATTTTTTAATATTATGGGCAATACAGAGGTTTACAATATTGGCAGTTCCCTCTACATTAATTTTTTTTAAGGAGTCCCATGCCGCTGGATTAAAAGAGATCAATGCAGCTGTGTGATAAACATGCGTTACCCCAACAAAAGCTTCTTCAAGAGACGGCACATCTGTAATATCCGCTTTGATCCAAGTTATTTTATCAAAATAACTCGAAGCTTTATCTGTGTAATATGAAAAAATGGTCTTCACCTCTTTCAGTGTCCCTTCCGACCTGTAAATGGCCTTTACAGGCACTTCTTTTTGTACTAATCGCCATAAGAGATGAGATCCTAATAATCCGGTACCTCCTGTTACTAAAACCATGGTTCTAAAGTACTCAAATCCTATGGATATATTTACCCGGCCAACCTTTGGCTAAATAGGATTTCTTCTATCTTTGCAAGGTTCGAAGAAAATTACACTAGATGGATTCAAATTTTGTTGCAGAATTGAAATGGAGAGGTATGTTGCACGATGCCATGCCCGGCACTGAAGAACACCTATTAACGGGGATGCAAACTGCTTATGTAGGGATAGATCCTACAGCCGATTCCCTACATATAGGACATCTGGTTGGGGTAATGATGCTCCGGCATTTTCAATTAGCAGGGCATAAACCCTATGCACTTATTGGAGGAGCCACCGGAATGATCGGAGATCCTTCAGGAAAATCTACAGAACGCAATTTACTGGATGAAACTACCTTACGATTAAATCAAGAAGCTATCAAAGAGCAACTGTCTCGTTTCCTGGATTTTGGTTCTACCTCGGATAATGCTGCGGTATTAGTGAATAATTACGACTGGATGAAAGATATTTCTTTTCTCGATTTTATCCGTGATGTGGGAAAACACCTTACCGTTAATTATATGATGGCCAAGGATTCGGTCAGAAAAAGACTGGATGCAGAAGCAAAGGAAGGAATGTCTTTTACAGAGTTTACCTATCAACTCGTACAGGGGTATGATTTCCTTTATCTATATCAACACTATAATTGTACCCTGCAAATGGGTGGCAGTGACCAGTGGGGTAATATTACCACGGGGACAGAATTGATACGGCGCATTGAAGGTGGGAAGGGATTCGCCCTAACCTGCCCGCTTATTACCAAGGCAGATGGGACTAAATTTGGCAAAACCGAAGATGGAAATGTCTGGCTAGATGCTCATAGAACTTCTCCGTATAAATTTTATCAGTACTGGTTAAATACTTCTGATGCGGATGCTGAAAAATATATCAAGATATTTACCTTTTTATCAAAGAAAGAAATTGAAAAACTGGTTGAAGAACACACAAAAGCACCCCATCTAAGGACTTTGCAGAAACGTCTGGCAGAGGAGATCACAGTGATGGTTCACTCTCAAGATGATCTGGATAATGCCCAAATAGCTACGACCATATTATTTGGCAATTCTACCTCAGAAGATCTTAAAAAATTAAATGAACATACATTCCTAGAGGTGTTTGAAGGGGTGCCTCAAGCCACGGTTTCCAGAGATGATTTGGAAAATGGGCTAGACATGATAGCTGCGCTTTCGGCAAAAACAGGTTTTTTAAGTTCCAACGGGGAGGCAAGAAGGGAGCTAAAACAAAATTCGATCTCGGTAAACAAGGAAAAGGTAGCAGAGGACTTTCTGATAAAAGAATCGGACCTTATTAAAGATCGTTATGTGCTTCTTCAGCGAGGGAAGAAGAATTACTTCGTTTTAGTTATTGAGTAGGTTATAATTAAAGCCTTAGAGGACCATCAAATTACAACCGCGCACATCTGCATGGTCAAAACGACCTAGAATTTCAAACCCACCATCTTCTCTAATTTTACCCAGGTCTTGGGTAGCCAGGAAAGAGCAGGAGTATAAATTGGCCAGATCAATGATATTGATGCCCCCAGATCTGCCTTCGGGATGCCAACTTAGTGGATCTTCCGTGTCTCTAACTAAAACCTTCATCCATGGTGGAGTATAAAAGATCCCATTGCCTTTAGAATAGGCTTGAGACAGTAATTCTGTCATACCATATTCAGAATGTACAGTATTAATCCCGAATCCCAATTTTATCCTGTCGTGAAGTTCTTCGCGTATCAATTCCTTCCTCCTGCCTTTCATGCCCCCTGTCTCCATAATGATAGTATTCCTTAATTGAAAGGAATTGGCCTCTGCCATATCGAGCAAGGCAAAGGAAACACCAATGAGTAAGACCTTAACTCCCTGGGAATCCAAACGCATTAATTTTTGTGCCAGCACATCCTGGTCCTCTAAATAAAAACCACTCTCAGGATGACCACTTAGTTGGATAAGATCATTTACCATATAAACCAAGGACGATCCTTCCCTTTCTAAATAAGATGGAAGCAAAGCCAGAATACAATACTCCTTTACATCGCCGTAAAATAGTTCAAACCCTGTTCGAAAACTTTGTTCGTACAGAGATATTTCGGACACATAATGCTTACTGAGGTTACTCCCGGTAGTGCCACTACTGCTAAAGACCAAGGAGGGTTTTTTGGTAGTGCTTATTACCTGTTTAGTACGAAAGAATTCAATGGGTAAAAAAGGAATGTCTTCAATTTGCTTTACTTTGGAAGCAGCAACTCCAAGGAAGTTACAGAATTCGTGGTAGACCTTATTATTCCTGTACTGAAAATTGAAAACCTCAAGTGCATTGGAAGAAAATTCTTTACTGTTTTTAATGCCGAAAAAACTTGTTGGGTCCATGGGGAACGGTACTCCTGCAAAAATAGGCAAAATAAGAACCCTTTAAGTAAGGCTGTTCAAAATGAATGAAGTAGAATTTGAACTTTATTTTACAACCAATTTCCGGGTCATGGATTTTTGTCTTTCTGTAACCTGAAGGACATAAACTCCTGGAACCAATTGTGAAATGTTAAGTGTGTTTGTTGAGATTCTATCTGTTAACACTACTTCCCCCAAAACGTCGTATACGGTAACAAGTTTGGTGTCATTGTAATCTGAAGAAATATACACCGCATCACCGTAAACGGGATTAGGGTACAATTTAAAATTGGGAATCTCCTGTGTTGAGGCAGAAACCAAGGTTTCTTTGTCCTGCCCATAACCCCATACAGAAATGAGCAAAAAAGAGGTTAAGTAGAGTATTTTCATCAATATTGATTTGGGATCAACACTTAAAAATAGTTCAAGGACTTAGGAATGCATAGAATTTGTTGTGAAATAAATAAAAATGTAGGTGAAAATTTTAAAGATGGTCATTTCGTCGATAAAATGAATCTTTTCATCGATAAAGACAATTCACAAAAATGGAGGTACTGAGATTCTAACTTTCGGAGAATGAAACTATTTTACTATCAATTTACGTGTGGCGACCTTGTTTTTTTCAAAAACACGCAGCACATAAACTCCTGCATCCAGATCCGTTAAATTGAGTTCTTTTCCCAGTATGGTTGTTTCAATGACCAAAGTACCTAAAACATCAAAGATCAGTACTTTTTTTGGGGCATTGGCCTGAGTTTCGATATATATTTTACCGCTAACAACGGGATTGGGATATAGGGTAAAACCTTCTATGTCTCCCGGGTTAACCTGCTTATCCTGCGCAAGTCCGGAAGAGAAAATCAATAAAAAAGCTAGTAGGTAGAAGTGCTTCATACAGAAGGGGTTACAGAGATCTGTAAACAAATATACTTGTTTTAATAATTCAAAGTCCTCAGAAGGTCTATTCTGGTTAAGAAAATCGATGAAATGCACCTTTATTAACATTTAGTGTATCAATCAGGCCATTTTTTGAATGGTTTTTCTAAAATCTTGTTCAACAATTTCCGCCAACCTCACCATAGGCACAAAAGTCTATTGTTATGAAATTGTTATGTTCGTTAATTAAAATAGATGTATTCAAGGAATGTACTATTTATTTATACTTTTGAAAGGATCACTAAATATGTAATTGATGAAGAAGCAAGACATTCGTATTCTCCTTGTTGATGATGAGCCAGATATCTTAGAAATATTAAAATACAATCTAACTTCAGAAGGCTATCAGGTTTCAACTGCAAAGAACGGTTTAGAAGGGGTGGAGAAAGCGAAGAAAAAAAAGCCTCACCTTATCATTCTAGATGTTATGATGCCGGAGATGGATGGGATAGAGGCATGTGAAAAAATTCGAAATACGGTAGGTCTTGAAGATACGATCATAACATTTCTCACTGCCAGGGGGGAGGACTATTCTCAGGTAGCCGGTTTTGATGCAGGGGCAGATGATTATATCACCAAACCGGTAAAACCTAAGGTTCTAATGAGTAAGGTGAAAGCATTATTGAGACGACTCAAAAAATCCGAAGAGCCGCAAGCAGACATCATGAAAGTTGGGAACATTGTCATAAATAGGGAAGAATACAAAGTTGTAAACAAGGGGAAGGAAATTATCCTGCCCCGTAAGGAATTTGAATTATTATCACTTTTAACCTCAAAACCAGATAAGGTATTTAAGAGGGAGGTTATTCTCGATAGGGTTTGGGGCCAGGAAGTGGTTGTTGGTGGGCGCACAATTGACGTCCATATTCGTAAATTAAGAGAGAAGATCGGCGATCACCATTTCAAAACCGTAAAGGGGGTGGGCTATAAGTTTGTATTGTAATGGCAATTAAACTAAGGAAATCTTACAAGTTTGCTTTCAGATCTTCCTTGTATATATCGCTTGCCCTCACGGTATTCATTCTGGGAGTTACCTACTTTGCAGATCTATGGAAGTATTTGCCATTCATGGTCATATTTGCACTCTTAATCTTTGGCATTTCTTTTATTATTATACAAAAAAGGGTAGAAAAATTCATTTATAAAAGGATCAAGAAAATATACGACGATGTTTCTCTTCTAGAGTCTACCTCTTTTACATCCGGGCCAATTACTACAGACATGGCTACGCTCACCTCGGAAATTGAGAAGTTTGCAAAAGACAAACGAATTGAGATCGATACTCTGAAGATCAGAGAAGAATACAGGAAAGATTTTTTAGGAAATGTCTCTCATGAACTCAAGACACCATTATTTACTGTCCAAGGGTATATTTTAACCTTACTTGATGGAGCTATGGAAGACAAAAAAGTTAGAAAAAAGTATCTGCAACGGGCTAATAAAGGGGTAGAGCGCCTCATCTACATCGTAAAAGATCTTGATCTGATCACTAAATTAGAAGTTGGTGATCTTAGTTTGGAAGTAAGCAGTTTTGATGTCATAGAACTCATTCAAAACGTTTTTGATCTATTAGAGATGAAAGCTAGTAAAAGAAATATTGGCCTCACCTTCGATATGGATTATAAAACCCCGGTGTATGTATGGGCAGATCGCGATAAGATTCAGCAGGTCATTACGAATTTGGTCGTTAACTCCATAAAATATGGTCTTTCGGGTGGAACAACAGAAGTTAGCGTCGAAAACCTTATTAAAAATAAGGTCATTGTTCGAGTAACTGATAATGGAGAAGGAATACCAGAGTCACATATTCCACGGATCTTTGAACGATTTTACAGGATCGATAAGAGCGGAAGTAGAAAAGAAGGAGGATCGGGGTTAGGTCTATCTATCGTAAAACACATTATTGAAGCTCATGGTGAAAAGATCTATGTGGAGAGTGTGGTGGAGGTGGGATCTGAATTTTCATTTACTCTTGAAAAATCGAAGAAACAGTCGGCCTAATTTACCCCTCATCTGACGAATTCCTTAGCTTTGTGACGAATCAAATCCTGTATTTCTGTGGGGAGTAAAAATAAATTAAAACGCTTTAAGGAGAACGAGACTTTTGAGAATGTAATTCAGCCTCAAAGGGATGAAGTGCTTTCCGGTACTTTTTCACTCAAGGGCAAATGGGCAACATTTTTTGGAAATACAAATCCCATAGTACTTGAACTTGGCTGTGGAAAAGGGGAATACACGGTTGGATTGGCGAAATTATATTCAGATAAGAATTTTATTGGAATAGACATTAAAGGAGCACGCTTATGGAGAGGCGCCAAGACGGCCCTGGAGAATTCACAGAAGAATGTAGCCTTTTTAAGGTCACAGATATCATTGATCGATCAACTTTTTGCAGCTAATGAAGTGTCTGAAATATGGATCACCTTCCCGGATCCCCAGATAAAATTTAAACGAACCAAGCATAGACTAACCAATATTGAATTTTTAGAGAAGTATAAGAGCATTCTGCAAAAAAACGGAATAGTGCACTTAAAAACAGATAGTGAATTTATGCATGGCTATACTTTAGGGCTTCTGCAAGGCTTAGGATTAGACATTCTTTACGCCAATCACGATGTCTACAGAAATGAAGGTAGTCCAAAGGAAGTCATGGAGATACAGACCTTTTATGAAAATCAGTATCTTGAGAGAGGAAAACCAATCACCTATTTGAAATTCAGGATCGCATCCGTATGACCCATCTAATCATTCTATTCTTTGTGACTTTTTCGGCAGCCTTTATGGCAACGGTTCCGCCGGGCCTTCTAAATATGAATGCAGCTAAAACAAGCGTAGAAAAAGGCAAGAATAATGGCATTATTTTTAGCCTTGGGGTTTCTACTATGATCATGACGCAGGCCTATCTTGCAGTTCTCATTTCAAAATTCCTTTTTAAAAACCCGGAGATCATAGATCTTTTAATGAAAATAGCGCTCGGGATCTTTGCCTTCTTAGCTGTTTACTTTTTTATAATGGCCAAAAAAATAAAACCTAATAAGATCCGAATTGTAAAAATGAGCAAGAAGAATAGCTTCTTTAAAGGGATGTTATTGGCAGCACTTAATTTATTGACTATTCCTTATTACAGCGGGCTTAACGTAATGTGGAATGCTTCTGGCTGGATCAAATTTCAGGCATGGGATATTGCTACCTTTATTCTGGCAGCTGGCAGCGGTACTTTTACGGTCCTCTATTTGTACACCTTCTACTTTAATAAATTGGAATTGAAGACTAAAAATTTCTCTAAGAACTCCAATTATGTTATTAGTGTTCTTATGGTTGTTTTATTGATCATCACTATTATACGTTTATTTTACAGGGACCATGGATAATGAAAAAGAACATTTTTTTGATAGAGTGTATGAAATTGTGAAACACGTGCCATATGGACGAGTAACCTCCTATGGGGCAATTGCCAGATATCTCGGTTCTGCAAGGAGTGCCCGGGTAGTAGGTTGGGCTATGAACAATGTTGGGGACCGTGAAACGGTTCCAGCACACCGCGTTGTTAACAGAAATGGTCTGCTTACCGGGAAACATCATTTTCAAGGCACTCGACTCATGCAGCAATTGCTGGAAAATGAAGGAATATTGGTCAGGAATGATCAGATCCTCGATTTTAAAAAACACTTTTGGGATCCCCTTAAAGAACTTGGAGAACCATTGTAGAATGGCCTGCCATGAGGGTTCCAATTACCCATAAATTAGGGGTATAATCCTATAAGTCATTTCCATTCATATCTTTCCAATTCTCAGCACGAAGTCCTATCTTTGTTGTTTAGAATCATTTTACATTAACTCAAGGGTATATCCTGATGAAATTAAATAAAAACGACATTTTAGAAGCACTGCAAACCATCTCTGTACCGGGGGAAGGCCAGAATATGGTAGAAAGCGGAGCAGTTAAGAATATACAGGTCTTTGGTGATGAAGTAGTGGTAGATATTGTCATCAAGAATCCGAGTTTACAGGCTCGTAAAAAAACGGAGGTTTCTATTCTTCAAACTATCCACAGGAAGGTCTATGAGAAGGCGAAGATTACGGTAAATCTAAAAGTAGAAGCCGCTACTCAGCCACAAGTGAATGAGATCAAAGGAAAACCAATTCCCGGAATACAAAATATCATTGCTGTTGCTTCCGGAAAAGGTGGAGTAGGAAAATCTACCATTACGGCCAACCTGGCAGTAACATTATCTAAAATGGGTTTTAAAGTTGGTATCCTGGATGCCGATATCTATGGCCCTTCTATCCCCATTATGTTCGATGTTGCCATGGAAAAACCATTAGCTGTTGAGGTAGATGGTAAATCGAAAATGAAACCTGTTGAGAGTTACGGACTTAAAATTTTATCCATAGGATTTTTTACGCAACCCAACCAAGCGGTAGTTTGGAGGGGACCTATGGCGGCAAAGGCCTTGAACCAGATGATCTTTGATGCCCATTGGGGAGAATTAGATTTTATGCTCATAGATCTTCCTCCGGGAACCGGAGATATCCATCTCAGTATCATGCAATCATTGCCGATAACGGGAGCTGTAATAGTTAGTACACCTCAGGAAATTGCGTTAGCCGATGCGCGTAAGGGAGTAGCCATGTTCCAGCAAGAAGCGATTAATGTACCTGTATTGGGTATCGTGGAAAATATGGCCTATTTTACACCAGAGGAATTACCAGATAACAAATATTATATTTTTGGAAAAGAAGGTGCTAAACGTCTTGCAGAGGATATAGGCGTACCTTTTTTAGGGGAAATACCCCTGGTTCAAAGTATACGGGAGGCAGGTGACGCAGGCAGGCCTGCCGCAATGCAAACTTCTACCTTTTTGGAAACGGCTTTCCAGGATATGACGAAAAATGTGGTTCAGGAAATTGTGCGGAGAAATACGAGTTTACCTCCCACCGAAGCGATAAAGATTACTACCATGGCTGGATGCGCAGCAGTTAAAAAGAAAGTATAATGACTTCAGAGGAACTAAGAATAAATGTTGAAAAAGCGCTAGACGAAATTCGTCCCTTTTTACAAAGTGATGGTGGCGATATTTCCTTGGTTTCCATAGAAAATAACAATTCGGTTAAAGTACGTTTGGAAGGTAACTGTGTTGGCTGTAGTGTAAATCAGATGACTTTAAAAAGTGGCGTGGAAATGACCATTAAGAAACACGTACCCCAAATAGAACAAGTTATCAATGTTGATTAATTTCTGCTAAGTAAGACATTGACTACTATCACTTTCCTAAGTATCTCCATCAAATTAATTCACGCATTCTAGATCCTGGCCTGGTATGTAAACAGGTTGTAATAACGCCCTTCTTTTGCGATTAGTTCATCATGCTTTCCTTGCTCCACAATACGGCCATCCTCAATGACCAGGATTTGATCTGCACGGCGAATAGTACTTAATCTGTGTGCGATAACAAAGGTGGTTCTTCCCTTTGTCAATGCCGCTAAACTCTGTTGAATGAGTCCTTCGCTTTCGGTATCGAGGTTAGAGGTAGCCTCGTCCAGAATAAGTACCCTGGGATCTGCTAAAATAGCTCTGGCAATAGCAATACGTTGTCTTTGTCCACCTGAGAGTTTGATACCTCTTTCACCGATCAGGGTATCTAACCCCTCTTCAAAACGATCCGTAAATTCATTGACATACGCAGCATTAACGGCTTCCAATAATTTCTCTTCAGACGCGTCTGGTCTTGGGAACAGTATATTTTCCCGTATAGTGCCCTCAAAAAGAAAATCGTCCTGTAGCACAACGCCCAGATGTTTTCTATAGCTATTTAGGGATATTTTTGAAAGATCCTTCCCGTCTACTGTGATGACTCCGGAATCCGGATTCAAAAAACTGGCCGCCAATCCGGCAATGGTACTTTTACCTGAGCCGGAACTACCAACAAGTGCAACCACAGATCCGGAAGGAACTTTAAAACTTATGGAATGCAACACTTCTTTTTCCTCTTCATAAGCGAAATAAACATCCTTGAATTCAATATCTCCTTTAATCTTCTCAATACTAATTGTACGATCTTCCAGGTTTTCTTCTTCTGTCATGTTCATCAACTCCTCAGTCCTGTCCAGCCCGGCTAATGCTTCACTTAACTGGCTGCCAATATTACTCATTTGTACAATAGGCGCTACCATGAGTCCGAGCAGGAAGGTGAATTCTAAAAACTCACCCAGGGTAAGCTGGTCGTTCATAATTTTATAACCTCCTATGCCCATGATCCCCGTTGTAGCCACCCCTAAAAGAAAGGTGGAAGAGCTGGTCATGACAGCGGTTGCCGTCAAACTTTTTTTTACATTCTGATATAATCGGTGTACGCCATCTTTAAACACATCGTGTTCCTGTACCTCCGCATTAAATCCTTTTATCACCCGTATTCCTCCCAGGGTCTCTGTAAGTCGACCTGTAACTTCAGCATTGATTTTTCCCCGGTTTCGAAAAATTGGACGAATGATCTTGAAAGCTTTTAGGGCCACCACAGCGAATATGGCGAGAGGTATTAGTGCAAATACGGTCATGGAAACACTAATATTGAGCAATAGAACCAGGGCCGCAATTGCTGTGATGGATCCACCTACCAATTGTACCAAACCAGTACCAATGAGGTTTCTCACTCCCTCAACATCGGTCATGATCCTGGATACCAATTCGCCCGACTTCGTATTGTCGAAGAATCGGATCGGGAGTGCCAGGATCTTATGTTGAACCTGGGCGCGTAATTCAGAGATCATATACTGTGCCTGTACGCTCAATATTTTTGTCAATAGAAAAGAGGTAACTGCTTGCACAAAAACTGCAACTATTACAATTCCTATAAGTAGCTTTAAAAACGGAATGTCCTTATTGGGGATAATATCATCCATTAAATATTTAAGGGACATTGGAGCCACAAAACTGGCAGCCTTGCTTATTACAATTAAAATGAGACCTATAAAAACGAGATTTCGGCGAGGCCAAATAATGGTCTTAAATGCTTTGAGAATGCTTACTTTCTTATCGGCCATAAATGAAATGATTATTACTACTTGAAGGCCCCCAAGTTACGTATAAAATCGACAAAATTTATATGGCAAATCCCCGGTAATATTTTATTCTAAATTAGTATTTCAACAAGAAGTCCGGTAAATTCACGCTGCAATAAATTAATAGTATGGAAACTCAGGATAGTAATGGGAATCTTCTCGATGATGGGGACAATGTACATGTTACAAAGGATCTTAAGATAAAAGGAATGTCGAAAACCTTAAAAAGAGGAAACCTGATTAAGAATATCAGACTTACATCAGATTCTAATTCAGTGGAATGCAGGATTGGGAAAAGTACTATTGTATTAAAAACACAGTTTTTAAAGAAAGCCTAGATATGAAACCGATACAACTCCTTTTTGTTTTTTTATTTCTTGCCTCTTGTAGTTCTGCAGACACACCTTCCAATCTTGAACGTTGGGAGATATATACAGAAAACACCACCATTATCAGAGATGATTTTGGCGTACCTCATATATATGGTAAAACCGATGCCGATGCCGTTTTCGGATTGTTATATGCTCAGTGCGAAGACGATTTCAACAGAGTAGAGCAAAACTATATCTGGGCTACAGGCAGGCTGGCCGAATTAGAAGGGGAGGAAGCACTATACAGCGATTTAAGGGCTCATTTGTTAATGACAAAGGAAGAAGCCATTGCTAACTATGAAAAAAGCCCGGAATGGTTGAGAGACCTATGCGATGCATTTGCAGCGGGGATAAACTATTATTTACATACGCATCCGGAGGTTACGCCCAGGCTATTGACAAAATTTGAACCCTGGATGCCAATGTACTTCAGTGAAGGTTCTATTGGGGGCGACATAGAACGCATTAGTACTCAAAAAATACAGGCGATGTACGAAAAGGGAATTGCATTCCCCAAGTCCATAGAAGCTGAATTTGAAAAGAAAGAAGCGGAACTAGAACCCCAGGGATCTAATGGGATCGCAATTTCAGGGAAACTCACACAGTCTGGCAATGCTATGCTTTTAATTAATCCTCATACCTCATTCTTTTTTAGGGGAGAGGTTCATGCGGTCAGTGAAGAAGGACTTAATGCTTACGGAGCAGTAACATGGGGGCAGTTTTTTATCTATCAGGGGTTTAATGAAAAAACAGGCTGGATGCACACTTCAACCTATACGGATGTCATGGATGAATTTGTAGAAACCGTGGTAGACCAGGAGGGAGATCTTCTCTATCAATATGGAGAAGAACTACGGCCGGTGACAATCTCAGAAGTGACCCTAAAGTATAAGGAGGGAGATGAGTTGAAGGAAAAGACCTTTCCAACGTACAGGACCCATCACGGGCCTATTACCCATATGGAAGGGGATAGGGTAGTAGCCTCTGCCATGATGTGGGAACCGGTAAAGGCACTGGAGCAATCTTATATACGCACAAAACAACAGGGGTATGATGGGTTCAGGGAGATGATGGATATCCGAACCAATTCTTCCAACAATACGGTATATGCCGATGCAGAAGGAAATATTGCCTATTTCCATGGTAATTTTATTCCGGTGCGAGATACGATCTTTGATTATTCGCAACCGGTTGAAGGCAAAGATCCCAGGACAGATTGGAAAGGATTACATACAGTAGATGAAAATATCTTGGTCTTGAATCCGGAGAACGGGTGGATACAAAATTGCAATTCAACCCCGTTTACCTCGGCTCTTGAATACAGCCCCAAAAAGGAGAATTATCCAAACTATATGTCTATTGACCGGGAGAATTTCAGAGGGGTTCATGCGATAGAATTATTGCGAAACAGAAGTGGTTATACCTTAGACAGCCTTATTCAACTGGCATATGATCCTTATTTGCCGGCATTTTCGGCGCTTATACCCGGACTAGTGGAAGCCTATGACCAATTTCAACCTAAAGATCCTGAAATGGCTAAGGCTATAGAACTTCTTAGAGCGTGGGACTACAAGACCTCAAAGGAATCCATAGGTATGACCTTAGCGCAGTTTTACGGTACTAATTATGGCAGGGAAGGGGCTCGCCCGTATGCTATGAACGATATGGAAGCCATGACATATTTCGGGTCTGCCTCGCCTCATAAAGAACGAATTGCAATATTTGAAATGTCCTTAAGGCAACTCAAAAATGACTTTGGAAGCTGGGAAATACCATGGGGTGAGGTAAACAGGTATCAACGTCTTAATGGCGATATTCGCCAGGCTTTTGATGATACTAAATTCAGCATTCCTATTGGCTTTGCCTCAGGGCGCTGGGGAGCGCTGGCTGCTTATGGCGTAAGCTATACCAACAATACCAAAAAGATCTATGGCACCCGTGGGAACAGTTTTGTAGCGGTAGTTGAGTTTGGCGAGCAGGTGAAAGCAAAAAGTATATTGGCAGGAGGGCAAAGTGGAGATCCTTCTTCACCTCATTTTGATGATCAGGCGCAACCCTATGCCGATGTAAAATTTAAAGATGTGGCTTTCTACAAGGAGGATGTTATGAAACGGGCGCAAGAGACCTATCAGCCTGGTAAACGGTAGAGGACTATTCTTTTACAATGATCAGGGAGGCTTTAGAACCTGTAGAAAGTAACCATTTATTAGAGTAAATAAGCTCACCCATATCGTCATAGACGTCTACCTGTGCCGTATTTGGCCCTGAGGTTCCTTGATTTAAGGCCTCAAAATCTAAGCGGTTAAATCCTTTTTCAAGGGTAAGGTTGACTCCTTTAAAACTACCCGTTAGGAGAATGTTAGGATCTATAACTTGTTCATTGGCATAGATCTTTACCCTGTCCCCGTCCACATATTCATGATCGCGGCAGACAATACCAACAAATTTAGAGGTAGTTTTAATATCCCCCAAATACATATCTCCATAATGTTCTTTGCTATTCCCTTTTTCGCGCTCTCCTACCTTTGGATCGATCTTCAGATCATATCCTGCTTGTCTCAATTCCTTATCAGGGAGCATTTGTATATTTCTGGCCATGAGTGAATCCTTTAGATTGGGAGTCTTACTCATATCTATCACAGAAGGCATTCTAAGTGCATTGCCTTGCTGGGGACTGGCTTTAACATCCAATGTTGGTTTTGGCCCTATTTTCAAAGGCTGTGTTTTAGGAATATCAGTTTGTGACATTCCAATCGCAACAAAACCCAAAATAAAAAACAGGGTAGAAAAGGCTTTCATAGCAACACTTTTACGTGTTAAAGGTAGCAAATACCCTGCCATGAGGATATAAATCGCTGTTAAATTCGATAAATGCACTCGAGGACTTGTCTTCTCTTTTGAAGATTTCAAGGATTGTCTTTGGATCTTCTTTCCCAATATTGAGGTCGCGTATCAATAGTTTCCTGGTTCCAATACGCAGGAGTTACTTTATGACCATCAAAGGTTTTTAGTTTGCGTTGGTAGATCCAAATAGTTGGATTAAAGACCATATCAGTAACGGCAACAGTATATAGTTGTGGATCTTCTTCGCTCTTTTTTTTATCTTCCGCTGTTAGTACCTCAAAACCGTTGTGCTCCAGTAATTTTATTAAGAAGTCCCTCCGGTCTTTATCTACCCCTTTTTCAACGAAGGTGACCCTGGTTTCCTCAATACTACCAAACATATGTTTACCTCCTAACCCCATATCTTTTTAATTAAACGTAGCACTTAATGAATAAATATAATCGTAAACAGGACTGTAGACCCCGAGCAACAATATACCAACAACGGTGATTATAAGTCCTAATCGCATATAGATCTTATTTCTAAAAAAAGGAATGGCATTTTCACTGGTTCGTAAGAACATTGCACGTATTACCAACAGATAATAATAAAGAGAAATGGTTACGTTTACTACAGCGAGAAAGACCAACAGATAGTACCCTTTACTGGCAGCTGCTGTGAACAGGAAGAATTTACCAAAAAAACCTGCTACTGGAGGAATTCCTGCCAGGGAAAAGAGTCCTAACATCATCACCAGACTCAATTTCGGGTTTGTGCGGTAGAGTCCTTCATAATCTTTCATATTTTCTTTTCCTGTCTGTAATGAAATAGACTGAACTACCCCAAAGGCAGCGAGATTTGAGAAAATATAGATCAATACAAAATAGACTACAGTAGCAGTTCCTAATTGGTTTCCTGTAATTAATCCCAAAAGGATAAATCCGGCCTGGGCAATGGAAGAAAATGCCAGAAAACGCTTCATATTCTGTTGTCGTAATGCGAATAAATTACCAATAAACATAGTAAGAACTGCCAGCACATATATCATGTCTTCCCAATACTGCATTAGCGGTTTTAAAACCGTAAACAGCAAGATCATCAGGATAAATACCGCAGCTCCTTTGGAAATAACCGATAAATAAGAGGCAATGGGAATAGGGGCACCTTCATAAACATCAGCTGTCCAAAAATGAAATGGAACCAGAGAAATTTTGAATCCTAAACCGGCAAAAAAGAGGACCATACCCAAAATGGTTAGATCACTTCCGGTAATTGAGCCAATAATATCAGCAAAATAGATCGATCCTGTTGTGGCATATAATAGTGTAATACCAAACAAAGATATTCCGGAAGCCAGGGCCGATGACAAAATGAGCTTTATCCCTGCTTCACTCGATTTCATTTTAAATATTTCAAAAGCTGCCAGGGAAGCCAGAGGAAGTGTTGACAATTCTAATCCTAAATAGAACATTAAAAAATCACCGGATGAGACCATAAAGTAAATCCCCAGTAAAGAAGAAAACAGCAGGATAAAAAATTCTGCACCCCTGTGTTGTGAGACTATTTTTTCTTTTACCCAGTCCGCAGCCTGCAAGAGTACAATAAGGACACCCAGGTTCAATATATTTTTAAAAAAGTGTATCAAACCATTGGTTCGGAACATGCCGCCAAAAACTGCCCCTTCGCCCATAGGCAAAAATCCTAAAATGGTATGAATGCCAAAAAGAAAGATGACTAAAGGCACTACAAGGCTCTTTTTATTCTCGGAGATGAAAATTTCAACTATAAGCAAGAGCAGCGCAATAGCCAGTAGTGAAATTTCTTGTTTTAACAGTAAAAAAGTATCGATCTCCATGAAACGTTTCTTTTATAATACGCCTTGAATAAAGGGTTGTATACTCTTTAATATCATTTCGCTTAGCCATAGTGGGGCCACTCCTATTCCTATAATGGGCAATAGCATTAGTAATATGCCTGTTTTCTCATACCAGGTAACTTTTTCCATCACCAAAAAGGAATCATTTTTAACAGGACCCATCAACATGATCCCTACCACACGTAAAATGTAAACCGCGGTGACCACAATGGCTGAAATAGCGAAGATGGTCGCTATCCGATACGGAAGTTCGGTATGTTCAAAAGCGCCTACAAAGATGTTCATTTCCGCTACAAAGCCACTAAAACCTGGTAATCCCAAAGAGGCGAGACCCGCTATAACATAGGTGGCGGAAATAAAAGGTATTACCTTTAAAAGTCCACCTAATTTTGTTACATCCCTGGTATTGGTCCTTCCGTAGATCATTCCGATCAAGGCAAAGAACAAGGCTGTCATAAAACCATGAGACAAGGATTGTAGAATGGCGCCGTTCCAGGCAGTTTTGTTAAGCATCAATAGTGCAAACAAGACCAACCCCAAATGACTTACAGAAGAATAGGCATTGATATATTTAAGGTCTGTCTGCCTGATCGCCGCAAAGGCTCCGTAAATAACCCCAAAAGCGGCCAAGACAATAAAGAACCAGGACCAGTGTAGCGTGCCTTCTGGCAAAAGGTACATGGCCACCCTAAAGACTCCGTACCCTCCTAATTTCATCAGAACGCCTGCATGTAACATGGAAACTGCAGTTGGGGCTGAGGCATGTCCGTCGGGAGACCAGGTATGAAAGGGGAACAAGGCCCCTATTACAGCAAAGCCTATAAAGGTTAAGGGGAAAAATAACTTTTGCGCTTCCAAAGGAATGTTCACTTTGGCTATTTCGAGGATATTAAAGGTCAAAGGACCTCCATCAGCGGCAGAATTAAAATAAATGCCTAAAATTCCAACCAATAAAATAGCCGAGGCACCCATTAGCATAAGGGTTAATTTCATAGCGGCATATTCCCTTGGCCCGGAACCCCATATACCTATGAGCAAGAACATTGGTATTACAGCTATTTCGAAGAACACGAACATGGTAAATAGATCGAGCGAAATAAAAAATCCATAAACACCTGTAGACAGTATAAGCAGGGAAATAAAGAATTCCTTGGGCAACTCCTTCATCTTCCAGGAAATAAAAACACCAGCCAGGACTACTAGGGATGTCAGTAGGAGCAGGGCAACCGAAATGCCATCAACCCCAACGCTGTAATGAATGTTGAAATCTTTGAACCAAACAAGATCGCGGGTAAAGACCATAATGTCGTCATTGACCGCTCTTTCCTTAAAATAGGCAAAAAGCAAATTCACAGACATAGCCAGTTGAATAATACTTCCTATCATCGCAATGATACGTGCCCTTTTAAGATCGTTGGCAAAAAGTAATGCCAGCACCGTTAACAAGGGAACGACAATAAAAAGCGATAATATATCCATAGGGATCATCTTAATTAGTCCATATATAAATAAAAACTATAGCCAGTAATACTATTCCGCTGACAAAGGCCATGGCATAGTCTTGTATCCTTCCGGATTGGATGCCTTTGATTTTTTTGGAAATTCCCACCGTTGAGTTTCCAATGGCATTCATGGTTCCATCTACAATATTCTTATCGAACCAGGCGGCAGAGGCGGCAATACCTTTAAACAAAATGTTTTTGGTTACAAATAGGTAGAGTTCATCAAGGTAGAACTTGTGATAGGCCCAGGTATAAAAAACACCAAATCGTTGGGCCGTTCTGGCTGCCAGCTCATTTTCTTTTTTATACAAAACCCAGGCAATGGCAATACCTATAACTCCTACAAGTACAGCAATTAGTGCAAGGGGTATATTCATATGGCCTTCAAATCCCATTCTATCGGGACTGATAAAATCGCTGAATGGAATAAAACCAACCGTTGCGCTAAGAACGGCAAGAACAATTAATGGAAATGTCATGGAGACAGGGGATTCCTTGGGTGTATGTTCATAGCTTCTGTTTGGTCCCCAGAAAATTCCAAAGTAAATACGGAATATATAAATGGCCGTTAGCCCCGCCACTATAATGCCAATAGCATAGAGAAGGCTATTATGTTCATAGACCGCAACCAGGATCTCATCTTTACTCCAGAATCCCGCAAAGGGAGGAATACCTGCAATAGCAAGAGCTGCAACCAGAAAGGTGATATTGGTAATGGGCATGTATTTTCTCAGTCCACCCATATCCTTTAAGTAATTGCTATGAACCGCATGGATGACAGAACCGGCACCTAGAAAGAGTAAGGCTTTGAACATGGCATGTGTAAATAAGTGGTACATGGAAGCCATATAACCAAGGCCATCATGTCCGTCGTATCCTGAAACACCTAAAGCAAGCATCATAAAACCCAATTGGGACATGGTAGAATAAGCCAGAACCCTTTTGATATCGGTCTGGGTGATCGCGATTATAGCGGCAAACAGGGAAGAAAAGGCGCCAACAAAAGCCACAATTTGAAGAACAAATCCTTCTTCAACAAAATAGAACATAGGGAAAAGTCGGGCCACAAGAAACACACCTGCCACTACCATAGTTGCTGCATGTATCAAGGCAGAGACGGGCGTAGGGCCTTCCATGGCATCGGGAAGCCAAATATGTAAAGGAAACATGGCAGATTTACCGGCGCCTCCTATAAAAACCAATATCAATCCCCAGGACAATACAGACAGTCCCATAAAGGAGGTGGAAGCCCAGTTCAGGATAGCACTTCCTTCCGGGTTATTGAGTGTTTCAAAATCATAAGTGCCTGTATAGAATCCTATTAACAAGATACCGATCAGGAATCCGAGATCTGCAAATCGGGTCACGATAAATGCTTTTTTGGCGGCTGCCACTGCCGACTCTTTGGTATAATAATATCCGATCAACAAATACGAAGAGACGCCTACCAATTCCCAGAAAATATAGATCTGAAATAAGTTGGTGGCTAAAACTAAGCCATACATGGAGAAGGTGAATAATGACAGGAAAGCAAAGAATTTGGTGTAACCTTTATCACCTTTCATATAACCCCTGCTATAAATGTGTACCATCAGGGAGATAGTAGAGACCACAATCAGCATCATCACCGAAATAGGGTCTATTAGAATGCCCATATCAATACGGAGGGTGTCTGTAAAATTCATCCAGATAAATTTCTCTACCAAACTTGGAAATGCACCGGAATCCTTTCCAATTATAAAAAAGTATTGGAAAGCGGTATAGAACGAGAAAAGGGTTGAGAGTACTAATCCAAAGACACCTATTAGACCGGAAATCGCCGGTTTTATTTTCTGATTAAATAACCCCAAAAGCAGAAATACCGCTAAGGGAATCAAGGGGATTAACAGAACAAAGGTGTAATTCATAATATGAATTCTTTAATACTTCATTGTTTCAATATCCTTTACCTCTACAGAGCTTATTTGCCTGTAAAGATTAAAAATGATAGCTACTGCGAGTGCCGTTTCGGCCGCTGCCACCGCAATTATAAAGATGGAAAACAGTACTCCCTGTAAAACATCGGGGTACATGTATTTGTTGATCACTACAAAATTGATCACAGAGGCGTTGAGGATCAGTTCAACTGAGATCAAAATAGAGATGAGATTCTTTCTGGTGATAAATCCATAGATCCCAATAAAAAACAATATTGAGGTAACTGTTAAGAGTTCGTATATGGTGATTCCTGCGATCATTTAGCTGGGTTGTTTTATTCAGATAATTTATTTCCTTTAGCAATCACAATTGCCCCGATCATGGCCGCTAATAACAGCACACTTATTACTTCAAAAGGCAGGATAAATCCACCTGCTTCATAGCTTAATAGTTTTGTTCCAATGTCAGTTACATTAGTGGACGAAGTGTTTTCAACTACCTGAAACTCATGTGAAAACAGCGTGTACAAGAAAAGGCCAAGGCCAATTATACAAACAACACCTGTGATGAGCTGTTTAGACGGCTTTGCAATTTCCAAACGCATTTCGATGTGATGTACCAGGAGTACGCTAAAGATGATCAGCACAATGATCCCTCCGGCATAAATAGTCAGTTGAATGGCCGCCAGAAAATTATAGTCGATTAAAAAATAGATCCCAGCTATGCTACACAGTACAAAGAGTAAATAAATGACAGACCTCAGCATTTTTCTGCTCGATACCGATGCTATCGCAAAGGCGATTATGATAAACGCAAGTATGTAAAAAATGATTCTTTCCATCGTATTAATCTTCCACTCCCGGCATTAGTTTAGAGTCTGGTTCATTGAGTACCCTTGTAAGGGTAGTGCGGTCGTAGACCGAATTTTCAAAATTTTGTCCCCACTCAATGGCATCTGTTGGGCAAACGTCAATACAAAGGCCACACATGGTACACATACTTAGGTGATAGACAAACTGGTCTATTTTCTTTTTCTTTTTCCCTGTTTCTTCGTCTATACCACGGTCCCAAATAATTTCAATAGTTCCGTTAGGACAAGCGATCTCACATTTCTGGCATCCAGTACAGCGGTGTTCATTATCTTCATTATGAGGCATGATGACCTCCCCCCTGAAGCGATCGAACATTTTCAGGGTTTCCCTGTTATCCGGATATTGCTGTGTTATGGCTCCTTTTCTGGAGGTGATAAAATATTTGCCCGTAACACTCATCCCCGTGAGCAGTGTTTTTATTCCTTGATAGATGTCAGAAAAATAACTCATAGCATTACAGTCTTATAGTTAAATTGAGCCATACCAATAAAGCCATTAGCACAATGTTCACTAAATTAATTGGTAGCAGATACTTCCATTCTAGTGTTAGCAACTGATCTATCCGCAGGCGTGGAAACGTCCATCGGAACCACATCATTAAAAAGACCAAAACCATTGTTTTTATCAAAAACCAAAATACTCCCAATTCCGGGATAGATTCCGTGATTCCAAAAGGAGACAACCAGCCTCCAAAAAAGACAGTTGCAGCAATAGCCGCTATGATAAACATATTGATAAACTCTGCCAGGAAGAAGTAGGCGAATTTCATTCCAGAGTATTCTGTATGGAACCCAGCGCCCAGTTCAGATTCTGCCTCTACCATATCAAAAGGAGCCCTGTTCGTTTCTGCTGTACCGGAGATCATAAAGACCATAAAGGCAATAACTGCAGGGATATGTCCTTGCACAATAAGCCATCCATTTTTTTGAACCTCAATTATCTCGGATAGTTGTAAGCTTCCGGTTATAACAACCATAGTTAAAAGCGACAGTCCTACGGAGAGTTCATAACTGATTGTTTGTACTCCACTTCTCATGGCTCCGATCATGGCAAATTTGTTATTGCTACTCCAACCTCCCAATAATATTCCGATCACTCCTATGGATGAAATAGCAATTAAAAAGAAGATGCCAATATTGATGTCAAATGCATGGAATTCCTTAGAAAAAGGAATAACTGCTAAGGCCATCAGGGCTGTGATGATCACAAAATATGGGGCCAGATTATACAGAAACTTATCTGCTCTATCAGTTCCAACCAATTCTTTGGTAAGCAATTTTATCGCATCGGCCATGGTTTGTAAAAGGCCTTGATAGCCCACTCTGTTGGGGCCAATCCTTAATTGAAACCAAGCCGCCACCCGTCTTTCCAAAAGCACCAAGAACAAACCAGCAACAGCAAATACAGTAAGGTAGACGACCGCTATCAGGACCATTTCTACAATGCTGGCAACCCCCGCTGGCATAACGCTGAATAGCCAATTGTGAATATTCTCTGTGATACTTAATAGGATCATCTAATTTATTTTAACGATCAATATCAGGGATAACAAGGTCTAGTGTTGCCATAGTGGCCACCAGATCCCCAATTTTTCCGCCTACGGCGATATGATTTAACAATGATAAATTTGAAAAGCCCGGAGACCTGAATTTAAGCCGATAAGGGCTTTTTGTCCCTGTACTGATGATATAAACGCCAAGTTCACCCCTGGCGGTCTCCACTTTTTGATAATATTCTCCTTTTGGTAATTTGATCACGGCATTAGTAGTCACCCTGTGTTCTCCTTCAGGTATAACATCTATCAATTGTTCAATTATAGACAGTGACTCCCACATTTCCTGTATCCTAACAAGGTATCGGGCATAGGTATCGCCTTCTGTTTTCAGCGATTCGTTAAAGGTCACTTTATCATAGGCACTGTAAGGATGATGTTTACGAACATCGCAGGAATAACCTGAAGCCCTGCCAACCGGACCTGAAGCTCCAAAAGAAATCGCATCTTCTCTGCTTAGCACTCCCACACCTACGGTTCGTTTTTTAAAAATGACATTTCCGGTCAATAAACGGTCGTATTCAGGGAGTTTTGTCTTAAAATGGGCGATAAAGTCCTTCACTCTTTTTACAAAATTGGGATGAATATCCAACATAAGTCCGCCGGGAACATTGTAGTTCATAGTTAAGCGGGCACCACAGGTTTCCTCCATAATGTCGTTGATCATTTCCCGGTCCCTAAAACCGTAGAAATACGTGGTAAGTGCCCCCACATCCATACCCATTACACCCCACCACAGGCAATGCGAAGAAATCCTGGTCAATTCGCCTATAATAGTTCGTATGACCTTTACCCGTTCCGGGATCTCCAATTGAAGTGCATTTTCTACTGCTAAACAGACGGCTTCATTGTTGATGTTTGCCGAGAGATAATCCATGCGATCTGTTAGGTGAACGATTTGCTGATAGCTGTCTCGTTCGCACATTTTTTCAATAGAGCGATGTATATATCCCAGATCTGGTTCCACTTTTTTGATGATCTCCCCATCGATGGTTAAAAGAAGCCGAAGTACCCCATGAGTGGCCGGATGCTGAGGCCCCATATTGATGAAGTATTCCTCAGATTTAAAATTGGTATGTACAACCTCGGTTTCCATGTTTTGTTAGTATAGAATCATGTTGGTTTCGTCTTCATAGTCCTTCCTGAGGGGGTATCCGATCCAGTCTTCCGTTAAAAAGAGGCGCTTTAAATTAGGGTGGTTTGTGAATTTTATACCAAAGAAATCGAACACTTCACGTTCATGGAACTCAGCCGTTGCCCAGATATCATATACCGAATCTAAAACTGGTGTTTCCCTTTCTTCAGCAGTTACTTTTACCACTACTAATATGTCTCTTGGTAGTTGATTCCAAATGATAGACGATCCCCAGTTTTTCTCCCCAATCTACCCCGCTCAGACAAAATAGATAATCGAACTGTGTTTCAGGATCGCTTTTTAACCGGGCCATTAAGTCGTGCAAGTGTTCTGCTTGGACTTGGATATTCAGAAATTGGGATTCTTCTTCGGTAAACTCCAGTTCTGGCCGCCAGCTACCTATTAATTGTTGTAATTCTTGGTTGGTCATCGGTCCTCATTTTATAATCCTTCATCAAAACCCTCTACCGGATTCTTTTTATCTTTTCTGCTCTCTTTTCGAATTTTATCTTGTAACATCAGCATTCCTTCCAGCAGGGCCTCAGGTCTTGGAGGACATCCCGGCACATAAACATCAACAGGAATAACATGATCTGCTCCTTTTACTACGGAATAAGTATTGTAAAAGAAGGGTCCACCTGAGATAGCGCAAGCCCCCATGGCGATTACATATCTTGGCTCAGCCATTTGTTCATAAAGTCGTCTTAGTACAGGCGCCATTTTATTCACGATGGTTCCTGCAATGATGATCAGGTCTGCTTGTCTGGGCGAGGGCCTGGCAACCTCAAAACCAAATCTGGAATAATCATGTCTAGACGCTCCCGTCTGCATCATTTCAATGGCGCAGCAGCTGGTGCCAAAATAAAGCGACCATAGGGAATTGGATCTTCCCCAGTTGATAACCTTATCCAGGTTGGTCACTACCACATTGGCCCCATTCCCTGCCGGAATTACTTTTCCGGGGAAATCTTCAGGCACTTCATTTGCTTTGTTTATTCCCATTTTAACGCTCCTTTCTTCCATGCATACAAAAGGCCTAAACCCAGTATGAACAAAAAGATTACTATTTCTATAAAGGCAACAGCCCCAATTCCTTTAAAAACAACTGCCCAGGGAACCAGAAAGGCTATCTCCACATCAAAGATCAAAAACAAGATCGCGAACAGATAATAGCCTACCTTGAATTGTACCCAGGTTGGTCCAATCGTGGTCATTCCACTTTCATAGGGTGCCCGTTTCGCTTCACTGTCCGATTTTGGTGAAATCAGATTCGAAAGAAAATTCGCTCCGGCTACCAGAACCACTCCGGCAATAAAAAATACAATGATAGCTTCTGAACCCATTTACTATTTATTCAGTTATCAAGTAATTTCATATATATCCCCGGAAAAAAACAGATCATCGGCCTTCCTGAAAGCTGAATTAGCTTTTACCTGCGCTGTTAACGCTTCTTCCCTCTCTTCAAAGGTCACATCCTCAAAACCACGGATGATTCCTGTAACCATAGGATATTCCAAACGTACCAGCATTTGGTGTAGGGTAGGATCTTGTTCTTTGGCATTGTGAACGAGGATATCGGATTCTTCCACTCCGTTTTCGCCAATGGTGACTACTTCGAGTTTAAGTCCATTCAGTATCAATCCTTTATCCCGTTCTTTTCCAAAGATCATGGGTTTCCCGTGTTCCACAAAAAGTTGTCTGTCTTCCCGCACCGCTTTATCAGTGTATTTGGCAAAACACCCATCATTAAAAATAGGACAGTTTTGCAATACCTCTACAAGGGCGGTACCTTTATACTTTTCAGAGGCAATAAAAATTTCGGTCATCTCTTTAGGAGTGTTTCCGCCAATTCTGGCAAAAAAACGTGCCTGGGCTCCCAGAGCGAGTTCTCCTGCCGAAAATGGAGGCTGGGTATTTCCATAAGGAGATGATTTTGTCTTTTGTCCAACCAGGGAGGTAGGGGAGAATTGTCCTTTTGTTAGCCCATAGATCTCATTATTGAATAAAATAATGTTCAGATTCAGATTCCTTCTTAGAACATGAATAAAATGATTCCCACCAATGGCCATAGAATCGCCATCACCGGTAATGACCCATACACTTAGGGCAGGATTTGCAAGTTTTACTCCTGATGCAATGGCTGTTGCCCTGCCGTGAATACCATGCATTCCGTAGGTATCCATATAATAAGGAAAGCGTGAGGAACACCCTATCCCTGAAATAAAGACGATGTTTTCTTTATTCACACCTATTTCCGGAAGTGCCTTCTGAACAGATCGTAAGATCACATAATCATCACAACCAGGACACCATCTAACTTCCTGATCGCTGGCAAAATCCTTGTATGTATATTCTTTTACAGCTGCTTCCATGGTTATGATAGGATTTGTTTAAACTTTTCTTTTAGTTCATTGTTGGCAAAGGGTAAGCCCTGAATCTTGTTGAATTGTAAAAATTCATGACCACTAAAATTAGATGCAAGCACTTTTATGAATTGCCCTGTATTTAATTCACAGACCACTATTTTTTTAAATCTTTTAAAAAGCTCATCCGTATTTTTTGGCAAGGGATTCAAATAATGAAAATGGGCAAAACCTATATTGGTAAAGCCTTCTTCATTAAGATTCTTTACGGCAGAATGCAGGCTGCCATAGGTACCTCCCCATCCAACTACCAGGAGATCACCCGAATCTGCAAATTCTGTTTCCTGGTCTGGGATATAATTCTGGACCCGTTTAACCTTCTCAGCACGAATACGGGTCATGTACTCATGATTCTCGGGCATATAGGATACATTGCCGGTAACTTTGTCTTTTTCCAGACCACCTACGCGATGTTCTAAGCCAGGGGTTCCCGGAACTGCCCAGGATCTGGCCAAAGAATCTTTGTCGCGTTCATAAGGATGATAGTTCTCTTTGAATTCTTTTAAACGCATGTTTTTTATCTCGGGCATCTCATCTACAGATTGGACTTTCCAGGGGGCAGATCCACTGGCAATATACCCATCACTTAAAAGTAATACGGGCGTCATATGCTCCAAGGTTAGTTTCGCCGCTTCATAAGCATAATTAAAACAGTTAGCAGGTGTACTCGCAGCAATAACGATCACCGGACTTTCCCCATTTCTACCGTACATAGCCTGTAAAAGGTCCGATTGCTCCGTTTTTGTCGGCAAACCGGTGGACGGTCCTCCTCGTTGCACGTTTACAACTACCAACGGTAATTCAATCATCATCGCCAATCCTAGGGCTTCTCCTTTTAACGCCAATCCAGGCCCTGAAGTAGTGGTTATGGCCAGGTCGCCTGCAAAGGAAGCCCCAATTGCTGAGGTTATCCCGGCTATTTCGTCTTCGGCTTGTAGTGTCTTTACGCCAAAATGTTTGTGCTTCACCAATTCATGTAAAATATCGGAGGCAGGTGTAATGGGATAGGAACCTAAAAACAATTCCATCCCCGATTTTTCCGCTGCAGCCAGGAATCCCCAGGCCGTTGCTGTATTTCCCATGATGATCCTATAGGTTCCCGCTTCCATTTTTGCAGGAGAAATAGTATAGGAATTAGGAATCAGTTCTAAGGTTTCCGCAAAATAATAACCGGCATTGAGCACTTTAGTATTGGCTTCAATGATCTCGGGTTTTGTCTTAAATTTCTTTTGAAAGAATTCTATAGTATGTTCAGTGGAGCGATGGTACATCCAGTATACCATCCCCAGAGCGAACATGTTTTTACTCCTGGTAATGGCCTTATTATCTAGACCTTGCAAATCTTTCAATGTCTCTTTGGTGAGAGAGGTCATGGCCACTTCAATTACACGGTAGTTTTCCAGGCTGTTGTCTTCAAGCGGATTGGATTCATAGAGAGCCTTTTCCAAATTCTTCTTGGAAAAAGAATCGGTATCTACAATGATGGTGTGACCAGGTTTAACGGAATGCAAATTCGTTTTTAAACCGGCCGGATTCATGGCAACAAGAAGATCTACTTCATCACCGGGTGTGCTTATTTCTACACTTCCAATATGGACCTGGTAGCCCGAAACCCCATAAAGACTCCCCTGGGGTGCTCTAATTTCTGCAGGATAATTGGGGAAGGTAGCCACATCGTTCCCAAACATGGCCGAAGTGTCAGAAAATTGCGTTCCTGTTAGTTGCATCCCATCTCCAGAATCCCCAACAAATCGAATTATTACGGCCTCTAATACTTCTTGTGGCGTTTCAACTTTTGTTTCCATGATGATCGGGATTAGATTCCAGGTACTTTTTAATGTACCCAAGGTATATAAATATCAAATTTAATTTCTACAAAATCAAGTAAACATGACTTTTATCATTTACCAACAATAAGTTGGGTTCTATTTTTGTGTATATTTAATCAAATTAGGCAAAATGGCTATCATAATTACAGATGAGTGCATAAACTGCGACGCTTGTATTTCAGAATGTCCTAACAATGCAATATACGAGCCTGACCAGGAATGGGCTTTTTCAGACGAAACTGCTTTAAGCGGTATGGTTAAAACTCCGGGAGGGAAAGAAATGGATGCAAATGCAGAAAACGAACCTATATCAGATGAGTTTTACTACATTGTTCCAGACAAATGTACAGAATGCAAAGGATTTCATGAGGAACCACAGTGTGCTTCTGTCTGTCCTGTTGATTGTTGTGTCCCGGATGAAGACCATGTGGAATCTGAAGATCAGCTTCTTGGCAAAAAGGCCTGGTTGCACGGCGAATGATAATGTGAAGTTAAGACATTGACTCGCAAAACATTTTAGACAATCGGTAATTCTGTACCATTATCTAATTTGAAATTACCACCCTTTATTTATTCAAATAGAGGGTGGTTTTTTTATTTAATATAATCAAAGTAATCTTTCATTTATCCATACTACAAAAACAAAATCCCCCGATCATATTTTATTGATATGGAACCAGCTCATACTATGAATTAAGGAACTGATAAATGTCATAGTTTACCCTCTTTAGGAATGCTACTTTTAGCCCAATATACCAATTACAATATGTTCATTTTCAGCAAAATGGAATTGTTACCATCCTATTTAATGTTGAGGTGTGAAATAAAAAAATAAGGGGTCTTTAATGAAATTTATTCGTCATGAAAAAAGAATTTCCAAAACTAATATGCGATGCTAATGAGGCTGTAGCCATAATAGCTCACAAGACCAACGAGGTCTGTGCAATATATCCCATTACGCCCGCTTCACCTATGGGGGAACATGTTGATGTTTTTAGCTCAGAAGGGCAGAAGAACATTTGGGGCAATGTACCAAGAATAGTTGAAATGCAAAGTGAAGGAGGGGCTGCTGGAGCAGTTCACGGTTCGCTACAGGCAGGAGCATTAACTACTACGTTTACCGCTTCTCAGGGCCTATTATTGATGATCCCTAATATGTACAAAATTGCCGGAGAGTTGTTACCCTCCGTTATCCATGTAGCTGCGAGGACCGTGGCTACACACGCCCTTTCTATTTTTGGAGACCATTCTGATGTTATGGCTACCAGGCAAACAGGATTTTCTATGTTGTTTGGGAGTTCGGTTCAGGAGGCGATGGATTTTGCTTTGATCGCCCAAGCGGCGACCCTGCGTACACGGGTTCCATTTTTAAATATTTTTGATGGTTTTCGGACGTCTCATGAGATCTCAAAAATTGATGCCATTCCGGATGATATCATCAAGGCTATGATGCCCGATGATAAGATAATGGAGCATAAGGACAGATCCTTAGATCCAGACCATCCTGTTATAAGGGGAACTTCACAAAACCCGGACGTTTTTTTCCAGGCACGTGAAGCTGCGAACCCACAATATGCAAAAGTGCCGGGTATCGTAAAGGAGGTCATGGATGAATTTTATAAGCATACTGGTCGCCGCTATAATCTGTTTGATTATATGGGACATCCGGAGGCTGAGAGAGTGATCATTATTATGGGATCTGGTGAAGGAGCAGTAAGAGAGACAGTTGAAACGCTTGTAGAGCAAAACGAAAAAGTAGGGGCATTGTTCGTTCGATTATATCGACCCTTTGCCATAGAGTATTTCCTTCAGCAATTACCGGAAACCGTCAAGAATATCGCGGTTTTAGACAGAACCAAAGAACCTGGCAGTATAGGAGAACCGCTATACCTGGACGTGGTTACAGCTTATGTGGAAAGCCAACGAAGTATGCCATCTATTGTAGGAGGCAGGTATGGATTGTCTTCCAAGGAATTCAATCCTGCGATGGTAAAAGGAATATTTGATGAATTATTGAAAGAACACCCCAAAAATCATTTCACCATAGGTATTAATGATGATCTGGGGCATACTAGCCTGGAATTCAATCCCGTATTTAAAACCAAAAAAACTACCTTCAATTGTATGTTCTTTGGTTTGGGTTCTGACGGAACCGTAGGGGCCAACAAGAATTCCATTAAAATTATTGGAGATACCACAGACAACTATGTTCAGGGGTATTTTGTGTACGACTCCAAAAAAGCCGGGGCACAAACCATTTCGCACTTGCGCTTTGGCCCACAGCCTATTTACTCTTCCTATTTGATAAATACGGCCGACTTTATAGCCTGTCATCAATTTAACTTTATAGAAAAATACGATGTGCTGAATCACATCAAAAAAGGAGGTACTTTCTTGTTAAATTCACCATTTTCCAAAGATGAAATATGGGATCAATTGCCCAGTATCATGCAGGAGGAGATCATTGAAAATGAATTGAATTTCTATGTGGTAGATGCCACCAAGGTGGCACAAGAGGCCCAACTAGGTAAGCGAACCAATACGGTATTACAGACCTGTTTCTTTGCTATTTCTGGTATTCTGCCTCAGGAAGAAGCCATTGAAAAAATTAAGAATGCCATAGTAAAATCATATTCCCATAAAGGGGATAAAGTGGTAAAAATGAATTTTAATGCGGTCGATAAATCGCTCGAACATCTGCAAAAAGTAACATATCCCCTGAAGACCACAAATGATAGGGGCTTACGATCTATTATGTCTGGAGAACCCGATCCGTTCGTTAAAGAAGTGCTGGGCAAAATACTAGCAGGTAGGGGAGATGAGTTACCCGTAAGCTATTTTCCAATAGACGGAACCTTCCCAACAGGCACTACACAATATGAAAAACGTGGTATTGCCGATTTTATCCCTATTTGGGATTCGGAAGAATTATGTACCCAATGTAACAAATGCGTTGTCATTTGTCCACATGCAGCAATAAGGGCAAAGGTGGTATCCAATGAAATCCTGGCAGATGCTCCTGCATCTCTTAAAAGGAGTCCGGCTAAGGGCCGACCTTTTACCAGTGAAACAGAATCATATGTATTACAGGTGTCTCCTGAAGATTGTACAGGCTGCGATCTGTGTGTTGCGGTTTGTCCGGCAGAAAGCAAGGAAATCCCCGACTTTAAGGCCATCAATATGAGGAAAAAACTGGAGAACGATGTTGTGGAAAATACACATTGGGATTATTTTTCAAAACTTCCGGACTATGACCGAACCGCTTTGCAAATAACAAATGTGAAAGGATCACAATTCCTTGAACCATTATTTGAATTTTCAGGAGCCTGTTCAGGCTGCGGCGAAACTCCTTATATAAAATTATTGACCCAATTATTTGGAGATAGTATTTTGATAGCTAATGCAACGGGTTGTTCTTCTATTTACGGAGGAAATTTACCAACTACCCCTTATAAAACGAATAAAGAGGGTAGAGGACCAGCATGGGCCAACTCCTTATTTGAAGATAATGCTGAGTTTGGTTTTGGTATGAAACTCGCGCTAAGCAAAAAACAAGAGATTGCCGTTGGATTGCTAAAATCTCTTGAAAAGATAGCAGGCAAGGATCTGGTTGAAGCAATTCTGAATAACCCGGAGGAGGATGAAACTCAGAAAAAAGAAAAATTTAAACAACTAGACGAACTCAAAGAGAAATTATCTAAGCACAAAGACCTTCCAGATGTTAAAAAGCTGTTACATCTAACAGAATACCTGAGGAAAAAAGCAGTTTGGATCTTAGGAGGCGATGGTTGGGCTTACGATATAGGTTATGGCGGAGTAGATCATGTTCTGGCTTCGGGAGAAGATATCAATATAATGGTATTAGATACGGAAGTGTATTCTAATACAGGGGGACAAACGTCTAAAGCCACTCCTTTAGGGGCCAGTGCCAAGTTTTCAGTCTCCGGAAAAAGAACCGGAAAGAAAAGTTTGGCATTGCAAGCTGTGTCTTATGAAAACGTATATGTAGCACAGGTGGCACTTGGAGCAAAAGATATGCAAACCCTGAGAGCAATGGAAGAGGCGGCAGCATATCCCGGACCTTCCTTGATTGTTGCATATTCCCATTGTGGGGAACATGGATACGATCTAAAAGAAGGAGCAATGCATCAGGAAAGAGCTGTAGAGACAGGTTATTGGCCGCTCTTTAGATTTGATCCTTCCAAACCCAAAGGGAAAAAGTTTAAACTAGATTCCAAAGGGCCAATGAAACCTTTAGAAGAATTCATGTATAAGGAAACGCGTTTTACCAGGGTTGTTAAAGATGATCCAAAATTGGGAGCAGCGCTATTAAAACAAGCACAGGAAGAAGTAAATACAAAATGGGAGCGATTAGAACTTTTTAGAAATATGTAAGTTCATATTCTATATTGGATAAGAACATATATAGTAGGATCAATTATGTTTAAACCAAAATTTTAATAAGATGGAAGCCTTAGCCAACAATTATTTTAAGGAAGCAAACAGTAAAATGAAACAGGCAAGTAATGAGCTATACAGACCTGAGGAAGATGTGGTATCTTATTTAGTCTGTAAAAATGCCCAAAGTGCTATACAAAGTTTTCTTAAAGGGTATCTTGTAAAAAACGGGATAGAAACGGAAGAAAATGCAACTATTAACGAGATGTACGGTCGTTGTATAAAGATCAATCAACGATTTGAAAAGGTAAATCTTGCAGGGTTCAATTGCCAATCACATGATCTATCATCACGATATTGTGAAGGTGCTGAAAAAGTGAGCAGGTGTTTTGATATTGCTGACAGTCTGGATACCTTTTTAAGGGAGGAACGTATTATTCATTAATGTATTAAACCTAATTTAACCAGACCGGGAAAACGTGATAATTAAATGCCTTGTACTCGGACAGGAATTCATATCATTCGTCCTTTTGATTAGGTTTACTGCTAGAATTCATCTTGTTTAGGTATATAAACACTTAAACTTAATCAAGATGAAAAAAGTTCTTCTTATTATTTTGGCAATTCATGATTAGCTACCGCCTTCGTCACAAGATCACCACGTACCTTACTTTTGAACTAATGAAGGTTGATGAAGGCAATGTCGTCCGATTACTGGGAAACCGAATCTTTCTGGGAAAAACTTCATGAACAGCGTGTAAAAAATGGGGATATTATAGGCTGGGACCTCTGGGCCCTCTCACCATCAGGAACTAGTCAGGGGCATCAGTACATGACCGTGACTATATTTAACGATCCTGTAAAAATGATGCAAGGTGGTGATTTTAACAAAACAATGGAAGGGGCATATCCAAATATGTCGCAGGTAGATCGTGATAAGAAAATGGATACTAACCTCAAAAAGCCGCGATCTGGCCGTGGGGTTTTCCTTTATCAAATAGCTGCCGCAGGTGATAATTTTGAGATGCCATCTAGGCACAATTGCGCAGAATCAATTTTATGAAAGCCAAAACTGGCAAAGCTAACGCTTATGAAGAGATGGAATCTACGGTATTTAAGGGTATGCATGAGCAACGTGTAGATGCTGGTGGTATGGCAATGTGGGTGTTGCTCAGAAATATGATGGGATACACAACGGAGGCCTATGCCTCACATATTACCGTGGACATGTTTAAGGACTGGGATCAATATTTCAATGGTTCAGCAAATATAGAGTGGACACCTGCCCAAGAAAAAGCGTATAACGAAATAGCCGAAATAAGGGACCTGAAGTCCACTGTTTTTGGGACTTTGGTAAAGAAAGTGCGTTAAATTTTTATGTGATTATCCTTTTAGTAAATCCTTCCGAAAAGGGAAGGATTTACTTATTTCCAGGTGGTTCTCAGAAACCGGAGAAAATTCCCATGCATTATATTTCCTATGTCTTCCTGGGTATATCCCCTCGTCATCAACAATTCCGGGACTTTTTGAAGATCCGCAATGGTGTCTATATCTGCCGGACATTGCTCCTTGCCAAATCCGCCATCAAGATCGGTTCCTATTCCTACATGAAGGGAATTCCCGGCTAGTTGACAAATATGATCCATATGGTCTATCATAGTATCTAATGTTACACCCATGGTCGCCGGAGATGATTGGCCACGTTCCCATTTTGGGACCATCATCCATGCATCTAGTGCCATACCAATGACTGCTTTTCTATTAATTAATTCCTTGATCTGTTCATCAGAGAATTGCCGGTTATGGTCTACAAGGGTTCTGCAATTATTATGACTTGCCCAAACAGGACCATTATACACTTTCATGGTTTCCCAAAAACTTTGATCACATAAATGGGTTGCATCCAGAATAATATGCAAGCGCTCTATTTCTTTTAAAAGATCTTTTCCCTTAGTCCCTATACTTCCAATAGAATTAGTTCCAAAAGCGTAAGTACCGGGGCCGTAGTGTGCCGGTCCTATGGCTCTTAAACCCTGCTCATAGGATTTTTCCAAATGCTCAAAGGAGACAATAGAATCTGCACCTTCAAGACTAAGTATATACCCAATAGGCTTCTTCATTGCAGAATCCTGGTTCCATAGATCTATATGATCATCTAATTGTATTCGATTTGTAATTTGGGTCATTTCCCCTATCGCCTCCATTTCCCTGTACCATGCTAACTGACCCTGCGTTTGCGCCCATGCCTGTTGAGGGGAATTCCAACCCGGAAGTGGATTGGTTTTTTTTGAAAAACGGGCAATTTGGGTGGCTACGCAAAGACCAATATTTCCTTTCCGCAAAGCATCCAGAGAAACTGTATTTTTTCCGCGATCCGGTTTGTCTTTCATCCCTTCTTCCCTCTTCCGAATTTCTACCACCGAAGTGGTAAGATCCCGATTCCATTCCAGGGCATTCATGGCAAGATCCAGATGTGCATCAAATATGAGCATACGAGTAATTTATATAACCAAGCTATGGTCCCTTGCGGCTACTTTCCAGGAACCTGTAACCTTACCATTCGCTACCGTAATCAATTTAGGATATTTCGCAACGGTAGGACAAATATGCATGGGTATCGCGTAAAAAATATCACCTACCTCTGTAATCTTGTCAGGTGGGCAACTTAGGACCAGATGTTCTTCACTTTGTCCTATTTGTTCACAGTCTTCCAGTCCAAATATTTTAACTCTGGGAAAATTCATTTCCGGGGCGATCGATTTATGGCCCAGGTCCAGGCAAATTACATTTGGTTTAGGCTTACTGATAATTCTGGTAAGTAAAACAGCGGCATGTAAGAATTTCATTTCTTGAAACGAGCTTGAATACCGCTCATCCCATAAGAGGGTTGTTCCAGGGCTGACTTCTACTTCCTGTCTTTGTGCATGAATAGGAAAGGTGGGAGATCCTCCCATTACAATAGTTTCAACGGGAACACCCTTTTTTTCTAATTCAGTTTTAAAGTTTGAAACTTTATCAAAAGCTGCATCGCATACTTTTTTCCTATCATTTATGTTAGGTTCTCTAATATGTCCGTCATATGCGTGAAGGCCTCTAAAAATGAGGTTGGGATCTTTATAAATTAATTGACATAAGTCTGCGGCTTTTTCGCCTGGTAATATTCCTGTGCGGTTCATTCCCGTATTTAGGTCGAGAAATAAGGGAACTCTAATTTTTTTGGAAGCTGCCTCTTCAGAAATAAGTTTAATAATGAGGGCATTGTCCACAATTGTTGAGAAGGTAGGCTCAGGATATTGACTTATTAATTGGAAGAATCGGGAAATATTAGCACCAACAGGTTGTATGGCCAACAGAATATCGTTAACACCACATTGCCCTAGAAGTTCTGCTTCGGCTATTGTAGCACATTTGAATTTTTGTATCCCATATGCCATCTGCATTTCAATTATTTCCCTGGTCTTATGTGTTTTGATATGTGGCCGAAGTCGCTCAGGCATCCCTGCCATTTCCACCATCAATTGAATATTTTTTTTAATTCTATCAGGATATAACAAGAGAGAAGGAGAAACTAGTTCCTCGGTATTTTCAATCTGATACCAGGCTGATTCATTCATAATTCATTATTTCAATGCAGTTGAAACATGGCTTCAATTTCAACGGGAATATTCCCGGGAAGTATCATCCCTACGGCACTGCGGACACCTACCCCAAGATCGTTTCCAAAAATATCGGCCATCAACTCACTAAAACCATTTATGACCAGGGGTTGCTGGCCAAAATCGGGCGAGGAATTAACCATACCCAACACCTTTACCACCCGTTTGATCTGATCGATACTCCCAAAATGGGTTTGAATGGTAGAAAGCATTGTAAGCCCAACTTGTTCTGCGGCTAATTTACCTTGTCCCAGGCTCATATCATCTCCTACTCTTCCGGTGATGAAGGTGCCATCATTTTTCATAGGACCCTGCCCAGAAACGTAGAGAAATTTATCAATTACCAATACAGGTTTATACACGCCTGCCGGCGGTGGAGCTGGAGGCAAAATCAATCCAAGTTCTTTAAGTCGTTGTGAAGGAGTTTTATCCATAGCTATCGTTATATAAATTGGTTTAAAATCAAAATTCCCAAAAGACCCACAACCCCAACCGTTGTTTCCATTAGTGTCCAGCTTCTCAATGTGTCTTTGACAGACAGGTTAAAATACTCTTTGAACAACCAAAAACCGCTGTCATTCACATGAGAAAGCATAAGGCTTCCGGAACCTATGGCCAGGACCATCAATTCAGGGCTTACTCCCGTAGCATCAATTAAGGGTAAGACAATACCTGCAGCTGTTAGTCCGGCTACAGTTGCCGATCCAACACAGACCCGGATCACTGTAGCAATAAGCCAGGCTAAAAATAAGGGGGATAACGAAGAATCTTTAAGCAGATCGGCAATATACTCACTTACGCCACTATCTATCAACACCTGTTTTAATGCTCCTGCTCCTGCAATAATTAAAAGCACCATTGTAATTCCAGAGATAGAATCACCTACAGAAGTCATCACCTCTGTCATTTTTTTCCCTCGTCTTAAACCCAGGGTATAGATTGCCACTAAAACAGAGATAAGCATGGCTATTACAGGATTTCCTACAAAGGCGATGATATCTTTAAATAGATAGTCATTTGGAAATAGTAAATCGGACAAAGTAGCTAAGGCTATAAGTATAATGGGCAATAAGGCCGTAAAAATGCTTATACGCATACTGGGCATTTCCTCATCTGTTAGAATTCTGGGATTGACAAATTCCTTTAGAGGAGTTGCATTAATATTTTTTAAAGTCCGGGAAAAAAATGGTCCTGCTATAATGATCGCAGGTATTGCCACAATTATTCCATAGATAAGAGTTTTACCCATATCTGCATTGAACATTACGGTAATGGCCGTAGGTGCAGGATGGGGTGGAAGGTAACCGTGAGTAACGGAAAGGGATGCAAGCATAGGCAGACCAACATAGAGAAGGGGTAAACCTGTTGCAGCCGCTACCGTAAAAACCAAGGGTACCAAAATAACAAATCCAACAGAATAGAATAAGGGGATGCCCACAATAAAGCCTGTTAGTACCGCAGCCCATTGAATATACTTACGACCAAACCTTTCTACTAATTTGGAAGTAATTCGTTGTGCGGCCCCGCTATCTGCAACTAATTTACCAAGCATGGCCCCCAGTCCGAGAATCATGACCAGAAATCCCAGGGTATTTCCAATTCCATTTTCAATAGAGGCAACAACTGTCTCCAGATCCATTCCCTCGGCAATGCCTACGAACAATGAAACAAGGATAAAGGTTATAAAAGGGTTGAGTTTGCAACGGGCTATCAGAAAAAATAAAATAAGGATCCCAATTATGACAATAACTAAAGGCATGGTTCTATTTTGGTAGTTATTAGAATAGTTTAATTACTAAATATACAATTTGAAAAGACATTTACGGGATCTATTTTTTATCTTGTAGTACCATCTCGGCGATATGGACAAACGATCTTTTTTACGAAAAATAGGGCAGGCAGCAGTAATTACGCCTTTTTTACCTTATCATCTTAGGGCGGGAACACCTATACATACGGCTTCTTATGATGTAACTAATGAAGACGAGTTTTGGCAACGAATTAGGGTAGATTACGCATTGAAACCAGACTACATCAATCTGGAAAATGGGTATTATAATATTGCGCCCATTCCTACCATAGAGAAATTTCATAAGCATATAGAACAGGTGAACTATGAAGGGTCCTATTATATGCGGACAGTGCAATGGGACAACAAGAAACGTATAGCAAACCGCTTAGCTGCCTTAGTGGGATGTAATTCCGATGAACTCATCATTACCCGGAACACCACAGAATCCCTTGATATGGTCATAGGCGGCTATCCCTGGAAGGCGGGGGATGAGGCAATTTTTGCTGTTCAGGACTATGGGGCTATGCGAGAGCATTTTAAACTTATTGCCAAACGTTTTGGGGTGGTCAATAAAACCGTTTCAATACCCAACCATCCCAAATCTGATGAAGAATTAGTGGCCTTATACGAATCTCAGATCACTCCCAAAACGAAATTGCTGATGGTATGTCATATGGTAAATATCACTGGCCACATAATGCCCATACGTAAGATTTGTGATATGGCTCATAGACACGGAGTGGAGGTTATGGTAGATGGAGCGCATTGTGTTGGACATATTAAAGTAAATATTTCTGAACTGCAATGTGATTATTATGGCTCCAGTCTTCATAAATGGCTTAGTACCCCTTTAGGAGCAGGACTACTATTTGTAGCAAAAAAGAACATCCCGAAGATATGGCCACTATTGGCGGAACATCACCGGGAGGATGATGATATTGCAAGATTGAACCATATAGGTACCCATCCGGTACATACAGATCTTACCATAAATGACGCCATGGACTATCTGGATATGATAGGACTGGAAAGAAAAGAACAGCGGTTGAGGTTTTTACAGCGATATTGGTCTGACCCCCTCAGAGGAAGAAAGAATGTGATCATCAATACCCCTATTGAAGCACATCGTAGCTGTGGTATTGCCAATGTGGGTATAAAGGGAATGAAACCTTCAGACCTTGCAAAGACCTTACTAGACGAGTTTAAGATATTTACCGTAGCCATTGACCAGGATAATGTGCAAGGTTGTAGGATAACGCCAAATGTGTATACCACTACTAAAGAATTAGATCATTTTATCTACGCAATAAAGACCTTGGCAGAACGCGTATAAGATTCCTCAAAGAAACCGTTTTTCTTTTGAGGCATAAGTGATGAGATGGTTCTTTAACTGATAAAAATCATAGTATTTTGTCGGTAAGGGCAATATTTTTGAGCGTTTTCCATATTACCATTATCAACACCTCCTAAGGGTGATTGAGTGTTTATCTATGAATCTAAAATCGTGAAATAATGACAGTGACACTTCAAAAAGAATCGCTCACCAAGAGTTTGGTGTTTTTACGGATCCTGATAGGATGGCATTTCCTTTATGAAGGAGTGATAAAACTTTTTAATCCGGATTGGACAGCTTTTGGATACCTGGCTACAGCTCAGGGTCCTTTAGATTGGCTGTTTATCTCAATGACAAACGAGGCAATTATTGGATGGGTAGATACCCTGAATATGATTACGCTAATCTTTGTTGGAATTACACTCATCCTCGGGTTTTATGAAAAATTAGGTGCTTTTGCAGGTATAGTGCTTTTGGGCATGTATTATTTTGCCCATCCCCCATTTCCCTGGTTAGAGCAACTTAATGTTGAAGGAAGTTATTGGTTTGTGAATAAGAACCTGATTGAAATTGCTGCATTATGGGTACTGTTTCAATATCCCACAGGTTTTTATTTTGGATTGGGTTATTTAAAAAGTCAAAGAACTAACACGGCAAAAACACCACAATTATGAAATGGACAAGACGCGACGTATTAAAAGGATTAGGCGGTTTGCCCATCCTGGGATCTATATGGTGGGCGGGAACAGCAAATGCGCTGGTTAAAAGCAAAGATCGCTCAGAGATTTTGGAACAGTTAAAAATTCAACCCTCTTTAACTTCGGTACTTCCTGAGATTGGAGGGGCACCAATTCGTCTCGGTATCATAGGTTTTGGGATCAGGGGAGAACAACTTTGCAGAGCCTTGGGTTTTGCAACACAAGACTGGATCGAAGAAATGAAATTGGAAGAAGAAACCACTGGGAACACCCAATTAAAAGAATTTCTTGATCAGGAGAAGTTAAACATTAAAATAAGTGCAGTTTGTGATGTCTTTGATGTGAAGGCCGAACATGTCATTGCTTCATTTTCAACACCAGAACATACTGTAAAGCGCTTTACAACCTATCAGGAAATGATACAGAGTGGGGAAGTAGATGCTGTTATAATTGCTACCCCAGACCATTGGCATGCACCAATGGCAATTGAAGCTCTTAATAATAATGTTCATGTTTATGTGGAAAAACCAATGACGCATTCCATTGAGGAAACATACGAACTTCGTGATGCTGCCGAAAATTCAAAAGCCTTACTGATGGTAGGGCATCAACATAGGCAAACCCTTAGCTTTAAAACAGCAAATGATATTGTAAAGAAGGGCGTTCTGGGTCATGTGTCTATGATACAAACGTTTACCAACAGAAATGATGATAATGGTGCATGGAATTATGATATACACGAAAAAGCAAATGAACAAACTATAGATTGGGACCTTTTCTTAGGAAATGCACCGAAGATCCCATTTAATAAAAACCATTTCTTCCGTTGGCGCAAATGGTGGGCTTATGGCTCCGGTTTATCTGGCGATCTGCTCACTCATGATTATGATCGATTAAATTGTGTATTGGGAATGGGAATACCATCTAGCATTACTGCTTCCGGAGGTATCTATACCCATAACGATGGCAGAAATGTACCAGATGTGCTGCAGGTAAATATGGAATTCCCAGATTTTAGCACTGGCAGTAGTCAGCTAAAAGGGAAGGAAAAAGGAATGACCTTTACCTATAGTGCAACCCTTGGGAATGCATTTAACAGGCCCACTATTTTGATGGGTCATGATGCTTCCATGGAACTGGGGAATAATCTTACCGTGTGGCCAGATAATGGTTCCACGAAGTACGCAGCCATGATCGAGGAGGGAAAAATGAAACCTAATGTGCCTATCTATCATTATAATCCGGGAGCAAATATGCCAGATGCAGTGTCTTCTGCCACCTCTCAATATTTTGCAGATAAAGGGCTAATGTGGACGTATATAGACGGTGTTCGGGTTAACTCTACCTTCCTGCATTTAAGAGAATGGCTAAGTTGTATTCGCAATGGAGGCACCTTGAGTTGCGGTATTAAAGAAGGTTTTGAAGAGGCCATTTCTGCCCATATGACCGGACTCGCCTATAAGCTTGGTAGGAGGATAGAATGGGATCATGAACAACAGCTAATTGTCCCTATAGAAGGAATAAATTTTGATGAGGTACTGTTGTCTTCTACCTGATATTTGTTCATAGAGCAACATTAGTAGGCTTACAATCAGTCATTTAAAAACTGATAAATGTCATAGTAATTCTTTGGTATTGGTTTTAATTTCAATGTATTAAAAGTCAATATCATGCGAGTCAAAAAAAACCCAAAATTCGATTTAAATAGAAATAGTGGCCTTTATTTTGTCATTGGGCTTACTATTGTCTTGTTCCTAACATGGCGGGCACTAGAGTATAAGACGTATCCGAAGGACATGGAAACCTTAAGTATGGCGATGGCCGAGGACGACTTAAAAGAGGAAGTTCCTATAACGGAAACCATTAAAACTCCTCCGCCTCCCCCTCCACCATCTGCACCTGAAGTAATTGAAGTTGTGGAGGATACTGAGGAGATAGAAGAAACCATTATTGAAAGTACTGAAATTAGTCAGGAGACAGTTATTGATGCAGTATTAGACGTGGACGATGTGGAAGTAGGGGAAGAGGAAGAAGAAATAACAGTTCCTTTCGCGGTAATTGAAAACGTTCCTATTTTTCCCGGATGTGAATCTGCCAGAAATAATGAAGAACGAAAAGAATGCTTTCAAAAAAAGATTCAGGAGCACATCATCAAGGAATTTAATTATCCTCCTGTTGCACTGGAACTTGGTATACAAGGAAAGGTATTTGTGCAATTCCTAATAGATTCTAAAGGTAATATCGGAAGCATAAGAATGCGAGGCCCGGACAAAAATTTGGAAAAAGAAGCTCAAAGGATAGTGGCTTCGCTTCCACAGATGACGCCAGGGAAACAAAGGGGAAGATCCGTTTCGGTTCCCTACAGCATTCCGATTAACTTTGTTATTCAATAAAGAATAATTTCTAAAGATTCATCTCATATAAAGATCAAGGTGGGGCTAGGTCTGGAGATGGATCTTTTTCTATTGGTAATCTATAAGATTTTTTGGTCCTTCCAGTACCACTCTTACAATTTGTAGTGTACCATCTTCCTTGGTAGCTATATGCCATTTGATCAATACAATTGCACCATTAGTGATCTCAATACCTGTAATGCTCCTTGGGTGTACACAGCTACCATCATTAAAAAAAGGAATTTCTCCAGGGCGCGCAAAACGTGGTCTGTGGGTATGCCCCACAATAGTTAAAAGTTTATCGTTGTTTAGAATCCATTTTTTTATTCGTCGTTCTACCTTAATAAGCTCTTTGTAGTTTTTAGCCGGACTCGTAGGATCTGCAATACCCCATACCTGCAGAGGTTTCCAAAGTACCCGCACTAAAAACCTCGCCCAGCGCCAAAATGTATAGTTCCACCAATCTGCCTGATGTCCGTGCACCAGAAAAATCTGCTGACCGGTATCGCGGTGTTTTAAGACAAGTGCCTCGTGATACCTAATATCCCTAAATAGATCTTTATTAGATTCATCGATGGGCTCAAAATAACTGCCTAAGTGCTTTTTCACGTACTCGGGGTCTTTGTAAACCATATCATGGTTTCCCCAAATCATGTGTAAGCGATTTTTCAAATGATATTCGCGAAGTTGCTGGTAAACATTCTTATGGGCATCAAAAATGTCTTTAAAATGTATATTTTCCCATAATTCATCTCCGTCGCCAAGTTCGCAATACTGAAATCCTTCCTTGTAATAATGCCTGATGGCATGAAAATAGACGTTCCGATTGTTAGCAAAATCATCTGCAAAACTGTTATCTCCCCTATGGCAGTCACTGAAGAAGATAAATTTTGAGGAATCATCGAAGAGCAACGTCTTGGCGTTCTTATAGGCCTTGCTGAGCCTTGTATTGGAAGACATAGGGTTAATTTGTATAAATATCTTAAAAAAGTGAGGAACATCGTGTATTTTTTCTGCTCAATAAGAAAAGGATTTGTTTTGTAATTTTATGGAGAATAAGTAGACAAATATCTTATGACATCAAAGGAAACAAATGAATTGCCATTAAAACTGGTCATAAGTTTTGACAAACTTTTGAGACGGTATGAAAAAATGGCAAAAAGCGGTGATCCATTTATGGTAGAGAAAGCTAAACGGATCCTGGATGCACAAGCCCCTTATCCTATTTTGAGGGAGGGCTTTACAGATGTTGCCCTTCTTGATACTTATAAAGATACAATTGGCCTTATCCTGGAGGACTCCTTTTCGGAAGTACTTACAGAAAATGAGATCAAGGCCGCTTCCTTACCCTATTTCGATGTAACTTTTAACGAATCCAAACGATTTAAAAAGATCCTCAAGGAAGCGGGAAAAGATTTTGGCCTATCACTGAGAAGGGAGAATGATAATATTGACTACATCATGGGGTGCGTTGTTATCCTAAATTACCATTATGGATTTAAGCTAGATTTTCAACGACCTTTCTTTTACGAGATACCAGACACTAATGGTGTTATACGGCACTATCGTGTTTTGTACAATGCAGATTTCATGGAGATCCTTCCAACGAAATTTTCTAAAGACCTTAATCAGGCAGATGTTGACCAGTTATTGCAAAACCCTTATAATATTGAACTATGGAAGGAAAAAATACCTCCAAATAGTTTTATTTCAAAGGGATTTGTTATTTCCAATATGTTCGATGCAACAGCAGAACAGGCTATTTCTAAAATTAAATCAGAATTAATTGCCAGCAACAAAAGAGGCAGTAAAAATTTCATGAAAGATCTTCAGACAACTTTTAAATCCTTTTTTAGACTTAAGGACTTAAAGGTAGGATTCGTAACCTATAATGCCGAAGAAGACCAGTTTGAAAAGGTTTTTGGTGTTGGCATACAAAGTTTTTTATTGAATGATGGAGATTTTGAAGCTTGTAATAAGGCCCTATGCCATCAATCTTATGAAAAGCTTCTAAAGCTGAACACCTATTTTATTGTTCCAGATGTCGAGAAATATTTTGACAAATCTGACGGGATGCAACCCTACAAGAACCTTATGGAACAAGGAATAAAGAGCGCCATTTTAGCACCTATTGCACTCCATGGAAAATTATTAGGTGTTTTGGAGATCGTATCCCGGGTTACGAATAAACTAAATGGGGTAAATGCCAAAAAGCTAGACGATGTAATGCCCTATATTGTTTCCGCTGTGGTGCGCTCAAAGATCGAGGAAGAGAACCTAATAGATGCTATTATCCAAAAAGAATGTACTACCATTCATCCTGCCGTTTATTGGAAATTTAAGAAGGAGGCTAAACGATTCATCAAGGATGATCTAAAGGGAATTGAACCAGCTTTCAATGAGATTGTATTTAAAGATGTATACCCTCTCTACGGACAAACAGATATCCAGGGATCTTCTAGTGCACGAAATTCAGCCATTCAGAGAGATCTTATGATACAATTATCAGAGATTAATACCATTCTGGATACGGCATGGCAGGAAACTAATCTTCCTATTTATGAAGAACTCATTTTTAGAGTAAAAAATCATATTGAGGATGTAAAAGAAGTGCTTCATACAAACAGTGAACAGGCTATTTACAATTTTGTAAAGAGCGAAATAGAACCTGTATTTCGGTTTTTGAATAAGAATAATTCATCTCCCCTTATTAAACTTATTTCTTCTTACGAGGAACGTATTGATAGCGATACAGACACCTACTATGATCATAGGAAGAATTATGATATGACCATCATGCAGACCAACAGGCAACTGGCAGCTATTCTAGATGAACGTCAAAAAGAAGCACAGGTGATGTTTCCACACTATTTTGAGCGTTACAAAACAGATGGAGTAGAACATAACTTATATATTGGGAATGATATCACGGATGATAATACTTTTGATATGCTATATCTTAATAATCTGCGCTTATGGCAATTACAGGTTATATGTGATATGGAAAATAGCTATTACAACTTAAAACCCTTATTGCCTGTTAAGCTAGATGTAGCTTCATTGATCCTTGTTTACAATACTTCGCTATCCATAAGATTTAGAATGGATGAAAAACACTTTGATGTGGACGGCACTTACAATGCGCGATACGAGATCATTAAAAAGCGCATAGATAAGTCCTTTATAAAAGGAACCACAGAGCGTCTTACTACAAAAGGGAAATTAGTAATTGTGTATTCTCAAAAGTCGGATGAATTAGAATATTTGAGATACATCTCATTCCTAAAGTCGAAAGGTTATTTTACCAACAATATAGAGATCGTAGAACTGGAAGGACTTCAGGGTGTCACAGGATTAAAAGCCATCAGGGTCGAAATACTGTACAATAAACAAGAAGAACCTCAGAAAACATATACTTATGAAGACCTCATGGAGGCTTTAAAGGCTTAGATTACTCCAAGATCAACCATCCTCTCGGGCCCAAAATATCTAAAGGCAATACCAAAAGCGATCACAGAAATAATTATACCGATCATGAATATGGTATAGGTCCATCGAAGAAGCTTGTATTTTCGATTTAAAACCAAGCCAAGAAAATAAAGATCTTTAGTTAGTGAAGAATAGATATATTCTTTATCCTTCACTAATTCCATAATTGCCAATTCGAACTCGGCTAATTTCATTTTGTGAAAATTCCCGAAGAACAATAAATTCACTTTCTTATTTTTAACATCCTCCTTTGTAAACTTGCCACTTGTTACATTGGGTCGTGTTGCCGCAACCGCCAGTATCATAGATGCTACGCCAAAAATGATAAAGATTATTGTTGGATAAATTAGGTAGGCATTGGAAGGATTGTCCAATTTTGGGATTAAGTTAGATAGGGCCAGGGAAATAATGATGGCATTGACCGATAACAGAATATTTGCTTTTGTGTCGGCAATATCACTTAGGGTTAAATGGTTTTTTAGGGTAATCCTGAACATCGTTTGAATACCTCTGTCCGGACTTTCATTTTTGTATTTGGCCTTTAAGGATTCTTTTTTGGCTATATTTTTTTCTGTCTTCTTTTCCTTAATGAGTCTACGAAGATTCTTATCCTTTCCTGGTTGCCAATTTTTAATGGCATAATCTGTATAATAGCGATGTTCTGTGCGAAACATCTTCACGTTTTCATCAAGCCAGTCTTTGGTGGTGTAGGTAGCGATACCCAGTAAAGAAAGTTCTTCTCTTAGCAACTCGGAAGTTTCCAAAAAACTTTTCTGCCCAAAATGCGAACAGTCGGCATCTCGGATGATCTCCTCCAAAAGTGAAGTAGGCTGGGAGTACCTTTGGGTTGCCATAATACAATCTTCTACACGGGCTATTAACTTATTGTCGTAACCAATCCCGCTGAGAAAATCTTTTGCAATGACACAGCTGCTTTTCTCGTGATTATCTGATCCTTTTGTATAGCCGGTATCATGAAGCCAGGCTGCTAACAGAAGGACTTCTTTGTCCTTTTCTTTTAAGGAACAATTATCTATTAATTCTTTAGTACTTTTAACTACGCGTTGGGTATGCCGTAAATTATGATAAAGAAATTTAGAGTCTAATTCTCTGGATAACAAGTCTATCACAAATTGGTTAGTTTTCTCTACAAATTCCGACATATACTATATTTAAGTCTTACAAATTACAAAAATTAGACGTTGAACATGGTAAAACATTACACTCTTATACTACTTATTCTTTTGTTCACAAGTTGTGCTACATATAAGGTAAAATACGATGACACTTATGGTACAGTAGATACATTGACGACCAAGGAAATCTCTCATACATTTTATTTAATTGGGGACGCGGGATTATCCCCAATGGGAGAATTAAATCCGGTTTTGAAATTATTCAGGGAAAAATTGAACACGGCAAACAAAAAAAGCACAGCAATATTCCTTGGAGATAATATTTATCCGGCCGGGTTGCCAGACAAAAAAGACTCAACTACTGCTTACAGAATTGCCAAAAACCATCTGGATGCTCAACTTGCAACACTTGCCAATTTTAAAGGTCATCCTATCTTTATTCCCGGTAACCACGATTGGTACAATGAAGGACTAATAGGCCTGAAGAGACAGCAGAAATACGTTGAAAAAAAGATAGATAAAAAGAATGTTTTTCTACCGGAGGGAGGTTGTCCAATTGAAGAAAAAGAGATTTCGGACGACGTATTACTGGTCACCATTGATACAGAATGGTTTCTTGTTAATTGGGATAAACACCCTACTATCAACGATGGATGTGATATAAAAAGCAGAGAGGCCTTCTTTGAAGAAATTGAAAGCATCATAAAAAAGAACCGAGATCGTACTACTATTATCGCTACGCATCATCCCATGTTTACCTATGGATCACATAATGGTCTGTACGCATTTAAAAAGCATATATTTCCCGTTAATGAAACGCTGCCACTCCCCATTATTGGAAGTGTTATCAATGTTTTAAGGAGAACATCCGGAGCTTCTATTGAAGATCTTCAAAATAGCAGATATACTACTTTGAGAAAGCGCCTGGTAACCCTGGCCCAGTTCTCAGATCGAGTAATTTTTACATCAGGCCATGAACATACCTTGCAATATATTGTAGAAGAGAACACGCCTCAGATCGTAAGCGGATCTGGCGCAAAGAAGGGGTATACACGGTTAATGAACGGAAGTAAATTTTCAACGGGTCATCAAGGGTTTGCCAGTTTGGAAATCTATAAGGATGGGTCCTCTAAGGTTCGGTTTTATGGATTGGATGATAATGAAAAGGAAGAGTTTCTATTTGCTTCAGACGTACTTCCCCCTTTTAGAGATATAAATGAGGACAAGTATCCTGAAACGTTCCCAGCCGAGGTAGAAGCTTCAGTGTACACGGAAGAAGAAGTTAATAAAAGCGGATTCTATCGCAGCATTTGGGGAGATAGATACAGATCTTATTATGGCACTAAGGTAAAGGTGCCAACAGTACGATTAGATACACTTTTTGGAGGTTTGGTTCCTGTGAGAAAAGGTGGGGGCCATCAATCAAAATCATTGAGACTGCGTCATAAAAATGGCAAGGAATATGTGATGCGGGCCCTGCGTAAAAGTGCGGAACTCTACTTACAGGCAATGGCTTTTAAGGATCAGTATATTGTTGGTGATTTTGAAAACACATATACAGAAGATATACTAAGTGATTTTTATACCGGGGCTCATCCCTATGCACCCTTTACTATTGGTCCACTTTCGGATGCCGTGGGACTTTTTCACACTAATCCTGTGCTGTACTATGTGCCAAAACAACCAGCACTTGAAGAGTTCAACAAAACCTTTGGGGATGAACTATACATGATTGAGGAACATGCAGGCGACGGTCATGGTGACCAGGAGAGTTTTGGGTTTTCCAATGAATTAAAGAGCACGGAGAGTATGTTGGAAGACCTCAGAGAGGATGAGCGATATATAGTAGATACGGATCTTTTTATACGAGCCAGATTGTTCGATATGATCCTGGGAGACTGGGACAGGCATACCGATCAATGGCGCTGGGCCGAGTTTGAGGATAAAGAAAAAAACAAGATCGTATATAAACCCTTTCCCAGAGACAGGGATCAGGCATTTTCCAACATGGGAGACGGTGCCTTAATGAGTGTTGCCACAAGAATTATTCCTGGCCTTCGTGTTATGGAAGGTTTTCATAAAGAAATTAGAAGTGTTGAAGGTTTTAACTCATCACCAAAAGTCTTTATTCTAGATCTGGCCATATTTCCGGAAACAACAGAGGAAGAATGGATCGCTCAGGCAGAGTATATTAAAAGCAACCTTACAGCCCAAGATATTGACAAAGCCTTTTTACAATTTCCGGAAGAGGTAAGGGACAAAACCGTTGAGGAAATCAAAAGCATACTCTTAGCCAGAGCCTCTGCTATAATTGAAACAGCAAAGGAATACTATTCCGTACTAAACAAGTTTGCCGTAGTCACAGGAACGGATAAGGACGACTGGTTTGAAATAAATTACTTAAATGATACGGAAATAGAAGTAAAAGGATATAGGATCATAGATGGAGAGAAAGAGAAATTATTCTTTGAAAAAACTTTCTTTGAAGGAAGCACCAAGGAAATATGGATATATGGTTTAGATGATGACGATCGTTTTGAAGCCCGACGGAGAATTTAAAAATCGTATAAAGGTAAGGCTTATAGGAGGGCAGAATAACGATATTTATGACATTGAAAATGGCCATAACATCAGTATTTACGATTATCGTTCCAAGAAGAATACTTATAAGAATACCCAGGGAGCCAGGATCAATAAAACGGATGAGTATAACATTAATACGTATTTGCCACTGAAAATTAAAGGTAATACCAACCAACTTTTACCAACTATTGGATTTAATCCGGATGATGGTTTTAAAATAGGATTTAGTGATTTGTATGTTTTTAACGGATTTAGACAAAATCCATTTACCCAGCAACATAAGATCAATGCTGCCTATTATTTTGCAACCAGTGGATTCGACCTGGGATATACGGGAGAATTTGCGAACATCACTGATAAATGGAATTTTCAGATCCAGGGCCGGTTTACGTCACCCAATTACAGTATCAACTTTTTTGGCTTAGGGAACGAGAGTATCAATTTAGATGACACCCTGGAACTAGACTATAACAGAGTTCGCTTACGAAGCTTGTATGTAATTCCTTCCATAGTTTGGAGAGGTCATTTAGGAGCAAAGTTTATGACCGGTATCTCTTATGAAAGTATTTCAGTGGAGGAAACCGAAGATAGGTTTATTAACACTTTTTATCAGGCTAATGGGGAAGAAACTAAAAATAGTTTTGTCGGAATTTCATCGCAATACTCCTATGGCAATTTAGATAATAATGCATTTCCTACCTTAGGGATGTCTGTTGACTTGGCTCTGGGGTATAAAAAGAGCATAACCAATTCTGATCAAGGTTTTGGATACTTTGTTCCAAGTTTGTCTATTGATCATAAATTAGTACCTGGTGGCTGGTTGGTCCTGGCCACAAAATGGAAGGCTCATTTTAATTTCGGCAACGATTTTGAATTTTATCAAGGTGCAAGTATCGGAGGGGTAGACGGGCTGCGTGGATTCAGGAATCAGCGATTTACAGGGAAAACATCTTATTATCAGAATACCGATCTGCGACTGAGTTTAAAGAAATTAAAAACGGGAATCTTGCCCACTACTTTTGGCCTTTACGGAGGGTTCGATTACGGGAGAATTTGGTTACCAGGTGAAAACTCAGATCAATGGCATACTTCTTATGGTGGAGGTATTTTTCTGAATGCATCCGATTTTATCACTGCCAGGGCGGCCCTTTTTCAAAGTGCTGATGGGTCAAGAGTAACTTTTGGATTAGGATTTGGGTTCTAAGTTATTTCGGAAGGGTAAAGGAATAGAGATTTCCACCGGTATTGTGATTTCTTTCATCCGAAAGTAGAATTGTGGAATTGTCCTTAAAACAAAGCGCTTCTAATTGAGTCCGTACCCCAAGATCTATAAATTGTACCGTTCCTTTCGAAAAATCGGGCAGGTCGAATTTTGTAATCAACCAAAGTGAACCATAACCCAAAAGCACGATCTTCTTCTTATCTGGGGAAATGGCAGCGGATGTAATTTGGCAGGTAGTAAACTTATTACACGTTTTAAAAGTTCCCACAAGTTTGGCATCATAGTTACCTGCCTGAGCGGGAACAGTATAAATTAGTGCCTCGCCATAGAATGGGTTGCTTCGGTCCTTGGTAATAATATAAAGTACGTCATCGAGATAGAAAAAGGCCTCTGTATCATATTTCCTTTGTGAGGGGATAGGAGGATATTCTTTTTGTTCAGGAAATTTAAAATTGATTTCTTCTGCCTCTATTTTATCTCCGGGCTCTATGGTAGGATTTGGTATCTTATAGATCACCAGATCTTTTCTGTCATTGTCATTATTCCCAAAATCGCCTATATAGAGATTACCCTTGTCATCTTTAGTAAGATCTTCCCAATCGTCATTCTTTGCATTTTTTACTTTGAATTCTCTTAGTCGCGCTCCCTTGGTGCTCACTTCATATATCACATCATCATTCCCATTGTCTTCTATAAGCCAGATCTTATCATTTTCTAGAGTAGTAATACCAGAATTTTCGTTGAATTTATTTGGCAGATCACAAACAAAGTTGAGTTGTCCATGTTGCGCACAACCGGTGCTTAAAACGCAAAGAAAGAATGTAAGGAAAATCTTCACTCTTATTTAGATAATGGCATATAGACTTCTGCCTTCCATGTAATTTCATTAACTCCCATATTGGGATTGCTATAAAATATTTCGATCGGTAATCCTGTAACTTCAATGTTATTCTTTTCAGCGTAATCTAATAAGGCATACCAGGCCCTGTCTGACGTTATATAATTCCCATTATATATAGCTTTTAGTGCTTTCTGTTGTGTTCTTATACCATATTTTAAGTCTGGGTGCTGGGGCAGGCTATCATTCTTGATAATAGGATAACAAAACTTAAATTCCAAACTGTCAATTGCCATGTTCCATCTTGTAATTTCAATAAAAGGCTTGCCATTTAATTTTACACCATTATTCACCAAATAAGGGTCGAGCAAGGGGAAATCCCGCATCATATTACCGGCTTTCTGAGTCTGTGTGGTCTTGCTACTTACATAGGCATAATACGTAGAATCTATTTCTCCTTCCCCAACTACTTTTATCTTCATATTCTTCAGATCCTCTGCCAGGAGTTCCCCAAATTCTTTTAGCGTTTTTTTGGTTCGTTTTTCAAAATCGGTATCAAAGAATGGGATCTTAATTTTATTAATAAGCGAATGAGCGCTATCCTTTGTAAAAATCTTGATCTTTGAAATGGAGTCATTAACTTCGCTAATATCCCAGTCATAAATATGGGTGGAATCACTAAAATATAGCGTTTGTGACAAATGCTCCAGATCTTCACTAAATGTTAATTTCGAGTTTTCCAGGCTGGTATTCCATAGCTTAATGGTTTGATTAATGGTGCCGGTATTCGCCTTTGCCTGCATTGTAACCAAATAATCATAGGGGTATACAAATACATACCAAACTATCCCTCCTAGAATTAGGAACAAGATGAGAATACTAACTTTCTTCATAAATTTATTGGGTTTGCGCCAAACGCGATTTATTTTCCATGGTAAGATTATTTACCACAAAAGAACCTATATCTCTTCCTTGTTTAACTCCAATTTCTACCGCAGCACGGTAATGGATCCCACCATACATTCTGCTTATAGCTGCCTCGTCTGCAGCTTCTCTGAAAGAAGAGAAGGTTCTTACAGGAAGACCATAGGGCAATTCGGTATCGTCCTTAAAGGTAAAATTTTCTCCAAAAACATCTGTGAGTACGGTAGAAGCGGCTCCTGAAACAACACTATGTCCACTTGTATATTCGGGGAAGGGTGGGGTTTGAAGCACAGGCTTCCAATTCTCATCAATATGCTCATTGATCAGCGTTTCGGGCCTGATAAGGTTGCTTCGGTATTTTTCATCCCAGCAACTAATAAAGGCATCTGCGATAGCCATGGAAGTCTTGGTATAGGCGTAGACGGTCTTATCAAAATCACTGTCTGATTGTTTACAGGCTATCTTAGTGATACCTATCCAATGAGCCCCGGGGGTTATTTTTTTAGTTGCAAACATTAAATGCCCCCTCGTCACAGAAACATAAGGATTGCAATCCCAAAATTTAGCAATTATAACTTCTTCAGAAGTATCACCTTCGGCAGTCATTTTCTGGCTAATATCATATACCTCTTGTACTTCTTTATAAAAATCAGTGCCTTCTTCCATAGAAAAAGGAGGGGGCGGAACCGGCTTAAATTGATCTGCTGTTTCTATAACAAAGGGCCTTATTTTACTCCAATGGGGTTCAATACCAGACATATAAGAAGGAGGAGTAGGTTGCCATCGCGAAACTTCATCAGTATTCACCGTAAATTTGGGCATGGTCCTGGTTTGCTTATAATTGTCCTTATCCATCCAGGCGCCAATATGATCTGCCACTTGAAGGCCGTACTCTTTTGATGCCTTAAATTCATCTTCATTTTGAGAAGCCCAAATTGTATATAAGCTATCCCGGAAAACCTCCATTTTGTTTTCACTAAAAATTAAGCGTCTGCTAAGATCCATGTGAGCAATTAGTGCAGCTAATGCATTATTAACCGGTTTGGAGGCATCCGGAGAAGGAATGGGGGTTAATTCATGTATCTGCCCAACCAAAGAGGTAAACCTGTCATTATTAAGACTTATGATCTCATATGCTGCAATATTGGGATAGGCGTAAATACGACTCGCCACAGGGGGAGAAAAGATATCATGGATCATGATCTCGGTTACTTTGTCAATTGAACTATGCAGTTGCTGGGGAGTAACTACTATAGGTGTTTCTTCTTTTTGACAGCTGAGGATCACCAAAACCAGTAGTAAGAAGTAATACTTCATCATTTGTTTTTTTTGTTTACTATTTGGTATAGTTGAACTTTCTCGTTGTTAAAAGTTGCCAATAAATAAGGTTGGTTGCGTATAGTAAGGATATTGAGATGTCTAATGGATCTTTGCGCAAGATCTAATCCCAATTGGTTGCCCAAAATTACATTATTTTTCCCTTTTATCATAGCCCCGGCAAACGCTCCCAGTCTGCCATGATAGGGTTTCACTCCAAAATAATTCCCCGCCGCCAACACTTCTTCTGTTCCGTCACCATCAAAATCATATTTCAAAAAAGTCATTATTGGTGCAACTTGTAATTGCCTGGAAAAAGGAATAAATCGAAATTTGCCCTTGTCATTTTTAAGATATCCTGAACGTAATTCGTTTATATACAATTCTCTAGCTTCCTCTAGTTGATCCCTTTCAAGGATCTCTTCAATGGGTTTTCCGGCAAAGTCTTTATAGGCAGTAAACTTCTTTCGTAAGCTTACCAATTGGTCTGCAAGCCCTTTTAATCCTTCAATAGGATAGTATTGGCCATTTTTTTCTGTAGCCACAATGGTTTCTGTACTACCATTCTGATCAAAATCTGCATAGTACATTTTCATGGGGGCATTTTCAGATGCTTTAAACTTTGTATTTAATCCCCAGTTTCCCAGTAAATAATCCATATCCCCGTCCTGATCTATATCATAGGCCACAATGCATTCCCAAAGACCATTCATTGTATCCTCCAAAACGTTTTCTTTAATAAATTTTCCTTTTACATTTTTAAAGAAAACAGGCGACATCCATTCTCCTACCACGATCAGATCTGCTGTTCCATCACCGTTATAATCATCCCATATGGCATCGGTCAGCATCCCGAGATTGGCAAAGTTCTCATTCTCTAGCCGCTCCAAAATTCCGTTGGTATTCCTCAAAATATAAGATTCAGGATTCTTGCCAAAGTCGTTTGTGATCATTTGATTACCTACAAACAGGTCCAAGTCCCCGTCCATGTCGTAATCTGCGGTGGCAAGGACAGATGCATTCTGAAAAGTTGCAGGTAGATCCTGTTTAATAAAGGCAGAATCGGATTTCAGGTAATAGGCATCCAGCAGCGGAGGCATCTGGTTAAAGAAGTCGGCTCCACCAGTACCTATTAACAAGTCATTCTGACCGTCTTTATTAAAATCTGCAATGACAGACACCACATCTTCAGTAATAGAATCATTGGTAACTTCCGGAAACAATGATTCCTGAAATCCGTCAGATGTTTGAATATAGAAAGTGGATGGTTTAAACTTTGAACTTCCAAAGAACAGATCATCTTCACCATCACCGTTAATATCTCCCACTGACAGTGCCGGTCCCCGATCTGATACTTCATAGGGAATCAGCTTTTGACGGTTGAAATCAACATAGGGATCTTCCTGATGCACAAATTGTATCCCCATATTGTCATCAACTTTTTTAAAGAGTATTGTTTTATTGCTCTTCAACCAGGGATAAGCGAATTTCAAATTATCCTGAGGGCGCACAACAAGGGTTTGATTTACGGCTACATTTTTTAAGACCTGTGTTGTATTATCCGGCCACAGGATCCTTAAGGAATCTATTTTCGTATGAGATCCATAACCCAAATGAATGATAGGCTCTGAGGAGGCCTGGAAACCTCTTACGGTATACATTTCCTTGAACTGGAGAACTCCCTGGTGATAGGATAGTATTTTGGTCCCAATCCCTAATGGATTCTTTCCTGGATAGTTGAGCTTAATTTTCAAAAAATTAGCTCCGGTATTGGTCTGGTTTATATAGAGAGTAGCCGGACTATTAATATTGTTCGTCACAAGATCGAGATCTCCGTCATTATCTAAGTCGCCCAATGCAGTTGCACCAGATACCAGGGTATCTTTTTCAATCCAATCCGCAGATCGGTCTATAAAATTCAAACTATCCGTTCCTTGAAAAATATAGTTGTGAATTGCACCCGAAGGCATCATATCAAGTGCTTGTTGGTCTACTAATTTGGTATTGTTAAGTTTCTTTTTTATTTGGTCATCAGATGCAAAATTGATAAAATCCAGATCGTTGGGTCGTTTTGGTATTCCGTTCGAAATAAAAATATCTTGTTCTCCATCTTCATCGAAATCGGCAAATAGTGCACTCCAACTCCAGTCGGTGGCAGCAATGCCACTCATCAAGGCGGTTTCTTCAAAATTGTACCCGGGCCTGTTCACCTGTAACATATTTCGTGTAAACTGGTAGTGGTACCCGTATTGATTGATCCTCATCTTTTGGATCTGAAGATCGTCATCTCCCTCTGAGGATTTTAGTACGGTCTCGTCCTCGGGAAGCATGTCCAGAGATAGAATGTCTGGCCATCCGTCATGATTTACATCCGCCACATCGTTCCCCATAGAAAACCTGGTGCTATGTCCAAAATAGGTCTTTAAGCTTTCGGTAAAAGTTCCATCCCCGTTGTTTAAATAGTAGTAATCATCTTCATGAAAGTCGTTCCCCACATAAATATCCGGATATCCATCCTGATTAAAATCGCTAATGGCGACTCCTAGACCATACCCGTTGATCCCTCCGTAGATGCCTGCTTCTTCGCTCACCTCCACAAAAGAATCCCCATCGTTCCGTAAAAGCTTGTCCCCGGTCTGGAAATCTCTTTTATACCGTAGATCAGCTTTGCCAAAAGATTCCTGAGTATGAACTGCGTGGTTTAGGAGATAAAGATCAAGGTCCCCGTCCAGGTCAAAGTCCAGAAAGGCCGCATTGGAACTATAGGTGTCAAAATCCAGGCCGTATTGTGCTGCACTTTCTGTAAAAGTTTGGTCTCCATTATTTATAAAAAGTTCATTATAGCCGTTAAAACCATTGATCCCTACTACGGCACAGACATAGATATCCAATAATCCATCCCCATTTACATCTCCCATTACCGTCCCTGTATTCCAGGTACTATTCCCTGCTACCCCGGCTTTCTCGGTAATATCCTCAAAAGTGAGATTGCCTTTATTCAGATAGAGTTTGTTCTTTACCTGATTTCCGGATAAATAAATGTCTGGTAAGTCATCCCCGTTAATATCACCAATGGCCACTCCCCCTCCATTATAAAAGTAGAGATAGTCAAGGATATTAAGCTCATTGGATTCGGTAAGGGAGTTGTTAAATTCAATACCAGTTTTATTTGGACTGGGATTTGTAAACAGGTCACCTCCTGTTTTGCCACACCCAAATAGAAGCATCATTACACCAATAAATGTAATCGTTTTAGTCATTAAGCCTGTAGATCTTTGGTTGTGCGTCATTCAAAGCTGCAATGACAAATTTACGGCCTTTACTATCTTTGAATTGTTTTAAGTGTTTGATCTCCTCTTTAATAAAAAATCCACTTTTGGAATAGTCCTCCCATTGGTAATTCAACTCTTTATTCCCCAAAAGTACATTGCCATAATTGGCATCTAATCTGGAATATTGGGGCTTGAATTCAAAATTGTTCCCTCCCATGATAAGGTCCATGTATCCATCGTTATTTATATCAGAACAAGCTATGCCGCAAATACATGAGAGTTGTACCCTGGGGGGTAGTATCTTAATGCTGAATTTACCACCGCCTTCATTGATTGCTATGATTGATTCTGCGATACCCGATTTTTTCATGATAGAATTACCGAATACTTCGGCAGGCCATAATTCATTAATGGTCTTTTTTGCATATTCTGAGGCCTTTAAATTCTGCTTTTTAAGAGATACTATTTGATTCGTTAGTTCCTTCTTTTGATGCAGGGGGTAGTCCTTCCCATTTTCATTGAGCGTTACGATCTGCTCAATGGTACCATTTCCATCAAAATCATTGATCCACATTTTCATGGGATTTTTCAAGGTGGGTTTATAGTGCAAATTGGCACCTTGATTGCCTAATACAAGATCGAGGTCGCCATCATTGTCCAGGTCTGCCGCTTCCACCACATTCCAGAGACCATCCAGGCTATCTAGTGTAGAGGGCATTTTAGCCAAGCGTCTTCCGGAATTTCTATAAATTTTAGGGGTTCCCCATTCGGAAACTGTAACCAGATCTTTTTTATCATCACCATTCATATCGGCCCAAATAGCACTGGTTACCATACCCGCATCCTTCAGATCATACGCCAGGCGCTCTGTTGCATCCTTAAAGCTACCTGTACCATCATTCTCCAGGAATAAATGATTTGGATCTACCCCGTAGGTTCCCACAACGCTCCTGGAACCAATAAAGACATCCATATCCCCATCGTCATCAAAATCATAAGGAGCTATACTTGAAACATTTTTGAATGTAGAAGGGAGAATCTCTTTAGAACGGTTATATAAACCTTTCCCATCGTTGAGGTAAAGCCTGCTGCGGTAGGTCATTTCTTCCCCCACCTGATTACCGCCAGAACCTACGATCAGATCGAGGTCGCCATCACCGTCTGCATCAAATAAAGCGGCAGCAGTATCCTCATAGGCCCGATCTTCTTGTAAAACCCGCTGGGGGATTGCGCGAATTTTGCCATTTCCCAGATGTTTGTAAAGTACACCGGCTTCACCGTTGGCCCCTCCTAAAAAGATATCTTCGTTTCCATCGCCATCTATATCACCCACGGCCAGAGCCGGGCCCTCTTGAGATAATAATTTGTAGATGAGTCCTTCGTAATCAAAGTCGTTATAATTATTTTCTTTGTGGGCAATAAGAGTAGTGTTATTAACTTCTTGTAAAAGGGGTTTTATTTGTTTTTGTGTTTTGGGTTTGTATTTTGCAGATGCCTCTTTATGATCAAAAACCACGGTTTGGTCTGCTTTCAGATTATTCATTTTCTGGGTTAGATCATCCGGCCATATCACCCGGAGGGAATCGATGTTCGTTGCCTTGCCCAATCCAATTGTCATTTCGTAATCCATGGATGATTGAAAGCCCCTTGATGGGATCAATTCCTGAAATACCACATTGTCATCATGGTATAAGTATACAGAGGTTCCTACAGCAAATTTATTGCTGTCCGGACCTTTGAACTTTAGCTTTATATAGTGATTCTCTGTTATGGAATCGGTGTGATTTTCATAGACAAAGGCCTCCATATTTACATTGTTAATTACCAAATCAAGATCTCCGTCATTATCCAGGTCACCATAGGCTGCCCCATTGGACAAGGTGGGTAATTCAAAACCCCATTCCTTGTTAGCATTGGAAAAAGTAAGGTCCTGGTTGTTTCTATAGGCGTAGTTGGGTTGAGGTCTTATGGGCATCTTATTAATGATAGAATCTATAGATTCCTTACGGCCCGTTAGTGCCATTTTCTGAATGATCTCATTCGCAAAGAAATCAACAAAATCGAGATCTGTTAAGTCGTGGTTGATCCCATTAGTGATAAAGATATCCCGGAAGCCATCATTATCCATGTCAAAAAGTAGTCCGGCCCAACTCCAGTCGGTTGCATCAACCCCGCTATAATAGGCTATCTCTGAGAATGAACCGTTCCCATTATTGAGTTGAAGGGTGTTTTGGATGTATTGTTGGTAGAAATCTTTATCTTGTTTTAATCTGAAAAGATCGTATCCATCAAATTCCATCACTGATTTTACCCGTTCATCTACCTCGGGTAGCATATCTGTGATAAAGATCTCAGCATGGCCATCATTATTTATATCTGCCATATCGATACCCATAGCCGACATAGAAAGGTGTGAGGTCCATCCTTTGATGTCTTCTGTAAATGTACCATCCTGATTGTTTATGTAGAGGTAGTCTCGCTCATAAAAATCATTGGAAACATAAATATCAGGAAAGAGATCTTTGTTGACATCGGTGATCATTATTCCAAGACCAAAACCTATAAGTGATCCATAAATACCAGCCTTTTCGCTTACATCCACAAATTTCCCATTGTCATTGCGGAGAAGCATATCACCAACTCCTTTAAAAATATCCGGAACGCCTTCCCAATCCTGGGCCCGCACGTCTCTCTGCCCGGCATACCCCAAACTGCTAACAGGAATGTTACTGTTATTAAGAATATATACATCAAGATCCCCGTCCTTGTCATAATCGAAAAAAGATGAATGGATGGAGAACCCCGTCTTGGCAAGGTTGTATTCAGCTGCTTTTTCAGTAAAGGTTAGGTCGCCGTTGTTGATATAAAGGTCATTGTCATGGTTGTTTCCCTCTATTTTCCCTGCATTACTCACATAGATGTCGAGTAATCCATCTTGATTGATATCTACCATAACCACCCCGGTAGACCAGGGTTTACTGCCCTCTACGCCTGCCTTAGCCGAAATATCCTCAAAGGTTAAGTTCCCTTTGTTGAGATAGAGTTTATTGCTTACCATGTTCCCGGTAAGGTATATGTCAGCAAGGCCATCATTGTTTACGTCCCCAATAGCTACACCACCTCCGTTGTAAAAATTTCGATATTTAAATATATTGAAGTCCTTTTGGTTTTCAACTTTGTTAATAAAATCAATTCCGGTTTGTGTTGAAGGCAATAGTGTAAAAAGGGTAGGAGTCTTTTTGGAAGAGGACTCATTTCTTTCATTTTTATTGGTGCAACCTATGGCAAAACCCAAAGTCCCTATAACAATTGCCAGGCTAATTTTGTTACTTAATGTCATGTTTTTTATTCGATGTTTTCAATCAAAAATATAGACACGTTTTGTATGTCCCGGTGTGGTGGTGGTATGTTATTTATGGTTTTTATTAATATCAGGAGAACATTGTCAGGGCAATTAGAAAATGCCCAATTTTCCTTTTCAAAATGCTTCTTTAAGAGGGCCACAAGATACTTAATCTGTGAGGAAGATGAAAATGTACTGAACTATTGTTTATGTTAAATGCATCCTATATGCAGCTTAAAAAAACGAATAATATGGCATACCGGAAGTAGTTTGCAAATAATCCAATATATTTAGCAAAACAAACGAACTAACTAACCTGTACCATGATAGGAATTTTATCCTTTGTTGGCTTTACCGCCATGGTAGCCATCATTTCATATTTTGCAACAAGGACTACTGATGAAACCTCTTCGGATGGCTATTTTCTGGGAGGAAGGAGTCTTACCGCAGGGGTTATTGCGGGATCACTTCTCCTTACCAATCTATCCACCGAACAAATAGTAGGACTTAATGGTAGTGCTTATAAGGATGGGTTGTCTGTTATGGCATGGGAAACATTAGCAGCAATTGCCATTGTGGTTACGGCTGTTTTTCTTTTACCGCGGTATCTTAAAGGAGGTCTCACCACGGTTCCACAATTTTTAGCAAAACGGTTCGATGTAACTACAAAGACAATTACATCTGCACTTTTTCTTACCGGATATGTAGTTGTGTTACTTCCCGTAATTCTGTATTCCGGATCTGTAGCTATTAGTGGGATGTTCAATGTTCCGGAACTTTTAGATGTTTCGAAAGAAACTGCTTTGGTCCTATGTATCTGGGGAATAGGAATTATCGGTTCTATTTATGCCGTTTTTGGTGGTTTAAAGGCTGTAGCTGTTTCAGATAGTATTAATGCAATCGGACTCATAGTAGGAGGAATTCTTATACCTGTCTTTGGATTAATGGCCATTGGTGATGGGAGTGTTTTTGGAGGACTGGAAACATTGATGGCTACAAATCCAGAACGATTTGATTCTACAGGAGGGGCAGGACAAGAAGTGCCATTCTCCACCATATTTACAGGAATGATGTTGGTGCAACTTTTTTATTGGGGAACCAATCAACAGATCATACAAAGGGCCTTGGCGGCCAAGAATTTAGCGGAAGGCCAGAAAGGACTACTGCTGGCTTCATTTTTGAAAATATTGGGTCCATTGATTTTAGTATTACCGGGTATGATCGCCTATCATTATTTTGACGGGGGCTTGGCATCTAGTGACCTTGCCTACCCTGAACTAGTGCGTGCCGTTTTGCCCAAACCATTAATTGGTTTTTTTGCTGCGGTACTCTTTGGAGCTATTCTGAGTTCCTTCAATAGTGTGCTCAATAGCTCGGTAACCTTGTTCGGTATTGATATTTACAAACAGCATATCAATAAAGAAGCTCCGGAAAAGACTGTAGTAAGGTATGGGAAAATATTTGGTGTTTGTCTGGCCCTGGCCGCCATGTTTATTGCACCAATGATCGCTAATGCCGGTAGTTTGTTTAATTATTTACAGGAAATAAACGGGATCTACAGTATCCCGATCTTAACGATCATTGTTATTGGATACGCTACCAAAAGAGTGCCTGCTATTGCCGCAAAAATTGGAATTATTTCAGGTTCGGTGCTCTATATTATTAGTCAGTTCTGGTTGCAACCTAAGTATGTGAATTCGGCCCTGGAAGAAGCTAAGGCTTCCGGAATAACGGATGCGTCAGAATTAGCACTTGGTAGAAGCAGATGCCTATCCCCATTATTTACATGTGATGGCTATTTTATTCCTTGCAAATATTGCCATAATGCTCCTGATTGGTAAATTAAAGCCGAGAGCCACTCCTTATGTACAGGAATATACCAAACAGGTAGAAATTACGCCTTTTAAGTACGTAAAACAGTTTGGAATGATCATCGTGATCATCGTGGTGGGGATCTATATTTACTTTGCTAAATAAAAAATACTGAGACCCGTCTAACACTAAGTGAAGGACGGGCTTTTATTTTCTCTTGGAATGCGTTAGATATACTGGTTGATCATATTTTCGAGCATTTCCTGTTTCCCGCTTTGACGGGGTAATTCGGTTATATTCAGGGAAAGTTTATAAAGGTCCTCTAAGCTCAATATTCCCTTCTCAAAGTCTTTTCCTTTGCCTGTATCAAAGGAGGCATACCGATCTTTACGGATTTGTGAATACTGAGATTTGGAAAGGATCTTATCTGCAGTCAAAAGAGCCCTTGCAAACGTATCTGCTCCTCCAATATGAGCGTGAAAGAGATCGTCAATGTCCGTTGAGTTTCTGCGAATTTTGGCATCGAAATTAATTCCGCCTCCCTGTAGTCCGCCTGCTTTTAGAAATACGAGCATGGCTTCAGTTACTTCATAGATATTGTTAGGGAACTGATCTGTGTCCCAACCATTCTGATAGTCGCCTCTGTTCGCATCCAGACTACCCAGCATATTATGGGAAGCGGCTACGGCCATTTCGTGCTGCATGGTATGGTTGGCCAGGGTGGCATGATTAAATTCTAAATTCAATTTAAAATCGTCCTGAAGATCGTATTGATGTAAAAACCCAACTACCGTAGCCGCATCAAAGTCGTATTGATGTTTCATAGGCTCCATGGGTTTAGGTTCAATAAAAAAGTTGCCTTTAAAACCTTGCTTTCTTGCATAGTCTCTTGCCATTCCAAGAAATTGACCCATATGATCCAATTCGCGCTTTATATCGGTATTCAGGAGTGACATATAGCCTTCCCTGCCCCCCCAGAAGACATAGTTTTCACCCTGTAGTTCTATGGTAGCATCCAAAGCCAGCTTAATCTGTGCTCCGGCTCTTGCAACTACCTTGAAATCCGGATTGGTAGCGGCCCCGTTCATATACCGAGGATTTGAAAAACAATTGGCAGTTCCCCACAAAAGCTTTACTCCAGAGGCCTGTTGTTTTTCTTTAATATAGGCTACAATTATTCTAAGTCTATCTTCAGATTCTTTTAGGGAGGTACCTTCCTGAACAAGATCAAAATCGTGAAAGCAGAAATACTCGAATCCCATTTTAGTAATGAATTCGAAGGCGGCATCGGCTTTTGCCTTGGCAGCCTCTATAGGATCTGATGGAAGGTCCCATGGAAACGCCTGCGTTCCTGCTCCGAAAGGATCGGAGCCTTGCCCACAGAAGGAGTGCCAGTAGGCCACGGCAAACTTAAAGTGCTCTCTCATGGTCTTTCCGGCAACTAGCTGTTCCGGATCGTAATATTTAAAGGCCAGGGGATTGTCTGATCCTTTTCCTTCAAAAGGTATGTCGCCTATACCTTTGTAGTATTCTTTTGTACCTATAAGTGCCATAATATTGATTTATAAATCTTTATCTATTATTTCTTTCCAATTTTGATATGCTTTTTGATAAGGTTTTCGATCCTTCAGGGGGTAAAATGTATGCAAATGGTCATTCTTCAAAAGGGCCTCTCCCAAAGAGTTATAATCACCATCCTGTAATGAACAGGCTCTTGCAGCTCCAACGGCCCCGGTTGTATCGTATAGTTCAATAGGATGGCCTATTAAGTTGCATATGGTGTTTGCGAAGACTTCTGATTGAAACAGATTATCATTGCCGGCCCTTATAACTTTTGCCTGAACACCTTCTGCTTTAAGGATCTCCATGCCGTACATAAAGGCAAAGGCAATACCTTCTAAGGCAGCCCTGCAAAGATGTGCTTTTGTATGAAGATTAAGATCGAGATGAAAGATCTGACTACCGTCATTTTTGTTATTTAACATGCGTTCTGCCCCATTTCCAAAGGGTATTAGCAATAAACCTTTGGAGCCAATAGGAATTGAACTGGCCAGGGAATTCATTTCCTTATAGGTAGTTACTTTCAGATTTTCTCGTAACCACCGGTATTGTATTCCCGCCCCGTTGATACAAAGTAGTTTTCCGAGAATGGGATTTTTTAGGGTATAATTGACATGGGCAAAATTATTGATACGGGAGATCTCCTTGCTTTTAAGTTGATCACTAATAGCATAAATAACACCGGAAGTGCCTCCTGTCATGGCTATTTCTCCGGGATGAAATACGTTCAGTGATAAAGCATTATTTGGTTGATCCCCTGCTCTATAAAGTATGGGAGTATCTATTGCCAAACCAGTTTCTGCTGCTGCTTTGGCAGAAACTTTTCCCTGGGCCCCAAATGTAGAAACGAGTTCCGGGAGGAGATCCCTGGTGAGACCATAATAAGCAAGCAGCCATTCAGCTATCTTCTGATCCTTAAAGTCCCAAAATACACCTTCGGTTAAACCGGGTAGAGTAGTGGCTATCTTGTCACTTAATTTGTATGCGATATAATCTCCTGGAAGCATAGCCTTGTATATTTTACGATACAATGCAGCTTCATTGTCTTTTACCCATTTTAGTTTGGAGGCAGTAAAATTTCCTGGAGCATTCAGAAGATGTGTTGCACATTTTTCATTTCCTAGATCTTTTAAGGCTTCATTTCCTATATCGACGGCTCGGCTATCGCACCAGATGATGGCGTTGCGTAAGACCTTCCCTTCTTTGTCTATCAATACAAGGCCATGCATCTGATATGAGATCCCAATGCCATGTATTTCTTTCTTATTAATGGAATGTGCTGATAGTAAGTTTTTGGTAGCCGAACAGGCATAGCTCCACCAATTTTCAGGGTCTTGTTCTGCCCAACTAGTCTGAGGGGCATGAATAGACATTTCTTTATGTGGCTCTTTCTGAATTCCGATAACCCTTCCGCTAATGCATTCTACAAGGGCCACTTTTATGGAAGAACTCCCAATATCATATCCTAAATAATACATTTAATGTGTATCAACATTCATAGGTAAGGTATGATATTCCGTGAATACGGACAAACGATATTCTTGGTGCCTCTTACAAATGAACGGGATACGTGGGCCAAAAAAAACCCCCGGCTTAAAGCCAGGGGTTTATTAATTTATAAAACAAAGGAATTAGTATCCGGGATTCTGAACCAGATTTGGGTTGGCCAGTAATTGTGCTGCAGGGATAGGAAATAAGTTACGTGCTGTATTACCTATTGCATCAGATTCTTTAAATAACCAATCTCTGGTGTATTGTCCGAAACGTATTAAATCGTTTCTTCTCCATTGTTCCTGATAGAGCTCACGTGCTCTCTCGTCTAGTAAATCTTGTTCGCCGACAGATCCTATTGGATCAGCTTGTCTCAGAACTCTAAGTTCGTTCACCATAGCAGTTGGATCTCCTCCACTGCGCATCATAGCTTCTGCTTTCATCAAATGCGCATCGGCATATCGGAAGAGCACAACATTACCAGCATTGCCAGCACTATATCTAGCACCATATTTCATTACACGGATCCCTGTGGTCTCATCGTTATTGATGAAATTACTGGCTCCTGAGCCATCCAAGAAGTCTCTTTTAAATGTCAATGGGTTACCTGCCCTGTCTGTTAGAGCTGCACCAGTTAAAGAATATTGTTGGCCAATGAGGTATCCAAAACCAACGTTAGAACCGTCTTCCAAACCACCGTTGTCAGTTGTTCCGGCAACGCCTGCATAAGGCTTACCGGCTGGTGGTACACCACCTCTACGTTCTTCCTGATCGTCAATTGGGTTTCCACTAGCATCTAATCTGTTAAAATTAGGATCTCCTTGGTATAGGTCATAATATTCAGCCAATGTTGAAAATCCATTCCATCCACCACCTTGTACACCAGTTGAATTATAGTGTAGTCCGTTAAATACTTTCCATTGAGTTCCTGCGTTTGAGGACCAAATAGTTTCATTATTTCCCCCGGCATCTTCCGGATTTCTAAATAAATTAAAGAAACCAGCCTGCAAAGCAAATCCGTCAGCAGCAATTTGATCTACCAAAGAAATCACTTGAGCCATATCTCCAGGATCTGGACTACCGCCAAGATATATGTGTTTATTTAAAAGCACCTTGGCTTTCAGATAGCGTGCTGCAGCTTTACTGGCCCTATTTAGGGTCTCTCCTGCTCCAGCTGCTGTTGTAGGAAGATTTGCAATAGCCTGATCTATATCGGCTAAAATAAAATCTAATGCAACCTGACCTGCAATAACTTCTGGTAAGGTAGAAGAAGGTAATGTAACATCTCTAAATGGAATTTGTCCAAAATTATCAAGAACGATCCACATGCTATAGGCCCTTAGAAAACTTGCATCTCCAATATTGGCAGCTGAAGGATTACTTCTGCTATCCAGTATCTGTGAAGCAATTAATTGGTTCGCATTAAATCCGTTCCATACCTGGCCAATAAAATTATGCTCACTACTCCAGGCATGTTGATGTAAAACTCTCCATAATCCATTGTCACCCCAGTCAGTTCCTCTGGTAGGAATTAATGCCGCATCCGTAGTTACCTCTGATAAAGCAAATATATTCTCCTGAGATTGTTGTGCGTTTAGAATATTATTATAAAGCCCGTCAACAGCAGATGACGCATCTGCAAGCCCTTGGAATCCTTCTGTTATGATAGAGTCTGTCTCTTCAATTTCCAGATTGGTACAGGATGTTAATCCTATGACCCCTGCCAGTGTTAGAAAAATAATTTTTAATTGTATTCTTTTCATGATTTTCAATTTTTTTTAATTAAAAGGAAGCATTTAAGCCAAATGTTATGGTTCTAGGATTCGGGAACGCTGCCCAGTCTATACCTCTTGATGGCACACCAGATCCAAGATCTCCAGAATTGGAGCTAACTTCCGGATCCAGTCCGCTGTAATCGGTTATCAGGAATAAATTCTGACCTGTTAGACTTAATCTCAAGGTTTTGAACAATCCGTCACCTGTTAGAGGCACATTATACCCAAGAGTTGCGTTTTGAAATCTAATAAAATCGCCCTTTTCCAGGAATCTTGTAGATACATCCGCAGAAGCACCACCAGACTCACCACTTGTGAGCACATCCTGAGTTACGTTTCTTGCATTATTAATAGCACCTCCGGTAAAGAAACCGTTACGGGTGTTGTTGTACACGGAGAATCCAAACTGTCCAGCGAAATAGGCCGAAGCATCCCAGTTACCGCTATTGAAGTTCAATGACAAACCAGAAGTAATATCTGGAAGCGCATCTTCCCCAACAAATGTTTGATCCGCAATAGCATCTCCAACGCCATTCCCATCTACATCCTGGTAAATTGGGAATCCGTCACTGTCAAAGCCTTCAAAAATAGCCATGTAATAAGAGAATAATGATCTTCCAGCCACAAATCGTTGTGCAAAAGCACCCGAAAGTCCCTGACCGTTGATCTCCCCTGTATTAATTGCACTGCCAAAATCCTGTACTTCGTTGTCGTTATATGCAATATTAAAGGATGCTGAGAAAGTAGCCTTTTCTGTCTGAACAAAATCATATCCCAAAGAAAATTCTATCCCCTGGTTCAGTATTTTAGCATCTACATTTCCAAACTGGAACGGATCCACGGCCGGAGCAGCAGGTGGTGTTCGTAACAAAATATCACTTGTTTCACTACGATACACATCTATACTACCGGAAAGTCGGTCATTGCTAAATCCGAAATCCAAACCTACATTAAGGTTTAAAGTTTCTTCCCATTTAAGATCAGGAACATCTGTCGCAACAATGGCCAAACCATTCTGGTTAACTACATTTCCTGTAGTGGCTAACCCTCCAAATCGTTGTCTTGCAACAAAGTTACCATATCCAAGACCTTCCTGGTTTCCTACCAGACCACCACTTAAACGAAGTTTTAAGGTAGAAACATTGTCCCCTACAAATCCTTCTTCATTCAGTTTCCAGGCAAATGCACCGGAAGGGAAATATCCGTACTGATTATCCGGTCCGAAACGAGAAGAACCATCCGCTCTTATAGTAGCAGTAAATAAGTATTTGTTAGACAATGAGTAATTAATACGTGCAAAGACAGACTGTAATTCATCTGTATTATTGAACGTATCAGCTGCCAAGGACTGCAACTTTCTATCGAAACCAAAACCAACGTTTTCCCCTGCAACTACAAGAGGCTGTAGTCTGTTCACTAATAAGCCTGAGGTATTTGTCCCATAGAAATATTGTTGATAAGCTCCTGAAATGGTTCTGCCTGCAGCATTAACAGTCCCTCTTAAATCAGCACCCATTTGATTTAAATCTGAGGTTAGAAATCCTCTACCTTGTGCATTTCTTCCACTTACATTGAAATCCTGGAAAGAATACCCAACAAGGGCATCAATAACAGAATTCCCAAAGTCTTTCTTATAGGCTAAGGTAGCTTCCAATAAATGATTTTCCCGCATTAAAGTGTTATATACTCCAAAGCCCTGACCTGTAATATCTGTGAAGTTTATTAGATCACCTGAAAGTACTGACGTGTTTTCTCCTTCAGACTTATCGTACCCCACATTTACTTTTCCAGTTAGCTCCGGTGTAAACTTATAATCTATAGATCCATTAATTAAGACCCTATCAGTATTGGACCGGTTTTGAGTATATGCCAGGTAGTTACCCGGTAACCTCTGTCCACCACCATCATCGTAATCAGGACCTGATCCCCAGGTTGGGTTGGCAGAATAACTGGCACCCAGTATATCCCCACGGAAACCAGCAGTAGCACTCAATGGAGCTGTCTCATCATTTACTCTAGAAATGGTAGTTTGTAATCCTAGGGTTAATTTATCATCTAAGAAACGATGTTTAAAATTTATCCTCCCTGATATACGCTCCAGGCTTGTTTTCTCTACAACTCCAAATTGTTTTTGATACCCGAATGTAGCTCGTACATTTCCTTTTCCATAATTATTGGAATAGGACACATTCTGGTTTTGAGAGGCCGTGGTCCTGGTAGCAAAATCTTGCCAATCTACATTGTTTCCAAAGTTAACCGCCGAGGCATCTCCTCCATATTGAGTAACTCCAGCTAAGAATTCATCTTTGTTTAAAAGATCAAAACGGTTCGAAGGGGTAGCAATGCTCAAGGAAGAAGAAAATTCTACTTTGCCTCCTGAACTGCCTTTCCCACTCTTAGTCGTAATAATAACAACCCCGTTTGCACCCCTTGATCCATAAATGGCCGTTGCAGAGGCATCTTTAAGGATACTGATGCTTTCAATATCAGCCGGGTTTAAAAAGTTTAATGGGTTTCTCGTGTCAGTACCACCATCACCAGTATCTCCGCCTGGCGCCGTGCTACCAGCTGCTAATGGAACACCATCTACTACAAATAGCGGGTTGTTGTCACCCCTTACTGAGTTAGAACCCCGTATGTTAACGGAAATCCCTGCTCCCGGTTCCCCACTGGTTTGCGAAATGTTTACACCAGCAGTCTTACCCTGTATCAATTGTTCAGGTGACGAAATAACCCCACCATTAAAATCTTCTGCGGTTACCGAGGTTACAGATCCTGTGGCATCTTTTACCGTGGTAGTACCATACCCAATGATTACTACCTCGTCTAATGCCTGGGCATCTTCTTCAAGGACAACGTTAATGGTAGAACGACCATTAACTGCAATCTCCTGCGTTTTGAAACCGATGTAACTTACGACAAGTACGGCATTACTACCTACGTTGCTTAAAGTATAATTACCATCGAAGTCTGTCTGAGTACCGTTCGTAGTACCTTGTACTACGACACTAGCCCCGGGCAATGGACCAGTAGCATCAGAAACAGTACCTGACACATCTTGGGCCTTAGCCAATCCGAAGCTTAAGATCGCTCCAACCAGCATAAGACTTTTTAGTAGTGTAATCTTCATAAATAGTGAATTTTAAGTTTAGTTAATTTTATTCAAGCGTTAAACATATATAAAATAATTGTTAATTTCCTAAAACATTGGCCTTACTCCCTTACGAAAACGGTTTCGTGTTAATAACTTATTAGAACTTGGCAATATAATGAATTATAGGTCCAAAGATGTGCAATTCTATAAATATGGGGTAATTTTATTACTGAAACCGCAACAAATATAATGATTTTTCGTTGCGACACCCTAAAATAATTCATTTTGAACAGAAAATGTGTTAAACAAGAGTGTTAAAAAATAGGATTTTTTAACACCTCTTTATGTATCTTTAATCACCTGAGCAAAGAAGTAAATAATTTCACTTGAAACGAAAGATCACTCTAAAAGACATTGCACGGGAATTAGATGTTTCTATCTCTACGGTTTCCAAGGCACTAAAAAATAGCCAAGAGATTGGGCGAGATACCAAGGATAAGATACAGGCCTTCGCCAAGCTCTACAACTACAAACCCAATAATATAGCCATTAGTCTTAAGAATAAAAGGACAAGGAACATTGGGGTGATAATCCCGGATATAGTGCATCATTTTTTTACTACCGTATTTCGGGGTATTGAGCATTATGCAAATGACAAGGGCTACAACGTAATTGTTTGTGTTTCGGATGAATCCTTTGATAAGGAGGTGATAAACATGGAGATGCTTGCTAATGGGAGTATTGATGGTTTTATTATGGCGTTGGCCGGGGAGACTCAATTAAAAAATGATTACAACCACCTAAGAGAAGTTACTGAACAGGGTATTCCACTTGTTCTATTTGACAGGGTGACAGATGAAATTGAGTGTGACAAGGTCATTATAAATGATGAAGTGGCTGCTTATCAAGTTGTCAAGAAACTAATCAAGGCAGGAAGAAAGAGAATTGCACTGATCACTACGGAAGGATATTTAAATGTGAGTGCAAAGAGAGCCGACGGATATTACAGAGCCTTGAAGGAGCACAATCTACCAATCGATGAAAAACTGGTACTACAACTCCCGTACCAACAAATAGATGAAACTAAAAGTAAAAAATTCTTCAAAGACACTAAAGTAGATGCTGTACTATGTGTTAATGAAATATTTGCGGTGAAATGTATGGGTATTGCTCAAAAGCTTGGCCATCGCATTCCTGAGGATATTGCATTTGTAGGATTTACAGACGGCATTTTATCTCATTTTGCAACACCAACCTTAACATCCGTAGATCAGCATGGAGAGATAATGGGGGAGACCGCGGCCCAGATGCTAATCGATAAGATTGAACACGATCATGAAAATGAAGAAGAGGTGTTCGAAACTAGGATGATTACCGCTACTTTAATAGAACGAGCCTCTACTCCCAAATTTTAATAAGAATCATTCTTTTTAGTACTTCTCTTCCGCAGCTAAAAAGGCTTATTAGATATGTAATTGAAAAACCGCAACCACAATCTTAGGACAACTTTGTATATTGGCAGCTATTTTGAAATTATAAAGTAGAGACCAACCAGAAGATGCATAAAAAAGGATTTATATTTGACTTAGACGGTGTTATAGTAGATACTGCCAAATACCATTACCTGGCCTGGAAACACCTGGCAGATGAATTAGGAATTCCATTTACCAAAGAACAAAACGAGCAGTTTAAGGGTGTAAGCAGAAAACGGTGCCTGGAGATTCTGCTGGATTGGGGAAACCTCAAAGTATCCCAAATGCAGTTTGATGCCTGGCTTGCAGAGAAAAATGAGGATTACCTGCGTTATATCGAAACAATGACCGCTTCTGAAATATTGCCAGATGTTCCAAAAGTATTAAATTACCTTCAGGAACAAGGAATACCCATGGCACTTGGTTCAGCAAGTAAAAATGCCCGACCTATTTTAAAAAAAGTGGGACTAATTCCTTATTTTACATCCATTGTTGATGGCACACAGGTAACAAAGGCAAAACCAGATCCTGAAGTATTTTTGATAGCTGCCAGAGAATTAAAGGTAATGCCAAATAACTGTGTTGTATTTGAAGATGCCCTTGCCGGTATTGAAGCTGCCAATAGAGCAGGGATGACAAGTATTGGTATTGGAGAAAAAAAGATCCTTACTGAAGCTCGCTTCATCTTCAAGGATTTTACGGAAATTGAACTCGATTTTATTAAAGAACTAGCAGAACTATAGGATATGAACAAAGAATATATAAAAGCAGACAATTGGTCTATCATTGAGGAAGGGTTTGAGAAAGAAAATGTAAAATCTTCAGAAAGTCTTTTTAGCCTTGGCAACGGAGCTATGGGCCAGAGAGCAAATTTTGAAGAACTGTATACCGGCCCTACTTTCCAGGGGAGTTATATAGGAGGAGTTTACTATCCTGATAAAACCAGAGTAGGTTGGTGGAAAAATGGCTATCCGGAATACTTTGCAAAAGTTATTAATGCCCCCAACTGGATTGGGATCAACGTATTAGTCGAGGGAGAAGCTTTGGACCTCAACACTTGCACCAAGGTTGATGGTTTTCGCCGGGAATTGAATATGAAAGAAGGATGGTACCGGCGAAGTTTTACGGCTACCCTCCCTAATAAAAAGACCGTTGAGGTATCAGTAACCCGATTTTTAAGTCTGGATCTAGACGAGGTAGGGGCTATAGAATACAATGTGACACCAGTGAAGGAAGATATGACCATTATCTTTTCTGCTTATCTGGATAGTGGTATCACCAATGAGGATACAAATTGGGATGACAAGTTTTGGAATACTACCAAGGTTTCTTCTGAGGGCAATCAGGCGTTTATTGAAGCCCATACAATGAAGACCAATTTTGAGACATGCACCTTTATGGAATGTCATCTTCATTATAAAGGTAAGATGAATAGCACTCCAAAAGATATCGAGGAAAAGGAATTGTGGGTTCAACATAATTATGAGCAGAAAGTTGCGAAGGGAACCACAGCCTCCTTCCACAAGTTTGGTGGGTATACCGTTGCCAGAAATCACAAAGGGGGCAATTTGGTTGCCGCTTCAAAAAAAGTGCTGGATAAAGCAAGTAAATTAGGATTTGATGCTTTGCTGGATATGCAAAAAAAGGCATGGGCCAACATCTGGGAAATGAGCGATATCACCATTGAAGGAGATACCAAGGCACAGCAAGGAATACGCTTTAATATCTTTCAGCTCAATCAAACCTATCTTGGGAAAGATTCGCGCCTCAACATTGGCCCTAAAGGATTTACCGGTGAAAAATATGGCGGGAGTACGTATTGGGATACTGAGGCATATTGTATCCCCTTCTATATGGCCACCAAAGATCATCATGTGGCAAGGAATCTCTTGAAATACAGATATAACCATTTGGAAAAGGCTATTGAAAATGCCAAGAAATTAGGATTTTCTAACGGAGCTGCTCTGTACCCAATGGTTACAATGAACGGGGAAGAGTGTCATAATGAATGGGAGATCACCTTTGAGGAGATCCATAGGAATGGGGCAATAGCATTTGCTATTTACAACTACTATCGTTTTACCGGAGACTATACCTATATTCCCGAAATGGGACTGGAGGTGTTGATAGGCATTGCTCGCTTCTGGCATCAGAGAGCTACTTTCTCTAAACAAAAAAACAAATATGTGATCCTTGGGGTTACAGGACCCAATGAGTACGAGAATAATGTAAATAATAACTGGTATACCAATTACATTGCACGTTGGTGTATTCAATATACCTTAGAACAATTACAAAAAGTGAAAACCGGGTATAAGGAAGATTATGACCGCATCACAGGGTATACAAAATTGAAACCTGCGGAAACCGAGGAATGGAAAAAGGTAGCAGACGCTATGTACTTTCCTTTCTCAGAAGAGCTTGGGATCTATCTGCAGCAAGACGGATTTTTAGATAAAGAACTCGTTACAGTGGCAGATTTAGCTAAATCAAATAGACCCATTAATCAGAAATGGAGTTGGGATAGAATTCTGCGATCTCCTTATATAAAACAGGCAGATGTGCTCCAGGGTTTTTATCTTTTTGAAGATCAATTTTCGTTGGAAGATCTTGAAATGCATTTCGATTTTTATGAGCCTTTTACCGTTCATGAGTCCTCACTATCTCCATGTGTTCACAGTATACAGGCAGCGAAGTTAGACAGGATGGACCAGGCTTATCAGTTTTATCTTAGGACTTCACGCCTTGATCTGGATGACTATAACAAGGAAGTAGAAGAAGGCTTACATATAACATCCATGGCAGGAACCTGGATGAGTATAGTGGAAGGTTTTGGCGGTATGCGGATCCGAAATGACAAATTGTCTTTCACACCCCGTATCCCAAAAGAATGGGAGTCCTATTCATTTAAGGTCAATTTCAGAAATAGAATTCTAAAGATCGTGGTTGATAAAAAAGGTTGCCATTTCGAATTGGAAGGAGATCATGAAATGTCGATCAGATTGAATGGCGAACGACTTGTTATACAACCAACTTCCAAAAAATAATGTGAAGTAACATGACCAATAACATGCAAAGGGCTTTTGGAAGGACATCTATATGCCCAAAACTCATGTATGTTCTGGGTATACTGATCTTATATATGACCACAGCTTTAGCTCAAGCTCAGATTGAACGTTTGGAACCTCCTCACTGGTGGGTAGGTTTTGAAGACACCCGGCTACAGCTTATGTTGAAGGGTCCTAATATCAGCAACTTTGAGGCTAGTATTCAAAATGAAAAGGTTCGCCTTTTAAATGTCCATAAGGCAGATAGCCCCAATTATCTCTTTTTAGATCTTGAGATCCCTGCTGATACACCACCCGGAAACATAGAAATTCAAATACAAGGAAGTCAATGGAACTTCTTTCTCAGTTTCTTATACTTTGAAAAACAGACCTAAGGGATCGGAAGAATATATCGGATTTTCTAGTAAAGATGTGATCTATTTAATTACCCCGGATCGGTTTTCAAATGGAGATCTCAATAACGATGTTGATCTGGCATTACATGAAAAGAAGATCAATAGAAAAGATGATTACGCAAGACATGGAGGTGATATCCGGGGGATGATCAATCATCTGGACTATATTGAAGAAATGGGATTTACATCTTTATGGCCCAGTCCCCTTTTAATAAATGATATGTCCAGGGAATCCTATCATGGATATGCGATCACAGATTTTTACAAGGTAGATCCACGGTTTGGCACCCTTGAGGAATACATCGAATTATCTGAAAAGGCACAAAAAAGAGGTATTAAGTTGATCATGGATCAGGTAAATAACCACTGTGGCATAGCGCATTGGTGGATGCAAGACCTTCCTTTTAAGAATTGGATCAATTATCAGCAACCTTTCGAAGAGGGGAAGAAAATAACGGTGACAAATCACAGGCGTACCGTTAACCAGGATATCTATGCTTCCGATTCGGACAGAGAACTTATGGACAATGGTTGGTTTGTTCCTTCAATGCCAGACCTGAATCAGGAGAATCCCTTTCTGGCCCAATATCTAATTCAGAACAGCCTCTGGTGGATAGAAACACTCTCTTTGGGGGGTATCCGTCAGGACACCTACCCGTATCCGGATAAAAACTTTATGGCTCAGTGGGCAAAAAGGATCATGACAGAGTACCCAAATTTCTCTATCGTAGGAGAAGAATGGAGCCTGAATCCGCTTGGTGGTAGGTTATTGGCAGCAAGGAGCTAACAATAGAGATGGGTACAAATCTTACCTTCGCTCTACCATGGATTTTCCCATGCAGCAAACACTTGTGGATGCATTAAATGATGAAGAAAATTGGAATAGTGGCTTTATAAAATTATACGAGGGATTGGCAAACGATTTTCATTATGCTACTCCTAAAGACATGATGCTTATTTGGTGACAATCATGATATGGACCGTGTCTATACCCAACTGCAATAAGGATGAAACCTTAACAAGAATGGCAATGGCTTTTATCCTTATGACCCCGCGTATTCCACAAGTGTATTACGGAACGGAGATCCTAATGGATAATAGCAGCAAACCGGGAGACCATGGGCTCATCAGGACCGATTTTCCCGGGGGATGGGCAGGGGATAAGATCAATGCCTTTACAGGAAAAGGATTGAGCACCAGGGCAAAGAAAATGCAAGAATTTCTAAAAACACTTTTGCATTTTAGAAAGAGCGAACCGGCAATTCATGAGGGAGCCACTAAACACTTTGCACCTGAGAATGGGATCTATATTTAGTTAGACGATACAAGGGTCATAAAAAGGTGTTGTTGATCTTAAATAAAAATGAACAACCTGTTTCACTCTCCATGGATCGTTTCCGTGAAATGGATATTCTGGGTTCTAATTTTCGTGATATAATTTCAGGTGAAGAAGTAGTCATAGGCAATGAACTCCTTCTAAAGAATAAGGGAGTGCTACTGCTCTCAAATTAAAAGGATATGATAAGACGATATCTGATCGTTATAATTCTCGTGTTGGCAGGCATTGCCTGCAAGAATAATCAGGAATTTTCAAAGAATGCCAAGGAAGATACAATTATGAAAAAGGAAAGAAAAAAAGTAATATATCAGGTTTTTACCAGACTTTTTGGCAATACAAATACCACCAATAAACCATGGGGAACCCTGGAAGAAAACGGGGTAGGGAAATTCAATGATTTTACACCGAAGGCATTAAAGGAAATAAAGGATTTGGGTGTAACCCATATTTGGTATACCGGTGTACCTCACCATGCCCTGGTCACTGACTATACAGCCTTTGGAATTACAAACGATGATCCTGATGTCATTAAAGGAAGGGCAGGTTCTCCATATGCGGTAAAGGACTACTACAATGTAAATCCGGATCTTGCAGTGGACCCCGCAAGACGACTAGAAGAATTTAAAGAACTAATTAGCAGGACCCATAAGGCGGGCTTGCAATTGATCATAGACATAGTACCAAATCATGTTGCCAGACATTATGAAGGATCCTCAACGCCCCCCGGGAAAGAACCTTTTGGAGCTTCAGACAATACTGCGTTAGAGTACAAAAAGGATAATAATTTTTACTATATTCCAGGATCTTCCTTTCAAGTACCGGAATGGACCAACGGGTATCAGCCATTAGGTGGTGATCCACATCCTTTGGTAGATCACTACTTCCCTGAAGACCCTGCAAAATGGACCGGGAACGGGTCAAGAAAATCCCAACCAGATATGAACGACTGGTATGAGACCGTAAAAATAAATTATGGCGTTAAACCAGACGGGAGTTACGATTTTGAGAAATTACCAGACGAGTACGGATCTAAGACACCTAAGGAGCATCTCGATTTTTGGAAGGGTAAAGCCGTGCCAGATTCCTGGATCAAATTTAGGGACATCGCTTTGTACTGGCTAGATATGGGGGTGGATGGTTTTCGGTTTGATATGGCTGAGATGGTTCCTGTGGAATTCTGGAGCTACTTAAATTCTCATATCAAAGAAAAGAATGAAAAGGCCCTGATATTAGCTGAGGTCTATAATCCCTCCCTGTACAGGGAGTATATTTTTAAAGGAAAAATGGACTACCTATATGATAAGGTAGAACTCTATGATAGTTTAAAACATATTATGCAGGGGCATGGGTGGACAGATCATATCCCGGTGGTACAAAAAGGGATGATGGATATTGAACACCATATGCTGCATTTTCTGGAAAATCATGATGAACAACGAATTGCCAGTCCGGAATTTGTTGGTAACGCCCAAATTGGCAAACCGGCCATGGTAATATCGGCCACCTTAAGTACCTCTCCAACCATGATCTATTTTGGTCAGGAAGTAGGAGAACCCGGCGCCGAAAATGCCGGTTTTGGATCCCCTTCCAGAACATCCATATTTGACTATATAGGTGTGCCCCATCATCAACGTTGGGTCAATGATAAGAAATTCGACGGAGGTCAATTAACTGATGAGGAAACAGAACTGCGCAATTTTTACAAGCGCCTTTTAAATGTTACCATAAGCAATGATGCCCTAATGGGGGCCTATGAAGATATCCATTATTACAATAAGGATCATACAGAGGGATATAACCATAGAGTGTTATCATTTGTTCGATGGAAAGATAAAGAGCGTCTTCTGGTGCTTTCCAATTTCGATTCTAATGAATCGTACCAATTCCAAATGAAAATACCACCTTCAGTTGTGGAGGCCTGGAACTTAAAGGAAGGGTCATCCTATGAAATGACCGATCTGCTTTATACTAAAACAACCGTTACGCTTAAGGTTGAAGGAGGGCAAGGTCTTTTTGATATTGCCTTGGATCCTCTACAGTCTTATATTCTTAAACTAAAAGAATAAGAGTAAGCTACTCATTTATCGATGAAGTAGCCTACCCTTATTTCTGATTATGCATTCTCACTTTTTGGGTTGAGTGGCCTTAAACATCAAGCCGATCATCATACCTACTATTCCGTAATAGACAATGTCTAATACAGCTGACACAAGATGACCTTGCAGGTCCATCATTTCGTTGGTACCATACCAAAGTAGATCCCAGTTCCTAATCCCACAAAGATGCCAACCCAGATTCCGAATTGAAAACCACCTCCCATGCTGTGATACCCCCGGGCCCATTTGCCATAAATAACACAAAGCGTAAACGAGGCGATAAAATTACCTAGAATAATGAACGGAAAAAGTGGAGGATCCTTCATAACACTGTTGATAGTATGTCCCTCAAAATAGTCAACGGTGGCTACTCCCCAGATCAGGTAGCCCAAAATAAACATAGTGACCGTTGCCACTATGGTAGCCAAAAGATGTTGTTTTGAAAACATAGTTTTGAATTTTATTGGTTGTTGTTCTGTCAAAGATATTAAATAATAAATATCAGATATAAAAAAAATTATGATAAATATTAAGAAATCAACAACTATTATATTAAAAAAATAATAATAACCTATATTCTTTAAGGGTAGTTAACTTTTCATGGCAAGTTGTATTTTTGAGCTATAGAAAAACAACATGGGCCATGAAGAATTATGGAATTGTCTTATTGATTGTGCTAATTTCAAGTTGTACAGGAATGAATCATGATATGCTCATCATAGGTCACAGGGGTGCCATGGGGCACGAGACAGAAAACACACTCGCTTCCATACAGAAGGCTATGGATCTGGGGGTTGATATGATAGAGATCGATGTGTTTAAGATAAAAAGTGGAGAGATCGTAGTCTTTCACGATGAAAGTCTGGAACGACTGAGTAATGCAGGAGGACTTATTGAAGATTACAACATCTTCGAGTTGCGAAAAGTGATCCTCGAAGGGAATCACAAGATACCTATGCTTCAGGACGTGCTAAAATTGATAGATCATAGGGTGCCCCTGAATATTGAACTAAAGGGAGCCAATACCTCAGACAGGGTTAACTTTATTATAGACGACTATATCACGAAAAAGGGATGGAAATTAGAAGATTTTATTATCTCCAGCTTTAATTGGCAGGAATTGGAAAGTATGCGATCTTATAATCCGGAGATTGCCATTGCCGTACTTACAGAAGAAGATCCTATTAAAGCGATCCCCACTGCTAAAAAATTAGGGGCAGTGGCTATCAACCCATATTACAAGAACTTAAATGCTGATATAGTAAAAGAATTACATGATGAAGGTTTTAAGGTGTATACCTGGACAGTGAATGAACCAGAGGACATTGAAGCGATGAGATCTTTTAAAGTAGACGGAATCTTTACCAATTTTCCCGAAAGGGCCCACTAATGTATGATGTTATTGTTATTGGAGGAGGAGCTGCCGGATTCTATGGAGCCATTAATTTGGCCGAATTTAGGTCAGATCTCAAGATAGCTATTCTTGAACAGGGAAAGCAAGTGCTGGGGAAAGTAAAGGTTTCCGGCGGAGGTCGTTGCAATGTAACCCATGCGCAGTTCAACCCCAAAATTCTGTCACAACATTATCCCAGAGGGGAAAAAGAATTACTTGGACCATTTAACACCCACCATACAGAACATACCGTAGAATTTTTTCAAAAACGTGGTATTGAATTAAAGATCGAAGATGATGGAAGGATGTTTCCTGTTTCTAACTCTTCCCAAACCATTATCGATTGCTTTATGGACGCCATAGCTAGCTCCAAGATCGATCTTATAAGGAACACCGCAGTTACGGATATTTTAGTTCCTTCTTCTGATTCGAAGAACGGGGAAGACTATGAAGTCAAAACCAAGACAACATCTTTTTTTGCGAAACGATTGCTCATTACTACAGGGAGTAGTCCAAAGATGTGGAATGTTCTAAAAAGGTTAGGACACACAATCATAGAACCTGTACCATCTTTATTTACCTTTAATATCCACGATCCGCGTATTGAAGGGATCCCCGGACTTAGCACTCACGCCAGAGTAAAAGTGGTATCCAGAGACATTCCTGGAAAAAAAATAACGGTATCCCTGAAAAGCAGCGCTGAGCGCAGTGAAGAATTGGTCACTGAAGGTCCGTTATTGATCACTCATTGGGGCATGAGTGGGCCGGCTATCCTTAAACTTTCTGCCTGGGGCGCAAGGATCTTACACGACTATCAATACCGTTTCAGGATACGGGTAAATTGGGTGCCAGAGTATCATCAACAAGGATTATTTTCCTTTTTGATGGAAGTAAAAGAAATGGAGGCCAAGAAAACAGTCTTTAGAACGCATCCTTTAGATATTCCTAAACGGCTTTGGGGAAAATTAGTGCAGGCAGCCGGAATCTTACCCGATCAGAAATGGGCCGATATCTCCAAGAAACAACTACAGGAACTAGCCAGGGAACTTACAGCCGGCGAATTTTTAGTAGAGGGGAAAAGCACTTTTAAAGAAGAGTTTGTGACAGCAGGCGGAATAGACCTGAAAGAGGTCAATTTCAAAACCTTTGAAAGTAAGCTGCACCCGGGACTTTATTTTGCAGGGGAAATATTAAATATTGATGCCATTACAGGCGGGTATAATTTCCAAAATGCCTGGACCGGATCTTATATGGCAGCACAGGCCATAGCAAATTCTTAAGAGACATCCTATCCTAATTAAGGATCAAGAGAGAAAGTCCGGCCGCGGCTATGCCTCCAAGGATTGGCCCTAAAATAGGTACCCAGGAATAGGCCCAATCACTACTTCCTTTATCTTTAATGGGCATAATTGCATGTATGAGTCGAGGGCCCAGATCACGAGCAGGATTAATGGCATAGCCAGTAGTTCCACCTAATGCCAGCCCTATAACCCAGACCAGAAGCGCTACAGGTAGTGCACCCAGAGATCCAAGGCCTATGATCTCTTCTGTAGTGGCCATTGAAGCATCTGTAAAAAATAAAATGGTAAAGACCAGAACAAAGGTGCCAAAAACTTCACTAAAAAGATTGGAACCAAAATTTCGTATAGCCGGAATGGTGGCAAACACTCCCAGTTTTAAGCTTTTATCTTTGGTAATATCAAAGTGATCCTTATACGTGATCCATACAAAAAATGCTCCGATCATAGCTCCCAGAAGTTGTGCCAGGAGGTAGGATGGAACTTCAGACCATTCAAAACTACCCGCGACTGCCAAGCCAATGGTAACTGCAGGATTTATATGTGCTCCGCTATACGGTGCTGCCACTACTACACCCACAAAAACGGCAAAGGCCCATGCAGTGGTGATCACTATCCACCCGCCTCCTTGTCCTTTTGTTTTCTCCAAAATAACATTGGCAACAACACCACATCCTAGGGTAATCAAAAGGGCAGTTCCTATTAATTCAGCAATAAAAGGTGTCATATATATAAATTAAGAATCTTTGGTCCAATATTCCAGAGCATTAATAGCTTTATACCAGCCTTTGATGCCTGCTTCTATTTCTGTCCTATCCTGATTTGGAAGAAATCGATGTTCAGTTTCCCAGATGGCTTGTATTTCTTCAAGATCGTTCCAATAGCCAACGGCCAAACCGGCAAGAAAGGCGGCGCCCATCACTGTAGTTTCTACAATTTTAGGTCTAACGGTAATAGTATTGAGAACATCTGCCTGGCATTGCATCAGCAAGTTGTTAACGGTGGCACCTCCATCTACGCGTAATTCCTTGATTGTAATGCCAGAATCGGCCTCCATCGCTTTTAAGACATCCATGGTCTGATATGCAATCGATTCCAGAGCCGCTCTGGCTATATGGGCATAGGTACTTCCCCTGGTAAGCCCAAAAATAGCTCCTTTGGCATGCTGATTCCAATGAGGTGCACCCAGACCTGCAAAAGCGGGTACAAAGTATACGCCGTCCGAACTATCCACGGAGCAGGCTATTTGTTCCACCTCAGCAGATGAGTTGATGATCATCAGACTATCGCGAAGCCATTGCACTACTGCCCCGGCAATAAAAATACTTCCCTCCAGAACATACTGCGTTTTTCCATTGATCTGCCATCCCACTGAAGTAAGCAAATTGTTCTTGGAGACTATGGGTTTGTCTCCAATGTTCATTAACATAAAACAACCTGTACCATAAGTATTTTTGACCATTCCCGGTTTTGTACACATTTGGCCAAATAGGGCTGCCTGCTGATCTCCGGCAATCCCGGCGATCGGGATTTTTATTTCTAAAAGTGATTCTGATGTATGGCCATAAACCTCACTAGAAGATTTAACCTCAGGGAGTATGGATGAAGGAATGTTGAACATTTTTAATAATTCGGCATCCCAGGCCAGGGTATTGATGTCAAAAAATAGTGTACGGCAAGCATTGGTTACATCTGTGATATGCATGTCACCCTCGGTCATTTTCCAAATAAGCCAGCTGTCTATGGTCCCCATCAGAAGATCGCCTGCTTCTGCTCGTTCGCGTGCACCTTCAACATGATCTAGAATCCATTTTACCTTGGTGCCGGAAAAATAGGCGTCTATGACCAAACCGGTTTTCTGCCGTATCATGGACGACAATCCTTCCTTTTTTAGAGCATCACAGTAATCGGCGGTTCGTTTATCCTGCCAAACGATGGCATTATATATAGGAAGCCCAGTATTCTTGTCCCAAATAACAACGGTTTCGCGCTGATTGGTTATACCTATGGCAGCAATAGACTTTGGAGATATCTTCTTTTGATCGAGGGCCAACTTCATCATCTCAGCCTGAGTATTCCAAATCTCAAGTGCGTCGTGCTCTACCCATCCAGGTTTTGGAAAGTGTTGCGTAAACTCTTTTTGGGCCGAGGAGATAATAGTACCCTTTTTGTCAAATACCAGTGCCCTGCAGCTTGTGGTTCCCTGGTCCAGGGCCAGAATGTATGATTGCATATAGGTCCTTTGTTCTATGTTCTATTTTGATGTTCCAATTCTTTAAATGTAAAGGAATTATTTTATTTAGCATAATTAGGAAGAACCCCTAAAAGGAAAGAAAATCAAATACTTAATTCAATTCCCAGATCTTATAATTCAGAACCATAGCAAAGCTTACCCAAAGCAGATAAGGGAGAAGTAAATAGGCTGCAGGTTTGCTGACGATCTTAAACCACTTTATAGTTAATAGAATAAGGATCAACAAGACAAGGATAACCAACAAGGCCCAAAAAGGTTCTTGAAAACCAAAGAATACAATGCTCCATAGGGCGTTGAAAAGGAGTTGAAATCCAAAATAATAGAGGGCTGTTTTAACCCAAACATGATAAAAACCCTTAGCCCAGACCAAGCCGGCAGCAATTCCCATCAGGATATACAAAAGGGTCCAAACAGGGGCAAAAAGCCAATTTGGCGGATTAAAACTTGGTTTGTTAAGGGTAGCATACCAGGTGTCTACCGAACTTTGAGTGGCAAAACCTGCTAAAAAACCAATAAGCAGGCAAATGGTGACGGCAATGACTATATACAGCGCTTTTTTCTTCATTGGAAACCATTCTAAGTACCCTAAAATAGGAATTTAATTTAATTGAGGGCATGCTTAAAGTGTTGAAAAACTATCTTTGCATCAAATTTTCGTAGAATGAACGAACAGGAATTTATTCCTTCGAAATATTCAACCTTGGTTACCTCCGGCACCACAACATGGAGGGCACCAAGTAATATAGCCTTGGTAAAATACTGGGGAAAATTTCCAGATCAGATCCCGGCAAATCCTTCTATTAGTTTTACCCTATCAAACGCTGCTACTACCACTTCAGTGGCATATGAAAGGAAAGAGAAGGGTGACGGCAGACCGTCATTTGATCTTCTTTTTGAAGGGAAGACCAAGGAAGAATTTCGACCAAAGATCAGCACCTTCTTTGAGCGTATTTCCAGGTATATGCCATTTTTAAATGAGTATCATTTAAAGATAGACACCAGCAATACCTTTCCCCATAGTAGTGGGATAGCCTCTTCTGCAAGTGGGATGGCGGCCCTGGCTTTATGCCTTATGGACATGGAAAAAAGCATGATGCCTTCTATGGAGAATGATTTTTTATTGAAAAAAGCGTCTTTTCTCGCTCGTTTAGGCTCTGGAAGTGCTTGTAGAAGTATAAGTGGACCCATTGTAGAATGGGGGAAGCACAAAGATCTTTCTGACAGTTCTGATCTAGTTGGATTACCATATGCAGGTAAGGTCCACGAGGTCTTTCAGGGGTATCAGGATACTATTTTGCTGGTTCACAAAGGAGAAAAGACGGTAAGCAGTACCGCAGGGCACGATCTAATGAACAACCACCCGTTTGCCAAGCCGCGTTTTGCCCAGGCACATAAGAATTTATCCAGGTTGCTCTCTGTTTTTGAGACAGGAGACTTGCAGGAATTCATAGAAATAGTAGAGAGTGAGGCACTTACCCTGCATGCAATGATGATGACAAGCGTGCCCTATTACTTGTTAATGAAGCCGCAAACCTTGTCTATTATTGAAAAAATATGGGCGTATAGGAAGCAGAGTGGCTTGCCTCTGTGTTTTACGCTTGATGCCGGGGCCAACGTTCATCTCTTATATCCTCAAAAGGATACCGATAAAATTTTGCAATTTATTAAGAATGAGCTTGTTGTGTATTGTGAAAATGGGCAGTATATTTGCGACCAAGTTGGCGGAGGATCTAAGAAAGTCTGATCTTTAAGACCATCGTACGTAATTTAGTACTATTTTTATTTTGCGCAACAGCAAACAGCTTATGAAAGGACCCCTCTTTTATTCTAAGATCCTTCTCTTCGGAGAATACGGGATCATTAAAGATTCGAAAGGCCTCTCTATTCCATATAATTTCTTTAAAGGTGCCTTAAAGACTGAGAAAACCTTGTCTGAAGCAGGTAAAAGATCTAATGATAGTCTCAAGAGATTTGCCGAACATTTAGCAAAAATACAGGAGGAGGATCCTTCTCTTGTGGTATTTGATATTGATGCACTTAGAAACGACCTTGAAAAAGGAATGTATTTTGATAGCTCAATTCCACAGGGATATGGTATTGGTAGTAGTGGTGCTTTAGTAGCTGCTATTTATGACAAATATGCCAAGAACAAGATCACCATTTTGGAGAATCTTACCCGTGAAAAACTACTGAGTTTAAAGATGATATTTGGTAAAATGGAATCCTTTTTTCATGGAAAATCATCTGGATTGGATCCTTTGAACAGTTACCTTAGCTTGCCTATACTGATCAACTCTCAGGATAATATTGAGTCTACAAGCATACCTTCCCAAAACAAAGATGGGAAAGGCGCAGTATTCCTTTTAGATAGCGGAATTATCGGCGAAACTGCTCCTATGGTTCAGATCTTTATGGAAAAGATGAAACATGAAGGATTTAGGACTGTACTCAAAGAGGAGTTCATAAAACATACTGATGCCTGTGTTGAAGACTTTCTTACGGGTAATGTAAAGTCTTTATTTGGGAATATAAAACAACTTTCTCATGTTGTTTTGGACCATTTTAAACCCATGATCCCACCACAATTTCACCAACTGTGGAAACAAGGGATAGAAACAAATGACTATTATTTGAAATTATGTGGTTCCGGAGGCGGAGGCTATATTCTGGGCTTCACTCAGGATATTGAAAAGGCCAAGAATACGCTGAAGGAATATCGCCTGGAAGTGGTATACAACTTCTAATAAAACAAGAATGCTTAGTAGAAAGAACAAACTCTTGCTTTTAAAGCTGCTGAGTTTGTTTTCCATTGTAAGAGGGTACAATGTATTGATGATCGTCATTGCTCAATACCTGGCATCCATATATATTCTGGCACCTGACCTCCCCCTTTGGAAGGTGGTATTCGATCTTAGCTTGTTCGTCCTCGTTTTTGCCTCCTCCCTGGTGATTGCAGGTGGCTATATCATCAATAGTTTTTACGATTCGGAAAAAGACCTGATCAACAAGCCAAGAAAAACCATGCTCGATCGCCTGGTAAGTCAACAGACCAAATTGAGCACCTATTTTGTTCTGAATTTTTTTGCGGTTCTTTTTGCTAGCTATGTATCATTTAAAGCTGTTCTCTTTTTTTCCGGCTATATTTTTGGAATTTGGCTGTACTCACATAAATTAAAAAAAATTGCTTTTGTAGGAAACTTAGTTTCTGCCTTTCTGGCCATTACTCCTTTCTTCGCAGTGTTTGTGTATTACAAGAATTTTGAAACGGTGATCTTTGTTCATGCAATGTTCCTTTTCCTCCTTATTTTGGCAAGGGAGTTGATCAAGGACATGGAAAATATAGCGGGAGATATAGCGCTAAATTATAAGACCATCCCAATCTTATATGGTACAAAATATGCAAAGGCTTATATTACCCTCTTAGTTGTGCTAACCTTGATCCCCGCCATTTTATTGATCAAAACCTTTGATGTGGGTTATATGTATTTATATTTTATTGCGAGTATTGTTTTATTGATCTTCTTTTTGATCCTATTGTGGAGATCTTCAACAAAGAAACATTATGTCTGGCTTCACAACATCCTAAAATTTATCATCATTGCGGGCGTATTTAGCATCCTTTTGATCAATGTAGATCTTGTTCTAAATAGGATACTATAACGATTTGCTTCCCTAGGATTGCTGTGTAGGAGATATTACTTAATTGGTATAGCCACGCCGTTTCTTTGAAGAAAATAAAGACCGATAATGCATAAACTTCCAAAGGTATACCTGCTTGTTCTTTATAACACTTAGCGTTAAGATAATAGTATGGCTTACAGCATTTTGCTACCTTTGAAAAAAATTTATCCATGAGCAGATCTGACTATAATGATGAAGGAAAATCTTCTGGCCGCGGAGCTGGAAACTACCGGAAGAAAAGCTATGCCCGTGGGAATGCCCCAATTAAAAAACATCGGGAAATTAATCCTGCTTCAGATTCAGGCTTAATTCGCCTAAACAAATATGTAGCCAATGCAGGGGTTTGTTCCAGAAGGGAAGCAGATACCTATATTGCCGCAGGGAATGTTACCGTAAACGGAAAACCGGTAACGGAAATGGGCCATAAAGTAAGTAGGACAGATGAAGTACGTTTTGATGGACGACTACTCAATCCCGAGAAAAAAGAATATATACTGCTAAATAAACCTAAGAATTTTATCACTACCACAAGGGATGAAAAAGGCAGAAGAACCGTCATGGAATTAATTTCTAATGCCACCAAATCCAGGTTGGTCCCCGTAGGACGTTTAGACAGGAATACAACCGGACTTTTATTGTTTACCAATGATGGTGACCTGGCAAAAAAATTAACCCATCCCAGGTATGGTGTGCGGAAGATCTATCATGTAGAGCTCAACAAAAACCTAAAGACAGATGACCTTCATAGGATTCAGGAGGGGGTTATGTTGGAGGACGGCCTTATCAAGGTAGATGAGATCAGTTATTTGAATAATGCTCCAAAGAAAGAGGTAGGTGTAAAAATACACAGTGGGAAGAACAGAATAGTTCGGCGTATTTTTGAACATTTGGGATATGATGTCGTGAAATTAGACCGTGTGATATTTGCCAACCTAACAAAAAAGGATCTTCCCAGAGGTCATTGGCGTCCATTAACCTCACAGGAGGTCATTAATTTAGGCATGATACAATAAGCATACAGCAGTAATTCTCTGTTGATATTTGAAGATCTTTTAGGAGATTAGCTTCATTTTATCCCGGATCTCCTGTAAGCAAAGGTTGCCTATACTTCCCTGGTGCGTATGCTTGGCGTCTTTCCCAAACATAAATTTTCCTTCTTCCACTTGTAAGGCGATTTGTTTATAGGCATCCCTGAAAGGAATCCCTTGAAGCACTAATTCATTTAAGGCATCTACCGTAAATAAAAGGTCGTATTTGGGATCCTCAAGGATATCTTTCCGAACCACCGCCTTGGGAAGACTAAAGGTCATAATATCTAAACAAGCCTTTAATTCTTGCAGTGCAGGAAGCAAACTATTCTTGGTAACTTGAAGGTCTCTGTGATACCCACTGGGCAAATTGGTGAGCAATATGGTCAGTTCATTTGGCAGGGCTTGAATTACATTGCATTTGCCACGTACCAATTCAAATACATCCGGATTTTTTTTGTGAGGCATTATACTGCTTCCCGTAGTGAGATCGTCCGGGAATGATATAAAATTGAAATTCTGACTCATATACAAACAGATGTCCATGGCCAATTTTGAAAGGGTGGAAGCTACACCGGCCATTCCCACAGCTGCTGCCTTTTCCACTTTTCCTCGGCCCATTTGTGCTGCCACCACATTGTATTTAAGAGTATTAAAATCTAGTTCACGCGTGGTCATTTCTCTATCTATGGGAAAAGAACTTCCATAACCTGCGGCACTGCCCAATGGATTTTGATCCGCTATCTTCAAAGCCGCATCTACAAAAATAAGGTCATCAATAAGACTCTCTGCATAGGCCGAAAACCACAGACCAAAGGAAGAGGGCATTGCCACCTGAAGATGGGTATATCCCGGCAAGATCACTTTTTTATTTTTTTCTGCCAACTGAAGCAAGACCTCAAAGAGTTCCTTTACTTGTTTTTTTACGCTTTGTAGTTCCTCTTTTATGAACAGTTGCATTGCTACCAGTACCTGATCATTCCTGGAACGTGCAGTATGGATCTTTTTGCCGGTATCTCCAAGTTTTTGAATAAGCAGGAATTCAATTTTGGAATGCATATCCTCGAATGAATCTTCTATGGTAAACTCCCCTTTTTCGATAGAATCATGAATTTCGTCCAAAGCCGATACCAATGCAAGATTTTCCTCTTTTGTCAGCAATCCTATGGAGCATAGCATATTAGCGTGTGCCTTAGATGCTCTTACATCATACCTGGCAAGGACAAGATCTAATTCCCTGTCATTTCCCACGGTGAATCGATCTATCTTCTCATTCGTTTTCATTCCTTTTTCCCAAAGTTTCATGATGTGTTGTTTTAGATGGTTTGTAAACTTATTCTGTAATTAGAAATCCTTGTAGTAGGTTGATATACAATTGGATACCTTCTTCAATTTCAGATATAAAAATAAACTCGTCTGCACTATGAGAACGGGTACTGTCGCCAGGACCTAATTTTAAAGAGGGACAACTTAGTGTCGCCTGATCTGATAATGTTGGTGAACCATAGGTTGTTCTTCCCAAGGATAATCCTGACTTTACCAAAGGATGTTCTTTAGGTATAGAGGATGAGTTTAATCGCAATGAGCGAGGGGTTACTTTACAAGGTGCTTCTTTTTGAAGAATAGCAACGATCTCTTTGTTGGTATAACAATCATTTACTCTAACGTCTATGACCAGATCTACCTTAGCTGGGACCACGTTATGTTGGCTTCCGCCATTTATCTGTGTAACAGTTACTTTTACATTTCCCAAAACTTCTGATACTTTTTGGAATCTATAGTTTTTAAACCACTGCAGTACATCTATACAATTATAAATGGCATTATTCTCATTGGGATGTGCTGAATGGGAGGGGGTGCCTTTTACTTCTGCGTCAAAGACTACCAGTCCTTTTTCTGCGATAGCAAGTTGCATCAAGGTTGGTTCACCGACAATGGCCACCGAAATTTCGGGTAGAATTTTTAGCATGGAATTAAGGCCATTAGAGCCAGAACTCTCTTCCTCGGCAGAAGCTACAATGATCAGGTTATGTGATAGGCCCTTCTCGTCATAGAAATAAGTAAATGTGGAGATCAAGGATACCAGCGCTCCGCCGGCATCATTGCTGCCCAGGCCATATAGTTTGCCATCCTCTACCTGTGGTAAAAACGGATCCTTGGTATAAGCCGTATTTGGTTGCACAGTGTCATGATGCGAATTTAAAAGCAATGTGGGCTTAGCTTTATCAAAGTATTTATTAAAAGCATACACATTGTTTTTCTCTCTTTTATACTGTATACCATAGGTAGTGAACCACTTTTCAAAGAGCAGAGCGGTATTATTTTCCTCCGAGGAAAAAGAAGGGGTTGCTATTAGTTCCTTCAATAAGGAAATGGCATTTTTTGTCAATTGTGGTACATCTTGCTTCATAGGGTCAGGGTTGTATAGGTAGAAGAATTAGGGAGCAACATTTGCAAATTTCCAATACATACTTTATGAACGGAATGGTCTAGCGCATAAAAACAATTTTCCAATTTTGGCAGCATGCCACCGGCAATCGTGTGTTCTTTTAACAGACTAAAATAGGTCTGTTTGTTAATATGTGAAATAACAGAATTGTCGCTGCTTATATCACTTAATACACCTGGTTTTTCAAAACAGTAGTACAAGGATGTAGTATATTCTTTAGTCAAGGCAATGGCCAATTCAGAGGCAATGGTGTCTGCATTCGTATTTAGCAATTGACCTTTTCCATCATGAGATAAGGCACAAAAAACCGGTACCAGGCCGGTTTGCAAAAAGATCAAAAGGGATTGCGTATGTACCGATACAATATCACCAACAAATCCAAAATCTACTAATTCTACCGGTCGCTTAACTGCTTGAATGATCCCTGCATCGGCACCACTAAGGCCGATGGCATTGCATTTCAGAGCCTGTAGGGACGCTACTATAGATTTATTTATAAGTCCCCCATAGGTCATCACAGCCACTTCTAAACTTTTCTTATCTGTAATGCGTCTTCCTTGCACCATGGCTGTCTTTATTCCTAACTTATCAGCCATTGCTGTAGCCTTTTTTCCACCTCCGTGCACCAGGATCTTAGGTCCTTTAATTTGAGAGAAGAGGATCAAAAAACGAGCTAATTCTTTCTCATTTTCAATGATGTTTCCTCCTATTTTTACAATAGACAATACAGGTTTCATAATCCTTTTAATATTTTAAGTAGAGCTACCTGAGCCGCATAAGTTCTATTATTCGCTTGCGCCATTACTAATGATTGATTTCCGTTAAGCACTGCGTCTTCTACTACTACATTACGCCGAACTGGAAGACAATGCATGAACTGCGCTTTTCCCAACTTCTCCTTTGTGATCATCCATTCCGGATCTGTATTCAGCACCTTCCCATAAGAACTATAACTGCTCCAATTCTTAACATATACAAAGTCGGCCTCCTCCAGAGCTTCTTCCTGGTCATAAATTATTGGCACATCCTTAGTGATCATGGGGTTGAGTTCGTACCCTTTGGGATGGGTGATGCTAAAATTGATCTGAGAATTCTGTCTCATGATCTCTACAAAGGAATTGGCCACTGCATGAGGAAGAGCCTTTGGGTGTGGCGCCCATGACAACACTACCTTAGGGTTCTTTTTATTGGTATTTTCTGTAATAGTGATCAGATCGGCAAGGGCCTGCAAAGGATGTTCTATTGCACTTTCCATATTCAATATAGGAATAGTGGCATACTTTTTAAAACCGTTTAACACAATCTCTGCTTCATCTTGTTCCTTGTTCGTCAAGGAAGCGAAAGCCCGTACTCCCAAAACATCGCAGTACTGAGATACCACTTGGGCCGCTTCACGAATATGTTCTGCCTTCCCCTGATCCATGATAGTTCCATCTTCAAATTCCAGGGCCCATCCTTCATTGCTAAAATTCATGATCATACAGTGCATTCCCAAATGGAAAGCTGCCTTTTGTGTGCTTAGGCGGGTACGTAAGCTGTTATTAAAGAACAATAAGCCGATGGTTTTACCCTCGCCTAATCCTTTAAATTTAAAAGGGTCTTTCTTCAATTCTCCGGCCAGGTCTATCCATTCCCCGGCAGAATCTATGTCTTGTACACTAAGGTAATGCTTCATAGCAATTCCTGTTTTAGAGCATCTAAAAAATGATTTATATGAGCCTTGTTAATATTAAGAGCCGGTAGTATACGCAAGACTTTTTTGTCTTTTGCACCACCCGTGAAAATACGCTGGTTATAAATGAGGTTTTTTCGCAGAGGGGCCACTTCAAAATCAAATTCGAGTCCCAGCATCAGGCCCTTTCCTTTTACGCGTTTTACCTGAGGTATTTGCCTTGCCATTTCCTTGAAATAGAACCCAAGTTCCTCGGCATTAGAAATAAGGTCTTCTTGTTCTAGTACTTCCAATACTGCCAGCGTAGCGGCACATGCCAAATGGTTACCCCCAAAGGTAGTTCCCAGCAATCCGTAAGAAGCTTTGATCTTTGGATGGATCAATATACCCCCAACAGGAAATCCGTTCCCCATCCCTTTTGCTATGGAGATTATATCGGGCTCAATATCATGGTGTTGAAAGGCGAAGAATTTACCACTTCTTCCAAAACCCGATTGAACTTCATCTGCTATAAGTACTACCTGGTATTCCTTACAAAGTTTAGCCACATCCTGGTAAAATCTGGTAGAAGGTTCGTCTAAACCGCCAACCCCTTGAATGGCCTCCATGATAACAGCGCAGACATCATCTTTTTCTAACTCTTGCTTTAAACCAAGGGTGTCTTCGAACGATAAAAAGGTGACCTTTTGCTGTTTGTTGATCGGAGCATTAATGGCAGGGTTATCTGTAGTGGCTACGGCTGCTGAGGTGCGACCATGAAAACTATTATGAAAAGCGATTACCCTCGATTTGCCAGTGTGAAAAGAGGCTAGTTTAAGCGCATTTTCATTGGCCTCTGCCCCGGAATTACAAAGAAAGAGTTGATAATCATCGCAGCCCGAAAGGCTTCCAAGTTTTTGAACCAACTCTTGTTGCAAAGGATTTTGGACGGCATTGCTATAAAAACCTATAAGATCTAATTGATCTTTTAGACGCTTTACATAATGAGGATGCCCGTGGCCTATGGATATTACAGCATGACCCCCATAGAGATCGAGGAATTCCTGACCTTTATCATCTTTCAGGATCACTCCTTTGGCAGAAACCGGTGTAATATCATACAATGGGTATACGTCGAAGAGCTTCATACTAACCTTTTCTTATCTGAGTGATCTTTTCAAATGAAGTAACAATGCCCCGGATCAGCGAAGAGCTTAAGCCCTGATGTTCCATTTCATTCAATCCTTCAATTGTACATCCCATTGGCGTTGTAACCCTGTCTATTTCTTCTTCCGGATGATTCCCGGATTCTATCAATAAAGAAGCAGCTCCATTACAGGTATGCATGGCCAATTCTTGTGCCTCTTTCGCATCAAATCCCAACTGAATGGCTCCCTGAGTAGTGGCTCGGATAAGTCGCATCCAAAAAGCGATACCACTGGCGCATATTACCGTAGCAGCCTGCATTTGGCTTTCCGGGATTTCCATGGAATGCCCCATTCTATTGAAAATGGCTTTTGCCAGATCTATGCGTTTTGCTCCCATTTTATTACTGCATATACACGTCATGGACTTGCCAACAGAAATCGCCGTGTTCGGCATACTTCGAATGATAAAGGTATTCTTCCCAATAATAGATTCGATCTTATCAATGCTGAATCCTGTGATGGTTGAGATAATGACATGCTTCTCTGTGAGGTGCTCCTTTACCTCATTTAAAATTGCTTCAAAATGCCCGGGTTGTACAGAAAATATCAGAATATCCGATTGTTTTACTGCCAGAGAATTGTCTGATGAGACGGTAACATTACCGTATTTCTCAAATTCTTTGATATTTTCAGGATGTCTTTTGGTGAGGTACATGGTAGTTGCTCCATTGCTGTGTAAAATACCTTTCGCGATAGATATTCCCAGGTTTCCGGCTCCAATGATGGCTATTTTCATATGCTTATTCTACTGGTTATTTTTCTCTTATAAATTATAAACAGGGGTTTAATATACCCCCGACTTTAATTGCAGGCCTTCCATTTCAGGAAAACCGAACATTAGGTTCATATTTTGTACTGCTTGTCCACTGGCCCCTTTGAGCAAGTTGTCTATTGCCGAAGCAATTAGGATCATTCCGTCATACACTATTATATGCAGGTGGCAGTAATTAGTATTTACCACCTGTTTTAAAGCAATAGGTTCATCAGAGAGTTGTGTAAAAGGTGCTTTCTTGTAATAATCCTTATATAAGTTGATTGCCTCGCTCTCACTTCCTTTAAAATGGGTATATGCCGTAGCCCAAATACCACGGGTAAAATTCCCCCGATTAGGAATGAATAATAGCTTCCCTTTATCTTTTTGCAAGTGCATTAGACTTTCGTTGATCTCACCTAAATGCTGGTGTGTAAATGCTTTGTAGTGAGACATATTGTTTTCGCGCCAGCTAAAATGGGTGGTAGGGGATAGGCCAACTCCTGCACCAGTACTGCCGGTTGTAGCATTGATATGGACCTCTTTGTCTAATAATTTTGCCTGAGCTAGCGGCAATAAAGCCAATTGAATAGCGGTAGCAAAACATCCCGGATTTGCTATATACTTAGTCTTCTGTATCTTATCTCTATTGAGTTCAGGAAGGCCATATACAAAGTTTCTGCCTCCAAAAGAACTGCTTGCTTCTAATCTGAAATCATTGCTAAGGTCAATGATCTTAGTGGCCTCTGAAAAGGGATGCTTTTGCAGAAATTTTGTTGAGTTTCCGTGACCTAAACATAAGAAGACAAGGTCTATTTCATGATCAACCTCGTCACTAAACAACAATTGTGTTTGCCCAAGAAGATCCGTATGGGTAGCTGAAATTTTTGTGCCTGCACGAGTGGTACTGTACACAAATTCGATCTCCACTTTTGGATGATTTAATAATAGCCTGATCAGCTCACCGCCGGTATAACCGGAACCACCTATAATACCTACCTTAATCATGATGTTTATTTACCTTCGTTGCTATTTTTGCCGGGTTCGATAGGATCTTGATGAATCCTTTTGCGTCGTTGGCCGTCCAGGCCTTGTTCATTTCCCCATAACTTCCAAAAGAAGCTGCCATTAGATCATGTTGGGAACTAATGCCATTGAGTTCAAATCTGTATGGGTGGAGGGTTACAAATACATCCCCACTCACATTTTTCTGAGTATCGGTCAGAAAGGCTTCAATGTTCCTCATTACTTCATCCAGATAATTACCTTCATGTAAGAGCATACCGTAGAAATTCCCTAATTGTTCTTTTTGAAATTGTTGCCATTTGCTCAGCGTATGCTTTTCTAAAAGATGATGAGCTTTTAGGATAACCAGCGGTGCAGCAGCTTCAAATCCTACTCTTCCTTTAATTCCAATGATAGTATCACCCACATGAATATCCCGGCCAATGGCATATGAAGCCGTTAATTCCTGTAATTTTTCAATGTTTTGAACCGGACTGCCGGACACGCCATCAATTGCTGTAAGTTCACCCTTAGTAAATGAGAGTTTTACATCTTTAGCCTTCTGGGCCTTTAGTTGACTGGGATAGGCTTCAGAGGGAAGTCCTTTCTCAGAAGTAAGGGTTTCACCACCCCCAACCGAGGTTCCCCAAAGCCCCTTATTGATAGAATATTGTGCTTTTTCCCAGGAATAGGATATGCCGTGTTCCTGAAGGTAACTGATCTCTGCTTCCCTGGATAGTTGTTTATCACGGATAGGGGTAATGATCTCAATTTCTGGTGCAATGATCTGAAATATCATATCAAAACGCACCTGATCATTCCCGGCGCCTGTACTACCATGGGCAATTGCATTAGCACCTATTTTTTGTGCATACTTCACAATTTCGATCGCCTGTACAATTCGCTCTGCGCTTACACTTAGTGGATAGGTATTGTTACGAAGTACGTTTCCAAAGATGAGGTATTTAACTACGGTGTCGTAAAAGGTTTGAATAGCGTCTATGGAAGTGTATGAATATGCTCCCAGTTGTAAGGCCTTTTCCTTAATGTCTTGTATCTCATCATCGTCAAAACCTCCGGTGTTTACGCTTACGGCATGTACTTCATACCCCTGGTCCTTTGAAAGATGCAAAGCACAGTAGGAAGTGTCCAGACCACCGCTATACGCCAGTACTAATTTCTTATTGTTTTTGTTTGGTGTGGTCATGTTGTTATTTTTTCTTTTTAAGGAAGAGTTGTTCTTTTATACTCTGCAATCGCTGAAAGGCCTTTCTATTTACTTTCTTCTTCTGTCCTTTTTCTTTAAGAGCAGGATCATATAGCATCCCCGTACAAAGACACATTTTCTGTTCCGTTCTTGTGAGGATATCAAAGTTCTTACAGGTTTGGCAACCCTTCCAAAAATCAGGATCGTCTGTTAGCTCCGAAAAGGTCACGGGTTTATATCCCAGTTCATAATTCATTTTCATTACCGCCAAGCCTGTTGTGATGCCGAAGATCTTTGCTTCAGGAAATTTTTTAAGCGATAGTTCGAAGATGGCCTTTTTAATTTTTTTTGCGAGTCCCTGATTCCGATAAACGGGATGAACAATAAGCCCGGAATTAGCCACAAATTTCTGATGGCCCCAAACTTCTATATAGCAAAAGCCTGCAAACTTATCATTATCCAGCGCTATGACCGCATTGCCATTTACCAGCCTTTTAATAATATAATCGGGCGTTCTTTTGGCAATACCTGTCCCCCTTACCTTGGCAGATTCGGAGATGGTTTCGCTAATGATGTTCGCGTATTTAATGTGTGATTCGTTAGCAATTACAATGTCCATTGCTTAAAAAATTAATCGTAAACTAAAAATGACTGAAGGATCGTTGCGGAAATGGACTCACCTATTTCCATGAGAGAGGAGCACCCTTACGGGCGACGACGAGTGGGCACAAAAGAAGTAGCCCCGGAGGCTATTCTAAGATTCGTATAACTGTGTGCATTCGTTTTCATGAATTTCAAATGTACAAATAATATTGAACTAACCCCATGAAGCCTTTAATTTTTGGGAATTAATGATTTTATGCCTTGTCGTTTAAATAATTCGTAGACCAAAAACCCAATTACCGTTAAATATTCAATGATCAACAACCACATAGCTTCATTGAAATTGGGATTGGCATATGCCGAGTAGCTTAGAATTACGGTGGCAGACCATACTAATGGATAACGGAATTCAGAGAAAAGACACAATAGTACAAGAGAGATAATATACCAAGGGTGCACGGTTGTGGACAAAAATAAATAGACCGTTAGGATCATAAGCATTGAGGCGAGGAGTACCTTATGCCTTTCATTACTGCGAAAGAAACTTAGTAGACCTACCCAGACAATGACGATAAAAGGAATGATCTTTCCATAGGTCTTAATAAGTTCCCATGGTTTCAGATCCAATTGCGACCCAAGACTCTTTACTACATTATAGATGCTGGCATTGAACTCAAAATTAGAGAACCACAAGGAAAGAGTATTGGAATAATGCGCAGCAAATACTGGATCATAAAAAGGTATCAATGTTATCAAAACTCCGGCGATAACCAGAGTATTAAATACCAATCCTTTTTTAAGCCCTAAGCTTTTAAAAAACAAAGGGAGAAACATTAGTGGGATCAGTTTAATTGAAATAGATAGGGCCATAGGAACGGCAGCTATTATCCATTTGTTTATTGTAAGTAAATAAAGGGCCCAGAGAAGGAAAAAAAGCATGACCCCTTCAAAATGCAGGTTTCCACTCAATTCAATAATGACCAAGGGATTTAGGAAATACCAAAAAATAAGATGAGGAGACTTATTTAGGTGTTTTAATAGTTTACGGCCAAAATAGAAAATTCCAATATCAGCGCCCAGTAAAAGCAAGCGCATAGCAATTAGTCCACCAACTATTTTTTGTCCCCCAAGCCATACGCAGATCCCGAACAGAACTTGGCTAAAAGGAGGGTAATTACTGTAATTAGTGGCGCTTAGTGACTCCATTTTTTGAACCAATAACTGGGCCTGTGGAATGATCAGCTCACCTTTTTCAAGGATCTCTTTTGGGAGATACAGGTATGGATTCTCACCCATGATCACTAAATGTCCGTCCCAAATAAAGCGGTAAAAATCTTGTGAAAGATTAGGAATGGCCATAAGGAAGATGAGGCGGAAAAGTATGCCCAGACCCAGTAAGAGCTTAAAGTTCCATTTTTCGAATTGAATAAGCTTATAGCATAGAAAAAAGAGGGCAGCATAGAGAACTGCCAGCCTGGTGAAGTCCGTTCTTTCTAAATGGTGCGCAAAGGTGTAATAAAAAACGCCACAGAGCACTGAGAGAAGGATAGCAACCTTGTGAAGTTTCCAATAGGTAAGTACCGCGTTGGGCATAAGGTGGTATCCTGATAGTTTCTACAAATAACCGAAAAATTGAGGAATATATATAATAAAACAAAGCGCCTCATGTTAATTCAGGAGGCGCTGAGCAATTATTAATTGGGGGCTAATAAATTGTTATTTATGGTCCTTACACTTTCGAGGTCAGAGATTTGAAAAAGACAAATCCAAAACCTAGGAACAACATGAAATGAAAGGGGAACAAACCAAAATCATTCAATGGGATGGCACTGTACATACCAAACAAGAAGTAGACCATAAGACCAAATTCCAGGATCATATTGGGGGATAATTTGGTAGTGAGGTATTTATTTCCCTTCCAGCTATCAGTAAGATTATTGATATTAAACTTAGGGGTACGTACAAATTCACTGCGTTTTCCCATATGCCCTTCTATTACGGCTACGGTGTTGTGCAATGAAAAACCAAGAGCCACAGAGAAGAATGTAAAGAACAGTTTAATATAATCTACAAAATGATCTATACCACTGCCCTGAATGCTTTTGTATGTAAACCAATAACATATAAATAGGATGATCGTAGAGACAATAAAAAAGCTGGTAGCTTCAAAGATCCACCCAAGATGTCCGTAACTATTTTTGATATACAACATTGGGATACTTAAAACTGCTACAAGGAAAACAAATAAGAACATTGAACTGTTCAGTAAGTGCATAACTCCATGAAACTTGGTCTTAAACGGAATGTTCTTGGCAGTGACAAGATTAACAACTGTCTTTCTAAAATTTTCAGCACCACCTTTATTCCATCTAAATTGTTGAGAACGCGCAGCACTAATTACCACCGGTAATTCTGCAGGTGTTTCAACATCCTCAAGATACTTAAATTTCCAGTCCTTCAATTGAGCACGGTAGCTTAAGTCGAGGTCCTCTGTCAGGGTATCTCCTTCCCAGTTCCCGGCGTCAATGATACATTCCTTTCTCCAGATCCCGGCAGTACCATTAAAATTGATGAAGTGACCTTTGGCATTTCTACCTACTTGTTCCAGTGTAAAATGTGCATCAAGCGCAAAAGCCTGTATCCTTGTTAATATAGAATAATCGCGGTTGATATGTCCCCAACGGGTTTGAACCACACCAATTTCTTCGTCTTTAAAATAGATAACGGTCTTCTTTAACCAATCTGGATCCGGAAGAAAATCGGCATCGAAGATGGCAATAAAATCACCTTTTGCGATCTTCAAACCTTCTTTAAGAGCTCCCGCTTTAAAACCTTGTCTGTTTTCTCTGCGGATATGCTGAATATCGAGGCCTGTTTCCTGAAGATCTGCTATGCGTTTTGCTGTATCAATAACGGAATCATCTGTGGAATCATCCAACACTTGTATTTCCAGCTTACTTTTTGGGTAGGCAATTTTGGCAATATTGTCTAGTAATCTTTCCATCACATATTCCTCATTGTATATAGGAAGTTGAATGGTTACCATTGGAATTTCCTTTGGATCCAATAAATTGAATTTAGGCGCGACAGCCTGATTCTTTTTAAACCCAAGATAGTTGAGCAATAAATTTAATTGCGCAAGGCTGTAAAAGAAAATCAATAACAGCGCCAAGCTGTAAATTCCGATGATGATGTAAGCAATTGTTAGACCCATGTTATTTTAAACTGTATTTAAATATCCACCCCAGGATTTTTATGCCGGCAAAGATACTACCTTTTACGGTACCTGAGACCTTTGAAATGCCAATTCTTTTTTTGTAACGCACTGGTACTTCGGTATATGCTATTTTTTGCTTCAGTACTTTCAACTGCATCTCTACCGTCCACCCATAGGTCTTATCCTCCATTTCTAAGGCTATCAGCTGCTCATATCGGATGGCTCTAAACGGCCCCAGATCTGAGAATTTTGCCTTAAACAGCAACTTCATTAAAAAGGTAGCCAGCCAATTCCCGAACACCTGTTGAGGTGTCATGGATCCCTCTTCTCTCAATGCCTTGTCCCTTGCACCAATCACAAAATCTGCTTCTCCAGCCAAAATCGGCTTTATAACTTTGTGAAGGTCTTCCGGAAAGTCGGAGTAATCTCCGTCCATAAATACGATGATTTGGGGTGTTTTGGATCGTTTGCCTGCATAATTAATTCCCTTTAGGCAGGCATATCCATAGCCCATCCGCTCTTCCAATAGGACGGTGGCCCCGGCAGCAGAGGCAACAGCTGCTGTATTATCTGTTGAATTATTATTAACAACAATGATCTCAGAGATCAGGTCGGGGATTTCAGAAATGACCTGTCCTATAGATTGGGCTTCGTTGAAAGCGGGGATAATAACGAGGATCTCCTTCATGTATATATGCTCAGCGTATGTCAAATACGGGCGTGCTATTTGCGCGCAAAAATAGGGTAAGCCTTTTACTTATCATTGACAAGATGCATTAAATCTACATCGTTCCCAAGTAGGATCTCTGTGGGATTGATTCGCCCTTTTTCTGGTCCATTTTCTAGTTTGAGTACTCCTCTGGGACAAACTGCGGAACAAATGCCACAGCCAACACAACTAGAGCGGATGATATTCTCTCCCTTTTGAGCATAGGCACGAACATCGATCCCTTGTTCACAATACGTAGAACAATTTCCACATGAGATACACTGTCCTCCATTGGTGGTAATCCGAAACCTGGATTTAAAACGCTGTACAAAACCTAAATAGGCAGCCAAAGGACAACCAAAGCGGCACCACACACGGTTACCAAAAATGGGATAAAACCCGGTGCCAATAACTCCGGCAAAGATGGAACCTATAAGAAGGCTATAGGTATTTTGTACACTGGCGGTTTTGATACCCAGAACCGTACCTGTTTCCGAAAAGAAACTATAAAGTGTCATTAAGGTCATTCCAACAGCAAATACCAATACTCCATGTATAAGCCAACGTTCAACCTTCCAGGAAAATAGCGTCTTACTAGAGTGTTGTCTGTATGGATCTCCCAGGGTCTCTGCCAATCCACCGCAACCGCAAACCCAGGAACAATACCAGCGTTTTCCAAAGAAATAGACCATAACGGGTACAATGACCAGGGTAAGTAACGTACCCCAAACCAAAATAAAGAGGCCAATACCTCCACTATCTATCAGCGAACGCAAATTCCATTGGAAAAAGAAATCATAGTCGAGCGGAAAGGCGTTCTTAAAGTCATAATATGGCATTTGCAGGCGTACCATGATCTCAGGGATAAGAAAGGCAAAAACGATCTGGAAGAACAATACCGAAGTGGTTCGCACCATCTGGTACACATTATGCCTGTATTTTATATACATCCTCACTGCCATAACCGTCATGACCACACAATACATAAAACCATAGACAAACCAATGCCCTGCCATATTACCACTAATGTTCATGCTAATCGGATCTACAAGGTAGGTCCAGTTCACGGCAAATTGCGGCCTGAAATACAAGAGCAGGTAAAAGGAGACAAGGAAAATAAACACCATCCATGCAATCCATCCACGGTTGGTTGCATTCTCCAGGTAGATCCCATCGTTCTTGATGCCTTTTTTCCCTAACAGAACTACATTGGGAAGAATATATAGCAGCGCACCAAGGATCCCTAACCCAAATGTTAAGAACCACATAAGGCCTTTGTTTTCTGCAATAAACCCTGTGCCTGCCCTTTTTCCCATCATAGCCGCCATATCATGAGATTTGATATAGATCACCTTTTTGTATTCCTTGTTATTACGATGCTGGGTATTTGCTTCATTCAGGGCATTTGCCACCACAGGCGAAAGTGATTGCATGCCTTCGAATTGTTTCCCAACGACATCTTGTTCAATGGCGGAGATAAAAAGCTCACTTTTAATTCTATTGTCTAATACCAGTTGATCAAAATCTAGTTGAGATAAGGAAAAGGTGCCGATCAGCGGAAGAGCGGTAAAGATCCCCAAACCTATCAGGAAAATAACAAGGCCAATGTTCTTTATAGTTTTCATTAGTTTCTCCTGGGTTAGGCTTTTATAAAAATTCGTTTCCAACTTTTCTTCTTAGGTTGAATAGTTGTTCCGAATTGTTGATTATAGCTTTTGACAATTGCACCTTCATACTTAGCATAGAATTCGGGATCAAAATTGGCATCCTTCAGATATTCCATCACATGATCCACACTGCGTTCTTCGGTGAGCCATTGATCAAACATCTCATGTCGCATTCGGATCCCAAAGGTGTTGATGCCAAGAAATATTTTGCTCTGCTTATGATATGAAATAGTGATACAGATCTTTTCTTTTGGATGTCGCCAATGGAAATGTTCTTCGTAATCCTTCCGGCCTTTATCGCTAAAGACCCAACCATAGGTCTGGTATTCAATGTCCAGGAATTTGGCGGAATTAAACCAATGCCCCGGCTTATATGCTATCTTTTTACCACAAATGGTCTGGGCTACCGTTTCACCCATCATTCTGCCTGTATACCACACTGCCTCAATAGGTCGTCTGTTACCTATGGCCTCATGTTGTTCTGCGCAATCTCCAATACCGTAGATATTGGGGATGTTGGTCTCTAAAAACTGATTTACCTTAACCCCTCTTCCCAGTTCTATCCCGGATCCCTTTAAGAAATCAACATTTGGTGTTACGCCGGCCGTAAGTCCTACCAGGTTACATTCTATGGTATCTCCGGTATCGGTCACCACGGCTCTCGCCTTCCCATTTTCATCTGCAAGTATTTCCACCAGGTTGGTACTAAGCCTTAGGTCTATATGATGTTCACGGATATGTTCATTGATCATTTGAGATTCTCCTTCCGGAAGTACCCCATTCCAAAAACTACTTTCACGCACAAGGAAGGTAACAGGGATGTCCCTGCTCCTGAGCATTTCAGCAAGTTCTATCCCTATAAGACCACCTCCAACGATCACTGCTCTATTGCAGGTTTCTTTATCAGGAGCATCTTTTTCTAACTGTTCTAACTCTTGTTTGGAGTATAATCCCTGAACCCCTTTCAGGTCTTGTCCCGGCCATCCAAACCTATTGGGTTTAGAACCGGTAGCGATGATCAACTTGTCATAGGCTACTGGATCTTTATCTTTTAGGAGAAGTTGTTTTTTCTTGTGATCAACCTCCGTTACATACCCATGTACAAGCTCTATACGATTCTTTTTCCAGAACCAATTCTCATAGGGTTGGGTATGTTCAAATTTCATATGCCCCATATAGACATACATCAAGGCGGTGCGAGAAAAGAAATATTCGCTCTCAGCTGAGATGATGATGATGCGTTTATCTGATAATTTTCGAATGTGCCGTGCGGCGGTTACTCCGGAGATGCCATTACCAATAATTACGATGGTTTCCATTAAATGGGATAGTTTCTGAGGGTTCAGTCGGTTTAAATATAAGAACTTAACAGCCTTTTATGATTTTGTAAACTTTAAAAAATTGTAATTTTGGTGGAAATCAACAAACTAGACATGAAGCAGGGGATTCTTTTTCTTTTTTGTTTTCTGCAACTTTCCTGTAGCAGTCAATTCGTTGGGAAGATCAAGGGGGTTAGTTTTGTTGCCTCCAGGGACCAGGTGACTCAGAGCAATATCAAGCCTATTAAGGATGTTAATGCAGACCACGCTGCGGTGATGCCCTTCGGATTTATTCGAGAATTGAATTCTTCGGAGATCATTCATAATACAGACCGTCAGTGGTATGGGGAAACGAGGATGGGAGCCAAACAATACATCGAACTTCTGCATAAGAATAAGATAAAGGTGATGGTAAAACCTCAGATCTGGATCTGGCGCGGTGTCTTTACGGGAGGTTTAAAAATGGAATCTGAAGAGGCATGGGAGGAACTGGAAAGATCATACGAGGATTTTATCCTCACTTATGCCGTTTTGGCGGAAGAATCTAAGGCGGAGATCTTTTGTATTGGCACTGAACTAGAACAGTTTGTTGTTAACAGGCCCGAGTTTTGGAATCAACTTATAGGCAAGATTCGTAAAGAGTACAAGGGGAAACTTACGTATGCGGCTAACTGGGATGAATTTGATCGTACCCCGTTTTGGGCGTCCCTGGATTTCATTGGTATTGATGCCTACTTTCCTTTATCGGAAGCACAAACACCTTCGGTAGAAGAATTAAAAGAAGGCTGGAAACCATGGAAAGGGAAGATTTCTGAACTGTCTATAAAAGTGAATAAACCGGTACTTTTTACTGAATTCGGGTATCGAAGTATGGATTATACCGCAAAGAAACCATGGTTGGTAGATAGGAGTGAGGAAGGAGTAAACATGGATGGGCAGGTAAATGCCAAGAAAGCAATCTTTGAATCTTTCTGGGATGAAGAATGGTTTGCCGGCGGATTTGTCTGGAAATGGTTTATCAATCATGAAAAGTCGGGTGGGCCTTCAGACAACCGCTTTACGCCTCAGAATAAACCAGCACAAGAGATTATCAAAGCATTTTATAAAGTCTATTAAACTACTGGCATTGAATTTGATTTCCTTTTTATTAATTTTTGATTCTAAAATTCCTTCGAGGTCATGAGTCGCATAGTTTGTACTTTTTTAATTGGACTTTTCTTTACTGCTGCAACCTTTGGGCAGGATAGCCTGGCAGTGGTGGTGGCGGAAAAGGGCGACGGAATCTTTTCCCTCCTTCGTAAACAGGGGATGGACCCAACAGATCATTATCAGGATTTTCTCGTATTAAATAAAGAGAATCTTCGAGAAGGACAACACCTTTACGAGGGAACTGCCTATCTACTCCCTAAGGGTGAAGATGCTGTTTTGTCTTCTGAGATAGAAACAGAACTTAAAGAGGTTGGCCTATCCGAGGTTGAAGGAAAACGCTATGCTATTTTTGGTGATGAAGAGGCGTTGGTGGTGAATAAAAGCGACCAACTATCTGGTGCCATCTATTATTTGATCTCCGGCCATGGAGGTCCAGATCCGGGTGCTGTAGAGACGTATCGGGATGTCACCATTGCCGAAGACGAATACGCCTACGATGTGACCCTTCGCTTAGCCAAAGAATTGCTGGCGCATGGTGCTATGGTCTATATAATTGTAAGGGATGAAAACGATGGGATCCGTAATAAAAGAGCTCTGGAAATAGATAGGGATGAGGTGGTATATCCGGAACAAAAGATCCCGCTGAAACAATTAGACCGATTAAAACAGCGGGTAGAAGCAGTAAATAAATTATATCTTAAAAATAAGGGCAGCTACCAACGTTTAGTGGTTACCCATGTAGACAGCCGCAGTAAAGGACAGAATATTGATGTCTTTTTTTATCACCATAAAAAGAGTAAGAATGGGAAACGGCTGGCGGAGAACATTCACAATACCTTCCTGGCAAAATACAAGGAATATCAGCCAAACAGAGAATACACAGGTACCTTCTCTGACCGAAGTAATTTATACCTGGTAAAAAATACCTTGCCTGCAATGGCGTACATCGAGATCGGAAATTTAAGGAGTAAGAAGGACCAGCGCCGAATCTTAGATCCAGATAATCGCCAGGCCCTCGCCAAGTGGATCTCCGAAGGAGTCCTGGCAGATTTTGAAAGCCGATAATAAATTGGAATAAGTATTACCGTATATGTTTGTGGTAATAGGCGTATAGTGACTCTGGCGTAGCTCCGGCAAACTTTTTAAGGTGTACCATAGCAAAATGGTATTGCAGCCGTACTTTTCCGTTATCCTCATATTTCCGGGCAGAAGTGATCACCTCTTGTGGCAGCACCTTAAATGTAGCCTTTCGGTAGATCCTCCCAATAAATTCATTGTCTTCGTAGATCTTATACTCTTCATCAAAACCACCTAAGGAGGTGAACAAGCTTTGGGAAATAAAAAGGGACTGATCGCCTCCACGACAGACTGTAAAATTAAAACGTGAAAACCATGCAAAAAAAGCCAGGAATCTATTGGGGATATTAAATTTTAAACGAAAACAGCCTGCGGGTATCCCTGAATTTATGGCACTAACGATAGTTTGGTCGAAATGTTTTGGGGGAAGCGAATCTGCATGTAGAAAATACAGAATTTGACCATTGGCTTTTTTGGCACCTGCATTCATCTGGCTGGCCCTTCCCCTTGCTGCACTTAACCAAGAGGCACCGTATTTCTTCGCAATGGAAATGGTATTATCACTGCTTCCACCATCGGAAACAATAACTTCCAACTGATTGTAATTAGCTGCCTTGGTTTGTAGATAAGGCAATAATTTGTCTAACGCCTCTTCTTCATTCAATGCCGGAATGATGATGCTGATCTTAGGCGGTTTATTTTCTTTCATTGAGTTGCCAGTCATAGGATAAATAAGAGATCTTGGCATCTTCCTTCAGAGAGATCTTTGTATAGGGTTGAAGATAGGTGATCAGACTTCTTTTTTCCGTGAAATCGCTCTTATACCATTTAAAAATAGCAGATAATTCCAAGCTATTCTCAGTGATTTTATTTTTACTTGTGTCATTAATAAAGTTGAAAGTGGCCGCTTGCAGTTGTTTTTCCATTTTGTCCGGGGTATATGCTTCGTTTAGAAGTTTCGGACAGGAATAGGAAGCGCAATTGATGGCAAAATGAATACGTGGTTCATTCATCTTTCTAAGGATCTTATGTTCAATATCACCCAGAGAGAGGGTTTTATCACCCACTTTTACCCGGTTCTGACCCCATGGTCGCCAAATGTCCTTGATGCTTTTAATAGGATAGTTCTCCAGGATCAGGGCTACTGTAGCAGCATTATACATATTGATATAGTAGGCCAGGGTTTCGTTATGAGACCAGTTGGTGGCCGGAGCATTCTCACCCAGGTAGTCCAGATAGTCGTTTAACTCCTTTTCTTTGGTCTTAAACCGGGCATAGGCTACATCGCCCTTCTCATTTACAAACTTTTTTAGAAGGATGTTCCAGGCGGTATGCGTTGGTGCGGGTGCTGTTCCCACAGGAATCACCGGAGGGGTACCCCACCAGATTAATAATGCAAACAGGTATTTTATACTATCGGTAACTTGCATACGGGGTTGGTAGTGAAAAACCGGCCTTCCTTACATCTTATGATCCCAAATTATATATAAAAACACATGGGTGGGCTACTACAGATCAACAACAACCACCGCCGTCGTAATGCCAGGTGCTCTCTGAGATATGGATCTCATCCGAGACCTTTGCCAGGGCCGCTGCTGTCTTATCACATATCGCCAATGGCTGATTTTGTATCAACACATGACCTTTTTTATCATCCAGATAGGGTTCTCCACCATAATAAATGGCTGTTTTACCTGTGAAAACACAAGGACCGTCTTCCGGCATGGGGTCTTTGATTGCTGCAATTTCGATCGACTCAATATGGATGAGTTCTTCCGTTGGGTAGTGGTTGGGCGATAACACCCGATACGATTTTCTTGCCCGTACTTCAATGGTACCAAACCCAACATCGGTCAGTACTTTTATATAATCTGCAATGGGAATACTTCCACTTAAGCACAAGGCCCGCAAGCGGTCGTCATTTCTAAGCCCATCATTCATGGGTTGTTCACAAACAGGATCGCTCATTACCAAACGGCCATGAGGTTTTAGTACCCTGTACATTTCTGCTACCGCTTTTTTCAGATCCTCGGCCTTAAAAATATTAAAGAGGCAGTTTTGGGCAGCTACATCAATGCTTTCGGTCTCAATGGGTAATTCTAGGGCACTTCCTTTTTTAAGGTGTACGAATTCGCTTTTAAACCATGGGTTTTCTTCTTCAGCGATCTTAAAATTCTTTCTGGAAGCCTCCAGCATCTCATCAACTACATCTACCCCAATAACGCCACCTTTTTGACGGGAGAAATAAGCAAATTGAAGGAGCTCCATCCCTCCGCCTACACCTACGTACAATACTTTAGGATTGTTCACAAGGTCTGAAGCGGATACGGTGCTGCCGCAGCCGTAGTTCATTTCCTGCATGATGGTAGGAATTGAAAGGCCCGGTAATTGCCATACTGGGTTGGTAGTACAACACAGGCCAACATCCGGGGTAAGGGCTGCTTGCTTGTACAGATCATTGGTTGCTTCTAAATAACTCATAGGGTTTTTATTAGTTCTGTGAATAATGTAATCATTTTGGGTTCTGTTTTTTCGGCAACATCAATAATTTCTTTAATATTTATAGGTCTCAGGTTGTCCGGGTCACATTCATCCGTTAAAACAGATACCGCTATAACAGGTAGTCGTAAATGATTGGCAATAATTACTTCTGGTACCGTACTCATTCCTACAGCATCGGCTCCAAGGGTTTTTAACATCTTGTATTCGGCTTTGGTTTCCAGCTGTGGACCAACAACAGCAACGTATACACCTTTTTTAAGCGATATGTTTTGTTGCTCGGCAATTTTCTCTATCCTCCTGCACATTTCCACATCATAAGGTTGGCTCATATCCACAAACCGATCGCCAAATGCGGCGACATTCTTAAATGCCAGAGGAGAGCCTCCTTGCAAGTTGATATGATCTTCAATCAACATAATGTCCCCTTTCTTGAAATTGAGATTAATGGCGCCGGCTGCATTGGAAACAAAAAGTTGAGTGACCCCCAATTGTTTCATAACCCTAATGGGGTATGTTACATCATAGAACTCATACCCTTCATACAGATGGAAACGTCCCTGCATTACTACCACTTTCTTTCCCTCCAAAGTGCCATAGATCAATTTTCCAGTATGAAATTCTACGGTGGCCAGTGGAAAGAAGGGAATATTATGATAATGGGCTACTACCGGGTCTTTAATTTTGTCTACCAGCTTTCCAAGACCGGTTCCGAGTACTATACCAATGTCTGGAGCGAGAAATCCTTTGCTTTCCAGAAACTCGGTAGATTCATCTAATTGCTTTTGGGTCATAGTATATTTTTTAAAAAGGGCTGAAAAACGGGAACGTTTGCAATGTCTTCCAGAACATCTACATCATTCTTTGTTTCCAGCAAATAAACATTCTTATTTTTTAGGTCGGCCAGGGTGTCCTCTAGCACACTGGAGCTGCCCCAGTTTTTATTTATGAAAATGTCCGGGATAAAATGATTCATCCCCAGCAGGTAATATCCTCCATCACTGGCGGGCCCCAGCACAAAATCGGTCACTTGCAGCATCTTAAAAGCTTCTTCCAGGTCCTCTGAGCTCAGATCATAAAGGTCGCTTCCAATGATAGCGATCCTTTTATAACCTGCCTTAAATCCGGCTTTAAACGCATTGGCCATACGTTCACCAAGATCTTCACCTTGTTGTATTTTTTTTTGATATACCCCCGGGTCCCATAGATCATCTTCCTGAATAATTTTGGAATAATACACTTCTTTGGTAAGGTTCAGCGAATGAGTGACAGAGACAGTATGCTCTAAAAGAAAAATATATATGGCCAGGGCTGTTTTATCCCCCACAGAAGCGGCTAACCTGGTCTTACATTTTCCCAGTTCGGGGTTTCGGGTAAAGATCAGCAATAAATTTTCACGGTCTTGCTTCATCCTTATTCCTGTTTTTCGGGTCCGTAGACTTTCACACCTCTGTTTAGGAGTAGGCCCCAGAACCTGTTATAGGCATGGACCTTTTGAGTTGCCAGCCCGGCACTGTCCACAACATCATACCCCTCATTAACCCATTTGAACATCCCTCCGGAAAGATTTTTGACATCGGTGTAACCCATGGCTAAAAGTTTTTTTCCAATTTTTTCGGAGCGCACACCCACTGAACAATACACCACATAGGTGGCTTCCTTGTCCGGGAAGTGTACTTTGAATTCTTTAGCATTGAACTCTTTATACCCAATATAATGGGCATCCTTAAGATGACTTACTATAAATTCTTCCTGTTCTCGCGTATCCAGACGGTAATAAGACGGGTTAACCGCTATCTCTGTAACCGTGGCCAGGGGTACATCCTTGTATGCCAGCTTTTCCATTATTTTTTCAAGGGTTCGCTGCCCAAAGATTGGTAAGGTCATAAGTAACATTCCATAGAAAATACCCACTTTAAGCATGCGGACAAAGATACTATATTACATAGGATTCAAAAATGAACGACCTCCTTTTCCGATTTGTAAATAAAGAGTATTTTTAGAAGAAATAGATCTGTCATGATACGCATTCCGGCTATTTTATTTTCTATTTCCTTAGTACTTGTTGGAGCCTGTAAGGAAGCTCCTAATTTATCAAAAGAAGCCACAGAAAAAACCTTGATGTACCAGGAACAATTCCGACCGCAATATCATTTTTCACCCCCGGAGAAATGGATGAATGATCCAAACGGACTTTTGTACAACCAGGGCATTTATCATTTATTCTATCAGTATTATCCGGAAGACATCGTTTGGGGACCTATGCATTGGGGCCATGCCACCAGTACGGACATGCTTCATTGGGAGAATAAACCTATTGCCTTGTATCCGGACAAGCATGGGCTGATATTTTCAGGGAGTGCGGTGTTAGATGAAAATAATACCTCAGGGCTTGGAAATGCGGAGAATCCGCCTTTGGTGGCCATTTTCACCTATCACGATATGGAAAAGGAAAAAGCGGGGAGTATTGACTATCAAACACAAGGAATAGCCTATAGTCTGGATAATGGGGAAAGTTTTACCATGTATGAAGGTAATCCTGTTTTGCTAAATTCAGAATTCAAAGATTTTAGAGATCCTAAAGTATTTTGGAATAAGAAAACGGGGCAGTGGGTAATGGCTTTGGTAGCCGGAGATCATCTTAGATTGTACCGCTCAGACAATTTACTGGAATGGACCTATATGAGCAGATTTGGAGCTACGCAAGGTGCCCATGGAGGCGTTTGGGAATGCCCGGACCTTTTTGAGTTACAGGTAGAAGGTTCTGATGAGAGCAAATGGGTGCTGTTGATCAGCATTAATCCAGGTGCTCCCAACGGGGGAAGTGGCACCCAGTATTTTGTGGGTGATTATGACGGAACTACCTTTACATCCGATCAAAAAGAAGCCAAATGGCTCGATTGGGGCACAGACAATTACGCCGGTGTTACCTATAACAATACACCAGATAATGAACGGTTGTTTATAGGGTGGATGAGCAATTGGGACTATGCAAGAGATACGCCAACAGAGGTATGGCGGAGTGCTATGACTTTGCCGCGAACCTTAAGCTTATCAAAAATTAATGACACATACCAATTGTTAAACTACCCTATCGCAGGAATAGACACCCTGTTAGTGGAAGAAACAACCACGAGTTTTACTATTCCTGCCGGAGGGCTCGAATCTATTATGCTCGAGAATGGTAATCAGAGCGAGATTCTATTTGTCGCAGCAGCAAGAGATCTGATGGTCACCTTTAAAAATGAGCAAGGGGAACAGCTGGTCCTGGAGATGGATAGTGCAGAAAAACTTTGCACCCTAGATCGGTCTGAAAGTGGGTTAGTAGACTTTCAGGAATCATTTGCAGGCAGCCAGCAGATGCCCCTGGACAATTTGCCGGAAGGGGAGGTAGAATTTAGGATCTTCCTGGATGCTTCATCTATTGAAGTTTTTATAAACAAGGGACAATTTGTAATGACATCTCAAATATTCCCTACAAATTCTTATTCTGATCTGGAAATTGGGAACACAGGTACAACACCTTTGCGGATTCAGGATCTTACTGTAAAAGAGGTGGCAGGGGTCTGGTAAATCTAGCTTATTGCAAAGATCATTTTAGAATGATAAAGGGGTAGTAACAGTATTTCAGATCAGGAAAATGAGATTTATTGGATTTGTTCCACGCTATAAATTGGTGATTCTTCCCAGGACATCATTGCATTGATACATTTAAAATGGGAATAGTTATGCAGATCATGAAGAGTTATATCTATTTCCCGGAGGATATTTTTTTGCAAAAGAAGTTTCCTTCTAGTGCCATGCAGTAATGGTTTTTTTGGGGTTACCCAGAACGTCCCGTTGAAAAAGGCAAGGTTGGCATAAGAAGCATCTGTTATTCGTTCCTTCTGACACATAATGATCTCATCCGTTTTAGATCGGTTTACCAGATCATTGATCCAGGCTCGGTCTTCAAATTTATAAGGATAGGAATGGCTGCCAATATCTACTATAGAAAAGGTCTCAATAAGCCTAATTGAATATGGATGAAATTGAATGTCTAGGATGCCATCCTTATTGTAGATAAGGCGGCATTTAAATATCCCTTTTCCTGCCTCTTTCGGTACACGAAGTAGACTCTTTATTAAAAATGGGGCCCTTTTACCAAGATGGGACAAGGTGTGATTTATCCGTTGCTGGTGATGGTTCAGCATTGGAACGGTTCCATTTTCTATACGAATGGTTTCAATAAAATGGGACATATACTTTATCTATCATCTCCTGGTATTCACTATTCATCTCACTTTGGGCGGTAATTCCCCCGCCGCTTCTAAAATGACCGTCATGATCCAAATATCGTATTAGCACACAGCTATCCAAAGATACCCCATCAAAATAGAAAGCCACTCCCGTATAGTAGCCTCTTGGCTGGGCTTCTATGGAATTGATTAGTTCAACGGTTTTTACCTTGGGTGCCCCGGAAATGGAACCGGCCGGAAGTAAAGAATACAGAAGATCGCCCAGGGTATCATAAAAATCTTCCGGGAGTTTCCCGCGTATTTCGGAACTTATTTGCCCAATTTTTTTGCCCTGAACCTGCAAAACTTCATAGTATCGATATTTGATTATAGCTACCTCTTTGGCGATCATACTGAGATCATTGCGCATTAGGTCTACAATGGTCGCATGTTCGGCTGCTTCTTTCTTATTGCTTAAGATGGTTTTTTCCGCATTGGGTAAATCAGCATTAATGGTCCCTTTCATGGGATAGGTATAGATGTATGGTGCTTCTATCTTTACAAAGGTCTCCGGGCTGAAACTGACAAACTGGTTTTCCACACAGAAAGCATATTTGGATTGTGCGTTTGAATAAATGGTATAAAGGTCCAAATTTGTTTTTACCCGTGTAGGACAAGTGAGATTAAGCAGAAAACTATTTCCAAAGTTCAGTTCTTTTTGAACGGCCTCAAATTTTTGGCAGTACTCTTTTAAAGGAATTGGTTTTTTTTCGAAAGATAAATGTGCCGGTAAAGGTTTTTTATAAGAGGTATTGGTTTTACCATTGAAATTGTAAAATATATTTTTGGGTACCTGGTTTAAAGGCCACGCCAAAGGTTTTTGTTGTTCAAAGTCTATAAGGAACAAAAATGGGTTTTTTTCCTTCCCCCATTTATTTAAAAGTTCTTTGATCATTACCTAATCTATAATGAGCACAAAGAAATAGAAATCATTGCTGAAGGAAGATTACTTTAACATCTTATTTATAGATTTTCAAATTGGGCATCCAACACTAAGATCTATGGTAAGAATAAACCTACAGTAAATTGATATTGACATTGTTGTTAATGACTTAATATTTAGTATCTTAGAACATAACCAAAAACCAACTAACAATGAAAAGACTAGTAACAATTATGTTGCTTTTTGCAGCTTTTGCAATCAGCGCACAAGAATCTTATTGGACCAACTACAGTTTTATTGTAGAGCCACAGAATGAGGCTACGGTCGTTAAATTGATCGACGATTATTTTAAAGCCCACAAAACAGAAGGAGTTACAGTTACTCTTTACGCAAATCATTTCCATGATCCTGGGAATAATGCTTCCCATACCATTGGTTTTTCGGGCTCCCTGGATGCCTTGGGCGCTATGTATGCCAACGACGGAGGCGATGCATGGGACTTACTTTCTGCCAGATTAGACCACCATATTAAGGATGGCTCCGGGAACAGAATGGGGACAACAAAAAAACGCTATGGAGATACTGAAGGCGAGTATCCTGTTCAGCAGCTTTATTTGCTGGATGTAGAGAATCCCGGTGCTTTTGAAAAGGAATTGACCAAGTTTAATACCGATCATAAACCTGAAGGCAGGGTTGTGATGATGGGAAATATCACTTCGGGAAACTCCCCGGAAGGTGAGAATCATTGGGCACTTGTAGGCTATAAGGATTTTAAGGGTGTAATGGGTGGTGCAAATGCTACTTTAAGTCCTGCACAACGAGCGGCACGCGATGCTGGTTGGAAAACGTTCCAGGAAAACAATGGAGGCGTGCGCATGGTACGTTCGGCAACCCGTATCCTTGTAGGGCGTTGGTAAAATTCTTTTATAGTACAAATAAAATCCCTTCCAACTTGGAAGGGATTTTTTATTTGTAATGGCCGGTAAATGTCTAATATACGGCTCTTTCTACCTTGTTCTTAACAGCTGGGATGGTCTTTAGATATTCAAAGATGGCCCCGGCTTCGTCATCTGTGAGCTGGGTATAAGGGGTCATAGGGTAAGTGAGCGCTGGTTCCCCTTCTTTTTGACCGTATTTTACGGCCTGGATAAATTGCACTTTGGTCCAATTGCCGATCCCGGTTTCTTTGTCAGGGGTCAGGTTTGACGTAGGTTTTACCCGACCTTCATAATCGAGTGTTTGGTTGCCTCCAGCAAAATATCCTTCACTGAGCTCCGGCTGCAAGAAATTGTTGGTCTTAAAGTCGGCCGAATGGCAGGAAAAACAATCCAGATTATGAGCCAGGTATTTACCTGTAGCAATTATATCTGTACTGTCTGGCATGGGAATAGCCTCTGTTGGCATTGGAAAAGGTTTCCAGGCGAGGCGAGTAAGCATCTTGGTTAAAAAAGAAGGTTCCGAGGGCGTATCTGGTGTGGAGTTGGCAGCCACCATAGGATCATCAGAGCGTAAAAAGGCAATGATAGCATTCACGTCCTCATCTGCCATGACTGGTAGTTTGGCCATATAGGGCGGACTGTATTGCCCGTTCCTTTTTATGCCGGTACGGATGAGGTAGAGCAGTTCCGCATCCGTCCAGTCGCCTATACCATACTCTTTATCCTGGGTTATGTTCTGCGAATAGATGGTTCCAAATTCCTTGGGGGCATCCAGCATTTGGGTGCCTGTTAGTTTCCCGGTGGCTTTGTTCATATGGCAATTGGCACAGAGCATGGAAGCCAGTTTCTTGCCACGGGCTACAGCCTGTGGCGTGGCTACCGCTGTGTATTCTATTTTTTCTACCTCATAGGAAGGAATATCACTAGCTCCTATGTATAGGCCTACGACCAATAATACGAGGATTAAAATCCCCATCACGATTCCAAAATATTTGAGTGTTCTTTTCATGTGGTTCGAGGTTAAAGTTGTACTTAAAATTAATTTTTTTTGGAATAAAAATCAAGAAGGAAAATCGTATTTTTTTGAGGATTTTTTATTTGTTTTTAAAATATTCCTGCATGGGCGTAATGTAATGCTCTTGCCAGCCTTGTTCATAATTGGGTTGCCCTACCGGGATATTCTTATGATGCAGGGTAAGTTCACAGCCCCCGGGTACTTCTTTAAAATAAAGGGTTAGTAGCGAGTCTTCGTCAGTCTCTTTAAATTCGGAGGTGCGCCAGCTTTGTACAATATTGGAATGGGGAGTCAATTTTTTATTTATACCCCAGATATAGCCGTCCCAGGCAGTGAATTTATCACCCTCTTCCATGCTGGCGGTGGCTTCTCCACCTGTCATGTTGGAATGTTGTTCCCCATCTAGCCATGTATTGTAAAGTTCTTCAGAAGATGCTGGGAATGTAGCAGTTAGTTTAAAGGATGTTTTCATGCAAGTTGCAGATGGTCTTTTTTTAAAGATACTATAATTGTTAGTTCGAAGAAACGTTGACAGGCGTAGCCGTGTTTTTCTGAATATTTATCAGGATTCCTGTACTAAAAATAAGGTTGTCAACCCCTGCATTCTTTTCCTTGATCCCGGCATTGCTAATATGTCGCAACCCAATTTTTGCATTAAGGAAAAGGGTATTCTTAAGTTTTATAATTACTCCAAAGGCCATAGTATCGGAAAAGATAAACCCTTTTGCTTGTCGTTCGGGGACCCCAGAAACAAAGTGAGGCCCAAAGGCAGCCATGAGGAAGCCGTCCATCTGGTTGTGAATTATTTCTTTACTTAGTTGGAGGCCGGCACTTACGCCAAGTTCATGTCCGAAACTTTTAGGAAATTCAATGGTATATTTGTATCTGGAGTAGTTGTACTGTGGCAGCAACAAAAAGTCAAGGGCCCAAGTTTTATGTTGTGTTAGCCGGTAGTGATATTGAATTTGAAAAAAAAGTATTTCATAGTCATGCCGCGGGCTTATTTCAAAACCTCCAATTTTTTGATTGCCGTAGCCTACATTAAGGCCTATACGGTGCCGGGTGTTCACTAATATTATTGGATCCTGAGCTACAAGGAGATCCAAACATAAAAACATGGCAATTATGAGGTAACCAGATATGCGAAACTGTTGGTTCATTTAGCCTTAAATAAGGCCATTCCGGTAGTAAAACAACAATTCTGTTATTATCAATAAGTTCAAGAATTTTCCGGGGCCGGCAGGATTGCTGCAATAGAACCGGCTGCATGAATAGGACCAATAAAAATACGATAAAATAAGGATATTAACAATTATAAAGACAGATAGTATTTTAGTTTTAGTCCGTGTTTGAAATATTAATTATCAGGTAATTTTTCAATATAATAGAGGACAAAGTCCTCATTTTCTTTTTTGTGATAATAGAGGCCATTATCATCAGCTGAAAAGGTAGGACCTTCTACAAAACCGGTAATCTCAGTGATCTCTTGTGGCTCGGAAAATGGCATGTTAGTATCTGTTCTGCTGGCAATGTAAATATGGGCCTCGGAATTAACCGAAATGGCTCCTATTATTCGCGTAAAACAGAGCTCGAGTTCATCTTTAGAGATGGCCGCAGCGTATTCCAGATCATCCGTATTAATATTGGCCAGGATTGTTGCACTATTAGGATCTCTTTGAAATTCATTCCCATTTTTACGTGCAATGGAAAAATTAGCCTGGCGGGGTCCGCCATTCTCATCATAAAGACCGTCTACAAAATAGAGACTTTGCCCATCATTGGAAACTTCCACATCAAAATTTAACCAACCCGGTTCGTTAAGTGACAAGTTTTCTACTACGGAGATATCGGATATGCTACCCTGACTGTAATTGCCTGTATAAATAGATTGCAGCGTTTGGAAATAGTCGCCCGTATACACATAAAACATAGTATTATTTTGGTCCATGGTAGGTACACCTTCCAGACTTTCAGTGGCCACTCCCTGCAGTTCACCCTGATATTCAAACAGGGTATTGCTGATCCTTGTACTCCAGTGCAGATTAGTATCCACGGAAGGATTGTTAAGGTTGTTAAAGAAGAGGGTATTGCCATCTCTGCTCAAAAATGGTTCCATGATCTGTCCGTCATATCCCTGAACGGTAACCCGTTGCGGACTTCCAAATGATATGGTTGTATCAACAATGAGTTCCTCGTCTTTGGAAGAACTGCAACTAAAAATGAGCAACGTAAGTGTTGCAAGTAGGAGGGAACGGAATTTCATGTGCTTATTTATGGATAAGACTTCGTTTTTACAAAAAGGTTTCATCTGGGCGCTCCTAATCCTGCAAAAAAGCAAGGTATTAGCATACTTTAAACGGAAATTGCAGTAGATTATTTTAGTCTATATTTCAGACAATGAAGGTGTGAATCCAATATTGGATCGCGGGATCTAAAAGGAATTTTATGAGGTTGTATTTAAATAAAGATTATTCTAACACTTCAAAGACCGTGATCATCTCCTTTTTATTCTTGAGTTGAATGTCACCTATCTTTTTACATTGAAAAGCTTCTTTTACTTGTTCATAACAGGCTTCGGAGATCAGGATCTGGTTTTCCGCAGCGGCATTTTCGAGTCGGGCCGCAATGTTTACCGTATCGCCAATAACCGTAAAATCGAGACGTTTAAGGCTGGAGGAGCCAATATTTCCGGAGACCATTTCCCCGCTGTTGATCCCAATGGATACCCTGGGACGGTACCCTCCCATTTCCTTCAATTCCGGAAGCTTGCTTATTTTTTGCCGTATGGCCAGGGCGGTATCCAGGGCGCGATCCAGGTGGTAATCCCCTCTAAAGACCGCCATGATGGCATCGCCCATAAACTTGTCTATATAGCCTTCTTGTGCAATGATCTCCTTTACCATAGTATCAAAATAGGAGTTGAGCATAGTTACCACTACATCCGGGCTGGTTGTTTCGCTTAAAGAAGTGAATCCGCAGACGTCAATAAACATTACGGTTGCAGTGACATTCTCATTGGCCATAACGGTAGATTCGTATTCCTTACTCCCCATAAAATTGAGCACATTCTCATCTACATACATTTTTAGGATGTTGTTCTCGCGTACAGCTTTGAGGGTTTCTTGAAGTTCCCGCACGTGTTTCAGGGTCTTTTCCATGGTAATGGTAAGGTCCTCAAAATTGATGGGCTTGGTGATAAAATCGAACGCCCCGCGGTTCATAGCCGTGCGTATGTTGGCCATATCCCCGTAGGCCGACACCATGACCGATTTTAGCAGGGGATTTAATTCGCTGAGTTTGGTAAGCAGGGTAAGGCCATCCATTTCCGGCATGTTGATGTCGCTCAACACCAGATCCATATTGGGATCGGTATTCAGTTTCTCAAGCGCATCTACACCATTAATGGCAAAGACAAACTCGTATTCATTTTGCCGAATCTGTTTCCGGAATTTTTGTTTGATGAGGACCTCCAGATCCGTCTCATCATCTACCACCAAAATTTTTGCCATTAGAGTATTGATTTTAATTTTTCCTTTAAGATACCAAATTCAACCGGTTTAGTAAGGAAGTCATCTGCTCCAAGTTTCATGGCTGTAGTCATAGTTTTCCTTATCCCCATAGGCAGTGATCATCATAACCACCGGTGGTGGTTTATGAAAATTATTTTTTATTTTTTCGAGTAACTCCAGGCCGCTCATCCCCGGCATGTTAATATCTGAAAGGATGAGGACAGCCTCTTGGTTGTGTTCATCCATATAGGTGAGTGCCTCTTCGCCGGAAAAGGCAAAGGCAAAATCTAGTTCGTTATTCCTGATCTCTCTTCGGAATCTCTGCTGGAACAGTACTTGTACGTCCCTTTCGTCGTCTACTACTAATATTTTCATGGGTCTGATGGATTATTGGATAGTTATTTTTTTAGTTTTATTTTCTTTTACGCCGGGTAGGATAATAGTAAAGGTGGTTCCTTCACCTTCTATGGAGGAAACCTGTAATTCTCCGTTATGGCCTTTGGTCACAATTTCGTAGCTCATACTCAGGCCTAAGCCTGTGCCACGCCCGGAGGGTTTTGTGGTAAAGAACGGTTCAAAGATCCTTTGAATGATCTTTTTAGGGATCCCATTTCCATTATCCCTTACTTCAATCTCAATGCCATTCTTTTCCTTTTTTGTAGAAACAATAACAGTGGGCTGGTAGTTTTCTTCCCCTAGTTTCTTTCGCTCCTGTACCGCATGAAAAGCATTGGTGATGAGGTTCAGGATCACCCTGCCCATGTCTTGCGGAATGATGGCTATTTTCCCTATTTTTTCATCAAAATGGGTTTTCATGGTGGCATTAAAGGACTTGTCCTTGGCGCGTAAACCATGATAGGCCAGGCGAAGGTATTCGTCTGCCAGCACATTGATGTCAGTAGGATCTTTTTCTCCACTACTGGCCCTGCTGTGTTGTAACATTCCTTTTACGATAGAATCGGCTCGTTTTCCATGGTGAGAGATCTTCTCCAGGTTTTGGTCGATATCTTCTAACAGTTCTTTTTCCAGGTTTAAGTCGCGTTCTTTTTTGTCCTTTGCTTGTTCCTCCTTCAGTTCTTCAATGAGTTCTCTATTTACTTCTGAAAAATTATTGACAAAGTTGAGTGGGTTCTGTATCTCATGGGCAATGCCTGCTGTAAGTTCTCCAAGTGAGGCCATTTTTTCGGCTTGGATTAATTGGGTCTGGGTGGCTTTTAGTTCAGCATAAGCCTTTTTTATTTCCTTTGCTTGTTGAAGTTCTTTTTGACGTGCTTCTTCCTCTACTTTTTTTAAGGTTCTGGCTTTTTGATAAAGATGGAAGCGGTAGCCTAAAAGCACCAGCATAACAAGATAGATTCCATAGGCCCACCAGCTTTGCCACCAGGGGGGTAAAATGGTAAAACTAAAGGAACTTGGTTCGCTCCAAACATCATCAAAGCCCTTGGAGGCTACTTTGAACGAATAGGAGCCAGGAGGCAAATCTCTATAATTCTCACTTACTTTTTCTTGAGTGATAGGACTCCAATTTTTGTCTATGCCTTCTAAGATGTACCGATAATATACCTGGTCCTGATTTGCAAAATAGGGGGCATTATACTTAAAACTAAGGTAGTTTTGAGTATATGGTAAAATGAGTTCAACAGGCATATCATATGGACCTTCAACGGTTTTCCATTCTATACCCTCGATTGATCTGTTAACAGGAGTTTTATCATTCTTATTTTCAATGATAGAATCATTTGAACCAGCTGCCCAAATGGCATCTAAACCTACTCTTTTACTTTGAATTGCCTTATAATCAACAAACGTCTGTTGTTTATCGAGGATATTAATTCCTGTGATGTTGGTAGAAGTTGTGGTAGAATCCAATTCAAGCGGATTCATCACCGTTAACATTTCGCCTTGTACCCCGGCCCAAAACCTATTATTTCGATCAAAGGTGAAACTGTTTTCTGAAAAGTCAAGTAAATTGAGACCTTGGCCCTTTCCAATGGTTTTTACTGACCATTGTATTTTTGCTTCATCAGATTCGGTTTGTGGTCTCAAAATCGTTAAACCTCTGGAAGTTCCCGCAAAAATTTCACCATCATGCACCGCAATTGCATACACATCATTGGCTGCAAGGCCCTCATCAGCAGTAAAAGTGGTAATTTCATTGGTTTCTAAGTCGATGTATTGTACCCCAAAATCCATGGCGGCCCAAACATTGTTTTTTTCATCAAGAGCGATTGAAAAAACCTGATTAGATAGTAATCCCCCCTCAGTATTTAGAAAGACGCGTTCGTTGGTCGTTGGATTTATTCGCTGAATACCGGCACCTACTATGGCAATCCAGATATTACCATTGGTGTCTTCATGAATGACATTGTTTTGAAAAACTTCCTCTGCACGAGTAGGCAGGTAATAGTTTAATTCTGATTTCTTTTCATCTAGCAGTAATACTTCCCCTTGGTCAGCACCCATCCAAAACCGACCATTGGTGTCTTCTAAAACATCGGAAATAATGTTGGTTTCCAATCCCTGAACAGTAGTAAGTTGTTGAATTGTCTGTTTTGCAGGATCTATAATGCTTACACCGAATCTACTGCCAACTGCCCAAATTCGCCCTTCAGAATCTTCATTTAACCGGCTATTCCTATCATTGACCAAACCTTCAGATTCCCCTAAATGTTTAATAGTTCTGGTTTCCGGATCGTAGATATCAATACCCTCATAACCTCCTATCCATATTTTACCATCTCTTGCTTCTAAGGTGTGCCAAATCGAATTACTGGTCAAGCCATCTTCAATGGTGAAATTCCCCGGTCTGGCAGTATGTAGGTCAATTTTATAAAGCCCTCCCTGTGGCATTACTGTCCAGACCTGGCCGCTTGCATCCTCTTCATAATGTATCGCCGCCTGAGAAGGCCTGTTAGATAGATTTATTTTTTCTATCTGTTTCATATTTTCATCTAAGAGATAGAGTACTCCATCGCCTCCCCCGAACCAATACTTGCCAGAGGAATCCTGAAACCCCCCGGTTATCTGACTTCCCTTTTGAAATAAACTGCCAAAAGAATATATGGATAGTGATGTTCTTTCCGGATTTAAGACAATGCCCCCACCTTGATTGGCAATCCATAGCCTTCCCTGGTTGTCTTCAAAAAAGCCTGCTGTAAATAGTTCAGGTAGGCCGTTCTCTGTGGTCAACTGCATATTTTTACCTGACCCTAAATCAATGATATTTACGCCCCCACTTGAAGGAAGCCATATAAGCCCTTTTTTGTCCTGATATAGTTTAACATTGAATATGCCCAAAAGACCTTCATTAGGGGTAAAACGGTAGGTCAGCTTTTCTTCCAGATCAATAATGTCATACCCAGTTCTTAGATTTGATAACCAGAACTTACCATCTGCTGCTTCAATGATGCTATTGCCACTTATATTGGGCAAATCACTGGTTATTTCATAAATCAGTTTGGCTTCAAAATCGAGTATAGTTGTGCTTTCCAAACTATTTGAAATCCACAGCCTGCCTATAGAATCTTCAAATAAGCCAGTTATCGTGGCACTAGCGATTCCCTGTTCTAACCCATAGATTTCAAGGGTGTTTGAATCGTATTTGGCAATTTGTCCCTGCATGCCCATCCACAACATACCATTGCGGTCTTTTAATAAACTAAAAATTTCAGTTGGAAGTCCCATGTCAAGACTAGCTCTGGCAACACCTCTGCTTAGCCCGGGTAGATCTGTGAAGGGACCTGCTTCAACAATTTCAGGATCTCCCAAAACTTTTGCCTTAATGTTTAGAGTCGCACTTGGTAAGCTATCTAAACTAAAAGGAATTGAAGGCAGGCTTTCCAGGCTAAAGGGTTTTTCTTCACCCCTGCCGTTGTATGGAATGGGCAAGCCAATATCTATTGGCTTGGCAGCTAACTGATCCCAACTGAATTTTTTCACAGGTAGCTTGCTAAAAGAAGTTATTTCTTTAGTCTTCCAGACAATGGTGTCTTCTTTGGTAAATTCAAATTTCTTGGAAAGAGGTTGTTTGAATTCGCTTGCTGTTTCCTGTAAAGGGGGCACCTCCTTACTACCATTACAAGAGGCAAGAATAACTAATAACAGAATAAAAATACCTTCGTAAGGCTTTAAAATAGTTGGTCTTTTCATAATCATTTACTTACTGGTAAGTTAATACAAAATGTTGTCCCCTTACCTTCTTCTGTTTCTACTTTTAAATTTCCCCCATGTCCCTTGGTTATTATATCATAACTCATGCTAAGGCCCAGGCCTGTACCCTGCCCGGTTGGTTTGGTAGTAAAAAAGGGCTGGAAGATCTTTTCTTTGATCTCCTCAGAAATTCCATTGCCATTGTCTTTTACGCTAATTTCAATTCCTTCCTTAGTTTTCTTTGTACTAACAGTTACTGTTGGTTCATATGTATCATCCTCCGAATCCTCCAATTTCGCCGAGGCTTCTTTGGAAGAATTGGCGAAGGAGGATTTTTCTTTGACCGCATAAAATGCATTGGTGATCAGATTCAGGATCACCCGGCCAAGGTCCTGAGGCACGACACTAATTTTCCCAATACTGGAGTCAAAATCGGTTTCCAGGGTCGCATTAAACGACTTGTCCTTGGCCCGTAATCCATGGTAGGCCAGGCGCAGGTATTCGTCTGCAAGCACATTGAGGTCTGTGGGTTCCTTTTCTCCGCTACTGGTGCGGCTGTGCTGTAGCATCCCTTTTACAATGCCATCGGCTCGTTGGCCGTGGTGGTGAATCTTCTCCAGGTTTTGCTTGATGTCTTTCGCGATTGCCTTTGCTTCTTTAAGATATCCTTTCTCTATTTCTTCATTCATCTCATCGATCAACTCATTGCTCACTTCCGAGAAATTATTGACAAAATTTAGTGGGTTCTGTATCTCGTGGGCGATACCGGCAGTGAGTTCCCCGAGGCTCGCCATCTTTTCGGATTGGATGAGTTGTGATTGAGTATTTTTGAGTTCTCTATATGCATTTTCAATTTTGGATTTGGCTTTTTGTTTTTCCAGAGTGTTACGCCACAATATCCCTATAATCAACAATAGAACAAGTAATCCGGCAATGGATACATAAAGTTGTAAGCGGCTTTTATATTTGGCCTGTTCAGCAATTATTGCCTGTTGTTTTAATTTTTCGTTAAAACTAATATTCTGCACCGCACGATCTTTATCCCTGCTGAAACTACTGTCTTTTACATGATGAAAATATTCAGTGTATTTTAGTACACTGTCTATATTTCCTTTAAGTTTATATGATTGCGCAATGTTATTTATCGCAGTGAGCCAATAATGTGTTTCTCTTTTGGGATTTGTGGATTCATTAACCATTTTGGCGTAATAAATAGCAGAATCTAATTCTTTAGTATTTATAAATAAAGTTGACATACCACTGTATATCTGTAAAGTATCCTGGTAAAATTCATTTTGTATTGCCAGCGGAATTGCAGAGCGAAAAGTAGCTAATGCTTGCTTATAATCACCTTTCTGGTTTTGTATGGTTCCAAGCATATATATTGGAAAATTCCATTTTGACCCTTTAAAAAGTTCATTTTGATTGATTGATTTTTGAATATAAAATTCTGCGGAATCTAATTGATTCATTTGTATATATGTTTCGGCAATTTCAGCTAAAGCCAACGGGCTAAGCCGGTGGCCCTCGAATGTAAAGGCCCTTCCCGCAACATTATTAGATTCTGCTATTTGCTGGCAGGCAAAGGCATGCATTAAAGCATTTTTATAATCTCCAATATGCCTGTACGAACCCTGCAAGCTTAAATGCGTTTCAGCAACACCTGTAGTATAATTAATATCATCGTAAATCTTCAGGGCATCAAATAAATTTTGTATGCCTTTGATATAATCATTTGCAAAATTTCTATTTATGTAGGAAATTTGAAGATAACAATCTGCTTCCCCCTTCCTGTAATTTATTTTTTGTGCCAGCAATAATCCTTGCTGTACATATTGGAAAGCAGAATCAACCTGTGTTTGTTGTCTGCTTAAAAAAACCAAGGAATTTACTTCTGTTGTATCTTGTTTTTGCAGATTTATTATCGTTTTTAAACTATCGGCAACAGGCTGGTTTTGTGCAGCTATAGTATTAATGATAAATAAACATAGTAGTATCGCTATTTTACTTTTCGTCATTTGGTAAAAAATTTTAATTTACAAGGGCAAATAAATATTGAATGCTGATCCTTCGTTTTCCTTTGTTTCCACCGTTATCTCGCCGCCATGCCCTTTTGTTACTATATCATAGCTCATACTCAGGCCCAAACCGGTTCCCTGACCGGTGGGTTTGGTTGTAAAAAAGGGTTGAAATATTTTCTCTTTGATGACATCTGGAATACCGTTCCCGTTATCTTTCACCGTTATTAGCACTTTTTTCCCCTCTTTCCGGGTAGTAACCGTTACCGTAGGTTCATAGCCATCCGGTTGTTGTTCCTTTTTTTTCTGGACCACATAAAATGCGTTGGTGATCAGGTTCAGGATCACACGCCCCAGGTCTTGGGTAAGGACGTTTACCTTTCCTATAGTTTCATCAAAATGGGTCTCCAGGGTGGCATTAAACGACTTGTCCTTGGCCCGTAAGCCATGATAGGCAAGTCGTAAATATTCATCAGCAAGGACATTGATATCTGTGGGTTCCTTTTCTCCGCTACTGGTTCTGCTGTGCTGCAGCATTCCTTTTACAATGCCATCGGCACGTTGGCCATGATGGTGTATCTTCTCCAGGTTTTGGATAATGTCATCTGCCAGGGCTTTTACCTCTTCTACATCGCCCTTTTGCATTTCCTCCAGCATTTCTTCTATAAGCTCTTTACTTACCTCAGAAAAGTTATTGACGAAGTTGAGCGGGTTTTGGATCTCATGTGCGATGCCTGCAGTGAGTTCTCCCAATGAAGCCATTTTCTCCGACTGTACCAGCTGGTTTTGGGTGGCCTTTAATTCGGTCAGTGTGGTTTCGATACTTGCTTTGGCTTTATCCAGATTTACGAAATCCTCATAACGGGCATAGGCCATCGCAAAGGCATCGGCCAAAGATCTCACCAGATCAATATCATCTTCTTTCAACTGTTCGGTATTCCCAACATAAAGCATCCCCTGGGTAAAGGGTATAAAATGAAGGTCGAGTGAATCCGGGGGTGCGGCAGCTCCCTGATAGGTAGCCACATCCTGTATCTGACCCCGTTCCATCATGGACTCGGTCCACTCTACAAATTCTTCCTTGTTCCAGTGTTGGTGGTATACTTCATTCTTTTTCCAGTTTTCTACGGAGTTTTGCGTGAGCGAATTTACATTAAAGGGAAGATGCAATACGCCCAGGGAATGACCGTCCGGGGCCGATAAATACACTTCTAAATTTTTTTCTTTTTCATGAACGATAAAAACCCCGCAACGAAAAAAGGGAACTCCCAGGGTAGTTAATTCATTAAAAACAAGCGGTGTTATTCTTTGCAGATCTTCGGTAGCCCGCATGCTGGCAATCTCACCCCGTACCCGGTCTAATGAAGCTTGTTTAACGGCGTCTTTTGCCCTTTCTTCTGCTTTTTGAAGATCCAGGAATCTTCTGTAGGTCTGACCAAAAACTGCTGCAAACCTTGCTAATATTTTAGATGATTCTTCTGAAATAGGATTTTCAGAAAACGCAAAAATAATCCCCGAAGAATAAAAGAAACTTCGATGAAACTCTTGTTCCGGCAATGCTTCAAGGTCAGCATTAAATGGGTATTCAGGTTCATTGTTGAGTGCCTCATAATATTTTCTGACATCTTTTGCTGTATATTCATATGAATATCCTTTTTTTCCATTTTTCCAGGCCTTTTTAAGACCTACCAACATGGGGTGTATGGTCATATTTAACATCCCAACTCTCAAATCTACTGTTCCATCGGGATTTGAATTCACAGATTTGGTTTCCATCCCCTCATGACCTTCAAGTATGCCTATTCCACAACGTATAGATTTGTCTATACCTAAATTCATAACCTCATCAAATAAAGAAACCACTATATCCTCCAGATCTTCACTATTATGCATCGCCATGGTCTTGGAACGCACTCTTTCCAGGGCCCCTTCAATCTGAGCTTCCCTGGCCTGCAATTCTGCCTTTTGGATATCCAGGAATCGTTGATACAGACGCCCAAACTCCTTGGCAAAACGGATCACGATATCTTTTTCCTCTTCTGTAGCCCTTCTCGAATGGTTAAACCCAATATAACCGTATTTGCAGTGTCCCTGTGTAGTATAAAGGCCATTTGGGAAGTCCTCAGGATATATTTTCTGTCCCTCAGGGAGGGCGGTCATCACCCCATTGAGTACCTCCCAAACAGCCGGCAGTACTTCCGGGGGATAATCAATACAATCTAAGGCGTGCAGTTCGCTTTTCTTCCAGTTGGCAAAAGAGGTTTTCCAGCTTTCCACCGCATTCACATCTATCAGTTGTTCTGCTATAACACGTTTCTTCCCGCCCCGTGCAATTCGCAGGGTAAAGGTTTCATTTTCTTCGTCGAAGAGGGTAAGATGAGTAAGCACCGGCTTGATCCCAAGGAAATCGAACTGGTCGAACAACACGCCTAAAACATCCGTAAGTTCATCGGTATGGTGCATGGCCATGGCTCTGGACCTTACCCTTTCCAGAGCCACCTCTATCTGGGATTCCCGCGCTTGCGCTTCTGCCTTTTGCAGATCCATAAAACGGATATAGGCCTGTTCAAAGACTTTGCCGAATCGTATTAGTATTTCATTCTCCTTTTCCGAATAAGGCTGACCTGTATATCTCGCTATTTGTATACTCGAATTCTTCGCAAAAGAGATGGAGGTTGAAAAAGCCTCTGATTTTAGCATTCGTTTTTTTAGATCCTCTGGAAATAATCCATGACTCAGTAAATGATTGGTATATTCTTTTTTGATCTCACCGGAATACGTTCTCGCAAACAATTCTGATCTCCTTTCGATTGCCTGGTTATAGTCTCTTTGCACTTTTGTGGCATCATTGAAAGGTATCCGAAGGGGTATATCAAAGGATGATCCTCCAATCCATACATCATAATCTTCTTTCGCCTCTATTGCGCCACTCATCCCAACGGCATCCATTTCTAGTCCCAATTCCCGGAGTTGGTTGTATACCGCATTGGCCACCTGCTGCATTTCGCCTGTACTATGCATGGCCAAAGACTGGGAACGCACTTTTTCTATAGCTGCTTCTATCTGTGCTTCCCTGGCCTGGGATTCAGCTTTTTGGAGGTCGAGGAAACGTGTATAGCTCTGTTCGAACACCTTTAGGAAACGCTTAATGATCTCATTTTCCTCGTCACTGTATAAAATTCCATCATAGCGCATTATAGACAAAGAGGTATATTTTCCAATTGCGTTGGATGTTCCAAGACCAGGGCTGGAAAAGATGAGGTCTTTTCTTGCCTGAGGCGCATTTCTAAGTATGGTATTATCAAAAAAGTGATGAAATAAATTATCCTTCTGGCGTTTCGAAAATTTTAGTGTATAAAATGATTCCCCATTGGTTACTGCTTCCCTGAAACGTTTGAAAAATATATTTTTAGAGAATGGTGCATGAACCTGTTCCGGATAAACAACACCATTGGTGACTATCCAACAATGCATTTCTTTAAAATCATCAATAGATTCGAGTATTTGGGCCGAGTGCATCTTCAATCCCAGGGCATCCAATTGATTGTACAACATTACTAAAACATTATGAAGATCTTTACTTTGGTGCATCGCCAGCGAGGCTGACCGAACTTTTTCCAGAGCCGCTTCTATCTGTGCTTCCCGTGCCTGGGCTTCGGCCTTTTGCAGGTCTAAAAAGCGCGTATAGGCTTGTTCAAAAACTAGTGCAAATCTTTTAAAAATTGAATTTTCTTCTTCACTAAAAGGGATGGCACTGTAAGTACCAACATACAAGTCAATATTCTTTAACAAAAAGCTTGAGCGGGCAAAACCCGGCGCATTCAAAATATATTCTTTTACAGCATCCGGAAAATATTTTAAGTCTGAGTATTTAATCAGATGCTCATGCCATTCCCTGTTTTCTTCAGCGGTAAAAACATCTGCCAAAAAAGTAATTTCTTTATTTTGCGCTTCATAAACCCTCTTTAATACAGGGCTGTCTAATGTTGGCACCTCCAGTAGAATTGGCTTGGGTTGCCCTCTTGAGGCTAACCAAAAAGTGAAGTCACCTTCTTGCTTGTTTTTTGCGAAACTGACCCAATTGAAATTTAAATTTAATTGTTGTAATTGTTCAGATACTACTACTATTACCTCTAACATTTCGCTACTTCCATGCATGGCCATACTTCGGCTTCGTACCCGCTCTAAAGCCGCCTCTATCCGGGCTTCTCTTGCCTGAGCTTCTGCTTTTTGAAGGTCAAGGAAACGGGTGTAGGTCTGACTGAAAACGCCTGCAAACCGTATTAGCAACTGCAAAATTTCATCGGCGATCGGTTCATTCGTTGTAAAAAGAAGGAATCCGTGCGAAAAAAAGGCTGCTTGCTGCACCCTGCGGCCTTTTATATGACTATCATCAACGAATAACTTCACTTCCTCTCTGATAAATTTCAGCCACTCTTTCAGATCTTGTCCTGAAAGGTCCGCAACGTAAGAATTATCTCCTGCTTTCCAGGCTTTATGTATTTTGATCATAATTGGAGAGCGCTCCCAGGAGCCGGCAAATTTCTTATTTAGCTTACTCCCTAATTGATCCGTAGGCCACAATTCGAGTTTCCTGGTATCCTCTTTGAAAATACCGATACTCATGCGATCAGGGATATTCCCCAATAATGAAAATTGTTTGTAAAGCACCAGGGCAGTTTCGGCCAACTCCTCACTTTTGTGCATGGCCATGGTCCTGGTACGAACTCTTTCCAGGGCTCCTTCAATCTGTGCTTCTCTTGCCTGGGCCTCTGCTTTTTCCAGATCCCTGAATCGGATATAGGCCTGTTCAAATACCCTGGCAAAGCGTTTCAGGAGTTCATTTTCTTCTACAGTGTAGGGTTCACTTGTGTAGCGGGCTATTTGTATTCCCGAATTCTTAGCGAAAGCAATGGAGGTAGAAAATGCTGAGGAGGTAACCATCTTTTTCTTAAGAGCTTTGGGGAACTCCCCATGAGTGAGCAGGTGATTAATGTATTCTTCTTTGATCTTGCCCTTATAGGTCCTGGCAAACAGATCGGGCCGTTCTTTAATTGCCTTATTATAATCGCGCTGTACTTTGGTGTCATTATTATACGGAATGCGAAGGGCCTTCCCCATGGGAGCGCCACCTATCCAGACATCATAATCCTTTTTTGCTTCTATGACCCCGCTCATCCCGACAGCATCCATCTCTACGCCTAGTTCCTGGAGCTGTTCATATATCGCATTGGCGACCTGTTGCATTTCCGCTGTGGTATGCATGGCCAGGGACTGCGACCGTACTTTTTCCAGGGCAGCTTCGATCCGTGCTTCCCGGGCCCGGGCCTCTGCTTTTTCGATATCGAGAAATCGCTGGTACACACGTTCAAATTCTGTGGCGAATTTTGTGAGGATTTCCTTTTCCTCTTCGGTAGGCAGCCTGGTATGATTATAACCTATGTATCCAAAACGTGTATGCCCGTGCATGGTATATCCGCCCTCCGGAAAATGGGCGGGTGTCATCTGTTCATCCGCTGGCATCGAAGAGAAGGTCTCCTCAAACAACTCAAAGAGTTTTGGTAATATCTCTTTGGGATAATAGACGACCTCTACAGCTTCGGAGGTGTCCGTTTTCCATTTGTCGTATAATTCCTTCCAAACCTCCAGGCTATCTATTGCCACAGTTTGCGACCCCTGCGTCCTGGCCCCTGAAGTTCCTGTTGCCCTATAGGTAAGCGCCCTTTCTTCTGAGCTGAAAAGACTGAGAAAAGCACTGATAGGTTTTATGCCCAGCACATCAAACTGCTGGAATAGAACGCATAGTACATCGTGCAACTCTTCCGAAGATTGCATGGCCATGGCCCTCGCACGGATCCTTTCCAGGGATGTTTCTATCTGTGCTTCCCGGGCTTGGGCTTCTGCTTTTTGTAGGTCTAAAAAGCGAGTGTAGGTCTGCTGAAAAACTTTGGCAAAACGCCTGAGGATATCATTTTCCTCGCTGGAATATGGTGTTCCGGAGAAATTTTCAATATAGAGGCCAATATTTTTTTCTATAACAGTTGATATGGCCAGTCCGGGACAACTGAAATAAAAATCTCGTGCCTTTTTAGTCAATCCTTCAATGTGAGGCAGCAGTACTTTATAAAAACTGTTCTTTTCATCAAAGTCCAGTTGAGTGATAAAGAAATCCTTCCCCTTTTTTTTCGCTTCTGTGAATTGCCGGTCCCAGACCAGGTCAAGATAAGGGACAGTAACCTTCGCTGGAATATCCTGTGTTTCGGCAATCCAAAAATGCCAGTCCTTTTTGGGTTCATAATCAACAACAATACCTGCATGCTCTGCATTGATCCTCAAGTGTGCCAATTGATCGAAGATTACCTTTACCACATCCTTGAGCTCTTCACTATTTTGCATGCCCATGGTCCTTGAACGCACCTTTTCCAGGGCCAATTCTACCTGTACTTCCCGGGCCTGTTGTTCGCTCTTTAAAAGATCTTCAAATCGTTTATGTGCCAGATCAAAGGCCCCGGCAAAGCGTACCAAAAGTTCGAGTTCTTCCTTAGGAACTTCCTCCACTACTCCAGGCAAACTATAGCCTATTTCCCCATGGGTGGTCCTGGCCATGATGAAGGTGAGACCTCCAATATGACGAATATCATCTTCACTTGGGGCGTTGGGATCTACCTGTTGAAAGTCGCCCAGTGTTACCATTTTATTCACGTAGACAAGGGCCGATTCTACATCCATTGCATAAATAACCGTAGGTTTCTTCCCTTTTTCCCATTTGGCCAAAAGTGGAATATCCCCATGCATATGGCGGGGCAGATTCATCACCATGCCAATTCGGGTTCCGTCCCCAGAGGTCATGGCTTTTTCATAGATCTCTGGCAGCCATCGCATATGCCAGAAGTAGTGTGCTTCATGCCCCAGATTGATGAATTCAGTACGCATGGTGACCACAATATCGAGCAGGTCCGTAGATTCTCTCATGGCCATGGCCTGTGCACGGATCCTTTCCAATGCGGCTTCTATTTCGAGATCCCTGGCTTGAGAGCTGAGCAGGGCATCCTTTTTATGGAGGGTCTTTTCCGTTTTCTCCAGTTCCTTTCGAATACGCTCCTTTTCCTTAGCCGGGATGGAGTCGGTCTTTATGAGGGCATTTAAAATATTTTGAAGGGTAGGGTTCATTTATTGGTTTCGGAAATTAAGGCCTCCGGAATTATTGGTTGGTTGGTTCATTCGGTGAAAAGCTTTAAGATGTATAAGAACACCATTGCTTCCGTTTAGAAAGTTACTAAAAAAACAAATGAAGCCCCTAGTTATTTTCAGGTGCAGTTTTGTGTGCAGACAGATGTTTCACAATAGCCGGCTTTATTTTGTCGTAATCGGTTTGTATAAGCCAATGCCCTGCTTCTAATTCCAGAAAGGTATACGGGCCTTTCATATATTGATGACCCAGGGTAACTCCTTTGGCCCCTATGGCCATGTCCTTGTTTCCCCAAATAAAAAGCGTTGGTACATTCTACGTCTCCAATATCTTCGGTACGCGATTTCCCAAAATTGGCACGGTAGTAATTTAAGGCGGCCGTCAACACCTTCTTTTCCCGAAAGGTGGCCAGGTAGTTCTTTAGTTCTTCTTCACTGCTGTGTTTCCAGAGTTTGCGAAACAGCTTAAAGTCGTTCTTCCTAATAGTATATTCTGCTACAAAAGGAATGACCAGCATTTTAATGTATTTACTGCGTTCTTTCTGATCTGCATCTGTTTGCAGGGCCTCAAAAAATCCTTTTAAATGAGGGACAGAAAGTGCCGTATAACTCAGGATGTTGGAGGAATGATGATATGCCAGGTACCAACCAATTACAGCACCCCAGTCGTGAGCGATTATATGAAATCTGGTTTTACCCAGTGATTGTGCCAGGTCTAACACATCCTTGCTAAGCTTCTCTATTGAATATTGTTTTTTGCCTTTGGGACAGGCATTTTTGCTATAGCCCCGCATGTTTGGGGCTACACAATAAAATCCCATTGGGGCGAGGTCTGCCATCAGGGTTCGCCACATAATGGAAGTTTCCGGAAAGCCATGAAGCAAAATGAGCAATTCTTCACTTTCATTTCCGTCAATCCGGCAGTCGAATTGAAGGGATCCCAGGGTAATTTCTTTAGTTCCCGGCATGGTGGTTTAATTATGATTAAGCTGAACTTCCCTAAAAATACCGGTTATTTTGGTTCTAGCGACATTACATAGTCATAACTCTCATTGAGGTATTTGGCAAGTGTATCGAGATCTGCCCACATCTTTTCTGGGATAAGGACATAGCCTCTCATGGTGGCACCATAGGATTTGAAATAGGTGGTTTCCCATTCTTTCATATAGCGTAGTTGTACTTCTTTGGGAAAGCGGATCCCGAACTCCCCTGATTTATTTAGAAGGGAGAACATATATCCATTAGCTGAGGTATACGGCATGGTTTTGCCTTTTCTTTTGAATCGGGGACATTTGTCAACCAGGGCATCGTACAGACTTAGTTTATCTATCCACATAACTGCATTATTAAGGTTCTATTGCAATACGTTTTATATTCTATGGTTCAAGAAACCAATGTACATAGTTACAATTATCACATATTAAATTTTGTGCGGATTTGTTAGCCCAATCGAGCTTTAAAAACGTCATTCCTGTTGTATTCATAAGGGTTTTTCGCGTCCAAAAGGTGTCGTTTTTACAGACCGGACATTCAAGTTTATGTCCTTTGATCAGGTATTGTTTTGCTTCCGGTTTTTCTTTCATTGGTTTATCAGATGAACTTATTATTGTGCTTTCTCATAGGCTTCATTAAGCCAGGAAAGGAGCTCTTTGTCTACGTCCTCAGGTTTTTCCAGGCGGACCCTATGGGTACACATACTGCCAAATGGTCCCGAATTTTCAAGTCTGGTTGTAAGCGGTTTCCCTACCAGTTTAAGTCCCAGATCTAATCGAGTTTTTGTCGCAGGTGTAATAAGGGCAAATTGTTTTTTCCGGATAAAGCTTACGCTGGTCTTTTTTGGAGTGATGGTAACATCTGCGCCTAGTTTTTTCACCGCGGTTCTCACTTTTTCAAAGATCGGAAAGAGGTGTTCTTTTCCTTTGTATTGAGCTGTTGTAAGATCGTCTGGAGAAGCCCCCTGGTCTTTGGAAAGATGCACAATGGTATTGGCAAAACCATGTGTAACCCCATGTTCTTTTTTAAGGAAATTTACTGCTTCAGAATGCTTAGAAAAGGACTTGGTCTGAAGTAGTTTTTTCCATACTTCCAGAGACTTTCCTGTCTTTTCGGGCATGTTTGCTATCATGCTTTGGAGGGCCGGATCCATATTGTTGAGTTTTGGTTGTTCTTATAAAAGTAACCTTTTCTTTTGATGTAAAAAAAGGGCACGAAAGACTCCTCTTACCGTGCCCAAAAGGTAACCAACCAACTCAAACCAGTTGCGACTCTCGCAACGATTTAACTCTTTAAAATTTCTACTTTGGGTCTTCGTTGGGCGCTAATGGCCCCAACCGAATAACCTGCAAAGTTTATTAAGTAGTCCTGCATGGTAGTGCCATAAGCATCTGCCACCTGATACGCCCCATTGGAGCGTAGATATTTTTTTACGTTGCCTGCACCCGCCAAATGGGCTGCTGCTAGTATTCCCGATTCTGTGATCAGAATATCATTGATGACTGTTCCTGTAAAGCGCTTGAGATCTCTTCGTAAGATCCATTTATTACGGGCAATATTGGCATCAAATACACGCTCTTGCAACTCAGGAGAGTGTAAGAATTGATCCTTATTAAAACGGCCCAATAAGGCAAGTGTACCTATCCCAAACTGATATTTACCCATATATCCAAGAGTGTTTACAATACCATAACGGCCACGGGATTCCTTAAAGGCAAGCGCCTCCTTAAAGCCTGTATAGGAGTCCCCTACAAAGGGTGGGGTAGTTATTACACCCGCATTTTCTGTAGGGATATTTCCTTTTTCCAAAGGGAATACGACTAAAGCCGGCAGGAAATTCACCATGGCCGATGGTAGTTTTTGTTCAAGTATGATATTAGTAGTCTTTTTTTCCGGGAGAGTAGTAAATCCATAGCTACCCAGGAAAGCGAATCCAAGGAGCAAACCAAAAATATGTGGGATCAGCTTCATAGGATCCAGGTTAGTATGGTTAGTAATAATCCTATGATGCATAATACCAATAGAATTTTCTCAAAGGTTTTTTTCATACTTATGTCTTCATTGTATTCTGCCCGCATCGTTCTATAGGTTAGTAAGTGAATTATTGACTTCTATCTTTTCCTCTGCACCAGATCTTATATCATCTCCAAAGGCCGCACCAATAAAAAGCGTGTCTTCTGCGAATTGCATATTTTGATCATACTTTGGTTTTTTTCTTCTTAATTTCCATTGGCTTTTTTGCCAGTTCTCTATTCTTCTTTTCATTTGTTGGTGGGAGATTATAATTGACCTGTTAGAGAGTATATGGCTACTGTTGGACCTTTTTTAAGGATGTTGCGCCAGAATTTTTTTAAAATCCGCTTGCGTCGATTATGAGATAATGACACTTTCTTTTCTTTATTCATTTTCCGAAGACGGCGTTCATTATAAATAGTTGGAATGATTAGGATCACAGCAACGATAAAAACCAAAAGGCTGATTATAAAAAGCGTTTCAACTAAATAAGGTACTTCCATCTTTTTATGTGTTTGAGTGGTTCACTTTCCATGGAATCAGTTTGCTAAATGATATCCATATTGGAAAACGATCAAAAATAGGAAGTGAACAATGCTGGGAAAGGATTGCCTCGCAGTCAATTTTTTAACTCGACAAACGGTATAATATAATCGATGAAATACACTAAAGTAGGGTAAAACCTACAAAAAAGAATGTTATACGTTGGTGTTTAGAACTGATAAATATCTAAGAGTGAAGTAGCATAAATATGTTTTGAAGCAATTCTTCCTTGTCAAATGGTTTTGCAAGCACGGTATTCATCCCGGCTTCTTTATAGGCCTGCATATGGTCCTCATAGGCATAGGCTGTCATCCCTATGATGGGTAGTTGTTTTACATTTTTAAAAGGAAAGTCGCGTATGATCCTGGTAATATGATCACCACGTGTATTTGGGAGATTGATGTCCATCAGGATAAGATCGTACTCATTCTGAATGACTGTTTCCAAAACCTTCCCGCCATCCGTAAGCACATCAATATAAAATTGGTCCGAATCCATGAGCATCTTAAAGAGAACGGTTAGTACTCTCTCATCATCTTCTACAAGCAAGAGTTTGTATTTCCTGCCGGGGCTCCCCATTTTTCGCGAGGTAGCTGCAGATCCAATATCTATCTGCTGTTGCATGGCAGATTGCAAAGGAATTTTTAAGCCCAGATCAAATGAGAATGTAGATCCTTTCCCAGTCACTGATTGCAAAACAATAGTGCTGTCCATGAGCACCAAAAGACCTTTTACGAGGGCAAGGCCAAGGCCGGTTCCCTGCTGTTTTTCGGGGGAGGCCAGTTGAGAAAAGGTTTCAAAAATTGTTGGTTGCTTATCTTCGGGTATGCCGGGCCCACTGTCTGCTACTGCAAAATGCAAATGCACTTTATTGGCCCATTGCTGATTAAATCCTACGGTGAGTGACACGCTGCCTTTTACTGTATACTTTAGTGCGTTATCTAATAAATTGGTAAGTACCTGATAAAGCCGTAGTCTGTCGCCTTCAACATATTCGGGAACTTGCTTGTCCGCTTTGTAGGTAAATTGAAGGCCCTTGGCTTTTGCTTTTGTCTTATAGGTAAAAGACAAAAGATCGAGCATTTTATGAAGGTTGAACAAGGTATTCTTAAGGACCAATTTCCCGGAGGCGATCATACTGATGCTCAGGGTATCTTCCAGTAATAGTTTTAAGTGCATATTGGAATCCCGCAATACCTCCAGTAATTGCTTTTGTTCGCTGTTCAAGGAAGTATCGCTGAGGATCTGGGTAATGGCCATGCTGCTCATTAGTGGATTGCGCAATTCATGGCTAAAATTTTGAATAAAGAGATTTTTAAAGCGCTCTCTTTCTTCGAGTTCTGTATTCTTTAGGACGATCAGCTCTTCGTTTATGATCGACTCATTACGGGCCTGGGCAACGGCCTGATAGGAATTGTAATGTTCTGTTAGGTCATTTATCACCAGTAACATTCCTTCTTTTTTCCGAACCATGTCTATGTCTGCAATAAGATCTTCTGTTCCAATTTGCAGGTGCACGCAGTAGAAGGAAAATTCCGGGTCGGGCATAGCTAGCAGTGCGTCGAGCGATTCAAAAAAGGGGTGTAGTTCTTTTAGATTATGGCCTTTTTTTATGGGTAACGAGGTGCCGTAGCATTCCAAAACCAACCCTAGCTGATCTATCAGGACAAATTGCTGACGTTGCTTGTTGTAGTCTTGTTTGTAATGATCAAGCATCTGTATTTAAAAGTGTTGCAAGGTTCAGAAATACATCTTCTACCGTATCGCCTGTCTTAGCACTAGTTAGAAAGTCATGGGAAATATTGTGAGAAAGCAACAGTTCGCTGAGGTCTTTTTCGGATACCAGATCCTTTTTATTTCCCACTACCAACAAGGGTCTTTCAGGAAGTTTTTTTGAGACGATCTTTAGATCTGTGTTAAGTTGTTGAAAGGTGGAGGGCCTGGTAACATCGAATACAAATATTACTCCATGTGTACCAAGTAAGTAGGCATCACGGACCTGATCCAGGGAATCTGTGCCTTCCAGATCCCAAAGGATCATGGAGATGCTCTCTTCTGCAGAAAGGGTTACCACCTTTTTACTGATATGTACCCCTATTGTTACCTTGTATTGGTCAGAAAATTGATTGTTCACAAAGCGGCGTATCAGGGAAGTTTTACCTACCCCAAAATGACCAAGGATCACAACTTTCTTAGATTTTTGCATCGCGGAAGCTTGCAGCAAGCTCTTGTTCCAATAGTTCCTTTTCTATGGTTCGCACTTTCTTTTCCTTACCTTCTTTGGAATTAAAAACAAGGTCGAGGTTCATGGCCATAAAATTATAGTAGAAATTAAAGATAATGTCTTGCAGTTTGTTCTTGGATTTCAAATGATAATTCCCGGATATGACCACGGCTACATAGTGGGTCACAAAGCTCTGCAGGTGAATGTTATACAATTCGTATTGAATGAGTTCCAGATTCTGGTTTTTCTTGTTGAAGGCATCTTCCACAAAGCTCTTTATTGCGGTGAGCATTCCTGAGATCATTTCTTCATCAATGGAGTTGGTTACGGAATAACTGGCTTTCAGGATCCCGGTATCGCGCTCTATTAGCAGTACTTGTTCTATAGTGGCAGAGGCCAGTTCGCGCATTAGTAATTGTTCTTCCGTGGGCCCTCCGAACCAGGAACGCATCTTGCGTTTCCATGTTTTGATAAAACTAAGTTGATTGTCTATTTTTTCGGATAAGATCTTGATCTCCTGGGCCACGTATTTTTTTACCATTTTACCCAGTACCGGGTATAAGGCATCTACTACTTCATCTTTGTGATTTTTGATCTCTTTCTTAAGCGTGGCGGTAATGGTAGGCCCTAGGGTATCGGGCATGCTTTTGGTAAATGCATTTATCTTGTCATCTACTAAAGGATCTACTCTGGCAGCAAGTTTTTTTTGGTCATTGATGATGAGTTCCAGCAACTGTATGCGCTTGGAAATATCTTCCACAGCTCCACGGTCATCCGGGAATAAGAGTTCCTTGAGGGTCTCCAGTTTCGCTTGTTCATCCATCTTTGTGACCATAGAGAAGGCTTATTTCTTTTGGATCTTTTGGCCCAATTGAATTAGGAGATCGCCTAATTCTTTCTTGTCGAGCTGATTTTCTTCAAGGTCCTCAAAGCGGGTGTCTAGCTTGTCTTCCAATTCGGTGATACGGATATTGATGTCTGTGGATACATCGTCTATAGACATTCTAAGATCTGTACGCACTGCTTCTATTAGATCTTCCAGGGCCTTTTTCTTGGAAATAATGTCCTTTTTTAGAAGTTCAAATTCCGAATCATAGGCCTGAATATTCTCTCCGAAAATCAGGTTTTTGATCAATTCAATTTTGGAAGCAGTTTCCAGGTCTTTCTTTTTGTTCCCCTCGGTCATAGGGTATTCCTCATTCGTCATAGTGTGTGATTCTTAAAAGATCTATAATTGGTTACTTACAAAGCCTTTGGGAAGCTTTACCCAAGGCACCCTAGTACCTTTTATAAAAAGGACAAGGTCTCAAATATATGAAAAATTACATGTGCACCCTACAACTTTGGTCTTTCCTATGCTTTTCATCGATAAAAGGAGTATCTATGGTTGGTTAGGAGGCGTTTTGTAGATGAGATAAAAAAAAGTAAGTTTGATATAGCAATTTATTTCTAGCTGTTATGGCAAAAGGACTCTTAATAATGTTGATAGTATTTGCGGTAGTAGCAATCTTCGGTTGGGGGGCGAACAAATTAGGAAATGTATCGGAGGAAAAAAAGAAGAAATTCCGGAAATATTTTTTCGGTTTCTATGGTATGCTATTGATTGCCCAGGGCTCCGCAGGATTACTTGAGAATCCAGGATTCAATTGGATGTATGCTATTATTATTGTGGTAGGCCTTGTAATTTTAGGAGTCGTTGTATTTGGCAAGCTGGAAAAATCTGCTGAATCTACCGGCTGAGACATTTTATTCTTCCAGACTGAACAATTCCTCTACACTGCAGTTAAAGATCCCGGCTAATTTTAATCCCAGTTCTAGCGAAGGAAAGTACTTGTTATTTTCAATGGCATTTATTGTTTGCCTGGAAACCTCGAGTCGCTGAGCGATGTCTTCCTGTGTCATATCGTGCTGTACTCTGTGTATTTTAATGGTATTTTTCATAGTTAGGAGGCGTAGTGTTTATAAAGACTAAACCTGAGACGGAGGTTAAAGAAGAGGATAACGGTGAAGAGGTTAAAGATCAGGACATTAAAATATATAATGTCATAGATCAAGAGGGTGGCTATATATGACCAGCCCGTAATTGATATACAATGACCAGATCAGGGAGTCTAGCCGAAGTTTACCTATTAGTTCGTCCTCTACTTTTTCTTTGCTAAAACTGTGAATAAGTCCGGAGACTATGATCAGTACTGTAAAAAGTTCGTCAAGGACTCCGTTCTTCATCCAGCCACTTCCACGGTCGAACAATCCATCAGTACCAACAGTACCAAAAAGATCGGGTACGGGGATTACCAGATAGTTGTCAAAGGCATCTGTATTCCACAAGATAAATCCTATGATGAGTGAGAGATAAAAGACCCACCCGGACAGATTCTTAAAACGGTTTGGAAAGAGATAATTTTTCATATTCAACAATATTATAGAACACAAATGTAAAAAATAATAGACACAAAGTAAAAAATATTTTACATATTATCATAAATTAGCATCAAAATTTGTTAGCACCCCGTTCACTGCCAGGTAAATATGATTAGGAATACCGGTTCTACAGGGTTTTTACTGTTTAGCGGGATCTTTTGAAAAGTAGTCATACAAGGCATAGCCGGAGACCAGCGCCCAGACGCCTTCCAGGATTACGAACGGCAGGTAGTTGATAAGATAGGAGGCCAGGCAGGCAAGAGAGGCACCCACCAAATTTAACAAGATAAATAGTAGGTTTTTGCTCCCTAGTCTGGAAGTAACATTCAGGAAATATGCCAATAAAATAAGAAAAACTCCGCAGCTCCCAATCCAATCTACAAGGGTCATATTTTCAATTTTAAATGAATTTACAAAAACCAAGGGATTACCGGGACTCGTTGTTCCTTGTATCCCACTCCTGCAAATACTTCAAAGTACATTGCCTGACGGCAATGCTTTTTTTCACAGTGAAAGATGCTGTCTGAAAACCAGGTCAGGAATAACTTCGCTTCGCTCGTTTTTCCTTGTGTCCCACTCCTGCAAATACTTCAAAGTACATTGCCTGACGGCAATGCTTTTTTCCTTTCTCGCATCTTAAGAAAGCGAGCTTTCTACGATGCTCCAAATGAAAAAAGCTCATTCTGGCGAATGAGCTTTTCGTACTTGATGTGGTACCTCCAGGAATCGAACCAGGGACACACGGATTTTCAGTCCGTTGCTCTACCAACTGAGCTAAGGTACCAGTATTTAAATTTTTCTTTGATCGTAATTCCCAAAAACCATTGAGGGACACACGTCCCGATAGCTATCGGGATCAGTCCGTTGCTCTACCGATAACTATACGGGAGAGCTAAGGTACCAGTATTTCAATTTTTCTTTGATCGTAATTCCCAAAAACCATTGAGGGACACACGTCCCGATAGCTATCGGGATCAGTCCGTTGCTCTACCTCCCGATAACTATCGGGAGAGCTAAGGTACCAGTATTTCAATTTTTCTTTGATCGTAATTCCCAAAAACCATTGAGGGACACACGTCCCGATAGCTATCGGGATCAGTCCGTTGCTCTACCTCCCGATAACTATACGGGAGAGCTAAGGTACCATGCCTGTTAGGCGGTGGCAAATATAAATTCAAATTTAGGAACTACCAATAAAAAAGGAAAAAAAGGACGTTCTTTTTTATCTATTTTTAATCTTTGTAGTATGAACCTAGTCATTGATGCCGGGAACACTTCCATTAAGATGGCCGTGTTCAGAAAAAAAGAACTTTTATTCCTAACAAATGCTGATAGCGCTGGCTTTCCAAAAGCAGTTAAGGATGTATTTTCCAAGTTCCCTGAAATTGCACATGCACTAGTGGCCTCTGTAGGATCGCTTACAAAAAAGGAGCTAAATGTTCTGGCCATATTTTGTAAAGTACAATTGCTTACCTCCATAGCTTCTGTTCCTTTTAAAAATTCGTATGCCAGTCCGCAAACATTAGGCGTGGACCGTATTGCCCTGGCTACTGCAGCTTTTTATAATTACCCTCACACCAATACGCTGGTTATAGACGCCGGCACATGTATTACCTATGATATGATCAATGATCATGGTGAATACCTCGGAGGTGCCATATCACCAGGCTTATTGATGCGTTATAGAGCTCTTCATCAACATACGGCCAAGTTGCCATTATTAGATCCCAGTCCTTTTGTAGAGCTGATTGGAAATTCTACCGAGAAGAGCATGCACAGCGGGGTAATCAATGGGATATGCCAGGAGATAGATGGTGTTATTTCCCAATACCATAGAAGATATGAACATTTAACAGTTATTTTAACAGGGGGAGACGGTCAATTTTTGTCCAATCGGTTAAAAAATACCATATTTGCCAATTCAAATTTTCTCCTGGAGGGCTTGAATTATTTGCTCGAATACAACAAACGCTAGATGATCAGAAAAATAGGATTTGTTATAATATTCCTTACCGCGTGCAGTTTATACGCCCAAAATGGAACAGTGTCTCCGTATTCATATTTTGGGATAGGAGATCTCCGGTCCGGGAGCACCATCGAAAACCAAATGATGGGAGGCCTTAGTCTCTACACAGATAGTATACATCTAACCTTAAAAAACCCGGCGGGCTATGGAAAGTTACGCCTCACTACCTACACAGCAGGGATAAGTCATAAAGAGATCTCATTGAATAGTTTTACCGATCAGGAAAAGTCTTCTGTGACCAATCTCGAATACCTGGCAATAGGGTTTCCTTTAGGCCCCAAAATGGCGGCAGGATTTGGGTTAAGACCATTTTCCTCGGTAGGGTACGATGTATTGCAAAACACCGTAGATCCCAGTGGAAATGATGTTACAAATCTCTATAACGGTTCCGGTGGGATCAATCAGGTTTTTCTTTCTCTTGGCTTTGAAGTGGCTAAGAATCTGAACCTGGGAGCAAGCATGAATTTCAACTTTGGGACCCTGGAAAGTGAAAAAATACAAAGAATAGATGGTCTTCAGTTTGGAACCAGAGAGACCCAAGCCTCCAAAATAAATGGATTCGATTTTGTTTATGGACTTACGTATAGCCCTACCATAAATAATAAATATACCCTCTACACTTCGGCCGTAGTGAATACGCAGGTAAACATGCTCTCAGAAAACAGTCAGACCTTTGGCTCTTTCTCACTTGCTACTGGAAATACTATAGAGCAAATAGAAGTAGACTTACAGGCGCAAGGATTGAGTAACACGGAGTTGAAGATTCCAACCATTGCCACAATTGGTCTGGGATTTGGCGAAGAGAAAAAATGGTTTTTAGGGGCAGAATACAGTTTTCAGAAGCTCAGTACTTTTGAGAACCGTTTCTTGCAAATTCAAAATCAGGAATACAGGGATGCAAGTTCTTATGCCATTGGGGGCCATTACATTCCCGATTATACATCTTTTGAAAGTTATTTTAAAAAAGTAACTTATAGGGCCGGAATTCGGTATGATATGTCCGGAATAGTAGTAAATGACAAAGAGATTGAAAATCTTGGCATAACTTTTGGATTAGGATTACCGTTGGGTGGAAGTTTCTCTAACCTTAATATTGGTTTTGAGTGGGGGAAAAGAGGAACAACTGCAGCAGCTCTGATAGAGGAAAAATACTTTAGAGTCAACATAGGACTATCATTCAACGACAAATGGTTCCAAAAAAGAAAAATAAATTAATAAAAAATTAGTACATTAACCGCTTTAAAACGTAACACAATGAAAAAGGAACTTTACTTGATGGTGATTGCCTTAGTAGGCTTCACAGGCATAAGTTTAGGACAGGGACAGAATCCTGAATGTATGACCAACCTTTCCATTTACGCAGAGCATGCAAAAGTTAAAAACTATGATGCCGCCTATGGCCCATGGAAAATGGTATACACCAATTGTCCCGATATCAATAAGGCAAACTTTTCCTATGGGGAAAGGATACTTGCTGATAAGATCGATAAAAGTAGTGGAGCTGAAAAAGATGCTTTTATAAAAGAACTTATGAAGCTGTATGATGACAGTCATAAGTACTATCCTGCAAGTTTTTCAGTAGGGGAGGTAGCTATTGATAAGGTCTTGTTGATGTATGATAATAAAATGGCTTCTGATGAGCAGATCTTCGCTATGTTAGACAAGGCATTTAAGGAAGATAAAGCGAATTTTAAAAATCCAAAAGCATTGTACCTTTACTTTTCAAGTCTGGTAGACCTGTATGGTGCCAATAAAAAGGAATTACAGGATGTTTTTGACACCTATGATGATGTAACTGAGAAGATTGAGGAAGAGAACAGCCAATTGACAGATGTGATTACTAAATTACTTCCTAAAGAAGATTCAGGTACCCTTACTTCTAAAGAGAAAAGAAGCTTAAGAGTAGCAACTACCAATTCAGAATCATATGGTAAAATTGCCGGAAGTGTGGATTCCAAATTGGGAGCACTGGCAGATTGTGAAAACTTAATTCCACTTTATCAAAGGAGTTTTGAAGCTAAAAAAGGGGATATCACCTGGGTAAAAAGAGCGGTAGGAAGGATGTTTAGCAAGGACTGTATTGACGACCCTATGTTTAAGAAACTCTTTGAAGCTCAGTTGGCCCTAGACCCATCTGCAGACGCCTATGTGTACGGAGGTACTTTAAAACAAAAAGCAGGAGATAACAGTGGGGCTATTGCCGACTTTAATAAAGCGTTGGCCCTGGAAACAAATTCTAGAAAGAAATCGAATATCGCTTACAAGATCGCAACAAGTTATAGAAGAGGTAGTAAGTCTACCTCCAGAAGTTATGCGTTAAAAGCCATTGACGCGAATTCTTCAAATGGAAATGCATATTTATTGATCGCGAGCCTTTATGCAAGTAGTGCCAATGATTGTGGGGATACCCCTTTTGAAAAACGAGCAATGTATTGGAAAGCCGCTGATATGGCACGTAAGGCAGGAAGAGTAGATCCTTCCTTAAGTGGCCGTGCTAGCCAGTCTGCTGCTAGTTATGAAGCTAAAGCGCCTTCTAAAACAGATATATTTAACTCTGGCATGGCTGGAAAAACGCTGAGCTTTAAATGTTGGGTAGGTGGTAGTATTACCGTACCCAGTTTATAAGAATGAAACCCTTGGGTAAAAAAATTCCAATTTCAATTGCCATGGTTTTTACCGTGGCAATCTTTTTTTATAGCTGCCAGGATACCTATCAACGTGTAGGAGATGAGAAACAAATTGAGGTCTATCCACAAGGGGTTGCACAAAATTTTGAGCTCACCTATACCGAGACCACAGTAGAACTAGAGAGCGAAGATGAAGGTATTTCCAGGGTGATAGCCATTCTAAAGAGTCCTATTAGTGAAGACTATGACAATATGTTGTTTAAGTACAGAACATTCCCCAAAGGCCTGGAAGTGGAATATTTTGACAAGGATAATAAGAAGAGTACGATACATGCAGACTATGGGATCATTTATTCCCAAACCAATATGATAGACCTTCGCGGAAATGTGGTGATCGAAACGCATGATGGAAAAAAGTTAGAGACAACTCAACTATATTGGGACAGAAAGGAAGAATGGATCTTTACTCAGGAAAAATTTACTTTTACCAATCCGGAAGACGGCACCGTTATGGATGGGGAGGGAATGGATTTTAACCGCGATTTTAGTTTTTTTAACGCTCATAAAACATATGGGTTAATGACCATCAACGAAGACGAATCATGATCAAGATATTACGCTTTACCGAATACCTATATCTTATAGTTGCTTTGGTTTCCATCTACAAGATTGGAGATCTTTGGGAAACAGACAGGGAGGGGACCTATATCTTTATATTTTTTGCAATAGTTTCCATAGGGATGTTCATTTTTCGCCGAACTTACCGCAGGCGTTTTGAGAAAAGGAAGAAAGAAAACCAATCGTAATTGTGGATACATCTATCTTAATTATTGTTTTGTCTCTCATTCTTTCGGCATTCTTCTCGGGAATGGAGATAGCGTTTGTATCTGCCAATAAGATCCATATCGAGATTGAGAAGAAACAAGCCGGTTTCTTAGCCAAAGTGTTGGCCAGACTTACCCATAAACCTTCAAAGTTTATTGCCACCATGCTTATTGGAAATAATATAGCCCTGGTGATCTATGGTTTCTATATGGGCGACCTGCTAATGAACTGGTTTCAAAGTATGCTGCCTTCGCAATATGGCTTTGTGCAAATTTGGCTCACAGACTTTAGCCTTCTTACCCAAACTATTATCTCAACGATTATTATTCTTATCTCGGCTGAGTTTCTGCCAAAAGTATTTTTTCAGATCTACGCCAATACCTTACTGAAAATATTGGCTATACCGGCTTATATGTTTTACGCCTTATTCTCATTAGTTTCAGATTTCATTATAAAATTGACTGATATTATCCTTCGCACATTATTCAAAACGGATGGTGATGAAGTACAATTGGCCTTTAGTAAAATGGAGTTGGGAGATTATATTACAGAACAGATGGAAGCCCTGGAAGCGGAAGACGATGTGGATTCGGAGATCCAGATCTTTCAGAATGCACTGGAGTTTTCAGGAGTGAAAGCAAGAGAAGTGATGGTGCCCCGTACTGAGATAACGGCTGTTGAATTACACGAAACACCAAAGAGCCTGGCAAAACTTTTTACAGAAACAGGTTTTTCCAAGATCCTTGTGTATAAGGATACTATTGACGATATAATAGGCTATGCACATTCCTATGAACTCTTTAAGAAACCTAAGACCATCAAAAGTATTTTGTTGCCAGTAGAATTTGTTCCTGAAACCATGCTTATCCATGAGATCCTTAAAATTCTGACCAAAAAACGGAAGAGTATGGCAGTAGTTCTGGATGAATACGGAGGTACTTCCGGAGTTATGACGGTTGAAGATATCGTAGAAGAACTTTTTGGTGAGATTGAAGATGAGCATGACACCACGGACCTGCTTGAGGAACAGCTCAATGATTCTACCTTTAAATTCTCTGCACGCCTGGAGGTAGATTATATTAATGAGACCTATAAACTGGCATTACCAGATACCGAAGAATTTGAAACTTTAGGAGGGCTACTGGTGCACGAAACCGGAGAAATTCCCGAAAAAGGTACGGAAATTAGGATCGGTGATTACCTCTTTACGGTCTTAGAAGTTTCGAGTACGAAAATAGATTTAGTGACCCTGGAGGTGAATGAAAATAACTAAGCAGAGATCTACTTACAGATAGCAGGCTTTTCGTTTTTATTATTTAAGGGAAAATGGTAATTTCGCCCACTGATTTTAAACAATCTAGATAAATGGCAATTTTAGAAAATATTCGGAAACGAACTACGGTATTGATACTGATCATTGGGATGGCATTATTTGCCTTTGTGATCTCAGGGATCTTTACCAGCGATGGGTTCTCTGGAGGAAAAGTAGGTTCTTCAGTAGGGGAGATCAATGGACAGGAAATTTCTATTGATGTGTTCCGAAAAAAGATAGAGCGAGCTTCAAGGAATAGTGGTCCTAATGCTTCTTCCATGCAATTGGTAAACAGTATTTGGAATCAGATAGAACGCAGCACCTTGCTAGATCAACAGATCGCTTCTCTGGGAATCGATATTGAACAAGATCAGATCATTGAGGTGATCAAGAATAGTCCGGGCCTTGCCCAGAATCCTCAATTCGTAGATGAAAATGGTGTATTTGATGAAAGAAAGTTCAGGGATTTTATCCTGGAACTAAAACTCAATGCTCCTTCGCAATACGAGGATTGGCTACAAGATGAAGAGGCCATCATTGAAAGTGCAAAACAACAGGTGTATTTTAATTTGATCCGCTCCGGAATGGGAGCCACCTTAAAAGAAGGTGAATTTGATTACAAATTGGCAAATAATAAAGTAGATATTAAGTATGTACGGGTACCATTTACTTCAATTCCAGACAGTACCATTGTGGTCAGCAAAAGTGAAATTGAGGCATACATAAAGAAAAATCAAAAAAAGTACACTCAGGAAAAGTCCAGAGATATTCAATTCGTATACTTTGAGGAAGCTCCTTCAGCGGCGGATCTGGAAGCGACCGAAGCGTCAATTACACAGTTGCTTGATGACACTGAGGAATATTTTGCAGATAGAGATACCACTGTGACTATTCCGGGATTCAGAAGTACCAAAGATGTGGCTGCATTCCTGGACAGGAATTCTGATGCTAAATACGATACTATCTTTAAAACTCAAAACGAACTACCGGCAAAATTTGCAGACTCACTGATGAACTTGAAAGTAGGTGAATTTTTTGGACCTTACCGGGATGGGGATGTATTCAAGATATCGCGTATGATGGCCAAGAAACCTAACGGATCTGTTAAAGCCAGCCATATTCTGATCACCTATGAAGGTGCAGAGCGGGCCAATCCTGATGTAAAAAGAACCAAAGAAGAGGCCGAAGAAAAGGCTAAAGAAGTTTTAGAGAATGCTCTAAAGCCAGACGCCATTTTTGCACAGCTAGCCCGAGATAATTCTGATGGACCTTCAGCTCCTAGAGGAGGAGATCTTGGATATTTCCAGGAAGGGGTTATGACACCAAAGTTTAACGACTTTGCATTTGGTAACCCAATGGGGCATATTGGCCTTGTAGAGACAGAATTTGGATATCATATTGTAAAAGTAGATGACAAACGAGATCAGGTTCAACTTGCCACACTTAGCAGAGATATTGAGCCTTCAGATGAAACTATTAATACATTGTTCACTGATGCCACCAAGTTTGAAATGGCAGCTGTAGATTCTGAAAAAAGTCTAAATGACGTAGCGAAGGAAAACGACTATGTAGTTAGACCTGTAAACAAGCTAAAGGCAATGGACGAAAACCTGCCCGGCCTTGGAGCCCAGAGAAGGATAGTACAATGGGCCTTTGCAGACGATACCAATTTAGGTGACATAAAACGATTTGATATAAATAACGGCTATGCTGTAGTTCAATTAACTGCTACCTATAAAAAAGGACTTATGGATGTGGAAGATGCCTCAGTAACCGTACTTCCTTTACTTCGAAAGAAAAAGAAGGCTGAAAAGATCAAGGCTGCCAACACAGGAAAATCTTTGGCAGATATAGCTTCATCTAACAATACAAATATTTCAACAGCTACTGCCCTAACGGTAAAAACACCTACCATTCCCGGAGCAGGAAGAGAACCTCTTGTAGTAGGTACTGCCTTTTCAATGAACACAGGAGATACTTCTAAACTCATTATCGGTGAATCTGGGGTGTTTATGTTTGAAGTCACCAATAAGGAAGAAGCACCGGCACTCGACAATTATGTCACCTATGCCAATACCTTGCAAGCGGCCAATGCCTCTAGCGTAGCAAACAGTATTGTAAACGCCTTAAAAGAGAAAGCAGAGATAGAAGACAACCGGTCTATTTTCTACTAGATCAGAAAACATACGCTATAGGGCCCTGGTTTTAGAACCGGGGCTTTTTTTATAGTACCAGTTCATCGTAAGAAAGAACAGTTGTATAGCCCCTGGAATTAAAGTATTCCGGAATACGATCTGTGCCCATGGCGAGTACAAAATCGCCACCCCATGCCCCTAAACTTTTAATTAGCCCTTTAAAATCGGGAAACAGTTGGTCTTGTATTCTTTGAAGTTGCATGGTTTCAGATAAAAGATCTTCATGCCGCAAGAGCAATTCCTGAAAATTGGCAAGATTGTTACATGCTATAACTGCCCTTGTGATCTCTGAGACCTCATCTAAAAAGTGTTGTTGGTTCGCTACTACTTTTTTGTATCGCCTAATTCCCTCTCGGCTATTCTGTTTTTTATTGAGATGCACAAAAAAAAGTTCCTTGGTGAACGGAGGATTAAACTTCAGAAGTTCTACCTGTGGCGTAGTACCCTTTAACTGATATGTGAGCGGCTGCTTGTTTTGTGCACAGGCAATATCGTACCCACTCCCTGAAAAGGTGTTCCACAATAATGTATAGGCATTAACCTCTGCCCATTGCGCTATATTGTTGATAAGTGTTGAGGAGCTGCCCAGCCCCCAATCTCGGGGAAATTCGAGTTCCGAAGTGGCTGAATGTCCCTGAAGTTTATGCAGGAAATCAGGATTTAATGCGATCGCTCCCCGTAGTATATACAGGAGGGTATCCCGAATGCCAGAGGTTGTGGTTTTAGGTGTTTTCGACTTTAATTCAGAAGCCTCAAACCTGGTCTCAAACCACGGTACTTGGTTGTGGTCCAGACTTTGCCAAACTAAACCATCTCCTGGGTGTTCACTAATTTTCAGTCCTTGCCCCAGACGACAAGGAAGGCCCAGAGCCATTGCCCCATCAAGGACAGCGTATTCACCCGTAAGTAATAGCTTTCCGTTACTGTGGTAACTGACATTCATTTACGAAGACTTTCTTAATTCCTGTAATGCATCCACCACGGCACTGTGAGTAGCACTGTGTTTTTTGAAATGTTCTACCAGCTTTTTCTTTTCATCATCAGTGGCCTCCATTTGATTCAGAATATTTAAGAGGTGCATTTTCATATGTCCCTGCTGAATTCCTGTAGTAACCAATGATTGAACGGCTCCAAAGTTTTGAGCCAATCCTGCTACTGCTACCATTCCCATCAGATCTTCAGCCGAAGGTTTCTGCAATATCTCTAAAGACAATTTTGCAAGTGGGTGCAAGCTTGTGAGTCCGCCTACGGTACCCAGAGCGAGTGGGATCTCTATCCAGAAACGAAATACATCGTTTTCAAGGCTTGCATGGGTTAAACTTTTATAGGTACCATCCTTGGAAGCATAGGCATGTATACCGGCTTCTACGGCCCTAAAATCATTGCCTGTAGCCAGGACAACGGCATCTATCCCATTCATGATCCCCTTATTATGAGTAACCGCTCTAAAGGGCTCAATATTAGCAATAGAAATGGCCCTCATCATTTTTTCAGCAAATTCGTGAGCACTGATGCCTCCTACAGAACCCAAATCTTCTACCGGGCAACTAACCTCAGCTCGTACAAGACATTGGGGAACATAATTGGAAAGGATGCTCATCACAACTTCCAGATGTCGTTCTTCCGCCTGCAAGATGGATGAGGTGCTTGCTTCGCGCTGTAAAGTTTTTGCAAATTGTTCAAGACAAGAATTTATAAAATTGGCCCCCATGGCATCGAGGGTCTCAAAAGTGCAATGCAATTGGTAGTAATCCTTTAGATCCCTGCTTTTGTCTCTCAGCTCCACCTTTTTAATACCGCCGCCACGGGCTACCATATTCTTGGTAATGGACTGTGTTTCGCTTAAAAAAAGTGGTTGGATATGTTCAACGAAGGCCTTTAGTCGGTTGGGATCCCCCTGAAACATAAAATGAACCTGTCCTATTTTTTCGGTACCCAGTACTTTGGTGGTAAAGCCACCCCGGGATAGCCAAAACTTAGCAGCCTTGCTGGCAGCTGCTACCACGGAACTTTCTTCAATGGCCATTGGGATTGCATACAGTTTCCCATTGATCAAAAAGTTGGGGGCAATGCCTAATGGCAAGTAGAAATTAGTGAGTGTATTCTCAATGAATTCATCGTGCAACTGCTGCAAGGCAGTGTCATTATTCCAATAGGTTTTTATAAGGGAACTACTAACCTCCGGATCATGGGTATATTGCTCAGCGATCCATCGTATCTTTTCTTCTTTCGCTAGCTTTGAAAATCCTTCAATAGGTGAGGGCATTATAATGTTGTATATGCGGTCAAAGATAGTGATATTGACGGTATTTCCTTTTACACTACATCTGGAATAGAAATAGGCATTTTGTAAACAAAATAGCTAGGCAAGCAAAGCGTCGGCTGGTTAATTGCATGGTGGAAAGTTATTTTTTTAGGGAAAATATTAGTAAACTTGAGGGTTTGAATCTAAACAAACACCAGGAATGAAAAAATACCTCTTCTTGCTGCTTTTTCTCTCGGCAACTACTCTTGTTTATACACAACAGAAAAAAATATCGCTGGAAGAAATTTGGCAAGGTGCATTTGCCACCAAAGGAATGGATGCTCTGAGGTCTATGAATGATGGAAATCATTATACCCTCCTAGATATAAATAGGGTTAGTGGAACAAGTAGTATTGAGAAGTATGAGTACGAGACCCTGCAGCAAAGCAGAGACCATAATCGCCTCTTCTCCGGCTAACGGAATTCCTTATTTCACCTCGTACAGTTTTAATGAAGATGAATCGAAAATTTTGCTTGCAACTGAAGTAGAATCTATTTACCGCCATTCCAGAAGAGCAGTATACTTTGTATATGATGTCGCCACCAAGGTTACTCAAAAGATATCTGATGAAAAGATCATGGTCCCTTTATTATCGCCAGACGGAAATAAAGTAGCCTATGTTTTTGCGAACAATCTTTTTATACGCAACCTAATTTCCGGAAACACAGAACAGTTAACTTCAGACGGTGAGATCAATGCTGTAATAAATGGGGTAACAGATTGGGTGTATGAAGAGGAATTTGCTTTTGTAAGAGCCTTTGACTGGAATGCCGATGGTACCATGCTTGCCTTCCTGCGGTTTGATGAACAGGCAGTTCCGGAGTTTTCCATGGATGTATATGGGGCCGACTTATATCCTTCTCAATACCGATTTAAATATCCGAAAGCAGGTGAAGATAATTCTACAGTAACACTACACTTGTACAACATAGGAAACAAATCGACCACAAATATATCCTTGCCGGAAGCTTACTATATTCCGAGGATCCAATGGAAGCACAATACCCATGAACTTAGTGTTCAGACGCTAAATCGTCTTCAAAATCATCTTAAGATATACACCGTTAACGCAAAGAACGCTTCCGTTTCCTTATTGCTTGAGGAACAAGACGAGGCCTATGTAGATATAACAGACAATCTGACCTTTTTGGAAGATGACAGTTTTATCTGGACTAGTGAAAAGGACGGATACAATCATATTTATCAGCATAATTCTAACGGATCTCTAAAAACTCAACTTACCAAAGGGCCATGGGAAGTGACCAACTATTATGGTTTTGATACTAAAAAGAAAACCATTTTTTATCAAAGTACTGAAAACGGATCTATCAACAGAGATGTGTACAGTATTAGGGTCAACGGAAGGAATAAGAAAAGACTAACCGATAAGGCAGGAACCAACAGTGCTGCTTTTAGCACGAATTTTACTTATTTTATCAATACTTTTTCGAGTGCCAGTAGGCCTTATGTGTACACCCTGCATAAAGCCTCAAACGGGGAGAAGGTGAAAGATATCCTTGATAATTCAGCATTAGCTGATAAACTATCCGGGTATACCACCAGCCCTAAAGAATTCTCTACTATAAACATCAATGGGTTCGACCTTAATATGTGGATGGTGAAACCAGCCAACTTTGATGCTTCCAAAAAGTATCCTCTTTTCTTATTCCAATACAGCGGTCCTGGTTCTCAACAAGTGGCCAATAGGTGGTTAGGGAATAATGATTACTGGCATCAGATGCTGGCTCAGGAAGGCATTATAGTGGCCTGTGTAGATGGCCGGGGTACAGGATTAAAAGGAAGAGATTTTAAAAAAATGACCTATAAGGAATTGGGGAAATATGAAGTGGAAGATCAGATCGCTGTGGCTAAAAAACTCAGTGAATTTGATTTTATTGATGAGGACAGGACCGGGATCTGGGGATGGAGTTACGGAGGTTTTATGGCCTCTAATTGTATCTTAAAAGGGAATGACACATTTGAAATGGCTATCGCTGTGGCACCAGTAACAAGCTGGCGCTTTTATGATACAGTGTACACTGAACGGTTTATGCAAACACCTCAGGAAAATGCCAGCGGATACGATGAGAATAGTCCGTTGACCTACCCGCACCTATTGAAAGGAAAGTATTTACTAGTCCATGGCGGCGGCGATGACAATGTACATGTGCAGAATAGCATGCGAATGATTGAAGCGCTTGTTCAGGCCAATAAACAGTTCGATTGGGCCATTTATCCGGATAAGAATCACGGTATTTCCGGGGGTAATACGCGGCTGCAATTGTATACAAAAATGACCAATTTCATCAAAGAGAATCTTTAACCAAACGAGGAAATAATTATGGCAACGACAACAAAACCAGCTCATCAAAAAGAACTTTTTGGACATCCAACTGGTCTTTATATCTTGTTTATGACCGAAATGTGGGAACGTTTTTCCTATTATGGCATGCGGGGTATTCTTGTACTTTACCTTACGGCACAGACCAGAGGAGATAATCCCGGCTTAGGGTGGTTAGATGGCGAGGCCTTGTCTCTTTATGGATGGTATACCATGTTGGTATATGTGGCGTCTATTCCCGGGGGGATCATAGCAGATAAGATCATAGGCCAGAAACGAGCCGTAATGATTGGCGGGTTTTTGCTGGTAGCAGGTCATGGTATCCTGTCCGTGGAACTGATGTGGGCTTTTTACACTGGTCTGGGATTGATCATTGCAGGTGTTGGAATGCTAAAACCAAATATTTCTACTCTGGTAGGAGGCTTGTACGAGCAGGGTGATGAACGAAGAGATAAAGGGTTTTCTATTTTCTATATAGGAATTAATACGGGTGCAGCACTGGCGGCATTATTGGTAGCCTGGGTGGCCGATGAGTGGGGTTGGCATGCCGGTTTTGGTCTTGCCGCTATAGGGATGGTATTGGGACAGGTCATTTATCTTTCTGGTCAGAAATATCTGATAACTGTTGGGAACAAACCTAAAGAGATAGAGTCTAGCAGCGATGATGTCTCTATTAAAGAAATTTTTATACAACAATTTAGTACCACCAGACCACTGACAATAACAATGTTGTTGGCGGTTTTATCGAGTATTGCCGCCTGGTATTTTATCGGGGACCAAAAGATCGCGTATATGGTTTTCTTTATTTTTCTGGCAGTAGTTATAGGTATGATGTTTACCATTTACGAAGACCTTAGGTCCCAAGTGGAAAAGGACCGGTATTTGGTACTATTACTTTCGTTTATAATAGTGATCGTCTTTTGGGGTGCTTTTGAACAGGCAGGCGGACTCATGAATTTATACGCAGAGAACAGAACAGATCGTTTTGTATTTGGGTATGAGATCCCTGCTGCGGCATTTCAATTCTTCAATCCTTTTTATATTATAGTGTTTGCAGTGCCTGTTGCCAATTTCTGGTTATGGTGGAAACACAGAGGAAAGGAAGCTTCTTCACTTTTTAAAATGGCAAATGGGGTGATCATTATGGGATTAGGCTTTGTGTTTATGGTCTTTGCTTCCATGCAATACGAAACACTAGGTAAATCTGCTTTATACTGGTTAGCGTTGGCCTATCTTTTCCATACAATAGGGGAATTATGTGCCTCGCCCGTAGCTCTTTCCTTTATCACTAAGTTAGCTCCTGTACGATATGGTGCCCTTATGATGGGTGTCTATTTTGCTGCGACCGGCCTGGGAAATAAAGTAGCCGGATTAATTGGAGAATCGGCATCAGAAGCAGGAGAACTCAACATTTTTGCAGGGATCACTATCTTTTGTGTCATCTTTGGATTATTGGTGATCACTATTCTCAAACCTTTGAAAAGACTCACCCATAAGGCGGAGGAACAAGAACGAGACATGAGTCACTAGTACACAATCCTAACTTTTTATTTTAAGAAAGGATGCTAACTAATTTCGTATAACCAAACCGTGATCTATGAATACCGATATTGAGAATCTATTCAAAGACAGAGTACTCGGTCATCCGGCCGGACTATTTGTGCTTTTCTTTACCGAAATGTGGGAACGTTTTTCCTTTTACGGAATGCGGGTTCTACTGGTATTATTCTTAACGGCACCTATAATTGGGGATAACCCGGGTTGGGAATGGCCCAGAGAACATGCTCTGGCACTCATTGGTACCTATGCCTCTCTTTTATACTTAACCCCTATCCTTGGCGGGTATATTGCAGATAAACTAATTGGGTATAAGAAAGCGATCATCATAGGATGTGCTGTGATGACCCTGGGTCATGCCTGTATGACAATTGAAACCGTATGGTCTCTCTATGTAGGTCTTGCGCTTCTGATCATAGGAACCGGATTTTTTAAACCAAATATTACTTCGGTGATCTCAGAGATGTACAGGGGCAAAGAATCAAAAAAGGACGGTGCCTACACTATTTTTTATATGGGGGTGAATGCAGGCGCATTTTTCGGAATGATGCTATGCGGATACCTGGCTGAAAATTACGGATGGTCATGGGGATTTGGCTTGGCGGGGATTTTTATGTTCCTTGGTATGATTCAATTTTGGCTGGCTGGTGATCTCTTTGGGAAAATAGGAGATAAACCTATGAAAGCATCGGAAATAAATGACAATGTTGATGCTGCTGAGCTGGAAGTAGAAGAGAAGCTCAATCCTTTTACCAGGCTCGATTATATTCTAATTATACTATCCTCCATTGGAGGTCTACTGTTCTTATTTAATGATCCGTTATCTAAGATAGAGAATATAAACTTCCTCGATTTTACCTTGCGGTTACCATTTTCGGGTGATGAGTTAGACGGATCCGCCGTCACAGTGCTGACTGCATTGTTACTATTTTTGATCCTTATCATTAGCCGTACCCTTAGGTATACAAAGTTGGTGCGAAACAGGATCTTTGCGGTTTCCATTTTCGGGATATTTACCGTGATCTTCTTTGCCACCTTTGAACAGAACCTGGGCACTATGACGATCTTTGCCAGAGATTATACGGACAGAACACTTACTGGTTCTGCATCCCTGATCTTTAAGATCGTTGATGCGCTGCTCACAACGGTACCAATGATGATCATTACCTGGGTATTGTATCTGCTCTTTAAAAAGACCTATTCCAGGATCCCTTTTTCTAACATTGCCCTGGCAATTGCTTTTCTTGGTATTTGGGGACTTTTGATATTTCGTCTCTATGAAAAATTTGCCCAGGAAGGGAACGAGGTAGAGGCGAGTTGGTTCGCCATTTTAAATTCTTTCTTTATCATTACCCTGGCACCCTTGTTTTCTCGTTGGTGGGAGAGCAAATACAATCCCAGTGCAGCTCACAAATACGGCATCGGACTTATTCTCCAGGGTCTGGGTTTTGCCGTTCTTGTTTTCGGCACACTGAACATAGCACCAGGTGCGGCAACCGCCTCGGTAAGTATGATCTATTTGATCCTAGCTTATCTTCTGATCACTATGGGCGAACTTTGTGTTTCTCCCGTAGGGCTTTCCTATCTCAGTAAATTGGTACCTCCAAGGATGATCGGATTTATGTTTGGGATCTGGTACCTTGCCATTGCCATAGGACAGAAAATGGCAGGAACCCTTGGTGGAATGATAGATGAGATCACTGCTGAATATTCTTTAAGTAGCTTTTTCCTGATCTTTACGATACTCTGCGTACTGCTTGGCCTAATATCTATAGTACTTAACAGGCCCCTTAAACGCATGATGCACGGAATTAGGTAAATCCTTTATTCGGCTTTTAAAAGATAGGCTCCTTTTTCACTGGTGGAATAAAAGGGTATTCCCATTTTATTGCAACTCTTTTTCCAGCGGGCAACATCAGCGGGATAATTACTGCCATCTGCGATCACCATTTCCGGTTGTGTACTTGCAACTAATCTTTCCAAATGGATACGGGGCGATTGTGTCATTATAAGAACTATGGGCCTGGAAGTATTGGGAGGAAAAATTGCGCTACTATCTATCACTATCCATCGTTGATCATCAAAACTAAATGCATTTGGGATGGTACTATATTCAATGGAACCAAGAAACTCCTTGATGACATAGTTGCTTACCAAATATTCCAGACTCGTGCTATCCTGAGGCATTATTTGAAGTGTTCTTCCTTTTTGATAAAGGAGTCCGGTATTGGCCATTTGCTGAACAATAATAAAGCTTTCTTTTTGCGAGCTCCTATAGGCCCGATAGAATGTCCATAGCTGAATGCTGAGGACGCAGATGCCCATGTTCAACACCCATCGAGATCTTCGTTGCAGTATCCCAATAATAACAAAATAAAGCAATAGATAGCCAAGTATCAGGGTTACAGGGTCTATAGATAATTCATCGAATATAAAGTGTTCCTGTTCACCAACCCACTGTACTACCTCATTCATGGTTTTGAGTAGCAGATTGTAAAAAACAGCAATACTATTTGGTAACAAGTTAATGGCAGAGAGGATGATCACAACAATTCCCAATCCAAGCAAGATCCCAAGAAAGGGAACGATCAGAATATTGGAGAGAAAAAAGAGTCCTGGAAATTGATGGAAATAGAATATCGATATGGGAAGTACCCCGGCCTGAGCAGCAAGGCTTACTGAAAAAAGTTGCCAACCTTTTTTTAAGAACCAGTGCCTGGGATTCCATAATTTCATTAAAACAGGATAGATCCATACGATTGCGAACACAGCCGCATAACTCATCTGAAACCCAACTTGAAACAGGAACATGGGGTGAATAAGCAAGATAGTAAAGACAGACAAGGCCAGAATATTTACAATACTGGTGGGCCTATTTAAAAACAGGGCGTAGGCTACAAAAGAGAACATGGTTACTGCTCTTACAACAGAGGGGGAGAGACCAGTGAAGAACGCATAGCTCCACAATGTAAATACAACCAAGCCCATTATTATAGATGAGCCATGACGTATTGCTTTTAAAGGCTTTAAGAGCGCCTGAAGTAGCAGCAGTAAGATGCCAATATGGAGCCCGGATACAGCCAGTACGTGTGCCGCACCGGCATTTTGGTAATCTTTATAAATGCCTGCATCAAGCTTGTTCCTTTGCCCTAATAAGATGGCTTGCAGAACGCCTAGTTCTTTCTTTTCTATAGAAGTTCTCTCTAAGGCTTGGAGAATGAATGACTGAAACCAGGCGGCTTTCCCCCTTAAGGTATTTATGCCTTTAGATCGTTTCAGAATATTCTCAGCCTTTAGTTGTATCTGATCATAAACACCCTGGGTTTCCATATATTTATCATAGGCAAATTGATGTGGATTGGCGGGAGGAGAAATAGGACGAATTGGCCCCCAATAATGCAGTATATCATCTACTTCATACGTTAAAAAATGAGAATCTTTTTTAGTGCTTGCTAACAGGATGCCACGAGATTCTATGCCATTCACAGATTGCACATCAAACAAGTATCGTTCAGAAAAAGTATTCGATTTTAGGACCCTGCGCAGTTGTAACTCCCAAACACTGTCTTCAGAGAATGCGACTTTTGAATAATGATCTGGCCATAGTTTGGGCTGGGCTAAAGAAACAGCTAAGATGCCCAGGTTATTGGTAGCCAGCAAGATGCTTAGACCAAAATAAATTCCCTTTCTATAGGGCTCAAATATGTAGAGAAGTAAAACAAGAAGTAAGGAAAAGCTCAAGATCAGGAAAGCGGAGTCAATTGAAATATTGAGAAAGCGACCTATGAGAATGCCTAGAATTAGGGCACTACTGAGTTTTACCGAAATAAAATCATAGGGTTTCATCTCATAAGATCCGCGTGGCTTTTACGAAAGCATAATTCCAGTATCCTTCCCGAAGTGAAGAAACAATAACCCCCCGAGAAGTGGTGGCATGAATAAATTTGATCTCCTCACCTTCAATTGCTACCACAAGGCCTACATGGTTTATTCTTTTCCTGCGTTTTGATGTTGTAAAGAATAAAAGATCTCCCTTGGTTACTTCCTCAAGATCAATACGCTTGCCTTCATGGGCCATATAGAAAGATATACGGGGGAGATAGATGTCGTGTTCCATAAAGGAAATATAAAGTAATCCAGAACAGTCTATCCCTTTGCGCGTAGTACCACCATATTTATAACGCACTCCGGAATAACTCAGCGCAGTATCAATTATATCTTCAGACTTTTCAAGTGTGGTCGTCTCTTCAAGAGGTTCCTCAACACTCACTTCTTCCTCACTATAATTTGAGTTTTCTACTACCTCTACCGTGATTTTACGTTGGCTTGCGTAGGTGGTCTTTTTCTTTGCAACACCGCAAGAAACGATGCTGAGACACAGGGCAACCATAAGAGTTTTGTTCATCATAGGTCATGAAGATAGAAGCGTCCTTCCATCAAAATTAAGGATTATTTCTGAAGTCGCTTTGCACTCTGTACGTAAGTAATAGGATATCCTTAGATCTGAACGAACAATAAAACTCCTTATTGCGTAGTGTCTTTTAAAGATGCAACAATTTTTTTTGCGGCATTTTCGCTTGCCCCAGGACCTCCCAATTTCTTCTCCAGGATGTCGTAATCTTTTAAGATAGCATCTCGTTTTGGACCTGATAAGATTTCTTTTAATTCCTGTGTGAGTGCTGCCGTGGTAAGGTTGTTTTGGATAAGTTCCTTCACCACTTCTTTATCCATGATGAGATTGACCAGTGAAATATATTTCAGGGTAATAATGCGCTTTGCTATTTGATAAGACACCCAACTTCCTTTATAGCACACTACTTGTGGTACCTTGAAAAGGGCAGTTTCCAGAGTTGCGGTTCCGCTGGTTACCAGTGCTGCATATGCACAACGCAATAGGGCATAGGTCTGGTTGGTAACATAATGGACCTGTGCATTTTTCAGAAACGGTTTGTAGAAAGTATCATCTAAACTTGGTGCTCCCGCAATTACGAATTGATACTCCGGAAATGCAGGGCCTACCGAAAGCATAATAGAAAGCATTTTTTCAACCTCCTGCTTACGGCTTCCTGGCAACAATGCAATGATCTTCTTTTTGGGATCTAGTTGATGTTCCTTTCTAAATTCTTCAGCTTCTAAATCAGGTTGAGAATCAATGGCATCTAGCAAGGGATGACCTACAAAATGTACTGGATAATTATATTTCTCTTCATAGAACTGCTTCTCAAATGGAAGGATCACATACATGACATCTATAGATGCTTTGATCTTTTGAATTCTACCCGCTCTTGAGGCCCAGACCTGGGGAGAGATATAATAATTGGTGCGGTAGCCAAGTTGCTTGGCCCAGGAGGCAATCCTTAGGTTAAATCCGGAAAAATCAATAAAAATGACCACATCTGGTTGAAAGTTGGCTATATCCTCTTTACAAAAGGAAATGTTTTTAAAGATCTTTCTAAGGTTTCCAATGACTTCCGAAAAGCCCATAAAAGCTAGTTCTTTGTAGTGCATCGCCAAAGTACCTCCGGCCTTTTCCATCAGATCACCTCCCCAACAACGAATGACGGCTTCAGAATCCTCCGTCCGTAATGCTTTTATGAGGTTAGAACCGTGTAAATCCCCAGATGCTTCCCCCGCTATGATATAGTACTTCATTTTAGAATACCTTGTAGTACAATATGATAAGAGCTGTTAGTAAAGTAGCCATCAAAACTCCTTTGGCACGTTGGTCTCTTCTCAATCTTAAGAACGCAAAAAAGGCAACCAGGTTTAGAATGGCACCCAGAGCCAATAAGCTACCTAAATATCCCTGGGCATCTGCCGCCTTAAAAGTTTCTGTTAATCCCAGTTCTGAAAATAGCAGTATATAAAGCAGGGTACCTATGGCGTTGGCAATAAGCCCTACTACAAAACCTATGATCACTTCTTTCTTTCTATTCATTTAAATTCCATGTATTGATGTCCTGTATTGTATGATGCGCCGTTAGATCGAATTGTGTAGGCACTACGGATATATAGCCTTTAGAAAGCGCCCATTCATCAGTATCTTCTCCTTTATCCAGGAGTTGAAATTCACCGGTAAGCCAATAATATTCCTTTCCTGAAGGATTGGTTCGTTTGTCAAATTTCTCCTTCCAGTTGGCTCGGGCTTGTCTGCAAACTTTGATTCCTTTTATTTCTCCGTGAGCTACTTTGGGAATATTTACATTGAGAACCACACCTTTTGGAATGCCATTTTTGAGGGCTTCAGCCACTATTTTTTTTATTGCTTCTTGAGCAGGGGCAAAATCGGCTTCCCATGAATAGTCGCATAACGAAAATCCTATGGCAGGAATTCCTTCAATTCCGGCTTCAATAGCTGCGCTCATAGTACCAGAATAAATAACATTTATTGAGGCATTGGATCCGTGATTAATACCACTGATGCAAATATCGGGTCTTCTATCCAATAGCTCCTGGAGGGCCAGTTTTACGCAATCTGCGGGAGTTCCACTACAGCTATATTCTTTTGCAGCATCTTTTGAAGCATCTATGACCACTCTTTTGGAATATAGGGTATTATCAAGGGTTATGGCATGTCCCATGCCAGATTGAGGGCTATCTGGGGCAACCACCACTACCTCTCCAAGTTCCTGCATACTCTTTACAAGAGCACGTAAGCCGGGAGCCGTTATTCCATCATCATTGGTTACCAGGATCAAAGGTTTACTCATGCCGCATACTTTACGGCGTAAAAATACGTTTTTACTCAGGATTACCTCGGATAGCCTTTAACAAAAAATTATAGCCAGGGGCGTTTTATGGCATGGTTTTTTCTATATCTTAGGGAATTGATTACTTTTATGAAGAGTGGGTTTAAAGGGCATTTCATGATGTTAGCTAGACCCGAATGAAAAAAACATATACATGAAAAAGAATCTTGTTTTAGGCTTTTTAGCCGTTCTTATTGCAGTTGCCTCTTGTAGTTTTACCAATAAGACCTTTGAAAGCAACGATAAGGACAAACTTTTATTAGACATCATCACCTATATCCTTGAAAAGGGCCATTACGCGCCAAAAGACATCAATGATGATTTTTCGGTGGAAGTATTTGAAGATTTTATAGATGTACTAGATCCTACCAAACGCTACTTTCAGGCCGAAGATATCAGGGATTTCGAGCAATATAAGTTTCAGATCGATGATCAGATAAAGAATACTGATATTTCCTTTTTTAACCTGGTACACGAACGCTATATACAGCGAATGGATGAGGTTAAGGTGATCATTGAGGAAGTTCTCGATGACCCTTTTGATTACACCGTAGAGGAAACCATGAATTCAGATTACGATAAGAGACCATTCACTAGTTCCAAATCCGAACTGAAGGAACGGTGGAGAAAACAACTGAAATTCTGGACCCTTAATACTTTTGATTCCAAGTTAAAGGATGAGATCCAAAAGAAAAAGGACGATCCTAAATACAATTCACTCTCAATGAAGGAAGTGGAAAAGGAATCTAGAGAAGTAACACGGAAACAATTAATGGAGTTCTTCGACTTTGTTGATAAACTGGAACGCAAGGATCGTTTTGTGCAATTTATCAATACTATAGTAGATAAGTTCGACCCTCATACGGCGTATTTTGCCCCTGAGGATAAAGACTATTTTGACCGTCAGATATCCGGACGTTTCGAAGGTATTGGAGCTCGCCTCCAGGCAGAACCAGAAGGTGCAAAGATCACTGAGATTATTTCAGGAGGTCCGGTATGGAGAGGACAGTTACTGGAAGTTGGAGATGAGATCATAAAAGTAGGTCAGGCAAATGAGACAGCTGTGAATATTGTAGGAATGCCGTTAGATGATGCCGTAAAACTCATTAAAGGCCCAAAAGGAACAACTGTAAACCTAACCGTACGTAAAGTAGATGGTACCATTGAAGAAATAGCCATTGTTAGGGATGTGGTAGAGATTGAGGAATCGTATGCCAAATCGGCCAAAGTGATCAAAAAGGATGAAAAATTTGGATTGATCCACCTCCCCGGTTTTTATGCAGATTTTAAAGATTACGCAGACAGAAATGCTGCCAGTGATGTAGCAAAAGAAATAGAACGATTAAAAGAAGAAGGAATAGAAGGATTGATCCTCGACCTTCGTGATAATGGAGGAGGGTCGCTTAGGACCGCTATTGATATGGCCGGACTATTTATAAAAGACGGGCCTGTAGTTCAGGTGCGAGCTTCTAATAATGAAAAGAATGTCTATGATGACAAGGATGAACGAATTCAGTGGGATGGACCATTGGTTATTCTTGTGAATGAATTTTCAGCATCTGCTTCCGAAATTCTTGCGGCGGCTATGCAAGATTATAAAAGAGCTATTATCATTGGAAGTAACCAGACCTTTGGAAAAGGAACTGTACAAACCATGTATCCCTTAGAGAATGTAGTTCATGTAAATGAATACGGAGATCTGGGTGCCATAAAAGTAACTATTCAGAAGTTCTACCGTATCAATGGAGAATCTAATCAATTGGAAGGCGTAAAAAGTGATGTGGTGATCCCGGATCGTTATCGCTATATTGTTTTGGGTGAAAAAGGACAGGCCAATGCCCTGAACTGGGATAAGATAGAACCTGCCAAATACAAAGTGTGGGATGGGTATATAGATTTTGAAAAAACCCTTGAGGAGAGTAACAAAAGAATAGCATCCAATCCGCAGATCGAACTTATAGAGGAAAATGCTAAATGGTTAAAAGATCAACAAGACGAAACGTCTATGCCCTTGAACTATGATCTTTATAAGACGCGTGATAAAGAAAGCAGAGCAAAATCGGATTACTTTAAAAAGTTATCTGAATATGATTCCAAACTCACTTTCGAATCTTTAAAATACGAGCAACAGTTGTTCACACAAGATTCTGTACTGCGGGAAAAAAGAAATCGTTGGCATATTAATCTTGCAAAGGACGTGTACATAGAAGAAGCTATCAACGTACTTAGAGACCTAAAGATCAATAATATAAAGAATGAAAAATTAGCCCACGTAAAGGGATAAACAAAAAATCTATATTTCAAAGGGCCCTAAATAGGGCCCTTTTTTTATGAATTAGACTAAAATAGTTCTTCAGATTAGCCCATTTACAAAACTATTCATGCGTCTAAGAATTTCCTCAAGCCTTTTTTAATTTATCTATGTGCAGCTTGCGTAATTTGTTGAGTTTTGGAGTGATCACAAAACTGCAATACCCCTGTCTGGAATTATTCTTGTAATAATCCTGGTGATACTCTTCTGCCTCATAAAAAGTGGCCAAGGGACTTACTTCTGTCACAATGGGGGCATCAAAAGATGCTGCCAACTCCGCAATAACCATGTCTGCCGTTATTTTTTGTTCTTCATTGTGGTAATAGATCACAGATCTGTATTGAGTGCCCACATCAGCACCCTGTCTATTCATAGTGGTAGGATCGTGGGTGGTCATAAAGATCACCAAAAGGTCGTGGTAGGAGAGTACCCCAGGATCATAGGTGATCTGCACTACCTCGGCATGCCCGGTTAAACCTGAACAGACTTCCCTATAGGTTGGTTTGCCAGGTGCATTGCCACCCGTATAGCCAGAAACCACTTTATGGATCCCTTTTACTTCCTGGAAAACAGCTTCTGTACACCAGAAACATCCACCGCCAACTGTGGCTACTTCATTGGTAAGATTACTCATTGATCTTAGCTTCTTTTAGGAGTTCCATTGACTCAGAATTAATGCAATAACGCAAACCGCCTGGTTCGGGGCCATCGGGAAATACATGACCTAAATGGGCATCACAGGTATTACACATTACCTCTACCCGTACCATTCCATAAGAACTGTCTTTATCATACTGTATCGCATTTTCTTTTATGGGCTGTGTAAAGCTGGGCCAGCCTGTTCCCGAATCAAATTTAATGGTGGAATCAAAAAGAGGGGTGCTGCAACAGACACAGGCATATTTTCCAGCTTCATAAATACTGCAAAGCGCTCCGGAATGAGGAGATTCTGTCCCTTTTTGACGTGTGATCCTGAATTGGGTAGGAGTTAGGATCTTCTTCCATTCAGTTTCGGTTCTTTCTAATCTTGTATCGGGAACCGGATTGCCGCTTACCGCATAGTGTATAACATCTTTCCAAGTGAGCATGTTCTATTTCTTTCTTTAAAATTAGTATTGAATGAATCCAATGAATAGTCGAATTTCTTCATCTATCCTTACAACATAAAGGTAGGGCTTCCTCCTTAAAATTGATGTATTTTAGTCAGGTCAAAAATACCTTGAAATCATCTTATGAGATCAGTAAATAAAGACCGAATTATCTATACGGTCTTACTACTACTAGTTATGATTCTTTTTTGGGCTATTGAGAAATTCTTTTGGCCAAATAATACCGAAGTGGCAGTATTTGAAGAGGGAAAGGCGATTCCTTCGTATATACTTCCTTCTTCAACAACTAATGTGGTGATCTTTCATAACTATTACGGGCTTTCTTATAATGAGTCTGAAGAACAGGCCGAATGGGTTGTGTATGAGTTGAAGCGATCTCATATAACTTCAGACGATCGTAAAAGACCTTATTTTATTGAAGATCCCAAAGTATCTTCAAATTCTGCAGATTGGCGAAATTATAAGAACTCAGGATATGACAGGGGTCATTTGTGCCCAGCTGGGGATCGCAGGTTTTCGGAAGCGGCCTATAATGAGACTTTTTACACCAGCAATATAAGTCCAATGAAGCGCGATTTTAACGCTGGAGTTTGGAACAGACTGGAAATGAGGGTTAGGCAATGGGCCAGGAAGTACGATTCCGTCTATGTCATTACCGGGGGCGTTTTAAAAAAAGGATTGCCCTCTATTGGGTATGAGTCTGTAGCTGTGCCAGATGCCTTTTATAAAATAATTGTACGAGGTGCCCCCGGTGGTCTTGAAACAATCACTTTTCTAATACCACATCAGGAAACAGACAAACAACTGACAGATTTCCAGGTTTCTTTAGACCTGTTGGAAGGGGAAACAGGGATCGATTTTTTTCGGGAATTAGAAGATAAAGAGGAAGACCTTTTGGAAAAGGAAGTGAAACAATCGCGTTGGCGTTATTAGTGCCATTCATTTAGCCTGTTTGCATCTAGCTTTAAGAAAATAAATAGCAGGGCTGTAAAGCCAAGTAAGGCTGAACCCCCATAGCTAAAAAAGGGCAGGGGAATCCCTACGGTGGGAAGGATTCCGGTAACCATGCCTATGTTGATAAAATAGTGGATGAGTAAAATGGAAATTACTCCATAGCCATACATCCGGCTAAAGTCACTTTTTTGACGTTCGGCAAGATATACCAGTCGGAGTAGCAATATGGTAAATAGTATAACAACGGTTGCAGTACCGGCAAATCCCCATTCTTCGCCTACGGTGCTAAAGATATAGTCAGTATGTTGTTCCGGAACAAAGTCGCCTTTAGTTCGTGTACCTTCTAAAAATCCCTTTCCAAAGATACCTCCAGATTCTATTGCTTTTTCGGATTGGTACGTATTATACCCAATGGTCTTTCTGATCTCTTCTAATTTTTCAGGATCTTTTTCTAGTCGAAGCCAAAGACTAAATCGGTCGCGATGCCTTTGCTCAAAAACATTTTCAAAAACAAAATTTACCGAGAGTGAAAAAACTATGGTAATAATAAAGAAAAGGCTGAGAGGTAGAATAGGTACTTTAAAGCTCGACTTTTTTACCAACAGAAAGGTTGCAATGATTATGGCGAGACTGATACTCACCCATATAGTCCCGAACATGAGTGTGGTAATAAATATTAAAATGGCCAAGAGGGCGATCCCTAAATAGAAAAGAGGAAATCCTTCCCTGAAAAGCACAAAAACCAGAGCCAGGAATACAAGAGCGCTCCCGGGATCGGGCTGAGGTATTATGAGCAAAGCCGGGATAAGTATTATCAACAAGGCAAAAAGTTGATCTTTGGTACGTTTGATATCGGTCTGGATATCACTGAGGTATTTAGCCAGGGCTAGAGCTGTGGCAAATTTAGCTAACTCAGAGGGTTGTAAATTGAAAAATCCCAGGTCGTACCAGGAAGTAGCCCCTGCTATGGTCTTTCCAAAAAGAAAAAGCCCAAGGAGAAGCACCATGGTAATAATGTACAGCAGACTAGAGAAACGATCATAGAAATGGGCTTCTAAAGACAAAAAGATAAAAGCTGCCAACAGGCTAACACCGATAAAAAATAATTGCTTCCCGTACAGCTCATTAAAATCAAAAATGGAAGAACTACTATCAGTGAAGGTACTAGAGTAGATATTGACCCAGCCAATAGTAATTAGCATCAAGAAGATAAAAATGGTTAACCAATCTACCCTTTTTAGGACACTTTTACCAGACATACTCGTTTATCTTGAACTCCTCTCCACTATATGGTTTTGCATATTCTGCATCCAGGGTTTTTTCCAACATACGCTTCTCCAGATCGGTCCTTGTGATCACTCCTTTGAGGTATTTTTCAATAAGCAGTGAAGCAATATGACCAGCATACCTGGATCCATAATACCCATGCTCAATATAAACCGCAAGTGCTATTTTTGGATTATCAACCGGGGCAAAAGCAACAAATACGGAATGATCTGTTAGTTGGGTACGGACGCCATTAATTTTGGTATAGTTTTCTACTGTTCCGGTTTTACCGGCGATATTAATACCGGGGATCTGCAGCCATTTGGCCGTACCTTTAGTATATACATCTGCCATTCCCTGAACGATAGGACCGAAGTACTGCTTCTCTATGGTCGTATAATGAGGCGTGGTATATTTTGGATCTTCAATAGGCTCTCCCGAAATAGTTTTGATAATATGAGGGGTATAAAAGTACCCTCTATTTGCTATTGCGGCTGTCATATTAGCGAGTTGGATAGGTGTTGCAGAAACTTCGCCCTGCCCTATTGCATTTGAAATGATATAGGAAGAAACCCACCTATTGTCTCCGTATACCCTGTCATAATAAGCCTTGTTTGGCACTCTACCTTTTCTTCCTGTTGGGAGGTCATATCCGAGGAAATCGCCTAAGCCAAAGCTTTTAATGTGTTTCTCCCAAACATCCATACCTTCATCGGTCGTAGGATATTTGTCGTATATTTTTCGAAATGTACCCGCGAAATATGCATTACAAGATTTATAAATGCCAGAGTTCATGTTTCTTAAACCTCCGCCGCAATGGCATCCTCTTTTCTTATTTCCAACATAAAACCCGTTGTAACATCTTATGGTAGTCTCAGGTTTTATCACACCTTCCTGAAGAGCAATAAGGGCATTTAATGTTTTAAACGGTGATCCCGGAGAGGGTTGTGCAAGAAGTGCCCTGTCCCAGGTGGGTTTGGATATGGTATCGTAGTGCAGCTTACTGTAGTTTTTAGACCGTTCCCTTCCTACAAGTAAGGCCGGGTCATATGTGGGCCCCGAGATTAGGGTAAGGATCTCACCAGAATTGGGCTCAATGGCTACTATGCCGCCGCGTTTTCCATTCATAAGACGTTCACCATACTCTTGTAAAACCTTGTCTAGCGTTACATGTATTTCTTTACCCTGTTCCGGAAGGGTATCCATGGTTCCTTCTTTGTAGGGACCAATAGCTCTGTTAAACCTATCCTTTTGAATGTATTTAACCCCTTTTATACCCCTTAGATAATCCTCATACTGTTTTTCAATTCCCGTTCTACCTGTGAGCTCTCCTTGTATGTAATAGGGATTCTTTTTAATATCGGCCTCATTTACTTCGGAGATATACCCTAAAACATTAGCACTACTATGGCTGGCGTAATAACGAAGCGATCTTTTTTGGATATAAAAACCTTCGTACTTTCTCATTTTTTCCTGCAGACGTGCGTAGTCTTCTTTAGAAAGCTGAGGGACCAGTACAGAAGGAAGACGCGGCGAATACACCCTTGCCTTCTTTAATTTATCAGTAAACTTAGTTTTGTTAATACCCAGCAGTGTACAAAATTCAAGTGTATCCAGGGGCTTTACTTCTCTTGGAATGACCATCACATCGTACGCCGGTTGATTGGCTACCAGGAGTTCACCATTTCTGTCATAAATATAACCTCGTTCAGGATAATCGTATATGGCCTTAATGGCGGTATCTTCTAAAATCTGGGTGGAGGAAGAACTAAAGATCTGTAAATAGGAAAGCCTGCCAATAAAGGTGAAGCCAATGATCACAATGATGGAAGAAAGTAAAATCTTTTTCATTCTTTCTCTGCACTAAAAAGTGAAGTAATTAAAACACATAGTAAGAGGGATCCTATGCTTGTAAATACTATTTTTTTCAAAAGTAAGAGCAAATGATCCAAACTAAAAATTTCGAGCAAAAAGAAAATAGTATGATGCCCTATTATTAGAAACGCTAAAAATGTAATTTGTTGTGCCTTAGTAGTATTGGTTAATTTAAAACTTTGAAATTCAAAGTTTACACCAAAGACAAAACGCATAATTGCAGGCCGTAAATAAGCCATAGTTATACACGCTATGGTATGAAAGGCGAGGGTGTCTGAAAAAACGTCAATGGTGAACCCCAGCAAGAAACTTATCAAAATAAAAACACCTCGGCGCTGCTTGATAGGATACCAATACAAGAAAAGAATATATATCATAGGGTTGATAAACCCCATAAAATTGAGTTTATTAAATACCAATACCTGCGCCAGTACCAGGAGCAAAAATCGCAGGGCATTTATGAGATATACATTATTGGTCATTACTTATCTTTTCTTCCAAACTTCGTATTTCAGCACCATTCTCATTTCTGATAATGTACACCTGTTTAATATTAGTCATGTCGTTGAACAATGCCACTTCAATATTGTAAAAACTTTGGGAAGTCGTAAGGTCGAACTTCTTAATAGTTCCAATAGGAATGTTTTCTGGAAAGATGCTAGACATGGCTCCTGTTACAATTGTGTCGCCAATGTTTAATGGCACCATTCTGGGGATATCTTCTAATTGCACCACATCGAACCTATTGGTGTCCCACTTTAATGAACCAAAATTATTAGTGTTCTTGATCTTTGCATTGATGTTCGATTTAGTGTTCAATAGGCTTTGCACCGCTGCAAATTTCGTGGTGGTGTGTTCCACGATCCCTAGAATTCCCTGGGAAGTAATGACCCCCATATCTTGTTCTATACCATCTCGGGAGCCTTTATTGATGGTAATATAATTGTTGCGAAGCGAATAGCTATTCTTTATGATCTTCGCGGGAATGATCTGAAAAGTAAAGGAATCTAATTCCTGAGATGCTATTTCTCTTACTTCGTCATTGAAGAACAGTGAACGTAATTTGGTGTTCTCTTCTACTAATTTATTGTTCTCTTCCCTAAGTTCAAAATAGTCTGTAATACTCGATTCAGTATTATAAATACTGCCTGATACCCAATTGGCAGAATTAAAAAAACGGGCTCTGTGGTAGGAATGAGATTGAATACTTAGGCTCATTCCCACAAATAATAAGAAAAGATAAAGCAACGTGGTCTTGTTGCGAAGGATGAAGTTGATAATCTGCTGCATTCACTTTATCTATTGGATGCTCTCATCTACTTCATGAAAGAACCTCTAAGAGCCGTTAACGGCTCATAATGAGGAACTATTTGATGAGAATACTTTTGTAGCGTTCTAAATTTTTAAGAGCAATACCGGTACCTCTGACAACAGCCCTCAATGGATCTTCTGCAATATACACAGGTAGATCCGTTTTTTGAGAAAGTCTTCGGTCCAGGCCTCTTAGCATAGATCCTCCACCAGCAAGGTAGATTCCTGTGTTGTAAATATCTGCGGCTAGTTCTGGAGGAGTTTGTGACAAGGTTTCCATAACAGCATCCTCTACACGTAAGATAGACTTGTCTAAAGCCTTCGCGATCTCCCGGTACGAAATGGATACTTGTTTTGGCTTTCCTGTTAAAAGGTCCCTTCCCTGCACAGACATTTCATCTGGCGGTGATTGTAAGTCCTCCGTGGCCGAACCTATTGTGATCTTAATATTTTCTGCAGTGGTTTCTCCAACGTATAAATTGTGTTGGGTACGCATATAATAAATGATGTCATTTGTGAAAACATCCCCTGCAATTTTAACCGACTTGTCACAAACGATACCACCCAGAGCTATGACAGCAATTTCCGTTGTTCCTCCACCTATATCTACGATCATATTCCCTTTGGGCTGCATAATATCTAGTCCTATACCTATAGCTGCTGCCATAGGTTCGTGAATAAGATATACCTCTTTTCCATTGACACGTTCTGCCGACTCTTTTACCGCGCGCATCTCAACCTCTGTAATTCCTGATGGAATACAGATCACCATTCTTAAAGCAGGTGGAAACCATTTTTTCTTTAAGGCCGGAATGTTCTTAATGAACATGTTGATCATCTTTTCCGAGGCGTCAAAATCTGCAATTACACCATCCTTCAGTGGGCGGATGGTCTTTATATTTTCATGGGTTTTCCCCTGCATTTGGTTGGCTTCCTTACCAACGGCAATGATCTTTCCTGTAATTCTGTCTCGGGCTACGATAGATGGACTATCTACTACCACTTTATCATTATGTATGATCAGGGTATTGGCGGTTCCAAGGTCGATAGCAATCTCCTCGGTTAAAAAATCAAAAAATCCCATTATGATTGTTTAGTTTGGTTTAGATAAACGGGTGCATTTCATCGACAAAAGTAGTAAAATTAATGTTTAAAATGACGTGTGCCAGTCATTACCATAGCAATTTCATTCTCATTGCAATAATCTACACTTAATTGATCCTTAATTGAGCCTCCAGGTTGTATTACGCTGGTAATTCCATTCGTATGAGCAATCTCTACACAATCTGGGAATGGAAAGAAGGCATCGCTAGCCATCACAGCACCATCCAGATCAAACTTAAAGGATTGAGCCTTATGGATAGCCTGGTTGAGAGCATCTACCCTGGAGGTCTGCCCGGTTCCACTGGCACATAATTGCCGGTTCTTGGCCAGGACTATGGTGTTCGATTTGGTATGCTTACAGAGTTTAGAGGCAAAAATAAGATCCTGTAGTTCTCGCTCAGAAGGTTTTTTCGCAGTAACATAATTGAGTCCATCCAGAGAATCGGTTACATGATCTTTATCTTGTACCAATACGCCATTTAAACAGCTTCTGACTATTGTTTCTGGAAGTGCAACTTCCTTTTGTATCAGAATGATTCTATTTTTCTTGCCCTGTAAAATCTCCAAAGCTTCTTTTGAATAGGAATGGGCAATTACCACCTCACAAAATAACTTATGGATCTCTGTAGCTGTTTTGGCATCTATTTCCTTATTGCTGATAAGGATCCCGCCAAAGGCAGAGACCGGGTCGCCGGCCAGTGCATCCACATAGGCCTGGTGTAGCGTATCTCTGGTGGCCAGACCACAGGCATTGTTGTGTTTTAAAATAGCGAACGTAGGGTCATCGCCCTTAAATTCACTCATAAGATTCACTGCTGCATCTACATCGAGTAAGTTGTTATAAGACAATTCTTTTCCATGCAGTTTGGTGAACATTGCGTCAAAATCTCCGAAGAAAAAACCTCTCTGATGTGGGTTTTCCCCGTATCGTAAGACCTTGCCTTTTGTTTCACTGATCTTTAGTGAAGCCAATTCATGATTTTTATTAAAGTAATTGAAAATGGCGGTATCATAATGTGAAGACACATTAAATGCCTTTGCCGCATAGACCCTCCGTTGTTCCATGGAAGTACTTCCCTCACCAATAGTGATCATGTTCAGAAATTCTTTATAATCTTCCATAGAAGAAACACAAAGCACATCTTTGAAATTCTTAGCTGCCGCCCTTATAAGTGAAATTCCTCCAATGTCGATCTTTTCGATGATCTCTTGTTCTGTAGCTCCCGAAGCCACCGTTTTTTCAAAGGGATACAGATCAACGATCACAATATCTAATTGAGGAATATCAAATTCTTCCAATTGGGCAACATCCCCGTCATTATCCTGCCTGTTTAGGATGCCTCCAAATACCTTTGGGTGTAAGGTTTTTACTCTGCCACCTAAGATGGAGGGATAACTTGTCACTTCCTCTACAGGCACTACATCTAGCCCCAGCGATCGTATGAACGATTCTGTTCCTCCGGTAGAATACATAGTGATTCCTAGTTCCTGGAATTTTTTAACGATTGGTTCTAATCCGTCTTTATGAAAGACAGAAATAAGTGCTGAAGTAGCTTTTTTAACAGTGCCCATTCTAATAGCTTTTAGTGCTTGGATTAAGAATTCAAAGGTACTTTTTTAGCAGCTACAAAAATGCAGGTCTTATCAACAAAAAAGGAAAGTTTTAAAGAATGTTGGAGACTTCCTGGTTCACGAATTCCAAAAATCGTTCATCTGCTTCTGTAAAAGGATCTGGTGTATTTGAATCTATATCGATCTGTCCGATATTCTCTCCATTTACAAAGAGAGGAACCACGATCTCAGCCTTTACAGTGATGCTGCAGGCAATGTAATTGTCCTGCGCAGCCACATCGGGGACCACAAAATTGGCATTACTAACGGCTACCTGCCCGCAGATACCTTTTCCGAATGGAATTATAGTATGATCTGTAGGAGCTCCTGCATAAGGCCCTAATTTTAATTCTTCCTTTTCTCCATTGCGAAAATAGAAACCAACCCAATCGTAATGTGGAATTTCTGCTTTAAGCAACTCACAGACCTCTTGAAGACGCCTATTTACCGTCTTGGCCTTATTTTCTAGTATGGCGATCACTCCGGATCTTAATGAAGAATGCATGCTTTTTTTTGCAAAGATATAAAAGGTGAGTTATCTAGGCATTCTTTTGAAATCCTTCAAAAAGGATCTGTAAAGTTTAACCTGCTAAGATTCATATTAATCGTAATTTTAAAAACTTTTGGCATCAACTTGAACTATGAAATATAAAGGGATACCATGTTTTCTTCTTTTTGTGCTTTGCTCTTTATTTCTTGAAGCACAGGAAAATGTGACCGGTACTGTTTTTGCAGGAGAGAACAAAAAGAATTCAATTCCACTAGAAGGAGCTAATGTTTATTGGATGAACTCCCAAATTGGGACAATTACCCAAACCGATGGATCATTTTCAATTCGCTATGATAAGGCCTATTCTTCTCTGATCATCAGCTATATTGGTTTTCGTTCAGACACCTTGAATATTACAGAGCCCGGGAATTTATCGCACAGATTACTTCCCTCTAATGAATTGAACGAAGTTGAGGTTATAAAAAAAAGGGATGCGCTGCAGAAAACATTTTTAAGCACACAGAACGTTGTAAATATCAATAGTGCCGAGTTATTAAAAGCGGCCTGCTGTAATTTGTCTGAAAGCTTTGAGACCAATCCGGCCATAGACGTTAATTACTCGGATGCGCTAACGGGCACCAAACAGATACAAATGTTAGGCTTAACCAGTCCTTATCTGCTCATCACCCAGGAAAATATTCCCATGGTGCGGGGTGCTTCCCAGGCGTATGGACTTACCTTCACCCCGGGCACCTGGATAGAGAGCATACAGATCACCAAAGGTGCAGGAAGTGTCATTAATGGCTATGAAAGTATTTCCGGACAGATCAATGCCGAATTGGTTAAACCCTTTACAGACCCGGTTCTTTTTGTAAACGGTTATGCCAATAGAAATGGCCGGTTGGAATTAAACACCCACCTAAATCAGAAAGTATCCGATAAATGGAGTACGGGGCTCTACTTACATGGAAATAGAAGAGATACAAAGGAAGACGATAATGGAGATGGGTTTTTGGATGCCCCACTGGCAGACCAGGTGAATATACTGAACAGGTGGCAATATCAGGATCCTGAAAAAGGATGGGTGAGTTTTATCAATTTGAGATTCCTTCAGGATGATAAACAGGTAGGTCAGACCAATTTTAACCCGGAAACAGATCGTTTCACGACCAATGCTTGGGGAAGTGAAATAGATACCAAACGTTTTGACACTTCCATTAAATTGGGGTATGTATTCCCGGCATTACCTTTTCAAAGCCTGGGATTTCAAGTCGCGTTCAGCAACCATAAGCAAGAATCCTATTTTGGCCTAAATCGTTATGATATAGATCATGAAAGTGCGTACGTCAACCTAATTTTTAATTCTATTTTAGGGAATACCCAACACAAGTTCAAGACGGGTTTTAATGCTTCCTATGACGGGTATAATGAAAATGTAAATCAGCAATTGTTTGGAAGATCGGACAGGTCCATGGGATCTTTTTTTGAATACAGTTATGATGACCTGGAAAAGGTGAGTTTATCTGCGGGGATACGTGTAGACGTACATAACCGCCTCGGTACATTTGTAACACCAAGATTCCATCTGAGGTATGCCCCTTGGGAAAAAGCTAGTTTCAGAACTTCCTTTGGAAGGGGCAGGAGGGCGGCTAATATTTTTGCCGAGAACCAACAATTATTTGCTACTGCCAGACAAATACAACTTTTGAACACCAATGGCGATATTTATGGTTTTGTGCCCGAAGATGCCTGGAATTATGGGATTAGCCTGTTGCAGGGATTTACCATGGCCAACCGTAGTGGAAATATTTCGGTCGACTTTTACCGGACGACGTTCAGAGAGCAAGTGGTTGTAGATTGGGAAAATCCTCTTGAGATCTCATTTTCCAATCTAGATGGAAAGAGTTTTGCGAACAGCTTTCAGTTCGAATTTAATTACACACTTCTGGAGAATCTTGAATTGCGTACGGCCTATAAGTTCTATGAAGTTAAAACTCAATACCAAACGGGTCTGTTGCAAAAGCCGCTGCAACCGCGTCATAGGTTCTTTACCAATCTTGGCTATGTTAGCACGCCTAGCGAGAAAGGCTCACAATGGCGTTTTGATTATACTCTGCATACGGTAGGCAGTCAGAGATTGCCCTCTACTGCAACAAGCCCTGAAGAATATCAATTACCAGTCTTTTCCGACTCGTATAGTTTAATGAATACGCAGATTACCAGGGTATTTTCCAGACAATGGGAACTATACGTAGGCTTGGAAAATATTACTAATTTTACTCAGAACAATCCCATTGTGAGTGCAGATGATCCTTTTGGAGCGTATTTTGATACAAGTATAGTGTATGCACCCATCATGGGAAGAATGTATTATGCGGGATTCAGGTTTACCCTATTATAGCCTGAGCGTATAAAATGAAAAGATTAAAATATTATGAAAAAGTTTCTGATTGGTTTTATGCTTTGTATGTTGTCTACAATTTCTTTTGCTCAGGAGAAGAATAAGAAAATAGCATTTGATGTTGATGGCATTTGTGAGATGTGTAAAATGCGGATTGAAAAAGCTGCTCTTGGTGTAAAAGGAGTTAAGTATGCCGTTTGGGACATTCCATCCCATCAGCTTTCGCTAATAATTGACGAGCGGAAGACAGATCCTATGAAGATCAAAACTGCTTTGGTGGCAGTAGGGCATGACACAAAAGAGCTAAAGGCAACTGAAGAAGCCTACCTAAGTGTGCACCCTTGTTGCCGATACCGGGATTCTACGGTGGTAAAAGATATGCATTGAGGCTTTTAGCTTTTCTTAAGGAATAGGACAATAAAAAAACCGCCTTTTAGGGCGGTTTTTAATTTAAAGATATTGTAGATGTAGCCTACATCATTCCAGGCATTCCGCCTCCACCCATTGGAGGGCCTGCTGGCGTATCTTCTTTGATGTCTGTTAGTGCACATTCTGTAGTAAGGATCATTCCTGCTACCGAAGCGGCATTTTCCAAGGCTATTCTTGTTACTTTCTTAGGATCTATGATCCCGGCCTTCATCATATCAACATATTTTTCAGACTTAGCATCATATCCGTAGTCTCCTTTTCCTTCCATTACTTTTGCAACAACTACAGATCCTTCTCCACCTGCATTCTCAACAATAGTTCTTAAAGGAGATTCTATGGCTCTTGCCACTATCTGCAATCCTGTTTCTTCATCCGCATTCTCTACCTTCACTTTGGCCAGAACAGATTTGGCCCGGAGAAAGGCAACACCTCCACCGGCAACGATCCCTTCTTCAACAGCAGCTCTTGTAGCATGTAAGGCATCATCTACTCTGTCTTTTTTCTCCTTCATTTCTACCTCAGAGGCAGCACCTACATACAACACAGCTACGCCGCCGGCTAATTTAGCCAATCGCTCTTGTAGTTTTTCCTTGTCGTAATCTGAAGTTGTGGTCTCAATCTGAGATTTGATCTGATTTACACGGGTCTTGATGTCTTTTGCAGCACCTGCACCATTTACAATGGTAGTGTTGTCTTTATCAATGGTCACCTTTTCACAGCTACCCAACATATCTATGGTAGTATTCTCCATAGAGAATCCTCTTTCTTCAGATATTACAGTTCCCTTAGTAAGGATTGCGATATCTTCAAGCATTGCTTTTCTACGGTCTCCAAACCCAGGAGCTTTAACCGCTGCTATCTTTAATGAACCACGTAGCTTGTTAACTACCAGGGTAGCAAGTGCTTCCCCGTCTACGTCCTCAGCAATGATCAATAATGGCTTTCCGGATTGAGCCACAGGCTCCAATACAGGAAGCAAATCTTTCATTGTGGAGATCTTCTTATCGTATAATAAGATATAAGGGTTATCCAGATCTACGATCATTTTTTCTGAATCGGTCACAAAATATGGGGAAAGGTATCCTCGGTCGAATTGCATACCTTCTACTACATCTACATAGGTATCCGTTCCTTTTGCCTCTTCTACTGTAATAACACCCTCTTTGCCCACTTTGTTAAAAGCTTGTGCAATTAGTTCTCCTATAGTTTCATCGTTGTTTGAAGAGATAGAGGCAATCTGTTTGATCTTCTCAGAAGAGTCACCTACTTTTTTAGCTTGTTTGGTAAGGTTCTCAACAATGGCTTCAACAGCCTTGTCTATTCCTCTTTTCAGGTCCATCGGATTAGCACCTGCAGCCACGTTTCTAAGGCCTTCCTTTACGATCGATTGTGCTAATACGGTAGCAGTAGTAGTTCCATCTCCTGCCAGATCATTGGTCTTAGAAGCAACTTCTTTTACCATTTGAGCTCCCATGTTCTCCAGCGCATCTGCTAATTCTATTTCTTTAGCAACGGTTACACCATCTTTTGTTACTACCGGAGCACCAAATGACTTGCTGATAATTACATTCCTTCCTTTAGGTCCCAAGGTAACCTTAACGGCATTGGCAAGGGCGTCTACCCCACGTTTTAAGCCGTCTCTTGCATCAATATCATACTTAATCTCTTTTGCCATAATTCTGTTTGTTTAATTTTTTCAATAAGAACACGCTGTTTCCACAGATTATTCTTGAAGTTTAGTTTAAATGATTGCTAAAATGTCACTCTCACGCATCATTAGATAATCAGTGCCATCCAATTTCAGCTCTGTACCGGCATATTTCCCGTAAAGAACGGTATCACCTACCTTCACCGTGACCTTTTCATCTTTGGTTCCCGGGCCAACGGCCACTACCTTACCTTTTTGTGGTTTTTCCTTGGCAGTATCCGGAATATATAACCCGGATGCAGTTTTGGTCTCTGCTGCCATTGGTTCAATTAGAACCCTATCTGCTAATGGTTTGATGCTAAGTTTAGCCATATGTCTTTATATTTAGTATTTTAAAATTCTGATTATTGATGGCAGAAATTATGCCAAGACCCAAAAACTGACAGTTTGTAAAATAAAAATGCCAGCTTGTCATTTTGGCTGGCATTTAAAGTGTCATTATAGCTCAATATATTATTGAATAGTATCCAGGGGAGTGGTAGTATCTGTTGGTACCACCTCTTCAGGAACAGTTTCCGGAACGGTGGTCTCAATATCATCACCTTGTAATAATTTAGAATCTGCTTCTCCAAAATTTCCCTTTAGGGCAACATTAGATAATAAGATAAGAACCACCAAAAGTGAGGCCAACGTCCAGGTACTTTTATCGAGAAAATCACCTGTCTTTTTTACGCCACCTACAACTTGGGTTCCGCCACCACCGAAGGAAGAAGACAATCCGCCTCCTTTTGGGTTTTGGACCATTACGACCAATACCAGGAGAAAACATACTACGATTATAAGGACCAAGAATATTGTAAATGTGCTCATCTTACGAGTTTTCCTTTTGTAATTTCTTTACTGCTTTAATTCGGCTTGCAAAGAAACTACTTTTTTCCGGATATTTCAAACTTAAAATTTTATAGGCCTGAAGGGCTTTTTTGTATTTCTTTTGCTCCAAATACACCCTGGCCAGCGTTTCTGTCATAAGCTCTTCAGAGTCTATTGTGGTAGATTCCCTGATGTCGATTTTTGGAACACCTTCCTCATGTGGAACTATCTTTGGGTTTTCCTCCAGGAAACGGTCTATCATGGCAAACTTCTTCTTCCTATCCGATTCCTCCGCTATGGGGAACTCCATATCTTCAGGGATCTTCGCCATTTCGCTCTTTGAAGCTTTCTGTTGCTTTATGGGCTTAGTTGCACTTAGTTGCAGCCATTCCATAAAAGAATGTTTTTCCTTTTTGGTAAAGGCTAAAGGCTGTCCTAATTCCAAAGCCTCTTTAGCTTGCTGCTTTTCTTTTGCAATTGTCTTGTCTATTTCCGGGTCTTTTGATGAAAATAGGGTGGGGTCTAGTATGGCATCCGCATCTTTTGTAGTTCTTGGTAAAGGTTCATCTACAGATTCAACAATCAGTGTAGTATTTGTTTCCGGATTAGGCAATATCTCTTCTGCTTCAATTTCCTGTGCTTCCAGAGAAACTGTTTTTCCAGAAATGGTATCGGCAATAGAATTCTGCAGGAACTCCGGAGAGGTGATCAGATCGAACAATACATCCCGGTCTGCCGTATAGGCAGCTGTAACCTTAAGCGCATTGTTGTATTTAAAGCTGTTGAGGTTTTTCAGTCCTTTTAATTGTAAGGCACGAGCAGCCTGAAAGTAAGGATATTCATTTACTACCTCTTCCAATTGCCGTGTTTGGATGGGTTCTACCACCTTGTCCGGATGTTGCAATAGATATGTAAAATCTGTTACCTTCATGTTCTACCAGTCTGCCAGGGATTCATTAAATATATCTTGATTGATACGCTCAAAGATCACTTGATGCGCTTCATCTCGTACAGAGGCTAATTGTGACGTAGCCGGATAATCATAAAAGAAGGAAAACCGCTTTTCAAACTCGGCACCTTCCTTGGTTTTATTGAAAAAACGAACATTTATCGAAATACTAAGTCTGTTTTGTGCAGCGTTCTGTGCGGCGGTAGCAGACATTGGCGACACTCTGTATTCTACGATCTCTCCTTCATAAAGCAGGTCTCCATTAGAAGACACCAGATCCAGGCTGGTTTGATTTAAGATAAGATCCTGCAAGGAGAGGGTAAATTCTCTGTCTAATCCAGGATCGAAAGTAGATCCGGGACTTTGAGAGGCATAGTTTTGAAAATAGCTAACGGTAAATGTTTTGGCCGTCCCAACATCTCCCCCGGTAAAATTATAAACACCGCAACCTACAAAAAGAGAGCTAATTAAAAAGGATAATAAAAGTATGCTAAGTTGTTTTCTCACTATAAATCGTACTGTTTGATTTTTCGATACAGGGTTCTTTCAGAGATTCCCAATTCCGAAGCAGCTGCCTTTCGTTTCCCGCGGTTGCGCTCCAGAGATTTTTTGATAAGCTCAATCTCCTTTGCCTGTAAAGATAAGGTTTCTTCTTCTTGGATCTCCTCGGCAAAATGATACTTATCTTCCTGTGCTACTTCCTTCGGTTTCTCATCCCTGTTCTCATGTGGGGGCAACAGTTCAACAGGCGCTGCTTCTTCCTCCTCCACCTCTTCACCGTTAGACCCGTATATTTTTCGAATTAGCGTTTCATTTTCTTCTTGAACTTTATCCGAATCTCCGGAATTGAGCATTTCCAAGGTCAATTTTTTAAGATCGTTCAGATCTGCCTTCATATCGAACAACACTTTGTAGAGGATCTCTCGCTCATTGCTAAAATCACCTTTTTTGGATTCACGTTCAATTACAGCAGGTAAATTGGAATCATTTGCATGAGGAAGGTATCCGTTTAAGGTTGAAAGTGAGATAGCTCTGCTTTCTTCCAATACAGATACTTGCTCTGCAACATTTCGCAATTGTCTGATATTTCCCGGCCAGCGATATTTTACGAGGAGCTGTACTGCATCATCATCCAACCGTATAGTGGGCATTTTATATTTCTGCCCGAAGTCTGAGGCAAATTTTCTGAACAAAAGATGAATGTCTTCCTTTCGGTCGCGCAAGGGCGGAATATGGATCTCCACTGTGCTCAAACGGTAGTACAGATCTTCTCTGAACTTTCCTTTTTTAATTGCATCTATCATATTCATATTGGTAGCCGCAACGATCCGGACATTGGTCTTTTGAACTTGAGAGGAACCTACTTTTAAAAATTCTCCATTTTCCAGGATACGCAATAAACGTACCTGAGTAGTAAGGGGAAGTTCACCTACCTCATCAAGGAATATTGTACCCCCATCTGCCACTTCAAAATACCCGCTACGGGTTTGAGTAGCTCCTGTAAACGATCCTTTTTCATGACCAAACAGTTCACTGTCTATGGTGCCTTCAGGAATAGCTCCGCAGTTAACCGCTATATATTTTGAATGTTTTCTGTGAGACAGCGCATGTACGATCTTAGGTACTACTTCCTTGCCAACCCCACTTTCTCCCGTGACCAGCACAGAAATATCTGTGGGAGCCACTTGTAAAGCCTTTTCAAGGGCACGATTCAATTTAGGATCGTTTCCTATGATCCCAAAACGTTGTTTTATGGCTTGTACACTTTCCATTATCCGTTATTTTCTGTTAGGCCAACGGCATCTCCAAAAAGAGTGGCCGAAGTACAATCCTTGATCTTTACATTTACAAATTCTCCCGCCTTGTAATGCTCCTTTGGAAACACTACCACCGTATTGGCAGAGGTTCGACCCATCCAGTGGGCGTCCGACTTCTTTGAAGAACCTTCAATAAGCACCTCTTCTGTTTTGCCCATATATTGTTTGGTTCTGTATAAGCAGTGTTTTCTTTGCAGGTCTATGATCTCCTGCAGCCTTCTTTTCTTAATTGTCTCCGGAACATCATCCTCTAATTTCTTGGCAGCCATGGTTCCCGGCCTTTCCGAATAGGAGAACATAAAACCAAAATCGTATTTTACATAGTCTATTAAAGAAAGCGTATCCTGGTGGTCTTTCTCAGTTTCTGTTGGGAAACCTGCGATTATATCCTGACTTATACCACAATCAGGGATGATACTGCGAATATTGTCTATAAGGGTCATATATTCCTCACGGGTATGAAGCCTGTTCATGGCTTTTAGGATGCGGTTGCTACCACTTTGAACTGGAAGGTGAATATGGTTGCAAATATTTTTGTATTTCGCCATTGTCCTTACCACCTCCAGCGTCATGTCTTGCGGATTAGACGTGGAGAATCGGATACGCATTTTTGGCTGTGACTCTGCTACCAACGCTAAAAGTCCGGCAAAATCTACGGCTGTGGCTTTTTGTATTTCTGAAGCTTTGTCGAGGTCTTTTTTTAAACCGCCTCCATACCAAAGATAGCTGTCAACATTCTGTCCCAGCAGTGTCACTTCCCGGTATCCCTGTTCCCATAATTCGTTTACTTCTTGTACAATAGATTGAGGATCCCTGCTTCGTTCTCTACCTCTTGTAAAAGGCACTACACAGAAGGTACACATATTATCGCATCCTCTGGTAATAGATACTAACGCAGTAACCCCATTGGAGTTCAAACGCACCGGGGCTATATCACCATAGGTCTCTTCCTTGGAAAGTATCACATTGACGGCATTTCTTCCTTCATCGATCTCACGAATAAGATTGGGAAGGTCTTTATAGGCATCTGGACCCACTACCATGTCCACAATTTTCTCTTCCTCCAGCAATTTACTTTTGAGTCGCTCTGCCATGCAGCCCAATACGCCCACCTTCATATGTGGTTTTGTCTTTTTAACCGCATTGAATTTTTCGAGCCTTTTACGAACATTGGATTCTGCTTTTTCCCTAATAGAGCAGGTATTGACAAGGACAAGGTCTGCCTCCTCTAATTGATCTGTCGTATTGAAACCTTCAGTAGCCAGTATGGAAGCCACGATCTCGCTGTCAGAAAAGTTCATCTGACAGCCGTAGCTCTCTATGTATAACTTCCGATTGTTTTGATCCGCTAAGTCTGTGATAAGAGCTGAGCCCTGAACACTTTCATCTATTACTTTCTCCATTGTATAGTTTGCGATAGCTACTCACTTAAGGACCGCAAAGGTAGTACATTATCCTTTTTTATGACAATATGACAGTTAAATATTTTCTTAAAATTGAACGCAACGTGCCTACTTTTTACGTATCTATTCTAATACCTAACCTTTTAATCTTATGGCTATGAAATCCCTTAAAATCTTATTCTCTTGCTTTATCGTTTTCGGATTCCTTTCCTGTACCGAAGAGGATCCCGGAAAATACGCAGACTATCTGGTGGCTCGTCCTTTGACGATCTCCATTCAAGAATTCAAGAACGGTGTAGATATAGTAAGCCCTCAACCCATTGCAGAATCGGGAAAGATCTATGCGTATCAGGATTATATTTTTGTAAATGATAAGTTTAGGGGAGTGCACGTAATTGATAACAGCAACCCAGCTTCGCCAAGAAAAGTATCTTTTATAAAAATTGCCGGGAATGTTGATATTTCAATTAAGAACAATTTCCTCTATGCTGATAGTCTAACAGACTTGATAGTCCTCGATATATCTGATATCAACAACATTCAAATTGTTAATCGCCTGGAAGACGTATTGCGGGATAATGTGGTATGGCCGCTGGAAGCGGATATTTTTGAATACGATGATTGGGGAAATCCCGATGCTATTCTTATAGGGTGGGAAGTAGTCACCGAACGGAGATTGGTAGAGGAGGTTCAACAGCGCTTTGATGACATCTTAATGGCAAATGCAGCTGAAAATAGTGTAGGGCAAGGAGGATCTCTGGCCCGTTTCAAGATCGTGGCAGATTATTTATATGCCGTGGACAACCACAGTATTAATATTTTTGAGATTTCCGATCTGGCAAATCCACAGGATTTGGAAGATGTGTATGCCGGTTTCGATATTGAGACCATTTTTAACAGAGGGGATCAATTATTTTTAGGCAGCAGAAGCGGAATGTATATATATGATATCACAGAACCTGCCAATCCCAGCTTTATATCCGAATTTCAGCATGGTACTGCCTGCGACCCTGTTGTGGTAGATGGGGACTATGCCTATATTACTTTGAGAGGCGGAAATGGCTGTGGCGCCACTGAAAGTGGCTTGTTTCTGGTAGATATTTCCGATATTTCCAATCCATCCCTTACGGCCAATTACCCAATGGAAGAACCATATGGCTTAGGCATTATGAACAATACCCTTTTTGTGTGCGACGGGAGTTTTGGCCTAAAAGTGTATGATACAACTAATGTTCCTGAACTTATTGCGCTACAGCATTTTGAGGACATTACTACTTTCGATGTAATTCCTTTACAGGATCATCTTCTGATGGTGGGTGAGGGAACCCTATATCAGTATTCGTATTCTGATATGAGCCTTGAACTCATTAGTTCAATGTCCCTTAATTAATTACCCCCTCCTAAAAGCAATTTTATCTGCGAAATTCAAGAGCTATTTTATGCCTCGTTTTGGATAAAAGAAAGCAAATCAAAATTTTGCTATACTTTTGTGACTTCAAAAATCAATGAATGGCTAAGAATTTAGTAATTGTGGAATCACCCGCCAAGGCGAAGACTATTGAAAAATTTCTGGGTAAGGATTTTAAGGTAGAATCGAGTTTTGGGCATATTGCGGATCTTCCTTCCAAGGAATTGGGGGTAGACGTGGAGAATGATTTTCTACCCAAATACATCGTTGATAAAGATAAAAAGTCACTGGTTAAAAAATTAAAGGATCTGGCCAACAAGGCAGAGATGATATGGCTGGCTAGTGATGAGGACCGCGAAGGAGAGGCAATCTCCTGGCATTTAGCAGAGACCTTAGGTCTGGATAAGAACAAGACCAAAAGGATTGTTTTTAACTCCATCACAAAATCTGCTATACAGAAAGCCATAGAAAACCCAAGGGAGATCAATTATGATTTGGTAAATGCCCAGCAGGCTAGAAGAGTTTTAGACAGATTGGTTGGTTATGAACTTTCTCCTGTATTATGGAAAAAGATTAAGCCGGGTCTTTCTGCGGGGCGCGTACAGTCTGTGGCTGTCCGACTTATTGTTGAACGGGAACGATCTATAGAGGCATTTAGTCCAGAGGCATCTTTTAGGATCAATGCGGAATTTAAAACAGAAAAGTCAGAGGTTTTTAGTGCAAAGCTTTCAAAGACCTTTGCAACTAAACAAGAAGCAGAGACCTTTTTAAAGCAGAATCTTAAGGCAAGCTTTTCAGTCGCCTCCCTGGACAAGAAACCCGCCAAAAAATCCCCGGCAGCTCCTTTTACAACCTCAACATTGCAACAGGAAGCTTCCAGAAAATTATATTTCTCGGTAGGCAGGACCATGCAAGTGGCACAACGATTATATGAGGCTGGGTTGATCACCTATATGAGAACAGATAGTGTAAATCTGTCTAAGGAAGCCATTAATGAAGCCAAGCAAGCCATTGTTACTAATTATGGCGAAAAATATAGCAAGGTCAGGAATTATAAAGGGAAGAGTAAAGGAGCTCAAGAAGCTCATGAGGCCATACGCCCAACAGATATGACCCTTCAATCCCCAAAGGTGGAACGAGACCAGGCAAAGTTGTATGAACTGATCTGGAAGAGAACTCTGGCCTCTCAAATGGCCGATGCCGAATTAGAACGTACCAACGTAAAGATCAAGACCAATACCCATAAGGAAGAATTTACTGCCAATGGTGAGGTGATTAAGTTTGACGGATTTTTAAAAGTATATCTGGAGGGGAAAGACGAGGAAGATCTGTCGGAAGAGCAGGAAGGCATGCTCCCGGCTTTGAAAGTAGCCGATACTTTATTCAATACCCATATAACCGCTACAGAACGATTTTCCAGACCTCCGTACAGATATACAGAGGCAACCTTGGTTAAGAAGCTGGAGGAATTGGGTATTGGAAGACCCTCAACCTATGCACCAACGATCTCTACAATTCAGAATAGAGGCTATATTGAGAAAGGGACTGTTGATGGTACTGAAAGAGAGTATGCCCAATTAGTTTTAGAAAACGATTCGATCAATGAAAAGCAATTAACCGAAACGGTAGGTTCTGATAAAGGTAAAATGGTACCTACAGATATTGGTCTTATTGTTAATGACTTTCTGGTGGCTCATTTCGGCAAAATCCTGGATTACCATTTTACTGCGAAGGTTGAAAAAGATTTTGATGAGATCGCCTCCGGAGAAGAAGATTGGAAAAAGGTGATGAAAGATTTTTATAAGGACTTTCACCCCAATGTGGTCGATGTAGAGGAAAATGCCGAACGCGCAAGTGGGGAACGTATCTTGGGAACAGATCCAAAAACAAAAAGACAGGTGTCTGTGCGTTTAGGTCGCTTTGGCCCTATGGTTCAAATAGGTACGGTAGAGGAAGAGGAAAAGCCATTATTTGCCAGTTTACTCCCAGACCAATCTATAGCTACGGTCACCTTTGAAGATGCCATGGAACTTTTTAAACTACCCAGAAAATTGGGGGTATATGAAGGAGAAGAAGTGGAGGCCAATGTGGGTAGATATGGTCCTTATGTTCGCTTTGGAAAGAAATTTGTTTCTCTGGAGAGTGGAGAAAGTGCCATGGATATAGACTTGGACAGAGCTATTGAATTGATCAAGGCCAAACAAAAGGCCGATGCTCCCATCACTACCTACGAAGAAAAAGATGTCACCAAAGGAACGGGGAGATTTGGACCTTTTATTAAATGGGATGGCATGTTTATCAATGTTAATAAGAAATACGATTTTGATAACCTATCATTAGATGATATAGCCGAATTGATTGAGGCTAAAAAGAAGAAGGAATCAGAACGCGTAGTAAAGGAATGGCCTGAAGAAGGCATTCGTATAGAAAAAGCTCGTTGGGGCAGACACCAGATCATAAAAGGTAAATTGAAGGCAGAACTTGCTAAGGAAGTAGATGTCACCAATTTTAGTCTGGAAGATGCTCAGGGTCTTCTTGAAAAGAAAAAACCCAAGAAAAAAAGTAAGTAACCCTCCTTTTCTGTCATCCTATGGCATTCGATTTCTTAGTACCGGTAGAAGACAAGGCCCTCGCTCACTGTGAGTTGTTGCCACTGCAGTCGCTCGGAAAAAATGTTTTTAAGCATACCAATAGAGATGGTCTCCCTGTACTTGCCAATGCATCCTTTGCAATCATGGGGGTCAACGAATCCCGAAATGCTTTTGAAAAGAAACCGGATAAACTAGCCATTGTGGAGATCCGCATACAGCTCTATAAGCTAATGATGGGGAACTGGAATGTGAATATCGTAGACCTTGGGAATGTGGAAGAAGGCGATACGGTGGAGGACACGTATTTTGTGGTAAAGGAAATTGTTGCCGAACTACTTGAGGAAAATGTTATACCTATAATAATAGGTGCCACCCAGGACATTACCTACCCTACCTACCGAGCTTTTGATAAAATAAAGACCATGATCAACCTGGTGTCTGTGGATAGCCGATTCGATTTTGGCGCAGACGAAGAGCTTATTTCTTCCAGTTCTTATATGAGTAAGATCATCACAGATAAGCCCAACAATCTTTTTAATTTCTCCAATATTGGGTACCAAAGTTATTTCAATGCCCAGGAAGAGATAGATCTTATGGAAAGGCTTTTTTTTGATGCCTATCGTTTAGGAGCGATCACTTCAGATATTTCTCTGGCAGAACCCGTATTGAGAAATGCCCATATAGTTAGTCTGGATGCCAGGGCTATTAAGGCTAGTGAAATTGGGTTATCCTCGAACTTTTCACCAAATGGCTTTGATGGAAGAGAGATCTGTACAATCGCGAGATATGCAGGGATCAGTGAAAACGTAGCCGTTTTTGGCATCTATGAAAGCGAGAATACTCCGCAATCGTATCAATTGATAGCCCAGATCATCTGGTACTTCATGGAAGGCTACAACTTCAGGATCAAAGAACGGCCCAGTGCCAGCAGTAAGGACTTCACAAAGTTCATAGTGCCAACAGACACCGAGGAATTGGTATTCTTTAAAAGTCAACTTACCCAAAGATGGTGGGTAGAAGTCCCACCTTTTGTTTCTTCACATACTAAATCAAATTCACCTGCGTTATTACCTTGCACTGAGCAGGACTATTTGGACGCGTGCGATCAGATTATTCCTGAGCGGTGGTTTAAGGCCTATAAGAAAGGTTTAAACTAAACGTGAATTTTTTATAAGGAAGGCCAGTAACACACAATAATTTATTCAAAAAGTAGTTTTAGAGAATAATAATTGTGATTACTGTTTAAAGTCTAAATCGAAATTTAACCTAAAGTATGAAGAAGCTATTGTTGTTATCTATAGCGTTTGTTTTTTTACTCTCGAGTTGTGGTTCAAAAACAAAAGGAGAACTAGTTGGAGTCCAAGGTAAAAAATGGCACCCCGAAAAACCCTATGGAATGGAGCTTATACCAAGAGGCGCATTTATCATGGGTAAAAGCGAGGAAGATATGGCGCAGGTTCTCAATGCCCCTACCAAAACAGTTACTGTTAGATCATTCTATATGGACGATACAGAAATAACCAACAGTGAATATCGCCAGTTTGTGCAATGGGTTCGCGATTCTATCGTGAGGACCAATCTGGCTAAATTAGCTGATGAATTAGGATTGGGTCCGGAAGATGGAGGTATTGGAGATTTTGCATTTAAAAGTGCAGATACTACCAGAATGTCCGTCTATGAAAAATATATGCTCGATAATTATTCGGGTATGGGTGAGACAGGATATGAGGGCTTTAAGTTAAATACGGAGGAAGATCTTGTATGGGATACCTCAGATTATCCGGATGAGTATTATGCCGAGATAATGGATTCATTATATATTCCTGAAGAGGAGTCTTATAATGGACAGCGTATTATAGACGTTACCAAATTAAAGTATAAGTATACCTGGATGGATATAGAGGCTGCGGCCAGAACCAGAGATACGCGAAGAAAAGAATTTATTAAGACTGAAGAATTGGAGATCTATCCGGATACAACCGTGTGGATCCGAGATTTCGAATATTCTTATAATGAACCTATGCACAATGATTACTTCTGGCACGATGCCTATAGTGATTACCCTGTAGTAGGTATTTCCTGGAAGCAAGCTAAAGCCTTCTGTCATTGGAGAACCAAATTCAAGAATGACGATCAAAAAAGCCGCGGCAATCAGTTTGTTAACCAGTTCCGTTTACCAACGGAAGCAGAGTGGGAGTATGCCGCAAGAGGAGGTATTGAAGGAGGTACATATCCTTGGGGTGGTCCTTATGTAATTAGTGATACGGGTTGCTTTATGGCAAACTTTAAACCACAACGTGGCGATTACGCTGCAGATGCTGCTCTTTATACAGTAGAAGCCAAGTCGTATGAGCCCAATGACTTTAACCTGTACAACATGGCAGGTAACGTTTCGGAATGGACAAACAGTAGTTATTTCCCAGGTTCTTACGAGTATGCATCTACCATGAACCCTAATGCGGATTCTGGAGAAAATGCCCGGAAAGTGATCCGAGGTGGATCCTGGAAAGATGTTGCTTACTTCTTGCAGGTAAGTACAAGGGATTATGAATACAGAGATTCTGCCAGGAGTTATATCGGCTTTAGGACCGTACAAGATTACATGGGAGAAGAAGATTCAACACAATAATAGAATACCAAAAAAGATCAAACAAAAACCAAATACTTATTATTAAACTTAATTAAATCTTATTATTATGGCACAGTCAAAATCAACAAAAAAACTATTTAACATGGCCTACGGGCTGGGTGCGTCAGTGGTGATCATTGGAGCATTATTTAAAATTCTTCACTGGGAATTTGGTCCACTAACAGGTGGATTACTTCTCGCTGTAGGTCTTATTACAGAGGCCCTTATTTTCGCTATCAGTGCATTTGAACCGGTAGATGATGAATTCGATTGGTCTTTGGTATATCCGGAATTAGCTGGTGGAGAATCTATGGGTAAATCTAATTCTGATGCTAAAGAAGCGGAAGGATTATTATCTAAAAAATTAGATCAATTATTGAAAGAAGCAAACATCGATGTTGAATTGATGAATAGCTTAGGAGATAGTATTCGCAATTTTGAAGGTGCTGCCAAAGGTATTGCCCCTTCTGTAGATGCTATTGAGTCTACTAAAAAGTATTCTGATGAAATGTCTCAGGCAGCTGCCCAGATGGAGTCATTGAATAGTCTTTACAAAGTTCAATTAGATAGTGCTAGCAGACAAGCCTCTATTAACGAGGAAGTTGTTCAAAATGCTGGTGCCCTTAAAGATCAAATGGAATCCTTGGCCTCTAACCTTTCATCCTTAAATGGTGTATATGGTGGTATGTTGTCTGCTATGAGCAAAAACTAATTAGTCGAGAATTATAAACCCAAATCAAGTTATTAATCAAAACTAATTAGAAAAACATGGCATCAGGAAAAGCAACACCGCGTCAGAAGATGATCAACTTAATGTATTTGATCTTTATCGCAATGCTGGCGCTCAATATGAGTAAGGAAGTTTTGGCCGCGTTTGGCCTAATGAACGAAAAGTTCGAAGCTTCTAATTCAAAGGCTTCGGAAAGCAATCAGGCTTTCTTTGTAAGTCTAGAGACCAAAGCATCGGAAGATGCAGCTAAATATTCAGAGCTCTATAAAGATGCTCAGAAAATCAAGCAATTATCACATGAGTACTTTACGTACCTGGAGGATATTAAAAAATCTATGGTCGTAGATGTAGAAGATACTAAGGATTATCAGGTAATGGACAAGGCCGATTATCTGGATCAGAAGTTCTTCCAGGGAGATAATCTTGGTCCAGGAGGTAAGGAATTCATGAAGAGAATTAAAGACTATAGTACACAGGTTATTTCTATCATCGGGGAGGATTACCCTGAAGTAAAAGCGCAGGTTGAAGCTCGCTTTAAAACAGGTGATGAGAATGGTAAGGTTACCCGTAGAGATGGGGTTAAAGTAGACTGGATCAATTATCATTATGAAGGTTTCCCTTTAATTGCCTCTTTGGCTAAACTAACTGCCCTTCAAACCGATATAAAGTCAACAGAAGAAGCTGCTTTAAAAGCTATGTTGCAGGGAGAGTTAACCAGTCAGGTGTCTTTGACAAATTTCGAAACCCAATTGTTCTCTGAAAAATCAGCCTTTTATTCAGGTGAAAAGTTCAGTGGAAGCATTGTGCTAGGTAAGACCGATAGATCGGCCAAACCGGTTAAAGCAGAATTGACCCTTGATGGACGTAAGATGACAGCTGGTAAAGACTACAAACTGAAAGAAGGAGGAGTAGAATTATTGATAGGTGCAGGAGCCGCTGGTGATCACGAGATTGCAGGTATATTGTTTTATATGCAAGATGGTGTAGAAACAGAAGTTCCGGTAAAGAACACCTTTTCTACCATCTCCATGCCGAATGCAGCAGTGATCTCTGCCGATAAGATGAACGTGGTATACCGTGGGGTTGCTAACCCTATGACCATTTCTATCCCCGGAATCCCGGATAATAAAGTATCTGCAAGTGCATCAGGACTTAAAAGACTGAGCGGAAGCAAATACATTATGAATCCTGGAAAAGGAAGACAAGTTACCATCAATGCCTCTGGTGTATTGCCAGATGGGAAGCGTATAAATACGCCAGCTACCTTTAGGATCAAGGATATTCCAAGACCTGCAGGAACTGTACGAGGTGAATCTGGAAGTGCCAAGATGCCTGGTCGTAACCTGGAAATTGCTACCATTGGAGCCTTGTTGGAAGACTTTGATTTTGACCTGAATCTTGCTGTAAAAGGATTTAAGTTTAAAGTTCCTGGTCAGCCTTCAGTAGTTGTAAAAGGAAACAAGTTAGATAGTAGAGCAAAGTCGGCCCTAAAAAGAGCTAAAAGAGGTGATGCTGTACAAGTATTTGATATTGAAGCCTATATTACAAATAACAAGACCTATAAGCTTAAGAAAGTATCTCCTATTGTTGTGGAGATCACAAACTAAGAATAGTTAGTAAAATTGAATTTTATGAATTGGAAGAATGTTTTAATTGTTGGAGCCGTTTCTTTGCTACCAATGTCTATCCTGGCTCAGGCGAATATCCTGAATGCCAAGAAACCAGATGAGATTGGGAAGAAGACTCAGAATCAGTTGGCTATGGATGATGATGTGCCCTTAGATTATGGGTATGTGGATGATAGAGATATCCTCTGGTCCAAGACCATCTGGGAAGTTGTCGATCTTGATGAGCGGGTGAATTTCGCCCTCTACTATCCGACGGATACCGTCGATATAGGAGCTGATAGAAGATCGCTCTATGATGTTTTTCTTAAGAACATCAAGAACGGAAAACTGAAAGATGTCTATGTGGATTCCTATTTCACAGAAAGAAGGAAATTCGAAGACCTCAAAGCAACCCTCACAAGGGTAGATACTACAGATCTGGGATACGAACAGATAAATGCCGGGGAAGCGCTTTCTCCCGAATATGTTAACAGGAGAGAGATCACTGCGGCAGATATTGAAGAGTATCGTATAAAAGGTATTTGGTATTTTGACAAGCGCCAGGGAGAATTGAAGTATCGCCTCCTGGGGATTGCACCAGTAGCTCCGGATGTAAACTTTGTGGATGACGAATCCATGAATCCTGCCGATAATAAGGTAGCATTGTTCTGGGTATGGTTTCCAAGTGCAAGGAAGATCCTGCATGACGCCAAGGTGTTTAACCAGCGAAATTCTGCTCAACCTATTACATTCGATATGTTGTTGAATGCAAGAAGGTTTAACGCAGTCATCTACAGGGAGGACAACGTTCACGGAGACCGTTCTATTGATGATTATGTAGCCGATAATGCTTTGTTCCAGTTACTGGAGTCTAATCGCATAAAAGAAGCGATTAGAGACAGGGAACAAGACATGTGGGCCTATTAAAACGCTTAATTTTATTCCAATTCAATTATAAAATGGAAACGCCGCTCTTAATGGAGCGGCGTTTTTTATTTTTGTGCCATGATAGATTACCTCGTGGTGGGCCTCGGTTTGGCCGGTATTTCCTTTTGTGAGACCCTTGAACAAGAAGGGAGATCTTTCAGCGTGATCAGTGATGATTCCCAACAAGCCTCCATTGTGGCAGGTGGGTTGTATAACCCGGTCATTCTAAAACGATTTACGCTTGCCTGGAAGGCCCACGAACAATTAGAACTGGTGGGGCCCTTTTATTCAAAACTAGAAGAGAAACTGGGGATTACCCTGGATCACAGACTTCGCGTCTTGCGAAGATTTGCCAGTATTGAAGAACAAAACGGATGGTTCGAAGCTTCAGATAGGGCCGCATTGAGTACATTGATGTCAACATCACTAATTGCCAATACAAATAATAACATTCACGCTCCTTTAGGATATGGGGAGGTCCTGGGAACCGGACGAATAGATACCCGTTTGTTACATACTACCTATGGGAAGTATCTGGCGCAGAAAAACTTGCTGCTCAGGGAATCTTTTCAATATGATCTACTGGAGATAAAAGATAATGAAGTAGTGTACAAAGACCTTCGTGCAAGAAAGCTCGTATTTGCTTCCGGTTTTGGACTACAACAGAATCCTTATTTCAATTACCTTCCTTTAAACGGTACCAAAGGAGAATTGCTTACCATTAAAGCCCCAGAGCTGAAAGAAACCAATGTTATTAAGTCGTCAGTGTTCATTATTCCCCTTGGAGAAGATACCTACCGCATAGGGGCCACATATAAATGGCAGGATAAGACCAACGAGCCTACTGCAGAGGCGAGGGAGGAACTGGAAACAAAGTTAAAGACCTTCCTCAGATGTGAGTATGAGGTGATACGCCATGTGGCAGGAATACGACCTACAGTGGCAGACAGAAGACCCTTGGTAGGACAGCATCCTGTTCATAATTCTCTTTTTGTACTTAATGGATTTGGATCCAGGGGGGTCATGATCGCGCCATATGCATCTAAGGCCTTGTATAATTTTATTGAAAATGACGAGGCATTGAATACTGAAATGGATATATCCAGGTTTAGAAAGCGATATGGAAAGGATTAGCGCTTTGCTACATTAGGATCATAACTCATAAAGATATTGATCCAAATATTTCTGGATAAACGTATAATAACAGGCAAAAATACCACCATAGTGATCACAATACTTATAAAAGTGATCCCTATACTAGCTTTGAACAACAAAAAGGAAATGATAAAAGCGGCCACCGCAAAGGCAATCCCTACTGCATAGCTGACATACATGGCCCCATAAAAGAAAGACGGTTCTATCTTGTACTTGGTATTACAATGAGAACAACGTTCCCGCATCTCAAAAAGTGAGCCCATCCTATAGGGATTTTGATAGGCATACATGCTCTCTAAATGGCATTTAGGACAACTTCCTGTTAAAATGCTGTAGAGTTTGTTTCCTTTTTTTAACATTTGCAAAAATTTTTGGGCAAATATACTTTTTTGCTTTATCCTTCAATGTAACCACGGATACAATAATGCTGAATGTTCACAATCTTTCCGTTTCTTTCTCCGGCGAATATTTATTTGAGGAGATAGCCTTTCGTCTTAATCCCGGTGATAGGGTGGGACTCATTGGCAAAAATGGTGCAGGGAAATCCACGCTGTTAAAATTGTTGTCAAGGGAGGCAGCACCAGATTCGGGGACCATCGCTTCTGATAAGGAGATCAGTATTGGCTTTCTGAGGCAGGATATTGATTTTGATGAGGGACATACGGTCTTGGAAGAGGCATATAAGGCCTTTGAAGAATTGCAGGTCATGGAGGGCAAACTGGCCCATATAAATGAACAACTCGCAGAAAGAACAGATTACGAGAGCGATGGCTATCATCAATTGATGGTAGACCTTAATGATTATACCCATCAATATGAGATCCATGGCGGATACAACTATCAGGGAGATACAGAAAAGATCTTACTGGGCTTAGGATTCAAGAGGGAAGATTTTGATAAAAAGACAGATATTTTTTCCGGGGGCTGGCGTATGCGCATAGAATTGGCCAAATTATTACTTCAGAAGAATGATGTACTGCTGCTGGATGAGCCTACGAACCACCTCGATATTGAGTCCATTTTATGGCTAGAACAGTTCTTAACAGGTTTTACCGGGGCTATAGTGATCGTTTCGCATGATAAGATGTTTCTAGACAATGTAACCAACAGGACCATTGAGATCTCCCTTGGCAGGATATATGACTACAACAAGCCTTATTCACAGTTTCTGATACTCAGGCAAGAGATCAAGGGACAACAAATGAATGCCCTTAAGAACCAGGAACGGGAGATTCAGCAGGCCGAAAGACTTATTGAAAAGTTTAGGGCAAAAGCCTCCAAGGCATCTATGGCCCAATCGCTGATAAAGAAGCTAGATAGAATGGATCGCATTGAAGTAGATCAATCCGATCACAGTGTGCTAAAGGTAAAATTCCCTGTTTCTGTTGTGCCTGGAAAGGTAGTGGCAGAAATAGACAACTTATCTAAAAATTACGGTTCCAAGGAAGTATTGAAAGACATAGACCTTTTACTGGAACGCGATAGCAAGACGGCCTTTGTTGGCCAGAATGGACAGGGAAAAACAACTCTGGCAAAGATACTGGTAGGGGAAATTCCCTATGATGGTCATGTAAAATTAGGCCACAATGTTCAGATCGGATATTTTGCACAAAATCAGGCAGAATACTTAGATGGAAATAAAACGGTCCTGGATACCATGATCGATTCGGCCAATGAAAAGAACCGAAGTAAGGTAAGGGATATTCTAGGGTCCTTTCTCTTTAGCGGGGAAGATGTAGACAAGTATGTAAAAGTACTCTCCGGGGGAGAACGCAACAGGTTGGCATTGGCTAAAATGTTACTGCAGCCATTTAATGTGTTGGTAATGGACGAACCTACCAATCATTTGGATATCGCTTCCAAAAATGTGTTAAAGCAGGCCCTCATTAACTTTGAAGGAACCTTAATCGTGGTTTCGCATGACAGGGATTTTCTACAAGGCCTTACTAATAAGGTTTATGAGTTTAAAGACAAGAAGATCAAAGAGTATTTGGGGGATATCAATTACTTTCTGGAAGAGCGCAAGGCTGAAGATTTTAGAGCTATTGAAAAAAAATCAGTCAAAGCAGCACAGAAAAAGCAATCTGCTCAAGCTGAAAAGCCCTATCATGATCAGAAAAAGTTAAAAGGCTTAAAAAATAAGCTCAGTAATTTGGAAAGTGAGATAGGGGTCCTGGAAAAAGAGATATCAGACATTGATCATGAATTGCTGATGAACTACGATCAAACCATAGAAATACCTAATTTTTTTGATGGCTATCAAAAAAAGAAAAAACGATTGGAATCGTTGATGAAACAGTGGGAAGATCTTACTTTAAAGCTTGAGAATTAGGGCGTTGAGGAGCTTTTTGTAATCCATCTTTTTTGTACACCACAAATTATCATAGTTTCACAACAAATATGAACCGTTCGTCGGAAAAAATGACATCCAATCCCTACATTACGGTATATTTGTAAGGTAATTCTTAGCTATTTTATAAGATTTAGTTTAAAAGATTCTCTTTGCGCTCAAATATTGACACTATGAAAAATACGCTGATCCTTTTCATTGTTTTGCTCAGCTCTTCGTTTTTTGTTTCTGCCAAGGTAAGTAAGGCCGAAACGAAGGCACTCATCGATTTTTATGAGAGTACGAACGGTGCGGAGTGGGTCAGAGGTTGGGATCTAGATGCCCCGGTTACACAATGGTATGGGGTGAAGGTTGAGAATGACCATGTGGTAGAGATCAATCTTTTCAGAAACAATTTAAAAGGTGTCCTGCCTGCTAGTTTTGGAAAGTTAATTCATCTTAGAGTACTTAATCTGGCTTTTAATGGTTTAACGGGAGAACTTCCCGAGTCTATTGCCAATTTGGAAAGCCTGGAAGTACTAAAGATTGAGATGAACAGATTCAAAGGTGCTTTACCGGCGTCATTTGGTGAACTTTCTAACCTAAAAGAACTCACGGCCTTTAATAATTTCTTTTCAGGGAGCATACCTGAAAGTATGGGTAAGCTTACAAAATTAAAAGTATTAAACCTTTCCAGTAATAATTTAAAAGGGGCCATTCCAGAAGCACTGGGAAAACTAAGCGAGCTTGAAAGTCTTGGGCTTTTTGAAAATACACTCGAAGGCTCCATCCCTAGAGAATTTGGCAAATTAGTTCAGTTAAAGGAACTGATCTTAGCCAACAACCAGTTAGATGGGGAGATCCCTGCAGAATTTAGCCAATTGGCCAGTCTGGAGATCCTGCAGATCCAAAACAACAAATTTAATTCTCTAAAGAACCTGGAGACTATGAATACAAGACAATTTCTGGTTTTCGACTATGACAAAGGAGATCTTAAACTAAACTTCAAGGAGATCGACTTTAAGAAAACACGGGTTGCGGAAACAAAATTTGACGATGATCCGGATCAGGATTAGTCAGTTTTTAAGTTGGTTAGCTAAAAAAAAGGGATGTGAAAACATTCCTTTTTTTTGTTTTATGGTAAATACAAAAAGTTAAACGAAAATTATGATTTATTTAACTATGGTTGCATATGCAACTAATTGATATTTACTTAGTTTTGCCGGATGCAAGAACTGGAATTAGACATAGATCTGGAAAACTCTCTTGGGCCATGGATTGGAAAGACCACGAAAATTGTAGATTACTATTTACATGAAGCGTTCCAGCGGCATGGATTGGATGTTAGCAAAGAACAAATGATCGTTCTGAAGAAACTTCATCATGAGGATGGACTTAATCAGAATGAATTGGCACAACTAACATGGCGAGATAAATCATCCTTAGCCAGGTTGTTGGCCAAGATGGAACGCAAAGGATATATAATCAGGAGACAGCACGAATTAGACAAACGGGTAAACCTCGTTTATCTGACCGAAAGCGGGAGGGAAATATTCCGAAATACCCGGCCTATCATACAAAAAGCAATAAATATTCTGGAAAAGGATATCAGTAAATCAGAGATTCAACGAATGATCGAAATTCTGAAACGGATACAAGACAATTTTACATCAGAAATAGCATCACAATAAGAACCCAAACAATGAGAAAAATAATTTTATCAATAGTAGGAGTCCTAATAATTATATTGGGGATCTTTTTATCGAAACAGATAGTTGATAGTAAAACCCGCACAAAACCAAGGGTAGAAAAAGTGGTTAAGACTGTTTTTACGCAAACAGTTACCAACGGAACAGTAGCTATCATTGTGCCGGCCAATGGCAATCTTACCGCCAAACGTAGGGTAGAGCTTTTTGCTGAGGTTCAGGGAGTATTCAAAAAAGGGAATAAACTCTTTAAAGCAGGACAGCCATACAGCGCTGGAGAAACTATTATTAGGATAGATGCCTCTGAATACTACGCCAGTGTGCAGTCTGCGAAGAGTAATTTATACAACTTAATCACCTCTATTATGCCAGATCTTCGGCTAGATTATCCCGAGATATATCCAAAATGGCAGGCGTACCTCTCTAATTTTGATATGGACAAAACAACTCCTGCCCTTCCTGTGATGACTACGGAAAGCGAGAAGTACTTTATTTCTGGCCGTGGTATTCAAACCAATTATTACAACGTAAAAAATCTCGAACAACGCTTAAGTAAGTACACTATTAAAGCGCCCTTTAGTGGTATCCTAACAGAGGCATTGGTGACAGAAGGTTCCCTGGTAAGGTCGGGCCAAAAACTCGGAGAATTTATTAATACAGATGTGTATGAATTAGAAGTTGCCGTAAGCAAAACCTTCAGTGATCTTTTAAAAGTAGGGGAAGTGGTAAACCTGGTGACGCTAGATCGCAACAAAACTTATAAGGGAAAGGTTACGAGGATAAATGGTAGTGTAGATCAGGCAACTCAAACCATAAAGGCATTTATTGAAGTAAGCGATAGCGATCTAAAAGAAGGAATGTATCTGGAGGCAAATTTAAATGCTAAACAAGAGACCAATGCTATTGAAATAGACAGAAACTTGCTTTTGGAAAATAATAAAATATTTGTTGTCCGCGATACGATCTTAGATCTGATTGATGTAAACCCCGTGTATTTTTCAAACAAGAAAGTAGTTTTAAAAGAAGTGCCAGATGGCATAACAATCATAACTAAACCAGTAGTTGGCGCATACGCTGGTATGTTGGTTAAAGTATATCAGGAAGAGACCGCTCAAAATATTGAACAATGAGAAATATCATCGCTTATTTCATAAAATATCATGTGGCGGTCAATGTTGTGATCATTGCCTTTTTCATATTTGGAATTGTGGGAGCATTGTCCTTAAAATCTTCCTTCTTTCCACTGACCGATTCAAAGAACATCTCAATAAATATAACCTATCCCGGGGCTTCACCACAAGAGATCGAAGAAGGGATAGTTTTAAAGATCGAAGATAATTTAAAAGGGCTTGAAGGGGTAGATAGAGTAACCTCTACCTCCAGGGAGAACAGTGGTAGTATCAATGTAGAAATTGAAAAAGGCAGGGACGTAGACTTTATGCTCTTGCAGGTTAAAAATGCCGTAGACCGGGTGCCAACATTCCCAACTGGTATGGAACCCTTAATAGTTTCAAAATTAGAAGTAGTAAGGCAGACCATTAGCTTTGCAATAAGTGGGGATAACATTCCTTTAGCAACTTTAAAGCAGATAGGGCGTCAAATTGAAAACGATATAAGGTCTATTGATGGGATATCCCAGATCAATGTTTCAGGATATCCGCAGGAAGAGATAGAAATTGCGGTAAATGAAAATAGCCTTCTGGCGTATGGCATGTCCTTTACCGAAGTGGCACAAGCCGTTTCAAATGCCAATATTCTTGTAACCGGGGGAAACATCAAGACCGATGCAGAGGAGTATCTTATCAGGGCTAATAACAGGTCCTATTATGGGGTTGAACTTTCCAATTTAATCATTCGGGCCGATGCTTCCGGCCAAACAATCAGACTTAAAGACGTGGCAGTGGTTAGGGACCGTTTTTCTGAAACTCCCAACGCATCTTATTTTAATGGGAATCTCTCTGTAAGTACAACCATAACAAGCACAAATACAGAAGACCTTATTTCTTCGGCTGAAAAAGTAAGAAACTATATTGAGGAATTTAATCAGAAATACAATAACGTTAAATTAAATGTGGTTAGCGACTTGTCCGTAACTCTAACTGAACGTACCAAATTACTGACCGAGAATGCCATAATGGGGATGGCCCTCGTCCTTATTTTCCTGTCCATGTTTCTAAACACACGATTGGCATTCTGGGTAGCTTTTGGCTTGCCAATATCCTTTTTAGGGATGTTTATTTTTGCAGGGTATTTTGATGTGACCATCAATGTGTTATCGCTATTCGGTATGATCATCGTAATTGGTATTTTGGTAGATGATGGAATTGTGATTGCTGAGAATATTTACCAGCATTATGAAAAAGGAAAAACCCCTGTACAGGCAGCAATAGACGGCACAATGGAGGTACTTCCTCCTATTGTATCGGCGATTATTACAACGGTCCTGGCCTTTTCCATATTCCTGTTTCTGGACGGTAGAATTGGAGAATTCTTTGGGGAAGTATCGGTCATTGTAATACTCACGCTTGCTGTATCACTAATTGAAGCACTGATCATATTACCTGCGCATTTGGCTCATTCTAAGGCTTTGCAACCCATAGATAACAAACCCAAGAAAGGGATCGCCAAGGTATTTTCTAAACTAAGGGTAATCAATCAATCTGGGGATCGTGCTATGGCATGGCTCCGGGATAAGATGTACAGCCCAACCTTGCGTTTTGCACTTAAGTACAAATTGCTCACATTTTCATTCTTTGTTTTTGCACTGTTATTAACCTTTGGATCTGTTGGAGGCGGAATTATTCGCACCGCTTTTTTTCCGCAAATAGCGAGTGACAGGGTGCAGGTAACACTGCAGATGCCGAATGGTACTAATGAAAAAGTAACAGATTCTATTATTAGCGTAATTGAAGAAAAGGCTGAGATCGTAAATCAGGAATTGACGGAGCAATACCTAAAGGGGACAGATAAGATACTTTACGAAAATGTAATTAAGAATGTTGGCCCTGGTTCATCCTCAGCAACGCTTACCATTAATTTGTTGCCAGGGGAAGAACGTCCGGATGCGATACGTTCCGATATGGTTACTACGCGTCTACGCGAATTGGTAGGCCCCGTAATAGGAGTTGAAAGCCTTATTTACGGATCAGGAGGTAATTTTGGAGGAGATCCTGTTTCTGTATCATTACTGGGGTACAATATTGATGAACTTAAAGGAGCAAAAATAGAACTAAAAAATGCACTATTAAGTAATACGGAATTGAAGGATGTTGCAGATAATGATCCTGCAGGTATCAAAGAGATACGCTTAGAACTTAAGGAAAATGCCTATTTACTAGGATTAGATCTAAGGACCGTAATGAATCAGGTTAGGGCCGGATTTTTCGGTACACAGGCACAACGTTTTCAACGGGGACAAGATGAGATTCGTGTTTGGGTACGTTACGATAGAGAAAACAGATCCTCCATATCCGATCTGGATGAAATGCGCATTGTTGCACCCAATGGAAGCAGGGTGCCGTTAAAGGAGATCGCAAATTATACTATTGAACGAGGCGAGGTTGCTATAAATCATTTGGACGGACGACGCGAAATTCAAATTTCGGCCGATCTAAAGGATGCACAAACTACAAGTGCAACCGATGTTATGACCGAGATACGAACTGAGATCATGCCGGAAATACAATCCAGATATCCCACTGTATCAGCCTCCTATGAAGGGCAAAACAGGGAAGCAGGAAAACTGATTGGCTCGCTTCAGTTTGTAGGGCTAACTGTTCTATTACTGATCTATGTAACTATTGCCTTTACCTTCAGGAGCTTTAGTCAGCCTCTGATGTTACTGCTCCTTATTCCCTTTAGTTTAACAGCAGTAGCTTGGGGTCATTACATACATAATTTTCCCATGAATATATTATCCATGCTGGGGATCATTGCACTAATTGGGATCATGGTTAATGATGGCCTGGTCCTTATAGGGAAGTTTAATAGTAATCTGCGAAATGGGATGAATTTTGATGATGCCATATTTGAGGCTGGAAGATCGAGGTTCAGGGCTATTTTCCTAACATCCTTAACCACGGCCGCTGGTCTGGCTCCATTAATATTTGAACAAAGCAGGCAGGCCCAGTTTTTAATTCCAATGGCCATTTCTATAGCCTATGGTATTGGTTTTGCCACGGTTCTTACGTTAATCATGTTACCTATTTTCTTGTCTTTTAGTAATAAGGTGAAGGTGGGTACAAAATGGTTGGCGACAGGGAATGTTATTACAAAAGAAGAGGTAGAACGAGCTATAAAGGAACAAAAAGAGGAGGTCTATTTACAAGGCCAAATAGTAACCAAAATCCTTAATGAGCCAACCAACGGTTCTCCTGTTTCAGACCCAAAAAAAGAATTAGAAAAAGATTTGAAGGATACCAAATAATGAGGAAGTACCATACGATTTTCATGCTATTAGTATTTATAGGGATAAGTACTAGAGCACAGGAACAATTATTGTTAAAAGACGATGCCGTTTCCACGGCCCTATATAATAATTTTGGAATTAAGGTAGCCAAGAATCAGGTTGAGATTGCCGAGAATAACCAAAGCATCTTGAATACAGGCTTCTTACCTACTTTAACCGGAAGTGCAGGAGCTACCTATAACAGGGACGATGCTACCATTGAATTTCCGGGACAAATTCAGGAAAATGGAAATCCTAGGCCCGATGTTGAGCTCAACAAGGCTGAGGCCCAACGATATAATTCCAGCCTTTCACTTGATTATACTTTATTCGATGGCATGGGGCGCTTTTACAACTATAAAAGCCTAAAAGAACAGTACCAGCTTTCAGAATTGCAGGCCCGGGAAACTATTGAAAATACCGTACTTCAATTGCTGAGTATATATTTTGAAGTGGCCCGACTTTCAGAGAACGTCAATGTATTTAAACAGGCACTGGAAATTTCCAAAGACCGGATAACCAGGGCAGAATACGCCTTTGAATATGGTCAGAATACTAAATTGAATATTTTAAATGCGCAGGTAGATGTAACCAATGACAGTATCAATCTATTAAATGCCCATCAGCAATTGTCTAATACCAAACGTGATTTAAATGTGGTTTTAAATCAAAATCTGAATGATACTTTTATGGTAGATACCGTAGTTGTTTTTATCCCCAGATTACAACTAGATGATTATATTTCGCTGGCAAAAGATAATAATGTAGCATTGTTACAAACCAAAAAGAACCTCCTGATCAACGAGTATGATATCAAGATAAGCAGGTCTGGTTATCTGCCTACTATAGGTCTTAATGGTACCTATGGCTGGAATTTAAATCAAAGTGCCGCTTCTGCCTTTTTCCCCGGAACCAATAACGAGACTTATAACTTTAGTCTTGGCGCGAGATTAACATGGAATTTGTTCGATGGCGGTGGTACAACCGTGCGGATCAAGAATGCGAAGATCGCTTATGAGAATCAGGAATTGTTGAAAAAGCAAATAGAATTAGAGGTAGATCGAGATATCCTGAATGCTTTGGATATTTATGAAAATCGGTTAAATATTTACTCAATACAGGAACAAAATGTGATCACCAACGAGAATAATTTTGAAAGGTCCAAAGAACAATTTCAATTGGGAAGGATCACCTCAATAGAATTTCGTCAGGCACAGATCAACCTGCTAAATGCACAAACCAATAAGAACTTAGCTAAATACGACGCTAAACTTGCAGAACTTCAATTACTGCAGCTCACCGGACAATTATTGAACGTTGAATTATAAGACTTCCAAATGCTCGAACATTTTTTTCAATGTCCGTATTGCTGGGAAGAGATTTCAATGCTCCTGGATGCTTCCGTTTCCAGTCAAACCTATGTGGAGGACTGTGAGGTATGCTGTAATCCAATAGAAGTATCGGCCCAATTTGACGATCACGAACTTCAGGGATTTCAGGCGGTAAGCCTGGAACAATAAATTTATCGCAATTCTTTTTCGATTAAACACTCCCTGCGAAGCTAATCCCGTATAATTTAGTATTTTGTTCCTCGCATACTTTATTTGCTGGAAATGGGTACTAAACAAAAAAAGGCAACTGCCTATTGGAAAGAAAATCTACGCTACTTAATAATATTGCTAAGTATATGGTTTCTGGTCTCCTTTGGTGCAGGGATTCTTTTTAAGGATGCCCTGAATACGATCAAAATTGGCGGCTTTGGGCTCGGTTTCTGGTTTGCGCAGCAAGGCGCAATTTATGTCTTTGTGATCCTGATCTTTATCTATGTTAGACTAATGAATAAACTCGATAAGAAATATGGGTATGATGATTAGTCATTACAAAAAACCAACCGCTTAAACTATGGATGTACAAAGTTGGACCCTACTCCTGGTCATCATTTCATTTTCCATCTATATAGGCATTGCTATTTGGTCCAGGGCGAGCTCAACAAGCGATTTTTACATCGCTGGAGGCCATGTTCCCGCATTGGCTAACGGATTGGCTACAGCAGCCGATTGGATGTCTGCAGCCTCCTTTTTAGGCATGGCAGGCCTTTTGTCCTTTACCGGTTACGATGGTTCTGTATATCTTATGGGTTGGACCGGAGGTTATGTTCTACTGGCCCTACTTTTAGCGCCTTATCTTCGAAAGTTTGGGAAGTTTACTGTGCCCGACTTTATAGGTGATCGTTATTATTCCAATATAACCAGAACAGTAGCTGTGGTTTGTGCCTTGTTAGTTTCCTTTACATATGTGGCAGGACAGATGCGCGGGGTAGGCCTGGTCTTTTCTCGTTTTTTAGAAGTGCCAATCAACACCGGTGTTATGATCGGGATGATCATTGTACTCTTTTACGCTGTTTTGGGTGGGATGAAAGGTATTACCTATACCCAGGTGGCCCAATATTGTGTCTTGATCTTTGCCTTTATGGTCCCGGCTATTTTTATATCTATCCAAATGACAGGCAACCCTATTCCACAATTGGGAATGGGGGCAGAGGTATTGGGTGAGAATATCTCCTTATTAGATAAGTTAGATGGGCTTTCCACAGACCTTGGATTTACAGCCTATACAGATGGCTCTAAGGCCATGATCGATATCTTTTGTATCACGGCGGCTCTGATGGTAGGAACAGCCGGTTTACCGCATGTAATTGTACGGTTTTTTACGGTTCCTAATGTACGCGATGCCAGAAAGTCGGCCGGTTATGCCTTACTCTTTATTGCCATTTTATACACTACGGCACCCGCAGTTGCTGTTTTTGCAAGAACAAACCTCCTGGAGACAGTTAGTGATCAACCTTATGAAGATATGCCGCCTTGGTTCCAAAAATGGGAAACAACCGGACTAATAGTTTTCAATGATAAGAATAACGATGGACTTATTCAGTATGTAGGTGATGCCGATAAAAATGAGTTAACCGTGGATCCGGATATTACCGTATTGGCCAATCCGGAGATCGCAGATCTTCCAAATTGGGTAGTAGCATTGGTAGCCGCCGGTGGATTGGCGGCAGCATTATCAACAGCCGCCGGCCTTTTATTGGTGATCTCCACTTCTATATCGCACGATCTGATCAAAAAGCAATGGAAGCCAAACATTTCGGATAAAGCTGAACTAGTATATGCCAGATTATCAGCTGTGGTTGCCGTTTGTATTGCCGGGTATTTTGGCATTAATCCCCCCGACTTTGTAGCGGCTACTGTGGCATTGGCCTTTGGGTTGGCTGCGGCTTCCTTTTTTCCTGCCATTATTTTGGGAATATTCTATAAGAAGATGAACAAGGAAGGTGCTACCGCAGGTATGGTGGCGGGTATTCTGGTAATGCTCTTTTACATGTTGAAATTTAAGTTCGATATGTTTGGAGGTGGAGGTCCGGAAGATTGGTGGTTTGGAATTTCTCCTGAAGGTTTTGGAACCATAGCAATGTTGCTTAATTTTATAGTATCCCTTGCTATTTCAGCATTTACAAAAGACCCACCGGAGGAGGTGCAACAAATAGTAGAAACCATTAGGTTACCGAAGGGTGCCGGCAGGGCCAGGTCACATTAAATAAAGTACGATGAGTAATTACTATATCAAAAATTTAGAAGAATATTTTCAGATCTATCGAAAGTCGGTACGCGAACCCGAAAATTTCTGGGAAGAGATAGCAGAAGAACATTTCGTTTGGAGAAAACGATGGACCAATGTGATGCGATGGGATTTTTCCAAACCGGAAGTAGCATGGTTTGAAAACGCAAAATTAAATATTACAGAAAATTGTATTGATAGGCATCTCCATATCAGGGGCGATAAAACAGCCATTCTTTTTGAACCCAATGATCCCAAAGAAAAAGCACAACATATTAGCTATAACCAGCTTCATGAAAGGGTCTGTAAAATGGCCAATGTACTCAAAGAGCAGGGAGTAGAAAAAGGGGATAGGGTATGTATCTACTTACCTATGATCCCGGAACTGGCAATCTCGGTGCTCGCTTGTGCCCGGATTGGCGCAATACATTCTGTTGTGTTTGCAGGATTTTCTTCTCTGGCCCTTGCCACCAGAATTAATGACTGCGATTGTAAAATGGTGATTACATCAGATGGTTCATACAGAGGCGCCAAGACCATTGACCTAAAAGGCATTGTAGATCAAAGCCTGGAGACTTGTCCCGGGATAAAATCCGTTTTAGTAGTGAAGAGAACCGGTGCTTCCATCAAAATGGAAAAAGGGCGAGACCAATGGCTACAACCCTTGTTAGATAAGGCCAGTTCTAAAAATAAGGCTGAGATAATGGATGCTGAAGACCCCTTGTTTATCCTGTATACATCGGGATCTACAGGTAAGCCGAAGGGTATGGTACACAGTAGCGCCGGTTATATGGTATTTACGGCTTATACCTTTAAAAATATTTTCAATTATCAGGAAGATGACGTGTATTGGTGCACCGCAGATATCGGCTGGATTACGGGTCATTCATACATTGTTTACGGCCCTCTTGCCAATGGTGCAACCACGGTAATGTTCGAAGGCGTACCAACATACCCAGATCATGGTCGCTTTTGGGAGGTAGTAGAAAAACACAAAATAACCCAGTTCTATACGGCCCCTACGGCCATTAGGGCGCTGGCAAAGGAAAATCTCAGTTTTGTAGATAAGTACGATCTTTCTTCACTGAAGGTATTGGGGACAGTAGGTGAGCCCATCAATGAAGAAGCCTGGCATTGGTATAATAATAATATAGGGAAGAACAAAAGCCCCATAGTAGATACCTGGTGGCAAACCGAAACCGGTGGGATCATGATATCCCCTATTCCGTTTGTAACACCCACAACACCTACCTTTGCCACCCTTCCTTTTATAGGTGTGCAGCTTGCTTTAATGGATGAACAGGGACAAGAATTAATGGGGAAGCAGGTAGAAGGCAGATTGTGCATTAAATACCCCTGGCCTTCAATGGCACGTACTATTTGGGGCGACCATAAACGATATTACGACACTTACTTCTCTGCTTTTGAAAACATGTATTTTACAGGGGATGGGGCAAAGAGAGATGCTGTGGGCTATTACAGAATAACGGGTAGAGTAGATGATGTGATCATTGTTTCGGGTCATAACCTGGGAACGGCCCCTATAGAAGATGCAATCAACGAACATCCTGCGGTAGCGGAATCGGCTATAGTTGGATTCCCGCACGACATTAAAGGGAACGCTTTATACGGTTTTGTGATATTAAAAGAAATAGGGGAGTCTAGAAAACAGGAAAATCTTCGAAAGGAGATCAATCAGCAAATTACCGAACATATTGGTCCTATTGCCAAACTAGATAAGATACAGTTTGTCCCGGGGTTACCTAAGACAAGGAGCGGGAAGATCATGCGGCGCATCCTTCGAAAAATTGCCTCCAAGGACACGGACAATCTTGGGGATATCAGTACACTTCTAAACCCGGAGGTGGTTAAGGCAATTATAAAAGATGCATTATAGATCAAAGGATAGCATATAATAAAAAGCCGCCAAAAATAAAGGAAAGTGGGGCAATGGCTCTAATTCGCGCAGGGGTAAGAATATCAGCACTTTTTAGAGCATATGCATGATGGTATTTTCTGGGTAATAACATTAGTAAAACGGAGGTGCCAATCATAAACCAACCCAGAAGGGCAAAGAACTTAGGAAATTTTGAAACTTCTGCACAGAGTATCAATCCGGCTGCCGGGATCATTCTTATTATCAGTTCTCCGTAATTTATCAAAGGAGTACTTCCTGCTTTTTTCAGAATTTCTCTGGCCTTCTGAGGATTTAGCAACATTAAAAAGCCTACGCCAATAATAAAAACAGCAAAGGCGATGACTATATATTTGGCAACCGCCATATGCTTTAATCTTTAGAATTGTAGTAATCCTGCAGTACAAAGAAAGCTTTCTTCTTTTTCCCTTCTTCAGAGATCAGGCCTTTGCGATTCCAGCCATCTTGTATTTGTGGCAGCACCCTCCTGGGGGATCTGAAATCTACCAGGATCCAGGGAGACATTCCGCGAAGTTGCTTAATAGAACTCAGCATCTTCAATGTCTCCTGATAGAGATATTCCTGGTATTCCTCTGTCCAACGGGTATATTTATCCCCGTGTAGCCCCTGTTTTGCCCCGCCGCCAAATTCAGAGATTAGGACAGGTTTATTCTGTTCAATGACCCAGCTGATATCTTGTGCCTTTTCGGGGAGCCCATCATACCAACCGATATATTGGTTAAAACTCAAGACGTCTACTACCTCTGCAAATGCATCATGAATGGTACGTACCTTGGGATCACCCTGGTAGGCACTCTGTTCCAGCGCAGCACTAATAAGTCTTGTTGGGTCCAAAGATCTTGCCAGCGCAGCCAGTTTACTTAGAAACAAATTTCTGGGTTCACTGGTGGGTGTTTCATTGGCCATTGACCAAATGATGACCGAGGCTCTGTTCTTGTCCCTGGCTATGAGTTCTGTAAGCTGATTGGCGGCATTTTGATAGGTATCTGGATTATCCCAGGAAATGGTCCAATAAACAGGGTTCTCTTCCCAGACCAGTATCCCCATTTCATCTGCCAATCTCACCATATGTTCATTGTGTGGGTAGTGTGCCAGTCTTACAAAATTACAGCCTAATTCCTTGGCCCAATTTAGTAATTGACGGGCATCTTCTATAGAGTTTCCCCTACCTCCCCTTATTGGACTTTCCTCATGAATGGAGATCCCTTTTAGAAAGACAGGCTCTCCGTTCAGCAGTATATCATCGTTCTTAGTACTTATGGAGCGAAAACCGATCTGATCAGTAAGCGTATCCTCCCTGGATGAGAACCTTAGCCGGTAAAGTTTAGGATCCTTTAGTGACCAATAGACAATTTTGTCTGATGTAAGAGTGATGTTTGCCTTTCCAGTTTTATTCGTTTTGAAAGTAGTATCGATTGATAATTCAGGGATACGCAAACGAATAGGATGTTCTCCGGATGCGGGGCCATCGAGTTGTACAAAACCTTTGATCTCCTTTGGGTTCTCAGCAGCTAAGTGCAAGAAATAATCATTGATAAAAGTGGCACTGGTTTCAATGAGTTTCACATCGCGCGTAAGGCCACCATAATTCCACCAGTCTGTATTGAGGGTGGGTACGCCTTCTTTTATTCGCTTGTTATCAACCTTAAGGATCAAAAAATTATTCTCTGATTTTAAGAGTTCTGTGATCTCATAGCTAAAAGGGGTAAAGCCACCTACATGTCTGCCAAGTTTATGCCCGTTGAGGTAAACATCGGTTTTATAATTAGCAGCACCAAAATATAAGAAAGTACGGTTCGTAGAATTGGTAAGCGAATGATCAAAGGATGTTTTATACCAAACGCTGCCTTCGTAGTAGAAGAGTTTTTCTTTTTGTGTATTCCAATCCCCCGGGACGCGCAGGCTATCACTTAGGTCGAAATCATATTCTATTAGTTCGGACGGATTGCTGGGTTTAGCATTTGTAAAAAAAGCATTGTTGCCGGGATCCTTTTGATCCTCAAAGGCCTCTAACCTGTAATTATAGAAGCCATTTTCGTATGGGTCTACAATATACTTCCAATTCCCATTTAATGAATGTGTTGTTCTATGGTATGCATTTATAAGCAAGGGTTCCTGGGCAGCTCCTACTCCGATAAAAAGAATCATAACCAGAAAAAAAAGAGGCTTTAATTTCATAGTAATAGGTTCGTTAAACTGTTAATTCTCATCTGACAGGGGTATGAGTCGCGCACTTAGATCTGGCTTCTCCATGGTAGTATCTAAAGGAAACATAGGTCTTTTAATGTTTTTGTATGGGAGGCGTTCCAGGTCCTGATCTACGCCGCCGGGGGTGAGGGCCATGATCCAGTCGGCTCGTATATCATATAGCTCGGGTACCAAATACCCGATCTTTACCACCAAAATATCTGCTACTTCCGGGTTCAAGCCCAAGTCAGTAAAGTCACTTACATGATGGTAGGGTTTCCTTTTTTTAGTAACGATCACGGAAACACTTCCTATGTTCACAACTACTTCGGTTTCTGCATCCTTATCTCCCTGTTTGATGGCAGTTATGGTACCTGAAAGTTCTAAAGCAGGGGCATATCGGTTATCTACGGCCGCTCCTGCATAGCTGGTTACGGTTCCTCCAATACCGGTTTTAACAGCTTCTTCTACAAATTCAGGTCCCGGGATAGAGGCGTATATTAGTGAGGGTCCTTTATTGGTTTTAAATTCGGGCCTCGCAAGAATTTCGCGCAACGTCCAGGTAACATCACCGGCACCACCTGCCGTAGGATTATCGCCCATATCGCTTATGATATATGGGTGTACCTTGCTAACTATGGCTTTATCCAGGCTTTCCTTTAGTGTTGCCGTAGGAGCCACAAATTCAAATTCATTTCGTACTTCCCAAAAACTGTTGGCCAGTTTTTCTGCCGAGGTAGTCACCTTGTTTTTATCATCACCGGTGACCATAACCACAGCATGATTTCTGGGCTCATCGGCCCAGGCATAACCTATCCATATGGCAGCATCTACTATGCCTTCTTGTTTTGTTACGGGGTCTATCTGGGCATAGAGGCTTTTCCCTGGTTCTATTCGGGTACTTGTCTTTTCTCCGGGTAATAATATGGGAACAGGTATCCAGGCCTTATAGGCAGGTTTCCCCTTGCCACTCTCCAACCGCGATATAAGGTTATCTACTGCTCTTTTTTTCGATTCAATTGCGTCTTCATGGGGTGCCATCCGATAGCAAGTGATCAGATCTGAATGATGGGCCAGCCGCTCAGAAACATTACCGTGAAGATCCATGGATGTGGAAATAAGCGTTTTGGTTCCCACTACCTCCCGTATCCGGGCAATAAAATCGCCTTCCGGATCATCCAAATCTACTACACTCATGGCACCATGGATATCCAAAAAGAGTCCGTCTAAGAGGGAGAGTTTTAGATAGCATGTTTAGTGTTTTTCCTAACAGGGATTCGTAAGCTTCCCGGGTTACCGTTCCCCCTGGGAGGGCATGACCTTTTAAAGTTGGGAGCCATTTTGCTCGTTTTCGCAAGAGCGAATCCGGTGCAAGGAAAGGGTAATAGGAAAAAACGGCCTCTCCTGTTTTAGCATGAAAAGCATCCTCATGGGTTAGGGCAGGGGAAAAGGTACTCGATTCTATCGCAACACCAGCAATTGCAATTCTGGGAAGTTGGTCATATTGATCTTTGGTAGGCGAATCTACGTCAGTTCCTGCCTGGCTTTGAACGTGCCAAGAGAAGACCAAAAATAAGCCAATAAACACTAATTTTATTCTTGATATAGAAGCTTTTGTTATTTTACAGATCATTTTACAACGCTGATTAGGGTGTTCCTTTATCTTTTAAAAAGGCATAGGTAAACCCATTTTGCACCGCAAAGGCAATAACTATTACTCCAATAATTGCTTCTGATTTCTCATGATCCCCCACTAAAGACGAGGTGATCAGGATGACTGACCCCCAAATGAGGGCATTGAGTATTAAGACCTTTTTCATAGGGATAATAGTTAGTTGGATTTCAGGTATTGGTTAAAAAAGTACTTCCCTTTCTTTAATTTTAAAGGTAAGCAAAAAGTGTTAGAAGTAAGGGGAGTGGTTTAGTCAGGATTTTTTTCAAGTAGGCTGTATATCACACTATCCAGGAATTTACCATTGAACAAATAGTGTTCTTTAAAATGCCCTTCTTTTATAAATCCGGATTCGATCAAAAGTCGCTCAGACCTTTTATTATTAGGATTGATGTTGGCTTCCAGCCTGTGTAATTTAAGGGTTTTAAAGGCAAAAGGTAATATAGTTCTAAAGGCTTCCTTCATATAGCCTTTACCCCAATATTTCGGGAGCAGTGCATACCCAATTTCCGCCCTGCTGTGTTTATGATTTACATTCCAAAGAAGGAAATACCCCAAAAATAAATGTTGTTTTGCATCTGTAATGGCCCAACTTATCCCTTGTTGTGAATGAAACATAGTATGATTCTCTTGAATCATCTTTTCAGAAGCCAGTAGATTTTCCAAAGGGGATGTGTCCATGAAGTTTAAAACATCCTTATGAGTACGCAGGGCATAAAAAGTGGCTGCATCCGAATCTTTAAACTCCCTGAAAATCAGTCGTTCGCTTTTTAAATGTGGAAATTGATCAAAGACGGCAACATTTATTGAGTTAGGTAGCATACTTTATATAACACAAGATCCCATTTATTTCTTTGCGGCTAATTTTCCTCCTAACCATCCCATGGGAATATAGGCTGCTACCAGATCGAGGGTAGAGAACCAGGTAGGTGCGGGCAGATTGATCACATTGATGATGCCTCCAATCAGGAACAGGACACCAATGGCCATGGCAAATTTGGTTTTATGGGTAGCCGCAATTTTTGCTGCAATAAAAGCACCAACTAAGGTGCCCACAGCATGGGCGAGGAAGGGAAAGATAAAGTGTTTGGGTTCAAACAAACTCATACTTTCTTTAAGTCCTTCCATGGTACTCACATCGGCCCCTTCCGGCAGAGCTATTACAGGACCATTGAGAGAAATAAAGAACATGTTTACGGCACTTCCAATGACGAGGCCGGCAATAACGGCCAGGATATTTCTTAGGATTGGATTCATTTTAGTCGGTTTTAGGTTGTTGTTACTTTTGTCTAATTCCAATATTAAATGAAATAAGATCTATTTAAAAGTAATGAAAATCAGGGAAATACCATGAATGCTGGTCATTTGCTAGTGACCGCATATTGAAAAAATGAATTTTATTGGTCTTGTAGAAAATATTTCTTTAGCAGGACTATCTGTCCTAAATGGTAGTGGCAATGCTCAACAATGCCATGCAGATTTCGGTAATAAGAACCGTATTTTTTGCGACCAATTAGTTCCCATAATTGTTGCTCCGGTAATACCGCTACAAGGACAGCAAATTCTTCCACATCTGCAAACACCCTCTTTTGAAGCGCTTCCCAATCGGCTTGTGAATTAATGGGCGGGCAATCAAAACTTACCGCATCATTTCCCTGCAGTGGCTTGCCATGAAATACTTTGAGGACAGCGGTCACAAAATAATTCATATGATATACCAGTTCTGCAATGGAATGGAACGACTCTACTTTCCGGGTAGCCATTTCCCAACTAACCCCGTTTAGGGTGTCCTTGAGGTTAACGGCCGTCCAGTTACCCCCAAAATAGACTTGTTTAATATGATCTGCGATGATAGCAGGTTGGGAATTATGTACGTCATTCATCTGTTAGCCTTTATTCTGTTTGGCAGCCTCCTCCAATTCTTCATCTAATTTGTCATCGTATTTTAAATTTTGAACTTGCCAGGTTTTGTGCGGTTTGTAAAATATAAAAGTGAGTCTGATAGGTTGTCTTTCATATTTGGCCATAAAGCTTAACAGTTTAAGACGTTCCCCAATACTCTTCTCCGTAATAAGTTCGTACCCGTGATACTGACCTATTAAAGCAAGCAAGTTGCTATATTGATTTTTAAGATTATCAACAGCATCCTGGTTGCGCTCCATCCAGGTATTTGTTGCGAAGGCATAATCAAAAGCCTTCATAGGATCTATGGAATACAGTTTAAAAAATTCATTGGTAATGTCTTTCTCCGAAGGCTGGGCATATATGTTGCTTGAAAGTAGTGTTATGAAAAGAAAGGGTATGAAGAGTAATATTTTGGTCATTTGGAGAGCGTTTTATTAAGGTCAAAGAAGTTGAACATGTTGTTTAAAAGTAATAAAACATTCGGAATTTACGAATCGGCTTACTATGACATAAAATCAAAGGATCTTATCAAATGAAAACCGGAGTGTTAGTCGCATCCGCAGTATTTCTCACTATTGGCTTTCTCGAAGCATTCCCTGCCTTCTTTAAATGAAAAATAGGCCAATCCAAGGGTTCCCAGGCTGTCTATATATGGAAGACTGGTCAATTCATAGATGCCGCTGCTCAACAGAAGTATGATGGACATATAGACACAGACCATGGTGCAATTTGCATCTGCCAGGATGGGATCAGAATTCAATTGTTTTCCCACCTTACGTTTCCAGTAAACCAAAAGCAGCATTACGAAAATGGAAATAATAGATATGATCACACCAAACATGGTGGTGATTGGTTGATGCCCTGTCCAAATATTATAGAAGCTCGTAATAACAAGCGCCACCCCCAAGATATAAAAGGCAACTCCTGTGATACGCAAGGCGGTTTGTTCAAATGTATCTCTATTACTATCTGGATATTTTTGTATACGGATGATCATATGCGCTATCCCCAGGCCGGAGATCACTTCAATAAAACTATCTGCCCCAAAGCCAAAGAGAGCCAGACTTTCATCCTCCAGCCCAAAATAAGTAGAAAGTAATCCTTCACCAATATTGTAAATGATCGTAAATAATGCGAGGGCAAAGGCAATCTTATAATACCTTTTTGATTCGTTAATAGTTAGCGTGCTCTCTGCCATCTGCCTGCTATTTTGAAGTAATTGGTGTAAACTATAGCTAAAGATAAATATAAGTACACCTCATTTTATAAATACCATTATTTCTTTCTTCCTATAACGAATAGGTAATCTCCTAAGGTATTTTCATGGGACTTAATGATCTCATAAATTTCCCCGGATGAGATATCCTTTTTTAATGTTAATAGCCCATTTGCAACTTCTTCCTTATTCGCCAGGGAAGCAAAAGAGGAAATACCATGTCTTACCTTTTCGTCGAAATAAAGATCGGGATTATGTTTCCCCGAATATAGGAATAGGTCATTCAGATCGGGTCTTACAAAGTAGGGCTTGGTTTTCTCAAGCTGTATTCCTGCTTTTTTCATGGCATCCTCAATGTCTCGTAAGTGCGGCATTTTAGCTTTGGAATCGGAAAGCATTTTTGGAAAGTAATGAGTGAGCCAATAGCCTTCCATCTGTTCCGGAGTGGAAGTAAAAAGAACAAATTTGCCATTAGGTATTAAAATACGAACTAATTCTAAGAAACTATTTTCAATATTTGTCCAATGATGCAGGGTTAAGAAAGCGACAACCCCATCCACACTATTTTCCTCCAATCCTGTATTTTCAGCAGTACCTATTTTCCAGTCTATATCCTTATTTCTGGCTTTCGCCTGCTTTAGCATTTCTTTTGATGGATCGATCCCTATAAAGGAATATCCTTTTTTTTGGAATTCATGGGTATAATTCCCGGTTCCGCATCCTATGTCTAAATAAACACCTTCTTTTTGAGGATTTAAATGGGAAAGTAATTGTCGGAACAAATATGGATCTGCCTTTCGGGTAGTGTTATAATTAATTCCTAAAGAATCGTATTTGGCTGTCATTATTCTAATTGATCCCTTAACTCTTTGGCAAGTGGTTGTCGATAAAAAGCGTAGAACGAATGGTAATATATACCAGGATTATCCAGAACCAATACCACTTCTCTCGTAAACATGTAAAATAGGGCATCTGAGTTCAATTTCATGTAAAACGAGGGTGTCACACAGGAACAAAACCTATGTGTTTCCCTTCAAAGTACAATTTTTTGAACTTCTTACTCTATGATAACATGTACTTTTAGCAATTCTGAAGTATCGATGAACTGATCTAAATTAGAATCTAACCATAGCGCTAAATAAAATTCCTTTAGATCGCTTAGAGGTTTTAATTCACCATCGATTGAGAGCGAGTTCACCGTATACTTTGAACTATCCTCTCCGGCAACTTTAGCCCCATGGGTTTTGTTAAGAGAAGCTGCTTCGTCCTTTCCTACCGGAAGATAATTGGCATCCTCGGGCATGGCAAGGTATTTAAATATAAAAAAGTAAGAATTGAAATCCTGATTGATGTCTGTTTCGGGCTTGGTGTATTGGAATAATTCCTCACTTAGTCCTGTGCAGACATGAAGCTCGTTGCCCTTAAAAATAAGGGTAAAGGATTCTGGCTTTATTTTGAGTTCATAGAGATCATTATGCAATTGGGAAAGACTAAGTTGTTCTCCTTGTACAAAAGAGATCTCCGAACCCTGACTATATCCGATGTATACTGAAAGGAATAAAAATAGGAGGAATGAGGTAACTGCTGTTTTCATTTTGTTGTTATTTTTCCAGAAGCATTATAAGCTTCTTATTATTTAGTTTAATTGCTTTTTGCAGCGGAGTAACTCCATAGATGTCTGGTCTGATTTTATTCGCCCCCCGTTCAATTAAGAGTTTTGCTATAGAGTTTCTTCTGCAGATACTGCTAAAAATAAGGCCGATTCTCCCCTGTTGCCACGAACATTGAGCAGTGCACCGCGATCTATAAGTAATTCTGCAACTTTTTTATGACCATGGACAGCAGCTCGCATAAGGGGGGTTGCTCTTAGTTTGTTGTCCTGATGATCTATTTTGGCTCCGCTTTTCAATAGAATCTGAGCAATGTTATGATGACCTTTTGAAGCTGCCATGTGCAGGGCAGATATATGATCCGGATAGGAGATACTATTTACATTAGCTCCATGTCGTAATAGGATTTCAACGATCTCTTTATGACCAAGCATAGTAGCTAATATTAAGGGAGTCTGGCCCTTATTGATAAAAGTAGCTGAATTCCCAGATTCAAAGTAATTCCTTATTTCAGTAGCTCTATTGGCAAGGATAAGCTCATGCAATGGGAAGTCCCCAAAGCTGTTCGATTTGATTTGTTTGGACTTACATCCGTTTAAAGATATCAGCAGAATGATAAGTGTACCAAGTATTCTAATCTTCAAGGGTCATTGTAATTGGTTATCCTACTACGATTAACGCTTGAAAGTCAGTGTTTTGTATTTATTCCGGGGATTATTTTTTAAGTTCTAATGTGCGCCTCAAATTATTGAGCCTTCAGTTTAGCACCAATACGCATAATGGTATTCCAGTTTCTGGTGGTCATATGCTTTCCGTAGAATTTCTCAAGTACATTCATTGCCTCCGGAGTTTTTGCTTTGGAAAGGTCAAGGAAACTGCAAATGAGTTTGTCATTTGCACGAAGAATTGTAAGGGAGGTATCCTCACTGATCCATGGTAATTTCAAACTGGTCTTGGGTTTATGTTGTAAAAAGGAAACGTACCCTCTCCTTTCCTTGGTGAGTATTTCATCCTTGAATGGATCGTCATTCAATAAATCCAATATGGAGTCAGTAGTAATGACAATAGTTGGCACCGGAAATTGAAAAACCTTTTCTAAACGTTGTGCAATACGATTTGAAAGTTCCGTTTCTTCTGAAGATTTAACCTCAAAAATAACATTACCAGAATTTAAGAGGGTGGTTACATTTTGGAATGACAGCGCTTCAAGTTCTTTCCGAAGTTCAGCCATGGGGACTTTGTGATGGCCACCAACATTTATGCCCCGTAGAAAGGCAACATAGGTTTGGGAATTTTTATTTGTCTTCATATTGCCAGGATATTACGGCAAGATATCGCATTTAAAATGTGCTTGCCAAACTCGTATCGGATTTAAGCATGAGCCATAGTTTTTATCGATGCGAAATCTATACTGCATAAGCATACATTTGGTAACTTTGAGCATATCACCTAAAGTAAAAATACAACACATCATGGAAGAATTAAAGAATATTAATGGTTCAGCCAATGGGAACACTTACAACGCAAACGACGAAAGCATGTGCCCATTTTTAAATGGGGAACTTAAGCAGACTGCCGGCGGGGGAACCACAAATCAAGATTGGTGGCCCAACTCCTTGAATCTTAACATCCTGCGTCAACATTCAGAGTTGGTTGACCCAATGGATGAGAATTTCGACTATGCCAAAGAATTTAAGAGCCTAGATCTTAAGGCCGTAAAAAAAGACCTCACGAACTTGATGACCAACTCACAGGATTGGTGGCCAGCAGATTATGGGCACTACGGACCTTTCTTTATCAGAATGGCTTGGCATGCAGCCGGAACTTACCGGATTGCTGACGGTCGTGGTGGTGGTGGCACCGGAGCCCAGCGTTTTGCACCCCTCAATAGCTGGCCAGATAATGCCAACCTGGACAAAGCAAGAGTATTGCTATGGCCCATTAAAAGAAAGTACGGGAAAAAGATCTCCTGGGCAGACTTATTGATTCTTGCCGGGAATGTTGCTCATGAATCTATGGGATTACCCATGTATGGATTTGCCGGAGGCCGGGAAGACATTTGGCAACCTGAAGAAGATATCTATTGGGGTTCTGAAACAGAATGGCTCGGTAACAAAGACCGCTACAACGAAAAAGGGGAATTGGAAAAACAAATGGGAGCTGCCCATATGGGATTGATCTATGTGAATCCTGAGGGTCCTAATGCGAATCACGATCCCGTAGCTGCTGCTCATGACATCCGCGAGACCTTTGGCCGTATGGCTATGAACGACTATGAGACCGTTGCTTTAATAGCAGGTGGACACACCTTTGGAAAAACGCACGGGGCTGCCAAAGATTCTGAATATTTAGAGTCTGAGCCTGCAGGAGCGTCTATAGAAATGCAAGGTCTGGGTTGGAAAAGTAATTTTAAAACCGGGAAGGGTTCAGATACCATTACAAGTGGTTTGGAAGGTGCCTGGACAGACACTCCTATCAAATGGAGCCATAAGTACCTCGAGAACCTATTCAACTACGAATGGGAACTGACCAAGAGTCCGGCAGGAGCCTGGCAGTACAAGCCCAAAGATGGAGCTGGTGAAGGAACCGTACCAGACGCTCACGATCCCAAGAAGAAACATGCACCTTTTATGCTGACCACAGATCTTTCGTTAAGGATGGATCCGGCCTATGAGAAGATATCAAGACGATTCCTGGAGAACCCTGAAGAATTTAAGGAAGCATATCAAAAAGCCTGGTTCAAATTAACTCACAGAGATATGGGTCCCAGATCAAGATACCTTGGTACGGAAGTTCCTAAGGAAGATCTGGTTTGGCAAGATCCTGTCCCGGCTGTAGATCACAAATTGATTGATAAGAACGATATAGAACACCTGAAAAAGGAAATTCTTGCTACCGGCTTGTCCGTTTCGGAACTGGTTGGAGTAGCCTGGGCTTCTGCCTCTACCTTCAGAGGATCCGATAACAGAGGAGGGGCCAACGGAGCACGCGTTCGTCTCGCTCCTCAGAACCACTGGGAGGTGAACAATCCTGTGCAAATGGGCAAAGTATTAGATGCCCTTACACAGGTTAAGGAGGATTTCAATTCTGCGCAAAGCGGTGATAAGAAGGTCTCCCTTGCAGATTTGATCGTTTTAGGAGGGAGTGCTGCCGTTGAAAAAGCAGCTAAGGAAGCCGGCCATAAAGTTACTGTTCCTTTCAGCCCGGGTAGAACCGATGCAACGAAAGAAATGACAGATGCTGAGGCCTTTGAAGTGCTCGAACCCTTCGCGGATGGATTCAGAAATTACCTGAAACAAAAAACATCGGTTAAAACAGAAGAGTGGTTGGTAGATAAAGCTCAGCTAATGACGCTTACCATTCCGGAGATGACCGTATTGGTAGGGGGGATGCGTTCCCTGAACGCCAATTATGATGGTTCTAAGCATGGCGTATTTACAGACAGGCCAGGAACCCTCACCAACGATTTCTTTGTAAACCTGTTGGATATGAACAAGGAATGGAAAGCCACTAATGCAGATCAGGAGGTCTTCAAAGCCTATGACCGTAAAACAGGAGATGCTCTGAATTGGACAGCTACACGGGTAGACCTGATCTTTGGTTCCAATTCTGAACTTCGTGCCCTGGCAGAGGTGTACGCCTGCGATGATGCGAAAGGCAAGTTTGTGAACGACTTTGTTAAGGCCTGGGACAAGGTTATGAACCTGGACAGATTTGATCTGAACTAAGCAAAGACCTAAATGATATTTTAAGATATCAAATAACCATAGAAGGTGATCTGTAAAAAGATCACCTTTTTTATTTGCCCTGTTGCTACTTTTCAGCTTATAATTTATGGGTCAATTATTTGGACTTCACCGCAAAAATGAATGAGGTGGTTTGGGTAAGGAATACCATAGCAACAGTGCCAGGACCGTTCTGCTTTCAGATTCACTTTCCTATTTATCTTTCTGTAAAAAAAGGCACATTAGGAAGTAGTGTTATTTTTTAGCTCTTTTAATCAATTTCAGGGCCCATTCGTAATGACTCGATGTTGTTGATACCAAATATGCCCCTAGGGAGGTGGTTCCTGTCCATTTATACCTTTTCTTCTCAAATAATTCTTTATCTGAATGATGTTCAATAATTTTCTCAACGTTTCGGTGACTTTCTTTTAAAAGAATCTTCGCGTCTTTCAGAGGTAAATCCTGATAATTCTTCAGGATCCATTGATTTTAGTCGAACGGTCCTGCCTTCCAGGTATATCCCTCAGCGGGCATTACAGGTTTCTTACCAGACATTCCCACATCATACCATTTTAGGAACATAAGGTGCCAATGATGAAGGTGCATCAGGACATCGCGAATATTTCTATTCATGATACCTTTGGGAAATTCTTTTTGCTGTTGCTCAATAGATAGTTGTTCAATAAAACCGTTCAGGTTTTGAAAGGTTGCCTTACTCTTTTTAAGTAGTTCTGTTTTTGAAGCAGGTCTTGACATACGCCCGAATTTTATTTTTGTTCAAAACGCTTTTTTTGATCTCTACACTTTTCAAAAACTAATCTGTAGTGATCCATTATCTCTTCAAAACATACTCTATTGGGACTTATCCTAAAGATAGCCACCAGGTGGCGGAATTCCCTGTCAGTGAAATATCTTGGAATAAGGGATAGGTACAACCAATATTTCTTAAAATTGAATTTCCTGAACTTCTTCCGCCATTGTGCAATGGTCTCAATATAGTCGAGTCGTCCACTACTTTTGGAGATAAGTTTAAATCCGGGTTCTGCGCATTTAATGACCATTTCCGGACCATAGGGTAACCAGGAGCCGGGAAATTGCTTTACCATGAGCGCCATGATATAAGCCGCAGAGTCCTTTTCGGCATTTACGTCTAGATTGCAGAAAAGGTATCATATTCTTGCTAAAGGT
>CAWAEX010000011.1:0-182875 GCA_963781045.1 uncultured Flavobacteriaceae bacterium | reverse complement strand
CGATCTGTACGATCTGGCCTCCGTTACCAAGATACTAGGGCCTCTACCACTTCTGATGAAACTGTATGAAGAAGGAAAAATAGATCTGGACGCTCCCTTTAGTACCTATTGGAAGTCCTGGCAGGGCTTAAAAGATAAAAAGGATCTTACATTGCGGGAGATATTGGCGCATCAGTCTGGTTTAACGCCCTACATTGTCTTTTTAAATGAGGTAATGCGGAAAGATGAACTCAGATCCAGATTTTTCAGCCATATCCCAAAAGGCAATTTTAAAAAACAGGCCTATGAGGATCTTTATGTGGCCAATAGGTTCCAACGTAAAATGAATAGAATGATCCGACGATCTAAGGTAGAAGATCTCAAGGAATACAAATATTCCGGCCTGGCATTTCTATTATTTCCTGAGCTTATTGAAAAGCTTACAGGCCATTCCTATGCATATGAATTGACCAAAGAATTTATTTTTCCTCTTGACATCCCCAGTCTGGGATTTCTTCCACAGAAAAAAGGCTTCCCAAATGCCATTGTTCCTACAGAATATGACGGTCATTATAGAAAAGCCCTGGTTCATGGATGGGTACACGATGAGAATGCTTCCTTGCTGGGAGGAATTTCCGGGAACGCAGGACTTTTTGGTACCGCACATGATCTTTATCGGTTTATGCAGTTCTATCAAAATTATGGGGTTCTTGACGGACATCGTTTATTAAAGGAAGAAACGGTCAAAGAATTTACAACTATTCAATATCCCGAGAATGAAAATAGAAGGGGTCTTGGTTTTGACAAACCTTTTTTGGATAATGTTGACAGGAGCTTAGAAGATGCCTATCCCGCACCTTCCGCCAGTCCGGAAAGCTTTGGCCATAGTGGGTTTACGGGCACTTTTGTGTGGGCCGACCCAAAATACCAATTGGTATTTATATTTTTATCAAATCGTGTTTATCCTTCAAGAAAACATCGAAATTTATACGAATTAAATATACGAACCTCCCTTCACGAGGTCTTTTACACCTTTTACAGGTAGTATATAACATCTTATTTGTTTTTTTAATAATTCATACCTTCGCTATTGAATCTACCAACATGCAATTACTATTTTTTTACATTTTCATTTCCATCTTTTTCTCTTTTTTGTGTTCTATTTGGGAAGCCGTTTTACTCAGCGTTACACCTACGTTTATAAATCTCAAAAAGAAAGAAAATAAGAAATATGCTTTTAGATTGGAGAATCTGAAAAAGGATATAGACAAACCTTTAATAGCGATATTAACCTTAAATACCATTGCCCATACGGTTGGAGCTATTTTAGTGGGTGTTCAGGCCAAGGTTACCTATGCTGAGACGTATGGCAATAGCACAAACAGCTTTTTAGGCCTGCAATTTACGGAAGAGCTTATGGTTGGGGTCGTTTCCGCCATAATGACGATACTTATTCTTGTGGCGTCTGAGATCATTCCTAAAACCCTGGGGGCCACCTATTGGCAGAAACTGGCAAATTTTACGACTAGGTCACTCAATATTTTAGTCCTAATACTCAAATGGACTGGCTTATTGTGGGTGCTTCAACTATTTACAAAATTAATAAGCAAGAAAGCGATACATGGCAGTGTGCTAAGCCGTGAAGATTTTACGGTTATGGCCGATATCGCTCAGGAAGAAGGGGTATTTGAGGCCTCAGAGTCTACGGTCATTAAAAATTTGTTGCGTTTTAAAGAGGTTTTAGTTAAAGATATTATGACTCCCAGGGCGGTCATGAAAATAGCTTCAGAAAATCAGACTATTAGAGAATTCTTTAAGGAAAATCCTGAACTTCGTTTCTCACGTATTCCATTATACGGGGAACGGGTAGATATTATTACTGGTTTTGTATTGAAGGACACAGTATTGGAAGAAATTATCAATGAAAAAGGGGATTTTCCCTTATCCACAATAAGAAGAGATATCCTTATGACCACCAGGAATACATCCATTCCACAATTGTTCGAAATTTTTATAGCACAAAAAGAGCATATAGCTTTGGTTACCGATGAATATGGTTCTATAAGCGGTATAGTTACCATGGAAGATATCATTGAGACCCTTTTAGGTCTGGAAATAATGGACGAAAGCGATCATCATGAAGATCTTCAGCTGTTAGCCCGTAAAAAATGGGAAGCAAGAGCTAAAAAATCAGGTATTATTGAATAAAATGGAGGAAGCAATACTGGAAACGCCTTTGGGTTGGGCAAAATTAGAAGGTGATCTTGATGGATTAAGATCAATTTCTATTCTTGACGATAAGCCTGATGAAACAAATGAAATTCCTGAACTACTTGAAGATGCGGCTTATCAATTAAAAGAGTATTTTGAAGGCAAAAGAAAGGACTTTCAATTAGAATTAAATCCTCAGGGAACAGAATTCCAACTTAGGGTTTGGAAGGAATTACAAACTATTCCCTATGGAAAACAAATCTCCTACCTGGAATTATCAAAAAAACTAGGTGATATTAAAGCCATTCGGGCGGTTGCAGCTGCCAATGGGAAAAATCCATTATGGATCGTAATTCCCTGTCATAGAGTGATAGGAAGTAATGGTGATCTGGTAGGCTATGCAGGAGGATTACACCGTAAAAAATGGTTGTTGAACCATGAGAGTCCCGCAAAACAAGGTTCCTTATTCCCAAATTAACAGACCGTGTGGTTTGTTGCTCTCCAATCTTTACAGATTTATTGAATAGTTTACCCTTTGGTCGATCTATTTGTTGGTTTTCTCCCTACCTAATCAATTTCTTTCAGAAATCTCTAACAATAAAACCAACTAACTGGTCTGTTAGGTGCTTTTCTGCTATTTAATAAAATAAGTAGGGGCAAAAGGCACTTCAATACGCTCCAACAGGGTTCCCGTTTTAGAGATGACAAGTACCCCGCCAACAATCTCCGTAGTAAAATTGGCATTCGCATATCCCATAAGAAAGACCTCAGCCTCTTCAATGTACCGCATGTCGGTTAACACGATAGTTAACTCAGTTTCTAATTCTACTTGTTGTACAATACTTAGAATATCAATAACAAAATCCGTATCGTTCTCAAAATTGAAATAGGCCGGCCCAAAAGTTACGGGGGATGGTTGTGCCAACGAATTGGAATAAAAGAGGGTATTGCCATAAACACCTCCTTGTAGAGGTCCCGGTGGCAAAAACTTATCTAAATTAAACGATGATTCACTTTGAAGTACGAGGGTCTCAATATCGTACACCTGATACACAAAATTAGAACTCCCGGTCCCAATTACAATACCGATATTGCCTTCATCATCTATGAGAACATTGGGGACGCCTTCTCCATAGTCTAGCGTAACTATAATAGAGCGTGTTTCTGTATTGAAAACGGCAATTTTATAAGCTCCTGCTTCGTCTTTATAAGTCATTAAGATCCGTTGGCGATAATATAAGGGATCATACGCTTGCTGAATATTGAACTCAATGGAAAGATCCGTAAAGCTTCCATCATCAGGATCCAGGGTTCTTATTCCAAAATTCCGACTCCCTTTGGGGCTGTAATTACCTAAGAACAAAAGGTCCTCAGAATTTGTCCCCCAGGTAATGGATCGCTCTTCTGTTACCGTATAAAAGTCAGGATAGGCAGTAGATTGTCCGTTTAATATGTTTTGCTGAAGAATGGAAAAACTGCCCGCACTAAAACTGTAAAATGAGATCACTTCATCTACCTGACGCAATGTTAAATAAAACGGATCCAGGCCGAGGGTCTGCGTAAGGTTGATCTGAGACCCACTTGCCTGTGTAGAATTATAGCTATACTGAAATATGTTCTCCGCATCTTCCCCAATCATCTTAAAATTGGGGGTGCTGGCCAATTCAACAACAACACCCGGCCCATCATCCTTAGAACAGGATATAAAAAAGGCCAGATACAGGCACAGGGCAAGCAATTGATGATATTTCATGCAAGTTTTTCTTTAAAAATACGCAATCTCAAATTAAAGATGAGACACCGAAGGCTACTTTCACCCTTATATACTCTCTTTGCTATGAACCCTTTTCAGAAATGGGAAGAATACATTTCTTAGTATCTTTAATATAGGAAAACCATAGTGTAATTCGTTAGTCTTATTATCATACCCTTATGCTTCAAAAAATAGATCTGGAACATATTCTTTTCCTGGACATTGAAACGGTTCCTGAAGAAAGGGAGTATTCCCGGCTCGATGAAACCAAAAGGCAATTATGGGACCATAAATCCCAATATCGCAGAGCTGAAGACGAATCGGCGGAGGAGTATTATGATAATGCAGGGATCTGGGCAGAATTTGGCAAGATCATTTGTATTTCTGTAGGGTATTTTCATTTTAAAGGCAGTCAACGACAATTTCGGGTGACTACTTTCCACGGGGAGGAAAAAACATTATTGCAAGAGTTCAACAATCTATTAGAAGCTCATTTTAGGCACCCTAAATACCTCTTATGTGCCCATAATGGAAAAGAATTCGATTTTCCTTATATCGCCCGCCGTATGATCATCCTGGGTATACCTATCCCCAGTAAGCTGAACCTGTTTGGTAAAAAACCCTGGGAGGTACCTCATCTGGATACCATGGAACTCTGGAAGTTTGGGGATTACAAACATTATACCTCCCTTAAATTAATGGCCAATATCCTGGGAATTCCATCCCCAAAGGAAGATATTGATGGGAGCATGGTTAGACAAGTGTATTATGAAGAAAAGGATCTGGACCGTATTATCCTCTATTGCGAACGCGATGTGATCACCGTAGCTCAGGTATTTCTGCGTTTGCGAAATGACCCTCTGATGGAAGATCAGGAAATAAAAAAGGTCTGAGTCTCCATTGCATTAGACAGAAGGTGCTGTATAAAGAAACTGTACATAGACCGGAAAATGATCACTATAGCCTCCTAAATATTTCCTCCCCACATACGTTCTGAACGGATTTCCCTTGTAACGGCCATTCCATTCTTTTAAGAACCGATCGTCAAAGATATTGGCATGTGCAAAACTATGAGTCCCCGCCTCTTTGTTAAAAAAGGTGTTGGAAAGGATGATCTGATCAAAAAGTGACCAGCGTTGTTTGTAATTGGCACTGCCTCTTCGCATGGTGATAAGAACCTCCATGGGATTATAGAGTTTTTTCCCGTTCACCAGGGTTTGAATGCTTTTATCCGTGGGGCCATCATTAAAGTCGCCCATAACCACAAAATTTGGATTGGAATCCTTCTCTTCAATAGTTGCAATAAAGGCATGGATGGTCTCTGCTGCTTTAATTCTTTTATACGCCGTCTCCGTATCACCATCTCTGCGTGAAGGCCAATGATTTACAAAAAGGTGTATCTCTTCCCCATTGAGATGGCCATGAACATACAGTATGTCTCTGGTAGCATCCCGGACACCGTCCAAATTTTTGACCATAAGCGGAATCCTTTCCGAAGCAATCACTTTAAAGTGCTTTGGGTCATACAGCAGTGCAGTATCTATCCCTCGTTCATCAGGAGAATCGTAGTGAACATATTGATACCCTTTGTCCTTGAGGGACGGTGCATCGATAAGATCCTCTATCACCCTTTTATTCTCCAGTTCTGCCAACCCAATTAGTACGGGCGCACTGCGACTTTCCTTAACCCCAAGATGGGATAAGGTCCTTGATAATTTTCTTATTTTCTTTCGATACCGCTTAGGGGTCCATTTTTTAAATCCCTTGGGTGTAAAATCATCATCGAGTTTTGTTGGATCGTCTTTGGTGTCAAATAAATTCTCAAGATTGTAAAAGGCAATTGTGAAAAGGTTCTTTGTATGCTTCTTCTGAAAGAAAGGAAATGCCATGGGTTGTAAATATGATCCCTAAAATACGAAATCACTTAGCAGGTATTGTGTAGCTTTGCACTATATTCTATAGTATGCTAGAGAAAAAGACAATAGATCATGAAAAGGCAGTTCTCATTGGCGTTATCACTAAAGAACAAAATGAAGAAAAGGTAACGGAATATCTGGATGAGCTGGAGTTCCTAACCTTTACTGCCGGTGGTGAGGTAGCAAAACGTTTTGTGCAACGGATAGATCTCCCCAATCCCAAGACCTATATAGGCAGTGGGAAGATTCAAGAAGTGGAGGCCTTTGTAAAGGAACATGAGATCGGTTCTGTGATCTTCGATGATGAACTTACCCCTGTTCAGCAACGCAATATTGAAAAGCAACTTAGATGTAAGATCCTGGATAGAACAGGCCTTATCCTCGATATTTTCGCACAAAGGGCTCAGACCAGTTATGCCAGAACCCAGGTAGAACTCGCCCAGTACGAATATCTCTTACCAAGATTAACAGGCTTATGGACCCACCTGGAAAGACAACGTGGTGGTATTGGGATGCGCGGACCCGGGGAAACGGAAATAGAAACAGATAGACGAATAGTACGAGACAGGATCTCCCTGCTAAAAAAGAAACTTAAAAAGATAGACCGCCAAATGGAAACCCAGCGTGGTAACCGCGGTTCATTGGTAAGGGTAGCATTAGTGGGGTATACAAATGTGGGTAAGTCTACACTTATGAACGTCATTAGCAAGAGCAATGTCTTTGCCGAAAACAAACTGTTTGCAACGCTAGATACTACGGTACGTAAAGTGGTCATTGGCAACCTTCCTTTTTTATTGAGTGATACAGTAGGGTTCATCCGTAAATTGCCCACCCAATTGATAGAGAGCTTTAAAAGCACACTAGATGAGGTAAGGGAAGCAGACATGCTGCTGCATGTAGTTGACATCTCCCATCCCAACTTTGAAGAGCATATCGCCTCAGTGAATAAGGTGCTAAACGAGATAGGTTCCGCCAATAAAGAGACCATCATGGTCTTTAACAAAATAGATCTTTACCAGGCTGAGGTTATTGACGAAGACGATCTAATCACCGAAAGGACCAACAGACATATGAGTCTGGAAGAATGGGAAAATACCTGGATGCGCCGTATGGGTGGCAATGCGCTCTTTATTTCCGCCCTGAACAAAGAGAATTTGGAAGCATTTAAAGTACAAGTTTATAAGACAGTGCGAAATATTCACGTCACAAGATTCCCATATAACAACTTTTTGTACCCCGAAAATCTGGATGAATACTAGATCGTGACAAGAAAATTTAAGTAGTTCATCGAAGAAATAAACCCTTCATATTTTTCACAACAAGAACCCAATAGTTGACAACATAGTTTTGGCTTCCGGATCTTCTGGTGATACATTTACAGTGTAGTTAAGTGTACGTGTTTATCCCCAAATCCTACCTGAACTTGCTACTTTAGTGTTCATTTCCCCAAATCAACACTAAGAATTTAGATCTTATTAAAAGACCTACTAACAAAAAACCCTGATCGTTTGATCAGGGTTTTTTTGTTGTATTGTGGTATACTAAACGAGCTGCAGGATACTAAAATTTTAAAGTTTGATTGAAGTTGTCACTTCTTCTTAAAAAGTGGTACGGAAGAACAAGCCTCCCCGTACATAATACTTTTGGCCACCCCTTGAAGTTTTTGAGTGGCCCATATATAAGCGTTTTCGGGAACCGGTTTATTGGAACATCCTTTAATGATCACCGGCTTGTCCTTAAATGAAGATACGTCCAGTGTCTCTAGTACTGATCTGAAAAGAACGGTTTCAAGCAATTCCAGATCCCCCAGTACTACTTGTTTTGCGTAAGGCTGTAACCTGGTAGTGATCAGCATAAATGCCCAGCCCGGAACAATGGCATCTGTAGAACAATGCATGGCCACATAAGCGTCCCTGTATTGTTCCCATGGATGTTTAGCAACAAAGTCTCTGAAATCTTTTTCCTTAAGGATGATCCCTTCGTATAGCCAATCCTTTATATCCAAAACCACCCGTTTCCCTTCAGGATAGTAATCCTCAAGATCAATAGTTAGGAGTTTGCTTTGAGCCACTCTGTTTACAATATCTGCCATTCTCGTTATACTGGTTATTCAGCCCTATAGCAATCTATATTAAATCACTACCACCTTAACTTTTGGATGGCATGATAAGGGCCAATATTAGATATACCAAAATGCCTAAGCCCATTAAAGTAAATACAAACCATAATATTCTCACGGTTTGTTTAGACCATCCCAAAAATTCCGCAATGCCTCCACATACTCCAAATACAACTCTGTCATCAGATTTTTCAAGTCGTTTATTTTGCATAGAAATTCGAAGTTATTATGGTTCTTATCTTAAAGCATGCCCAATTCTAATTTGGCTTCTTCACTCATCAGATCCTGACTCCATGGTGGATCAAAGGTGATCTCAACCACAGCATCTTTTACCACGTTGAGCGACTTTACCTTCTCTTCCACTTCTACAGGCAGTGTTTCTGCTACCGGGCAGTTTGGAGAGGTTAAGGTCATCAGTATCTTTACCTCATTGTCCTCATTGACAAAGACGTCATAGATCAGTCCTAATTCATAAATATCTACAGGGATCTCAGGATCGTAAATGGTCTTAAGGACTTTTACGATCTTTTCTCCTAATTCTTGTGTATCAATAACGGTCTCACTCATCTTCTACCTAATTTAACTGTGTTTGATATGCCACCGCATATAGTTTTAGTTGTTTTATCATGCTAACCAGGCCGTTGGCCCTGGTGGGGGATAAATGCTCCTTTAACCCAATTTCGTCAATGAATGCAGTATTGGCATCAATGATGTCCTGAGGTTTTTGGTGACTAAAGGTCCTTATAAGGATAGCAATGATCCCTTTGGTAATAATAGCGTCACTGTCTGCCGTAAAAACCAGGTTGTCACCTTCCAACTCAGCATGTACCCAAACCTTACTTTGGCATCCTTTGATTATGTTATCGTCTGTTTTGTATTGTTCTTTGATCAATGGCAGGGACTTGCCTAGTTCTATCATATATTCATAGCGCTGCATCCAATCATCGAACATAGCAAATTCGTCTACGATCTCATCTTGTATTTCCTGTATGCTCATTCTCTTTCTTTTGTCGTAAAAATACGATAAGTATAACTGTCTTTCAATGGTTTACCCTTGTTTGTAAATTACGTAATTATAGATTTCCTGGCACGAGAAACCTATTGCAGCATTTCTTTCGCCTTCTTTACCGCTTTGATAAATTGATCTATCTCCTCTTTGGTATTATAAAAACTAAAGCTAGCCCTAATGGTGCCTGGTATCTTATAGTAGTCCATTACCGGCTGAGCACAATGATGTCCCGTACGCACTGCAATTCCCATTTTATCTAACAAGGTTCCCATATCATATGGATGGATTCCCTTAATATTAAAAGAAATAACCGCCGTCTTGTTCTTGGAAGTACCATAGATCTTTACCCCCTCAATTTCCGTAAGTTGCTTGGTAGCATAGATCAATAAGTGATGCTCATAGTCCTCAATAGCTTCTAATCCTATGCTGTTTAAATAATCTAAGGCCACTCCAAAGGCGATTCCTCCACAAATATTAGGAGTACCGGCCTCAAATTTATAAGGCAGATCTGCATAGGTTGTCTTTTTAAAAGTAACCTCAGCGATCATCTCCCCACCTCCCTGATAGGGCGGCAACTTGGCTAACCATGCTGACTTTCCATACAACATCCCAACCCCCGTTGGGCCACATAATTTATGGGCAGAAGCAGTATAAAAGTCGACATCCAGTTTTTGAACATCTACTTTAATATGAGGCGAAGATTGTGCCCCATCTATAAGAACTGCCGCTCCTACTTCATGAGCCAGGGTGATAAGTTCTTGGATAGGGTTAATGGTTCCCAAAGCATTAGATACATGGTTGCATACAACCAATTTGGTATTTTCTGAAAGTAGATCCCGGTAGCTGTCCATCAAAAGCTCTCCCTCATTACTCATTGGGATAACCTTTAAGGTTGCCCCGGTTCGCTCACAGAGCATTTGCCAGGGTACTATATTGGAATGATGCTCCATGGCAGAAACCAATATGTCATCTCCTTTTTTTAGAAAGGCGGAAAACCCATTGGCCACCAGGTTGATGCTATGAGTGGTACCTGAGGTAAAAATGATCTCATGTGCCTTGGCGGCATTAAAGAAATGCTGTATTTTAATTCTTGCCCCTTCGTATGCCTCCGTAGCTTCTTGTGCCAGGGAATGCACCCCACGGTGTATATTGGCGTTGTAATTACTGTAATAATCAACAATGGCATCTATTACCTGTTTGGGAGTTTGTGAGGTAGCAGCGTTGTCAAAATAGATCAGCGGATTCCCATTAACTTTCCTGTTTAAAATTGGGAAGTCCTTTCTTATTTGGGTGATATCCAATGTGTTCTCTGTCATGCTGAGGAAGATATTTGATCTGAGCAGTCCCGACTTACAGATCAAATCCTAACCTAACGCCTAGCTTGGTAGCGATAAGTTTGTTGATCCGTTTTTTTAATTCGGGTAGTCGTACGCTTTCCAGCACATTATTCGCAAATGCATACATAAGAAGTCCGGTGGCTTCTTTCCTTGGGATTCCCCTGGATTGCAGGTAGAACATAGCATCTTCATCTAACTGACCAATGGTACAACCGTGGGAACACTTCACATCATCTGCAAAGATCTCGAGCTGAGGCTTGGTATTGATGGTTGACTGGTCGCTGATAAGGACGTTGTTGTTTTGCTGAAAGGCATTGGTCTTCTGAGCTATTTTATCTACAATGATCTTTCCGTTGAAAACCCCCGTAGAACGTTCGCCATAAATACCCTTGTAATCCTGGTGACTCTCACAATTTGGCTGCTTATGGTGTACCAGGGTATGGTGGTCCACATGTTGTTTTTCCCCCAGGATAGTGACCCCTTTTAAGGTAGAATCTATATACTCGCCGTTCTGAAAGAAATTCAGGTTATTACGAGTTAATTTCCCTCCAAAAGAAAAGGTATGCACTTTTACAACACTCTTGTCTTTCTGAGCAATATAGGTGTTGTCTATAAGGGATGCGTCTTTGGTGTCATTCTGAACTTTATAATAATCCACAATGGCATCCTTAGCGGCAAATATCTCCGTAACACTATTGGTCAGTACCTCGTTCTTCGTAAGACTTTGGTGCCTTTCTATGACCTGTAATTCCGCATTTTCTTCAACAATGATCAAATTTCTGGGTTGTAGCATTAGCGATGCCTCGTTTCCTGTCGCAAAATGAAGGATCTCAACCGGTTTTTTTGGTGCCTTATTCTTTGGAATATAGATATAAGCACCTTCCCTGCTAAATGCAGTATTTAAAGTGGTAAGCGATTCTTCCTTGGAGGCTATCTTGTTAAAATAGACATCGATCACCGGCTTATACATTGGCTTTGTAAGTGCCGAACTCATCAAACAAATATCTACCCCGTCATGGGTGGTTTCTGACAAGTATGAGCTGTAGATCCCATCGATAAAAACGATCTTGTAGGTGTCTATCTCATGCAGAAAATACTTCTTTACATGATTGTACTCCAGCGCATTTTCCTCTTTTGGAAAAATGCTAAAATCAACTTTCTGTAAGCTATTTAAGGAGGTGTATTTCCAGGCTTCCTCTTTTCTAGAGGGAAATCCTTTTGTTTCAAAGTTCTTTATGGCCTCAGATCTGATATCGTGAATTGGATTATCCAAATCCACGTTATTTTCAAATGCCATAAAAGAAGATACCAATTTTTCCTTTAGATCCATGTTGCTTAAAATTCGCTCATTTATGGCGATCTCAAAACCGACCGCCTAATTTCTTTTTCTAGTTACGCTACGGGTTCCTTTTTTAACCAGTCGTATCCTTTTTCTTCTAATTCCAGGGCTAATTCCTTAGTGCCAGATTTCACGATCTTTCCATCGTGGATAACATGCACAAAATCGGGAATAATATATTCCAGTAGCCTCTGATAGTGAGTGATCAGGATCACCGCATTATCCTTGCTCTTTAATTTATTCACCCCATTTGCTACTATCCGGAGTGCGTCGATATCCAGACCAGAATCGGTTTCATCCAGTATGGCCAACTTAGGTTCTAACATGGCCATTTGAAAGATCTCATTCCGTTTCTTTTCTCCTCCGGAAAAACCTTCGTTCAGTGATCTGGAAAGAAACTTCCTGTCTATGTCTAAGAGTTCAGATTTTTCCCGAATAAGTTTCAGCATCTGATTGGCAGGCATATCTTCCTGCCCACGAGCTTTGCGAGATTCATTGATGGCCGTTTTCATAAAGTTTGTTACGGAAACACCCGGGATCTCTATGGGGTATTGAAACGAAAGAAATATTCCTTTATGAGCCCTTTCTTCGGGAGAAACCTCATCCAGGTCTTCTCCTTCATAAAGAATGGTCCCTTTGGTGATCTCGAATTCTTCTTTTCCTGCAATAACAGAGGCAAGGGTACTCTTCCCGGAACCGTTAGGCCCCATGATGGCGTGTACCTCGCCTGGTTTTACTTCCAGATTTACCCCCTTCAGGATTTCCTTACCATCTACTCTGGCATGCAGATCTTTAATTTTCAACATGATATGCTATTTTACTTTAATTCTTGTTCTTATTGAGTGTTTATCCTACAGATCCTTCCAGGCTTATTTCCAGGAGTTTCTGAGCTTCCACGGCAAATTCCATGGGTAATTTATTGAGTACTTCCTTACTAAATCCGTTTACAATTAGGGCTATGGCCTTTTCTGTATTAATACCTCGTTGGTTGCAATAAAAGATCTGGTCTTCCCCAATCTTACTTGTAGTGGCCTCATGCTCTATTTGAGCCGATTTGTTCTTTACTTCAATGTAAGGAAATGTATGAGCCCCACATTCGTTCCCCATAAGGAGTGAATCGCACTGAGAAAAGTTACGGGCGTTATCTGCCCTGCTGCTCACTTGTACTAATCCTCTATAACTGTTTTGCGATTTCCCTGCGGAGATCCCTTTAGAGATGATGGTACTCTTGGTATTCTTCCCTAAGTGGATCATCTTGGTACCAGTATCTGCCTGTTGGAAATTATTGGTTACGGCAATGGAGTAGAATTCTCCAATAGAATTATCCCCTTTTAGGATACAGGAAGGGTATTTCCATGTAATGGCCGAACCGGTTTCCACCTGTGTCCAGGAGATCTTGGCATTGCGTTCGCACATGCCTCTTTTGGTCACGAAATTGTAAACCCCTCCTTTTCCTTCTTTGTTTCCCGGGTACCAGTTTTGTACCGTAGAATATTTGATCTCAGCATCATCTAAAGCGATCAGCTCTACTACAGCTGCGTGCAATTGATTCTCATCTCTTGAAGGTGCCGTACAGCCCTCCAGGTAACTTACGTAACTGCCTTCATCTGCAATGACCAGGGTTCTTTCGAACTGCCCTGTACCTGCCTGATTGATCCTGAAATAGGTGGAAAGCTCCATGGGGCATCTTACCCCTTTTGGGATGTAGCAAAATGAGCCGTCTGTAAATACTGCCGAGTTCAATGCAGCGTAAAAATTGTCCTTTGGAGGAACAATAGACCCAATGTATTTCTTAACCAGCTCCGGGTGCTCCTTGATAGCTTCTGAAATAGGACAAAAAATAATTCCCTTTTCAGCCAGTGTTTTTTTAAAGGTAGTAGCCACAGAAACAGAATCCATAACAATATCTACCGCTACCCCGGCTAATAATTTTTGTTCGTCTAATGAAATACCTAACTTCTTAAAAGTGTCCAATAATTCCGGATCTACTTCATCCAGGCTTTCATATTTAGGTTTTTTATTGGGTGCAGAATAATAACTGATATCCTGAAAATCAGGTTTTTTATAGTGGATATTGGCCCATTCTGGTTCTGTCATTTCCTTCCACCCTTTGAATGCTTCTAACCTCCACAAGGTCATCCACTCTGGTTCTTCCTTCTTTTTGGAAAGAGCAATGACAACTTCCTCACTCAATCCCTTAGGAAAGGTGTCTGATTCAATATCTGTATAGAAACCATATTCGTATTCCTTGGTTTCCAGTTCTTTTTTTAATTCTTCCTCTGTATATGCCATGTTCTGATTTCTGTGTTTTATAAAGAGAAACTTTCTCCACACCCGCAAGTGCGTTGTGCATTGGGATTGTTAAAAACAAATCCCTTGCCATTAAGACCTCCGGAATATTCCAGGGTAGTTCCTACCAAATAAAGAAAACTCTTTTTGTCTACTATAATGCGCACGTCGTTGTCTTCAAAGACCTTATCCGTATCGTTGATGAGATTGTCGAAATTCAGTTCATAAGACAATCCGCTGCAGCCGCCGCTCTTCACGCCTACACGCACATAATCTTTGCTAACGTCATAGCCTTCGTCAGACATCAGGCTAGATACTCTCTTTTTAGCTGTTTCTGATACTTTGATCATCTTAATTGGATTTATTCTAAATAGGTTACAAATATACATTAAAACTGGGGTATACAAATAGATGCTAACATTATAATAACATATGTGAGGATCAGATATTTCTATGCTCCAGATCAAGGAAAACTAGAAGGAAAGTCGATTTATTTAGGAGGGTAGTCCCTTTCTATTCAATTTTTATAAGGACAAGGTCTGTACCTCCTTTATTTTCAATCCCAATGAAGTCGGTGCTTTTAGTTTCCCCTACGAATACTAAACCGCTATCACCGGTTTCAATGGCATCGAACGCAAACTCAAGGTCTGTACCGCCAAAGGTCTTTTGCCATAAGATGGTCCCCTGAGCATCTATCTTGAGGAGCCACAAATCATTTTCTCCTGCGTTAGCAGTAAGATCCTGATCATTGCTTTTAGAATTACCGGAAATAACAAAACCCCCGTCTTGTGCAGGACGTATACTTTCAGCTGCATCAAAAGTTGCGCCGCCATAGCTGTGTTCCCAAAGCAACGCTCCCTGAGCATCTATCTTGATAACCCACACATCCGATTCTCCATGGGAAGCACTAATATCACCATCTGTACTGATGGTACTGCCGGTGATGATATAACCCCCGTCTTCGGTTTTGGCAATATCCTGGGCTATGTCGATACCTGTTCCCCCATAGGAATGTTCCCATTCTAGTTCGCCTTCATCCCCGATCTTTACCACCCAAAAATCATAGGAGCCTCTTGCGTCAGAAATATCAAAATCATCACTTTCGGAAAAACCGGCCATTACATACCCCTGGTCATGGGCCGTGACCACCGCATGGGCGCGGTCATTATTGGTTCCTCCAAAATATTTACGCCATTCTAATGTTCCTTGTGCATTGAGCTTGGTTCCCCAAAACTCGCCCACTCCATGCCTGGTTAGGGAATAGGACTTATCCGTGTACCCATCGGCCTTGGCCGAAGTAATATCTAAAAAACCGGTAAAGAAAAGCCCACCATCCTCACTTTCAACAATATCGTACGAATGATCGTGCCCTGAAAATCCAAAGCTTTGTTCCCATTCAATTGCCCCCTGACTATCTAATTTTAAAACCCAATTATCATGAAAGCCCTCATTATTACTTCCATCTCCATCATCACTCATAGCATATCCCGTAATGGCATAACCACCATCTGAGGTTTGGATAACGGCCTGACCTCTATCGTCTTTGCTCCCACCATAGGTCCTGGACCAAAGTAGTGTGCCTTCAGCATCTGTTTTTATCAACCAGTAATCATTGACATTGGTGATCTTAGGTGCAAGGTCTCCATCAGTACTATCAGTAAAACCAAAGATGGCAAAGCCACCGTCTGAAGTTTCAATTACCGAGCGTGGGGTATCCTCCCCTGATCCTCCAAAGGAATACATCCAGGCAACTTCTCCTTTAAAAGAGGTGGTGTTTTCCTGAAGCACCATAGTACCTGTATCCCTGGAGCAGGAAAGCAGTATAAAAAAAAGTAAGGCTGTAGCTAGTTGTTTCATTTACAGATCAATTAGATTTCTGAACAATAAAAAGCCCCGAATTAATATCACTTATAACGATCTTCCCGCTTTCAAAAAAGGGATAGACACTCCAAACTCCGTTAAAAGAAGCGCTATTGTTCGATGGATAGCTATCAAAAAAACCTGTTTCCATTATGTTTCTATTTGCGATATCGGATATGTCCATAACACGCACACCCGCAGTATAATTCGCCAGAAAGAAATCGTTCCCTTTTACATATACATTGTGGTCAATGGCCGAAGTAGTTCCCAAATAGGTTGTATGTAAAACAGGATTGTCCAGATCCAGCATGTCAAATACCAGGGTTCTGGAATTAAATCCAAAATTTATCTCATCCAACTCATCGCCCACAATAAAATAGCGCTGATCCTCGGTGAACCATCCCTGGTGGGTATAGCCTAAATTTCCATACTGTATCCCGGTAATGTTCGTTGGATTTTGTTTATCTGTAATGTCAACTATAATTACCTGATTTTCATTTGCTCCAATAAAGATCTCCGCCCCTGCATAATCAGCATCTGGTCCGTTGTATGAAACCACCTGGGCATCATGGGTATAGCCCGAAGCACCATAGCCGCCGGCTGCCATGGGATTTAACGGATCCTGGAGGTCCATAAAATGCACCCCGCCATTATATATGTCACTCCTTGCTGTTCCTACGGCATACGCAAAGCCCGTTGTTTCATTGATCACAATATTGTGCGAATTGCCAAATCCGGTATACCGGTTGTCTGCCGAAAAGGTTGTGGGAGCACCGGTAACATTGAGCAAATTCTTAAGATCAAAGACTTGCATCCCATGGTTATTGGCTTCAGACCCTATATAGGCATAGTCCTGATAAACCTTGATATCTCTCCAAGGGCTTAATCCCGTGGCCGTGGGTAGTTTTCCTAAATATTTAAGATCTTCTGTGTCAGTGATCTCTACAAAAGCAGTTCCATTATTTAACCCTATTAGCGCAAACTCGCGGTTAGAAGCAACATCTGTCCATCCCCAAATATCATTGGCAGCACTAGCATTGAGATCATTGAGTGAGATCCTGCCCAGAAGGTCATAGCCGTCACATGGGTATACTCCTGCAAATCCATTTTCACACGGAACAAAATTGCTTTCAGGTTCACCGGGATCATCAACTGGCGGATCATCAACTGGTGGATCCTCAACTGGTGGATCCTCAATGGGATTCATACCTACGGGATCAATATTACCATCATCATTTTTAGAGCAGGCAAAAAATAGCAAGAACAAGAAGAGAAAATATATAGACTTTTTCATAGCAGTTAAGGTTTGGGACCTTATAGTTTTTCATAGTAAAGATACAATTAATTCAATATCCTCCGTATTTTTGCGGGATGTTCGAAGAGAAAGATCCCAATAAAACAGGCCTGGAAAAGCTGGGTGAATTTGGTCTTATTGACCATTTAACGAGTCAATTTAAGTCTGCTCAACCCTCTACCGTCAAAGGTGTTGGCGATGACGCCGCCGTACTTCAATTCAAGGATAAAAAAGTGTTGATCTCCACAGATCAGCTTATAGAAGGGATACATTTCGACCTTAGCTATATGCCCCTGAAACACCTTGGGTACAAGGCTGTAGTAGTGAACCTCAGTGATATCTATGCCATGAATGGAACGGCTACGCAAGTACTTGTCTCTATCGCCGTATCTAACCGTTTTCCACTGGAAGCCCTTGAAGAATTATACGCCGGAATACAATTGGCATGCGACCTTTACAAGGTAGACCTTGTTGGAGGTGATACTACCTCTTCAGAAAAAGGCCTGTATTTGTCCATTACAGCGGTTGGTGAGGTTGAAAAAGGTAAAGAAGTATACAGGAGTGGCGGCAAGCCCAATGATCTATTAGTTGTAAGTGGTGATCTGGGCGGAGCTTATATGGGATTACAAGTGCTCCAACGAGAGAAAGAGGTTTTTAAAGTGAATCCAAACAATCAACCAGATCTTTCACCCTACAGCTATATCGTAGAACGGCAACTAAAACCCGAGGCGCGAAAAGATATTATTACCCTGCTGAAAGAACTGGAAGTGAATCCTACTTCTATGATAGATATAAGCGACGGACTATCATCTGAGATCTTGCACCTCTGTTCTAAAAGTAAGGTTGGGTGTATGTTGTATGAAGAAAAGATCCCATTAGATCCAACGGTTATTTCGGCCTGTGAAGAATTTAATTTAGACAGCACTACGGTAGCGCTAAGTGGAGGGGAAGATTATGAAATACTGTTCACTATAGATCAAAAAGAATTCCCAAAAATAAAGGGCAACCCCAATCTTACTGTCGTGGGGCATTTGACAGAAGCAGATCAGGGCGCACACTTAATTTCCAGGAATAATACCAGTATACCACTAAAAGCCCAGGGATGGAATTCCTTCGGCTAGGTTTACTTAAGCTACTTGCTGTTCTCCAGCATGTCTTTTTTGGTAAATGATCTCCAGGGTATGATTAATATCCTGTAACTCAGGCGTCAAAACAGCTAAATTACCGCTCACATCGGTGGTAACTTCTTTACCGCAGTGAACGCATTTGTACTCTTTAATGTGCTGGGTTACTTTTTTAGACACGGAATAGTGGTGGCCAAAAATATTGCAAAATATCTTTTTCATGTAAGTAGGTCATTAGGGCTGCAAATTAAAGTTGGGGAACCTCAGTTTTGCATATGGTTATAATTAGTGTTGAGCAATCTAAAAAGCGTTCATTGAACACCTTAAGAATGGAACGTACTCTACAGAACTTTTATTGAGTTACTCCCGTTATTTTTATCATTTTTTCGATGAACGTCTCCTTTTCACCAAAAAAGGCCTTTAATTTCCATTTGCCTGTTCTTTCATTTTCTTCTATTTCTTCTATCTTTCGACACTTAATTCGCAGGATGTACAAAACCAAAGAACTTTGGGTCACTTCTTTTGCCCTGTTCTCCCTTTTTTTTGGAGCCGGGAACCTCATCTTACCCCCTCAACTTGGGTTTAGGGCAGGTCCGGACTGGTGGTTGGTAGCCCTGGGGTTTGCCCTTTCAGCAGTATTGATCCCCATACTCGGTATCAGGGCCCATGGCAGGTTGCAAGGCACTATGTTCGATTTTGCCAAAAAGGTATCCCCCACCTTTAGTTTGGTGTACTGTATTTTGGTCTATGCTATTTCCATTAGCTTACCTTCTCCCAGGACGGCTTCGGTAACCCACGAAATGGCCATTGCACCGTTGTTCAATAGTGCTCCCTTGTTAAGCAGTTTTGTCTACTTTGTTTTGGTCCTTGTTTTTGCCCTAAACAGATCCAAAATTCTGAACATTATTGGAAAGATCATGACCCCTGCTATCTTACTGATCCTTGTGGCTATTATTGGTATAATCATCTATGTTGAACCCTTCACTTTTGGTGCAGCTGCTATTGCTAATCCACTGAGTTATGCCGTCATAGAAGGCTATCAGACCTTTGATGCCATTGGGGCCGTAGTGGTAGGCGGTGTTATCATTGTCTCTATCAATCTAAAAAATACCGGGAAGGACTATGCTCATAAAAGGAAGCTGATTACAAATGCCGGTTGGATGGCAGGACTGGCTCTCTTTCTTGTGTATGCCGGTCTAATACTTTCCGCCGCTTTAATGCATTCTAATTTTGAAGCCGATATTTCCAGGACCGACCTTTTGCAGCAAATGAGCCTTATTACTTTGGGGAATACCGGGAAATTTATCTTTGGAATTCTAGTGAGCCTGGCCTGTTTTACGACGGCCGTTGGGATAGTTGCCGGCACAGGGGATTTTGTGAAAAGCAGATTTGCAGACTCTCAAAAAGCCTATATCATTACTGTCATTGTGGGCTGTGTTTTGGGTGTCTTAATGGGTCAGCTAGATGTTGGGTATATTATAAATGTAGCACTCCCGGCCCTGATGTTTATTTACCCTATTACCATAGTACTCATCCTCCTGAATGTGTTGCCAGATAAATGGACAACTGAAAAGGTCTTTAAGGCAGTGGTGATCGCCACTATGCTTTTCAGCGTGCCCGACTTTCTATCGAGTTTAGGCTTTGCCGATGGCATAAAAGCCATCAATCAGTACATCCCCTTAAGCTCTTTGCAAATGGGATGGATCGTTCCAGCTTTTGTCACTTTTCTTGTTGCGAACCTTTTAAAATACAGGAGAGGAAAAGGAACAAATAAGAGCGGGTAAATTCCAATAATTGGAATTAGGTATTTGGACAGAAAGTCAGGGTTTATTTTCCCAGCATTATTTCTTCAATCTCCTCTGCTTCAATCGGGATGTTTTTCATAAGATTAAACGGGGCTCCTTTTGCCTGCACCACTACATCGTCTTCAAGACGAACTCCGAATTTTTCCTGGGGAATATAGATGCCAGGCTCCACTGTAAAGACCATATTCGCCTTCATTGGAGATTTCAGTGGACCGTAATCATGGGTGTCTAAGCCAATATGATGGCTGGTGCCATGCATGAAATATTTCTTATAAGCCGGCCAATCCTTGTCTTCATTTTTTACATCTGCCTTGTCTAGCAACTTTAATCCAAGTAATTCTGAGGTCATGATCTTTCCTACTTCCTTATGGTATTCCGCCCATAAGGTGCCGGGCACCAACATTTTGGTGGCTTCATTTTTAACTCGTAAAACGGCATCATATACCTCACGTTGCCTCTTGGTAAAGGTTCCGCTAACCGGAATGGTCCTGGTCATATCGCTCGAATAATTGGCGTATTCTGCCCCTACATCCAATAGGATTAGATCGCCTGCCTTACACTTTTGATTGTTTACCACATAGTGTAACACATTGGCGTTATTGCCTGAGGCCACAATAGGGGTATAGGCAAACCCTTTAGAGCGGTTGCGGATAAATTCGTGCAGGAACTCTGCTTCTATCTCGTATTCCCAAACCCCTGGTTTTGTAAATTGTAAGATCCTTCTAAACCCCTTTTCGGTGATATTACAGGCCTGTTGCATAAGGGCTATTTCCTGAGGTTCTTTTACCCCTCGAATTTGTTGTAAAATTGGGTTGCTCTTTGCCCAGCTATGGGCAGGGAATTGCTCCTTGCATTTTAGGATAAACCGGTCTTCCCTTGTTTGGGTTTCCACGGACTGCCGGTAGTGTTCATTCGTATTGAAATAAACAGTTTCTGCTTCCGTCATCAGATCAAAGAATACCTTGTCAAAGTTGCTGAGCCATTGAACGTTCTTTATCCCTGACACTTTGGTTCCCTGTTCTTTAGATAGTTTTTCGCCTTCCCAAACAGCAATATGATCATTGGTCTCCCTTACGAACAACACTTCTCGATGTTCTTTATTGATAGCATCCGGGAAAAGCAATAAAATAGACTCTTCCTGATCTACCCCACTCAAATATAAGATATCCCTATGCTGCTGAAATGGCATGGTACTATCCGCACTTATAGGATAGATGTCATTGGAATTAAAAACAGCAATGCTCTTGGGCTTCATCTGCGCCATAAACTTTTTACGGTTTATTATAAAAAGGGATGCGTCAATAGGATCGTATTTCATTTGGATCTTGTGTTTTCCCAAAAGTAACTATTTACTCGCATATCTTTTGTAAGGTACTTGCCATAAGTCCGCCAAATTCATACCTTCCAAAAAATTAAATATCCTATCATGAAATTCAAAATATCCCTGCTTTTCTTCCTGAGCGTATTTATTCTAAAAGCACAACCAACAGCCTCTTCCGCAACCAAGGTCATGGAAGGAATTGAGATGAAGGAGAACATGAGCAGCTCTTCTCTGGTAAAGAACATTCCTTTTAAAAATATAGGTCCTACTGTAATGAGTGGTCGTGTTGTAAATATTGCGGTAAACCCGGATGACCCAACAGAATTTTATGTAGGTTATGCTTCCGGTGGTTTGTGGCATACCAAAAACAATGGCACCTCCTTTTCTCCTATTTTAGATGGAACTGCCACCCAAAATGTAGGCGACATTGCCGTACATTGGAAATCTGGAACAATCTGGGTGGGTACCGGCGAAAATAATAGTTCGCGCTCTTCTTACGCGGGGATCGGGATGTTAAAGTCGACAGACAAAGGTGCCACCTGGCAACATATGGGGCTTACAGATTCGCATCATATTGGAAGGATCGTCATCAATCCCGAAAATGTAAATGAAGTTGTAGTTGGGGTTGCCGGGCATTTATATTCCCCCAATGCAGAACGTGGTGTTTATAAAACTACCGATGGAGGGAAGACCTGGAAAAAAACACTGTTTATAAATGAGAAGACAGGCATTATTGATCTTGCAGTCTCGCCCAATGATTTTAGCATTCAATATGCAGCAGCCTGGGAAAAGGACAGAAAAGCCTGGAATTTTGAAGGAAATGGTTCCGGTTCCGGGATCTACAAAAGCACGGATGCCGGGAATAGCTGGAAACTAATTTCAGGACCAAATAGCGGATTTCCTACAGGCGAGGGTGTTGGCCGTATTGGCCTGGCAGTATATGATAATGATATGGTATACGTGGTGCACGACAATCAGTTTAGAAGGACTAAATCTGAAAAAGATGTAAAAGAGGGATTGACCAAAGAAGATTTTAAGACCATGTCTGTGGAGGCTTTTCTCGATCTGAAGGATGTACAATTAGATGAATTTCTGAAGGACAATAATTTTCAGGAAAAATACAAGGCACAGAATGTAAAGGAAATGGTACGAGCTGGGGCGGTAAAGCCGCTGGACCTGGCGGCCTATCTGGAAGATGCCAATTCGCTTTTGTTCGACACACCCGTGATTGGTGCCGAAGTATACCGAAGTAAGGATGCAGGTAAAACCTGGAAGAAACAGAATGAAGATTATATAGATGACCTTTTTTACAGTTATGGGTATTACTTTGCCCAGATAAGGGTAGACCGAAATAACCCGGAGAAGATATATCTGGCCGGAGTGCCGTTAATAGCCTCTGATAATGGAGGGAAGACCTACAAGGCCATTGATGGGGATAATGTGCATGCGGATCATCATGCACTTTGGGTGAATCCTGTGAAACCTGGACACCTGATCAATGGGAATGACGGGGGTGTAAACATTTCGTATGATGGTGGAGCCCATTGGATCAAGAATAATTCTCCGGAGGTAGGGCAGTTCTACGCCATCAATATAGATCATGAAAAACCGTATAATGTGTATGGCGGATTGCAGGACAACGGCGTATGGATGGGACCACATAATGCTCAGGAGAATAGCCGCTGGCACTCCTCAGGGCACTATCCATGGAAGGCGATCATGGGAGGCGATGGAATGCAGGTACAAATAGACCATAGGAATTCTAATATTGTTTACACGGGTTTCCAATTCGGAAATTATTTCAGGATAGATCTTGGCAATGAAAAAAGGGCCTATATTCAACCCAAACATGAACTGGGAGAAAAACCCTATCGTTTTAATTGGCAGACACCAATTTTGCTATCTTCCCATAATCAGGACATCCTTTATTTTGGTGGCAATAAATTACATCGTTCCCTAAATCAGGGCGATGATTGGGAGGCCATTTCTGAAGATCTTACCCAGGGAGGAAAAGAAGGGAATGTGGCCTATGGCACCCTCACTACCATATCTGAATCCCCTTTTAAATTTGGCCTGTTGTATACAGGAAGTGATGATGGCCTTATTCACCTTAGTAGCGATGGAGGCGGCAGCTGGAAAAAGATCTCAGATGAATTACCTCAGGATTTATGGGTGAGCAGAGTGGCTGCCTCAAAACATAAAAAGGAGCGTGTCTATGCCAGTCTAAATGGTTATCGTTGGGATGATTTTGCACCTTACGTCTATAAAAGTGAGGACATGGGGCAGACCTGGACCAACATAGCGGCTAATCTTCCTGCCTCTTCTGTAAATGTTATTCTGGAAGATCCTGTCAACGATCAACTCTTGTTTGTGGGTACGGACAACGGACTTTACGCAAGCTTTGATCAGGGAGATTCCTGGCAGTTGCTTCAAAATGGGATTCCCAATGTGGCTATTCATGATCTGGTAATTCAGCCGGAGGCTAAGCACCTGGTTGTAGGGACACACGGAAGAAGCATCTATAAGGCAGACATAGCTCATTTGCAGCAGCTTACTCCGGACATTTTTTCCAAGGGATTATTGGTCTTTGAAATTCCTGCTATCAAGCATTCCAGTCGTTGGGGAAATGCAAGAAGTTCATGGTCTGAACCCAATACCCCTGGAATAGACATTGCTTTCTACTCGAAAAACAAAGGACCGTATAAAGCTGCAATAAAGACCTTAGACGGTATAGAAGTAAGTGCCTTTGATCTGGAGGCAGATAAAGGATATAATGTTCTTTCCTATGATGTGGCTTTTTCCAAAGAGGGAAAATCGGCCTTTCTAAAGAAGAATAAAATGGCATTAAAAACGGCAGATAATGGTAAAACCTATCTCCCTAAGGGGTCCTACGAATTGGTTTTAAAGGGAAATGGATCTGAAGAGAAAATGCCTATAAAAATAGAATAGCAGGGTTTAAAAAATAGAGATATGGCAATGCTGTTCAAATTTTTGTTTAACAAAAAGGATGAATTTTTGGCATTTAGTTCTCATTTGTTAAACACAGAATAGTAATTTTTTAAATTAGTGGCGAGTGATATAAGTATTGCCCGGGAAGTTTGTTATTCATGGGCCGCTACCGTAAATTTGTTACTTTAAATTTGTACAATAATGAGTAAACTCATACAGTCTTCAATAGCCAGAAAAGTGGTCATGGCCCTTTCTGGTATTTTTTTGGTCTTTTTCCTGGCATTGCACTTTACAATCAACTTTACTTCTGTGATCTCGCCGGAGACCTTTAATGAATTTTCCCATTTTATGGGATACAACCCGGTAGTCCAATTCCTTATGCAGCCCATACTTATTGCCGGTGTGGTCATCCATTTTGTGATGGGAATTATTCTGGAGATCCAGAATAACAAGGCACGTGGGGTTAAATATGTGCAGTTCAAGGGTAGTGCCAATGCTCCCTGGGTATCCAGGAATATGATCTATTCAGGTGCAGTGGTCCTTGCCTTTTTAGGGTTGCACTTTTACGATTTCTGGTTACATGAAATGGCCTTTAAATATGTAGAGGGAAATCCGGAAGATCCTACCCGCTACTATGCTGAGACCGTGGAGAAGTTTGCCCCTATTTGGAGAACCGTACTCTATGTTATCTCTTTTGGGCTTCTTTCCCTTCACCTTTGGCATGGCTTTGCTTCCTCCTTTCAAACCATGGGACTCAATAATAAATATACACCCGCAATTGTAAATTTTACCAAGGTATACGCCGTTGCAATTCCATTGGGATTTGCTTTTATAGCACTATACCATCATTTCAACCCAATAATACATTAAGATATGGGCATTCTAGAATCTAAAGTTCCAAAAGGGCCCCTGGCCGATAAATGGACACAACATAAGAACGACATTGACCTGGTAAACCCGGCCAACAAGCGGAACATTGACATCATCGTGGTTGGTACAGGCCTTGCCGGAGGTTCGGCAGCCGCAACGCTGGCAGAATTGGGCTACAACGTAAAAACCTTTTGTTATCAGGATTCCCCAAGAAGGGCGCATTCCATTGCTGCTCAGGGAGGGGTAAATGCTTCAAAGAATTACCAGGGCGACGGCGATAGTGACTACCGACTTTTCTATGACACCATCAAAGGTGGTGATTATAGATCCAGAGAGGGGAATGTTTACAGGCTTGCAGAGGTTTCCGGAAATATCATTGATCAATGTGTGGCACAAGGGGTTCCCTTTGCCAGAGAGTATGGCGGACTGTTAGACAACAGATCCTTTGGAGGAGTATTGGTGTCAAGAACCTTTTATGCCAAAGGACAAACCGGGCAACAATTATTATTAGGAGCTTATTCGGCCATGAACAGGCAAATACAACGCGGGAAGATTAAGTCTTATACCCGTCACGAAATGCTAGATCTTGTTAAGGTTGATGGAAAAGCCAGAGGTATTATAGCACGAAACCTTGTTACAGGAGAAATTGAAAGGCATTCTGCACATGCAGTAGTGATCGCTTCAGGAGGATATGGGAATCTCTTTTTTCTTTCCACCTATTGTATGGGGGCCAACGTAATGGCAGCCTGGCGCACGCACCGAAGAGGTGCCTTTTTTGCCAATCCGTGTTTTACACAGATCCATCCAACCTGTATCCCGGTATCTGGAGAGCACCAATCAAAGCTAACCCTAATGTCAGAATCGTTGAGGAATGATGGACGTATCTGGGTGCCTAAAAAATTAGAGGATGCAAAGGCCATTCGTGAAGGCAAACTAAAACCAACAGAACTCAAGGAAGAGGACAGGGATTATTATCTGGAAAGACGATATCCTGCTTTTGGCAACCTGGTTCCCAGGGATGTGGCTTCTCGCGCAGCCAAAGAACGTTGCGATGCCGGTTTTGGTGTAAATAAGACTGGTGAAGCAGTGTATCTCGATTTTGCTGCAGCCATCAAACGATATGGTACTGAAAAAGCATATACTTCCGGAATTAAAGATCCGGATCCCGATACTGTAAAAAAATTAGGGGAAGAGATCGTTGAATCGAAATACGGAAACCTGTTCCAGATGTATGAAAAGATCGTGGATCAAAATCCGTATAAAACCCCAATGATGATCTACCCTGCAGTGCATTATACCATGGGCGGACTATGGGTTGATTACAACTTACAGACCACTGTTCCCGGTTGTTATTCTATTGGAGAAGCAAACTTTAGTGACCACGGAGCCAACAGGCTGGGAGCTTCAGCTTTGATGCAAGGGTTGGCAGATGGGTATTTTGTACTTCCCTATACTATCGGGGATTACCTTGCAGATGATATAAGAACCGGAAAGATCCCTACGGATAGTCCGGAGTTTGATGAAGCGGAGAAGCATGTAACAGATAGGATCAACAAATTGATGTCTGGGAAAGGCCTTCATTCTGTAGATCACTACCACAAAAAACTTGGCAAGATAATGTGGGACAAATGTGGAATGAGTAGAAACGAGAAAGGTCTTAAAGAAGCTATCAAAGAGATCGCAGCATTGCGCAAAGATTTCTGGGAGAATGTAAAAATAAACGGAGAGGCTAACTCCAAAAATCAGGAATTGGAAAAAGCAGGTCGCGTTGCCGATTTTTTTGAAATTGGAGAATTATTTGCCATGGATGCCCTGGAGCGCAATGAATCATGCGGCGGACATTTCCGTGAAGAATATCAAACACCGGAAGGTGAGGCCTTGCGAGATGATGAAAATTTCAAATTCGTTTCCGCCTGGGAATACAAGGGTGAGCCTAAAGATGCCAAGCTTCACAAAGAAGACCTGGCGTATGAATATATTGAATTAAAGACACGTTCGTACAAATAAATAGCTATGAAAATATATTTGAAGATATGGCGTCAGAAAGATGCCGCCTCCAAAGGAAAGATGGTAGATTATACCATGGAGGGGATAGAAGGAGATATGTCCTTTTTGGAGATGTTAGACATTTTGAATGAAGAACTTATCACCAAAGGTGAAGAGCCTATAGAGTTCGATCACGATTGTAGGGAAGGGATCTGCGGAACCTGCTCACTTCAGATCAACGGTCGTCCTCATGGCCCGGATAGAATGATCACAGTTTGCCAATTGCACATGCGTAGTTTTAATGATGGAGATACCATCACCATAGAACCTTTCCGTGCCAAAGCATTTCCGGTGATCAAGGATCTTATAATAGACCGTACAGCTTTTGATAGGATTCAACAGGCAGGGGGCTATATTTCCGTGAATACATCCGGACATACCATAGATGCCAATACCATTCCTATCGAAAAAGAAAAGGCAGATGATTCCTTTTATGCTGCAGCTTGTATTGGTTGTGGGGCATGTGTGGCAGCTTGTAAAAATGCAAGTGCCATGTTATTTACCTCTGCCAAGGTGTCTCAGTTTGCCCTGCTTCCTCAGGGAAGGGTTGAGGCTACAGATAGGGTGCTAAATATGGTAAGGCAAATGGACATTGAAGGTTTTGGAAATTGCACCAATACGGGGGCTTGTGAAATAGAATGCCCTAAAGGGATCTCCCTGGAGAACATTGCCCGGATGAATCGTGAATATTTAAGTGCCGCCTTAAAAGGATAAAAGGCACCAATAAGATATCTAAAGACCCCTATCAATATAAGATAGGGGTTTTTTATGTCCTATCCGTTCACAATTTTATTACATTTAAGGGATCACCAAAATTGGCTCTTTTGATCTCAACTTTGATTTCCAAACTACCGAATATCCAATCTTCCATTTTTACCATCATAGGAAAAATGGCAAGAGAACACAAGGCTTTGAATCTCTCGCAGGGCTTTCCAAATTTTGAAACAGATCCGCATCTTATTGAGTTGGTTTCTGAAGCAATGAAACAGGGCGCCAATCAGTATGCGCCTATGGAAGGTATCTTTTCACTCAGGGAGGTTATCAGTGATAAAATTGAGCAGCTTTATGGGAAGCGTTATGCTCCGGATAAGGAGATCATTATGGTAGCCGGGGCAACTCAAGGAATATTTACTGCTATTACTGCAGTAGTGCACAAAGGAGATGAGGTGATCATTTTTAAACCAGCCTATGATTGTTATGAACCTGCTATTGAGATCAACGGGGGCATTCCTGTTTTTATCCAGATGAAAGGAAAAGATTTTAAGATAGACTGGGATGCTTTTAGAGCGAGCATTACGAGCAAAACCAGACTCGTTATCATCAATACGCCCCATAATCCAAGCGGAAGTATCCTCTCGGCGGAGGACATGAAAGAACTTGCCGCCAGCTTACATGATACTGATATTTTGGTGCTAAGCGATGAGGTATATGAACATATGGTTTTCGATGGCCGAAGTCATGAAAGTGTTTCCAAATATCCGGAATTGGCAGAACGGAGTTTTGTGATGGCTTCCTTTGGAAAAACTTTTCACGTTACAGGTTGGAAAATGGGATATTGTGCCGCACCTGCTCCATTGATAGCGGAATTTAGAAAGGTCCATGAATTTAATGTTTATGCGGTGAATCATCCTATTCAAAAAGCCCTGGTGCCCTATCTTCAGAATGATTCTAATTATTTAGGGTTATCTCCATTCTTTCAACGTAAACGCGATCTGTTTTTAGAGGCTATTACACCTTCAAGATTTAAGTTTACCCCAACCAGAGGTACTTATTTTCAGCTTCTAGATTATTCTGCAATATCTAGTGAAGGTGATGTTGATTTTGCAACCCGATTGATCAAGGAGAAGGGACTTGCTAGTATTCCAATATCGGTATTTTGTGAAGATCAGCTAGACCAGAAGCAGTTGCGATTCTGTTTTGCCAAAACAGATGATACCTTATTGCAGGCAGCAGAGATCATTAATAACATATGATCATAAGGCTTCCAACAGCAAGGTCATAAAGTCTCCTATTTTGCTCGATTCTAACCATCTGGTTACCACTACAAGGTTGTGCTCCTTATCAATAACGATAAAATTTCCGCCAAAACCGGCCGCGAAGTAAAGATCCTCAGACCATCCTTCCAAATGACGGTCCCCTTTTGTATTAAGCCACCACAGGTATCCGTAATTGGGATTTGGAACAGAAGGAGTGGTAGCTTTCACAATCCATTTTTGACTGATAAGTTGATCATTATTCCATTTGCCGTTGTTTAGAAAAAGTAATCCGAAACGCGCCATGTCTTCCGTATTAATAAAAATTCCCCCTCCGGAATGTCCACCTCCGGTTACTGATTTAACATCAATGCCATCCACCTCTGTCCAGGCATTTTCGTATCCAAACCATCGCCAGGTAGTGCTTGCACCTATTTTATCCATAAGATGTTCTTTTAATACAGCAGGAACGGGTTTTCGCCATACATGAGTAAGGCTATAGGCTAGTAAATTTACACGTACATCATTGTATTCCATAACGGTACCAGGTTCGTTCAATTTCCTGAATTTCCAATCGTCCAGGCCTCCTTCCCGTGGTGGTCTGTCTGCCCAATCCTTACCGCCCCATAATTCTCCGGACCAGTCAGAATTTTGCTGCAAGAGATGTTCCCAGCTGATCTTTGAATTATGTGCCCCATCAAAAGTGCCATCCCAAATATAGTTGCCTACCTTATCTGAAGTGTCTTTTAGCAAGCCGCTGTCTTCGGCAATACCTGCAACGGTTGAAAGGAAGCTCTTAGTAACACTAAAGGTCATATCTACCCGTTTAGTGTCGCCCCATGAGGCAATCACAAATCCGTTTTTCAGGATCAAGCCAGCAGGGCCTCCTCGTTTTTTGGTGGGTCCCATGATCTCATGGAAAGGTTCTCGTTCAAATCCCTTTAAGATCGCAATCCGCAGATCTCGGGATCCGGAATACTCATTGTTCATTGCAAAGGTCACAGCCTTTTTTAGGGCCGCCTCATTGATGTTGTATTCTGCAGGATTTTTAGTGGTCCAATCAGCATTTCTTTCAGGAAAATAACGGGTGTCTTGTGAAAATGTGTTTAGCGTTGTGCTAAGGGTGATGAGGAAAAGTAGTCCTTTTTTCATGGGTAGTAATTGAGAATTACAAGGTAGTTAAATCTAGTTTCATGAGCCAATCCATTTGTTTGTCTTTCCCAATATAATAGGGGTGTTTCCCAAATTTAATAAACCCTTTTTTCTCGTAAAACCTGATGGCTCCGGTATTCTCTTCCCATACCCCCAGCCATATATAATCCTTCTTTGCTTCTTGAGCTAAAAGATTTACCTGATCCATGATCCATTCACCTATTCCATGGCCTTGATAGCCGGAAAGTACATAGATACGTTCCAATTCATAGGAAGTCTTATCAAAAATATCTGTTTGCGCTTTTGCATCATTAATCTTAAAGTAGCCAATAGTTTCCTTCAAATTTTTTACAAAGTAAAACGAAGTATGGGGATTGTCTAATTCGCCAGCAATAGTTTCTCTAGTTAATGCCGTATGTAAGTAATGTTCAAAATCTTCCGAATTGTTTTGTGAGGCAAAGGCATCTATAAAGGTCTTCCTTGAGATCAATACAAGTTGATCCAGGTCGGCTATTGAACAATGATGCAATGCAAGTTCCATGAATTAGTACTTCATACGGAAGCTAAAATAAAAAAAGGAGTAAAACCAATGGCTTTACTCCTTAATTATTCAATTTTTGACGGTATTAGAACATAAATAGCTTTTTTGCTAGCTGTAAAATACCGTTGTAAAAATCATTTCGGTAGACTTGGACCTTCTCTTCAGAAGAAGCCTGATTTGTTTGCGTGTCCATTGCTGTTAGGTTTAAGATTAGACTTGGGGGCTTCCATTTTCGTTTGTGCTCTAAAGTAAGACTACAACGCTTATTTCTACTAATAATTGTTGTTAAACTTTACAAAAAAGTGGTAAATGCTGAAATATGAGTTGGTTAGAGGTTCATTTCAGGAATGTCACCTGCAACCAGAAGCTTGCCTTCTGTAGCTTTTTGAATGGTCTCAACGGAAACTCCGGGTGCTCTTTCCAATAATTTAAATCCTTCCGGGACCACCTCAAGTACCGCAAGATTTGTAACGATCTTTTTTACACAACCCACCCCTGTTAAAGGAAGGGTACATCGTTTTAATAATTTAGATTCTCCGGCCTTGTTGGTGTGCATCATGGCCACAATTATATTCTCTGCTGAGGCCACAAGATCCATGGCACCGCCCATTCCTTTTACCATTTTCCCGGGGATTTTCCAATTGGCTATATCGCCATTTTCTGCCACCTCCATGGCGCCCAATATAGTAAGGTCTACATGCTTCCCTCTGATCATGGCAAAGCTCAGGGCAGAATCGAAAAAAGAGGCACCGGGTAGGGTAGTAATTGTTTGTTTTCCCGCATTGATAATATCGGCGTCTTCATCGCCTTCAAAAGGAAAGGGGCCCATTCCAAGAACACCGTTCTCACTTTGGAATTCAACATTGATATCGCTACGCACAAAATTGGCAACCAGGGTTGGGATCCCAATCCCCAGATTCACATAGTAGCCATCCTTTACCTCCTTGGCAATTCTTTTTGCTATACCGGTCTTATCGAGCATTAGTTTCGGGGTCTTACAGTTCGTTGTTCAATCCGTTTTTCATAGTGAGTTCCTTGAAATATTCGTTGTACAAAGATACCGGGTATATGGATCTCATTAGGATCTAATTGGCCTGCAGGAACCAGCTCTTCCACTTCGGCCACAGTAATCTTTGCGGCACCACACATACAAGGATTAAAATTACGGGCGGTACCTTTAAAGATGAGGTTACCTGCCTCATCTCCTTTCCAGGCTTTTACAAAAGCAAACTCGGCTTGGTAAGCATATTCCAATACGTACATTTTCCCGTTGAATTCTCTGGTTTCCTTCCCCTCTGCTACTTCGGTTCCATAACCAGCCGGGGTGTAGATCGCAGGGAAACCAGCCTGTGCTGCCCTGCATTTTTCCGCCAGGGTTCCCTGGGGTGTTAATTCAACGTCTAGTTCGCCACTGAGCATTTGTCGCTCAAACTCGTCGTTCTCTCCCACATAGGAAGAGATCATTTTCTTTATCTGATGTTTTTGTAACAGAAGTCCCAGACCAAAATCATCTACCCCGGCATTATTGCTAATGCAGGTGATGTTCTTGATTCCTAGTCGCACAAGCTCTGAAATGGCATTCTCGGGTATGCCGCATAATCCAAATCCTCCCAGCATAAATGTCATTCCGTCTTTAACACCTGACAGGGCTTCTTGAGCATCGTTGACTCTTTTTAGGATCATAGTATTGTTTTATATTCCAGGTTTAACGAATTAAAAATCAAGGTCGTCCAGATCGTTATCCAAATCATTTTCCTTTTCAACTGCCTGTTCCGTCTTGGAGCAATCCAAATTGATGCTCATATTTTCAGGGGCTATGAATTCTTCTTTTGATACTTCCAGATCTGGGTCTTCATAGTTTTTTTGCATATACAAAGCCCAAATTGGCAGTGCCATTGAAGCTCCCTGACCATAATAGATCGTCTTAAAATGTGTGGCACGCTCTTCCCCGCCAACCCAAACACCAGTGACCAAATTTGGCACCATACCCATAAACCATCCGTCGCTTTGATTTTGTGTGGTCCCGGTTTTACCCGCTATAGGATTTGAGAATCCATAAGGGTACCCAGTAATGATCTCTTTGTACACATCCTGATTCTTTGCAAAATTATGTCTTAAACGTGTTCCGGAACCACCCTCGGTGACCCCTTCCAAAAGGTTAATCATGGCATAGGACACTTCCTTGCTCAAAACATCTTTTGTTTCCGGCACATATTCAAACAAAACAGTCCCGTTCTTATCTTCAATACGGGTTACCATTACCGGCTTCACATAAACCCCCTGATTGGCAAAGGTACCATAGGCCCCTACCATTTCATAAACATTAAACTCTGGTGTCCCCAGAGCAATTGCGGGCACTTCTAATATTTCTCTATTGAGTCCCAGATTCTTTACGATAGAAACCACAGGTTTTGGTCCTACCATATCAATAAGCTGGGCAGTCACCGTATTCACTGAATTTGCCAGGGCATGCTTTAGCGTGAACATATTGCCTGAGTATCTTCCATCAGAATTTTTTGGACACCATGGCTCTGGATTTCCATGTTTTCCGGCCTCTATACAATATTGACTGTCTGGTAACTGATCACAAGGAGACATACGTAACTGATCTATTGCAGCGGCATATACAAACGGCTTAAAAGTTGATCCTGCTTGCCGTGCTCCCTGAATAACATTATCGTACTGAAAATGCTTATAATTTAATCCGCCTACCCATGCTTTTACATGCCCGGTTTGCGGTTCCATAGACATCATGGCGGATCTGAGAAATGTCTTGTAATATCGAATAGAGTCGAGCGGGGTCATCACTGTGTCCTTCTCCTGAGTATCGCTTTTCCAGTCGAATACCGTCATCTCGGTCTCAACTTTAAACGAAGCTCTGATCTCTTCTTCGGTTTTATCCTCGGCTTTCATCTTCCTCCACCGATCCGAATTCTTCATGGCGCGTTCCATGATCCGTTCTATTTCTTCCTTTTCAAGATCTAAAAATGGAGCTGTTGGGTTTCTATCTGGGGTATTTTGATGAAAAAATTCGGCCTGTAGACGCTTCATATGCTCAGTAACAGCATCTTCCGCATTCTTTTGCATTCTAGAATCTATGGTGGTATAGACTTTTAGTCCGTCCAGATAAATGTTCCAGGTATCGCGGTCCCCATCTTCAGTTACCGGTTTCGGATTTTCCTTGATCCAGTCATTCAGATATCGTTGCAGGTACATTCTAAAATAGGTGGCCAACCCTTCACGATGCGACTCCGGACTAAAATTGATGTCCATTTTTGTATTCTGAAGGGAGTCTTTTTCCTCTTCGCTAATATAATCGTACTTCTCCATTTGAGAGAGCACCGTATTTCGGCGGTCGAGCACAAGCTTTTCACGTCGAATTGGATTGTAAAGAGAAGAATTTTTAAGCATGCCAACTAAAACAGCCGACTCTTCGATCTTTAGATTATTGGGTTCCTTTCCAAAATAGATACGGGAGGCAGAGCGTATACCATCGGCATTATAGCCAAAATCATAGATGTTCATATACATTGCTATAATTTCTTCTTTGGTATAACTTCGTTCCAGTCTTGTTGCTATAACCCATTCTTTAATTTTTTGGGACAATGTCTGAAGTAAATTCTTAGATCTGACTCCAACAAAAAGTTGTCTGGCCAATTGCTGTGAAATGGTGCTGGCACCTCCGCGCTGACCTAAAAATACAACAGCCCTTAAAAATCCAATACCATCGATCCCGGAATGATCATAGTAACGGGCATCTTCGGTAGCAACCAGAGCATCTACCAAGTTCTGGGGTAAATCTTTATAATCTACCGGGGTTCGGTTGTCATCCAGGTAAAATTTTCCGAGGGTGGCGCCATCTGATGAGATGATCTCAGTGGCCAAATTTGTTTTAGGATTCTCAAGTCTTTCAAAGGTGGGCATTTCTCCAAAAGCACCCCAGGATGCTAAAAGAAATACTAATATAACGGATAGGACGCCAGAAAGAAAAAGGATCCAAAACCATTTAATAAACGGGTAAAATGAGGTGTTCGAAGTTTTTTTGCGGGCGCGTGCCATTCGTATTATTTCTTTTCAATTTCCACTCCAACATCTGTTATGCCGGGTAATTCCACAATCCCATCAACAGTGCCGTTTTTTCGCATTGCATGTTCAATGCGTACAGTATATACGCCTGTAACGGGAAAATTGATGTTTTCCTTATACCATAATCTATTTTCTTTTATACTTCCAAATCCTTTGCCTAACCAAGTCCCGTCGGCATTGGCCATAGCGTATTCGAGCGTATCAATATATGTTGCTCCATCCGGGTATTCCAATTCAGTGATCAGGAATAAGTTACTATATGGATAGGTGTTGTCATTCCTGACATTAATAAAGATTTGATATTCCTGGTTGACCTCCAGATCGGAGATCTTGAATTCTTTAATATTATCCCTTTTCCAGCTGCCATCATCCAATGCTTGAAATTCGGAATATACCGGGCCTTTCCCACAACCAAGAAATAGGAGGCCACAGACCAAAATCAATAAATAAGATCTAGGCATTTTTAGTAGAGGGTTTAAAGGGCTTTCTTCTTTTTTTATTTTTCTTTCTTCTATTATTGTTCTTAGGACGATCAAAACGAGTAAGACTATCCTGACCTGCGGTATTCTCAAAAAGGGTAGGTTCTTTCTCAAGATTATCTGCGGCGTACATTTCAAGGCTAGCCACTTTTTCCTTTTGTTTGTTCTTTACTAAGATCTCTTTTACCTGCTCCTTGGTTAAGGTATGCCAATGGGCCGGATCCTCTTTGTATGAAAACCATAGGAGTCCTTTGAAGATATCTGTTTTTTGACAAAAGGCCATTCCTTTCTCTGTGAACAATTTGCTGTCTTGTGCCGGGAAGTCTTTTAAAACATCCAGGTACATATCCAATTCATAATTAAGACAGCATTTGAGCTTCCCGCATTGTCCTGCCAATTTTTGAGGGTTCAAAGATAATTGCTGATACCGCGCTGCAGATGTACTTACGGAACGGAAGTCCGTGAGCCAGGTTGAACAACACAATTCTCTTCCACATGATCCAATTCCTCCCAATCTTTGCGCTTCCTGGCGATAACCTATCTGGCGCATTTCAATGCGAATGCCAAAAGCCTTGGCCATATCTTTAATCAATTGCCTGAAATCTATTCGGTCTTCGGCGGTGTAGTAAAAAGTTGCCTTTGACCCATCTCCCTGGAATTCCACATCGGATATCTTCATTTGGAGACGCAGTAAGATGGCCATTTCCCTGGCCCTTTTTTTTATCTCATCTTCTTTATCTCGAAACCTTTGCCACTTATCAATATCCTTCTGCGTGGCCTTGCGGTAAACCTTTGGTAACTCTTTGTCATCAAAAGCCACCTTTTTCTTTTTCATTTGAATCCTAACCAGTTCCCCGGACAGGGTAACCATACCAATATCATGGCCAGATTTGGCTTGGGTAGCAACCAGATCTCCTATGGAAAAGGTAAGATCTTCGGCCACTCTGTAAAATTCCTTTCTGCTATTTTTAAACCGCACTTCCACACAATCAAATGGTTTTTCTCCATTTGGAAGGGACATGTTTGAAAGCCAGTCAAATACCGTTAATTTATTACAACCATCTGTGCCGCAAGTACCATTGTTCTTGCATCCTCCTGGTTGTCCATCCTTTCCGGTTGAACAACTGCTACAACCCATATATTTTTATCTTGATTTGGACAAAAAATAACTTTTTTTTGACCAAAAAGTGTTCATGAAAATTTATTACAGGTAAAGATACTACTTTTTTAACGTGAACTAAAAATGCCTGTTTCCTTTAGGGAAGGGGGCTTTTTATACGTGAGGACGTTCGATCTGCCCTTTTTGAATATCTTATTGCTATCTGTCTTTCCTTTGCGTAGTTTTTTCTGTTCTTCCTCGGGTAAGGAATGTATTTCTTTACACTGATCTGAACAACATTGGTCCATTTTCTCTGCACAGGCATCGCATTGGATAAATAGTAAATGGCATGCTTCATTGGCACAATTAACGTGAGTATCACATGCTTCACCACATTGATGACAATGCGCAATTATATCCTCCGTAATACGTTCGCCCCTGCGATGATCAAAAACAAAGTTTTTTCCCAGGAATTTATTCTCCAGGCCTTTTGATTTTACCTGTCTGGCATAATCAATGATCCCGCCTTCTAACTGGTACACCTTCTTAAACCCTTTATGCTTGTAATATGCACTCGCTTTTTCACACCGGATACCCCCAGTACAGTACATAAGCAGTTTTTTATCTTCTTTGAAGTCAGAAAGGTCTTTTTCTATGATATCTAATGAATCCCTAAATGTATCCACATCCGGGGTGATAGCATTTTTAAAATGGCCGATCTCACTTTCATAATGGTTCCTCATATCTACCAGGATGGTATCCGGATCTTCGATAAGTTCATTAAAGGTTTCGGCGCCAACATGAATGCCTTTATTGGTAACATCGAAGGTTTTATCATTGAGACCGTCCGCAACTATCTTCTTGCGCACCTTTACCTTGAGTTTGAGAAAAGATTTGTTGTCTTGTTCTATGGCAATGTTCAGCCGAACGTTCTCCAGAAATAAAATACTGTCTAGCTGTGCCTTAAAGAGTTCAAAATTCTCTGCAGGAACTGAAAGTTGTGCGTTGATCCCTTCATGAGCTATATAGATTCTGCCCAGGACCTCTAGTGCATCCCATTCGAGAAAAAGATGGTTCCTGAGGATTTGTGTATTCCCAATGTGTGCGTACTTGTAAAAGGAGATGGTGAGGCGCTCTTTTCCGGCCTCCTCAATAAGAGCTTCCCTTTCTTTCGCACTTAATGTATTGTACAGTTGCATGCTATACCGTGATTAAGGTGAATGAAATTTATAATACAAAAATACGGATTTTCAGTAGCTTTTAAATAAAAAGAGCCCCGAAATACAGGGCTCTTAAGGATCACTTTAAGGAAATTTTCTTTTCCATAGAGGTGTTACCAGTAAAGTGAACAACAATTAAAAATGTTTATAAGTAGGATGAGACAAATGCAAAAAGGTTGCTTTTGCCGTTGTGTTATGCAAAAAGAAATGGTAATTTAGTCACCCTTAAAATAAAGACACAGAAGACATGAGCAATGAAAAAGAAGCGAAGTTAAAAGCCCTTAAATTAACCCTTGATAAATTGGATAAGACCTATGGGAAAGGGGCTGTAATGAAGATGGGAGATTCAGTAGTAGCCGATGTTGAGGTGATTCCTTCGGGATCATTGGGGCTAGATATAGCTTTAGGAGTAGGCGGTTATCCAAGAGGAAGAGTGGTAGAGATCTACGGACCTGAATCTTCCGGGAAAACCACACTTACTTTGCACGCTATGGCAGAAGCTCAAAAAAATGGTGGTATTGCTGCGTTTATTGATGCAGAACATGCCTTTGATAGATTCTATGCCCAAAAATTGGGAGTGGATATAGATAACCTTATAATTTCACAGCCCGATCATGGAGAGCAGGCATTGGAAATTGCTGATAACCTCATCCGTTCTGGTGCCATAGATATTGTTGTCATAGATTCTGTGGCTGCCTTAACTCCAAAAAGTGAGATCGAAGGGGAAATGGGAGATTCTAAAATGGGTTTACATGCCCGTTTAATGTCTCAGGCCTTAAGAAAACTTACCGCTTCCATAAGTAAGACACATTGTACAGTAATTTTTATCAACCAGCTTAGGGAAAAGATCGGGATCATGTTTGGAAATCCGGAAACAACTACCGGCGGTAATGCGTTAAAGTTCTATGCTTCCGTTCGATTAGATATTAGAAGATCTACCCAAATAAAAAATACAGATGGAGCTGTGCTAGGGAATAAAACCCGTGTAAAAGTGGTGAAAAACAAAGTTGCTCCTCCTTTTAAAATGGCCGAATTTGATATTATGTACGGGGAAGGGATCTCCAAATTAGGAGAGATCCTGGATCTGGGAGTAGAATTCGAGATCATTAAAAAGAGTGGTTCCTGGTTTAGCTATGGAGATACTAAACTTGGACAGGGCAGAGATGCAGTTAAAGTATTGCTAAAGGACAATCCTGAATTATCCGAGGAATTAGAAGGCAAAATAAAAGAGGCTATTACAGCCCTTAAAGGCTAGATCATTCTTCATCGCTTTAAAAGCAACCCTTCCTTTTTATTTTCATCTTAAGAGAAACAATATTGAGATGAGCTTTAAGAGATCTATACCTATTCTTCTTTGTTTTCTTGTCTTGATCTTTCAATCTTGCAAGTTTGAAGATGACAGTGTAAATTTTCGCTTTGTATCCTTACAGATCGTAAGTGCAGACCTTCCGGAATCATTCGACCTTAATGAGACCTATGAGATCAGGGTTACATACGTGCGGCCCAGTGGTTGCATTTTCTTTGAAGGTTTCGATATAACAGATGAAGCAACTACCACCCGTAATGTAGTGGCTATAGGCTCAGATTTCTATGAAGAAACGTGCACTCAGGCCGTTGAAGAGCTGGAAACTTCCTTCAATTTTATCGTTCTTTATGAAGGCACCTATCTTTTTAGGTTTTGGAATGGAGAAGATGAGAATGGGGTAGACCAGTACATTGAGATCGAAGTGCCAGTAAATTCATGATCTTTATAGGAATAAAGAACAAAATCTGATCAACATTTTGAGTCTAGAAAAGCTCATTCAACATTGTAAAAAGGGAGATAGAAAGGCGCAAGAGCAACTTTATCGAAAATATGCCAGTGTTCTTTTTGGACTATGCCTTAAATATTCCCGCAACAAGACAGAAGCAGAAGATAATCTGCATGACAGCTTTTTGACCATTTTTGACAAGATCGGGCAGTTTAAATTCAAAGGATCATTTGAAGGCTGGATCAAACGGATCACCGTAAACACGGTACTTCAAAAATATCGCAAAGATCAGTATTTGAGCCTTGTTACAGATAATTTGGAGGAGGAGCAGGAAGTTGACTATGAATATCCAGACATTCAACTCTCAACACTGCTGCAGTACGTGCAGGAATTGCCCCCTAAATATCGTCTTACTTTCAATTTATATGTTCTGGATGGATACACACATAAAGAGATCAGTGAGCTTTTAGGTACTTCACAGGGAACCTCAAAATCTAATTTGTCCAGAGCAAAGAAGATCTTGAAAGAGAAATTAAAGAATGAAAATATAAACATTGCTTAATTCAATAGGCATGAAAAAAAAGAACATAGAAAAAATATTCCAGGAAAAGCTCGGGGATTATAGCCAATTGCCGGAGGAGCATGTGTGGGACAATATTGCCACTTCGTTAGATAAAAAGCGTAAAAAACGTCGAATTCTACCTATTTGGTGGCAATTGGGTGGGGTGGCTGCCCTACTTGTTATTGGTTTATTTCTCTTTCTCCCAAAAGAAGACCTGCCCAATTCTAATGAGATCATCACCAATACGGAGGCTCCTGCTAATGTTGATGAATCTACGGATATGAAGAATGATATAGAAAACCCGGGAGAGACAAAAGCGTTTGAAAGTACAGAAGCGGAGAATGCAATAACCATAGCATCTGAAAAAGATATAAATGAGAGCTATCCCAAGAGCAAAGTAAGTACAGATGGGATTAATATGGCCAAGGACTCACAACGAATTACACCCAAGGAAAATGGCACTGTATTGGCCAATGTTACCCCATTGGATAATAAAAAGGTAAATACTAATGAAACCGGAGAAAATGGGAATAATAATATTCCTCAATTAGCCGAAGACTTGGCACAAAACGAAGTAAGCTCAGTTGTGAAGCAAGCTGAAAATACTGAAGAAACCGCAGAAGAAATACGTTTATTCGGAAACGCTGAATCACTTGCAAACACTACTGTTTCCGAGCAAAAAAAGGAAGACCCAACTATCGAAAAAGAAGTAAAAAATGACAATAAAACCTCCATCTTTGATGCTATTGCAGATCAGGAAGAGAAAACTGAACAGGAAATCACCGGAAACAAATGGTCGGTAGGACCCCGAGTAGCTCCGGTCTTCTTTAGTTCCTTATCACAAGGGTCGCCAATTCATTCCAGCTTTCAGAACAACGCCAAATCCGGGAATGTTAATTTGAGTTATGGCCTTGCCGTTACCTATGATATTAGTAAGAAAGTAAGATTGCGATCTGGAGTTCATAAAGTCGACTTTGGATATGACACCAGGGATGTTTCCTTTTCCTCCTCCATAAATGGAGCCACCAATGGAATTATTAATAATATAGATTATTCCTTAAGCTCAAAAAATTTAGTAGTGCGCAGTAATACCAGGAGTGGAAAGATAGCTTCAGAAAATGCGCAGGATGTCTCCGGACCAGATCCTTCTCTCAATGGTAAGATGATACAGGAATTTGGTTATTTGGAAGTGCCTTTGGAGCTTACATACCAAATTCTCGATAAAAAGTTAGGCGTAAATGTTATTGGTGGCGTAAGTTCCTTATTCCTAGTCAATAATTCCGTAATGCTAGAATCTGATGGGAACGCGACTGAAATGGGAGAGGCCAATAATCTGAATGATCTTAACGTGAGCACCAATTTTGGAATTGGCATTTCCTATCAATTGAACAATACACTTCAGCTTAGTTTGGAGCCCATGTTTAAATACCAGCTTAATACCTTCTCAGAGGCAGCTGGGAATTTTCAGCCCTTTTCAATGGGGGTATATTCTGGCTTGAACTTTAAGTTTTAAGATGTTGGTTTGGTTGGTTACTGTATTCGCAGTAACTCCTTAAACGCCCTGTTTCTATTGTAGGGCGTTTATTATACTCTTTGGTATATAAAAATGTTTTATGTGTCTCCCCGTATATCCTTCAATATTAAAGCCCTTACCCTATCTCTAAGCTCTCCTTTTTGATTTTCCAATACGTTATCTGTTCTTATAAATGAATGAACCTTCACTCTTAAAATTCCAGGTCCTCCACTATAAATTGTATATGAAAATCTTTTTTTGTTATCATAAAATACCATTGGAACGATCGGTATTTTATGAGCAATAGCCATTTTAAAAGCGCCATCTTTAAAGGTGTCTAGCACTACCTCTTCGGAAGGCACACCCCCTTCGGGAAATATACAGATACTCAATCCCTGATTGAGCCTTCTTTGTGCCTTGCGGTAGACTGCCATCCTGCTTTTGCTATCTCCTCGATCTACCAAAATACAAACCCGTTTATAGAAGAATCCAAAGACCGGTATATTCATTAACTCCTTCTTACCTATAAAAACAAAGGGATTTTTACTAACCCAAAGCATCAGCATAATATCGATCATACTTGTATGATTGGCAACCAGCACATAACTCTTACCTCTTTCCAGGTTTTCTTCCCAGGTGATCTTCGGAATACATCCCATTCCGTATAAAATCATTCGGGCCCAAATATTTCTCGCCAGCCAAAAGAATTGCGGGTAGGTCTTCTCTGAAATAGAAAGAATTATTAAAAGGGGAGAAAATAAGATAATAGGGATGGCAACCAATATATAGAACCAAACACGATAAAGCAACTGGCCAGTTCTTCGGAAAAAAGTGCGCATAAAATCAAAAATAACAATTTTAGCAGGGTTTTAGTATTTCTTTTACTTTTGTCATTCTTTAAAGAGTGGCCCATGGCAAGAATTTTAACTGGTATTCAAAGTACAGGTACCCCACATCTTGGGAATATTTTGGGGGCCATCATTCCGGCCATAAAAATGGCAGAAGATCCCAGCAATGAATCCTTTTTGTTTATTGCAGATATGCATTCTCTTACCCAAATAAAAAAAGGGGAAGAATTGCGAAACAATACCTACGCAACAGCCGCTACCTGGCTGGCCTTTGGCCTCGATGTGAATAAAACAGTTTTTTACAGACAGAGTGATGTGCCTCAGGTCACTGAACTTGCCTGGTATCTCAGTTGCTTTTTCCCTTATCAACGATTAACACTAGCCCATTCCTTTAAGGATAAGGCAGACCGTCTAGAAGATGTGAATGCGGGGCTTTTTTCATATCCTATGCTAATGGCGGCAGACATCTTATTATACGACGCCAATATTGTTCCTGTTGGAAAGGATCAGCTTCAACATTTGGAAATGACCCGGGATGTGGCCTCCAGATTCCATGCACAATTGGGCGAAACCTTCGTGCTGCCGGAAGCTCAGGTTCAAGAACAAACCATGTACATTCCTGGGACGGATGGTGAAAAAATGAGTAAAAGTAAGGGTAACCTCATCAATATCTTCCAAACGGACAAGTTGCTGAGAAAACAGATCATGGGTATTTTAACAGATAGCACTTCTATGGAAGAACCCAAGGATCCGGACTCCGATACGGTCTATGCCTTGTACTCTATCTTAGCATCTAAATCGAGTACCGCCGAAATGAGGGAAAAGTACCTTCAAGGAAACTATGGGTATGGTCATGCTAAACAGGAGTTATATGAATGTCTTCTTTCCACTTTTGGTGAAGCCCGGGAAAAGTTTCAATATTATATGAATAATGTATCTGAGATAGACGAATTATTGCATTTGGGTGCCCAAAAAGCGCATGTGGTGGCAGATGATGTACTACAAAGGGTACGCACCAAACTTGGCTATTAGCGATTTCTAATTACCAACTAATGGGTTGGTTTATTAATTTATTTCCCTCTTTTAAAATATCGATTACACCGTCCTAAGTTTAGCTGTAACCGTTCAATGACACAATCCCATATATCATAAGATAACATTCGCATATTTTCAAACCGCTTAGTTGGTATTCTCTTAGATAGCTTCGAACTGTTTTCCCGGTAATGGTCTAACCAGGCCTTTTAATTCCATGGATAAAAGGGTAGATGCCGTTTTAAAAATTGGAAGTTGGCTCCCCATTGCGATATCATCTAATAATTGTTTGCCCTCTTGTTGTAAGAATGAATAAATAGAATGTTCAGTCTCATCCAATTCTACAAATAATTGTTTTTGTATTGGTTTTGAGAGCTTCTTTTGCAGATCCCAATTTAGGTGATAGACTAGATCTGCTGCCGACGTTAGCAGATGTGCCTTTTGCTGTTTGATCAAGGCATTGGTGCCCGCACTAAAGGGATCATTGGGCCTGCCAGGGACGGCAAAAACATCCCTGTTGTAGCTATTAGCGATATCTGCCGTTACCAGACTGCCTCCTTTTTCGGCAGATTCAATAACTATGGTGGCTTCGCTAATCCCTGCAATTATCCGATTTCTTCGTAAGAAATTCTCGCGGTCTGGCTTACTGGTGCTCCAGAACTCGGTTAAAAAGCCTCCATTTTTTTCAATAGGCGCGCAATACTTCCTATGGGCTCTGGGGTAGATCTGATTCAGCCCATGTGCAAGGCAGCCAATTGTTTGGAGTCCAAGCGCATTTGCCGCTTTTTGGATACAAATATCAACCCCATAGGCAAATCCACTTACAATAACAGGATCTAATGGGGCAAGTTCCTCTATAAATTGCTCACAAAATTGCCGGCCATAAGGTGTTATATTACGGGTGCCTACAATACTTATGATCTTCCTGTCCGTTATGTTGATGGCCCCTCTTTGAAATAGGACCAAAGGAGCATCTGCGCAGTGTCGTAGATATTTTGGGAAGTTCTTGTCTTCAAAATAAACATACCCAATACTGTGTTCCTTTATAAAAGCGTACTCATTCTCCGCAGCTTTGAGATACCTGGAGTCATAAAGACCTTCTATGATCTTTGTACCTATCCCTCCTATTTTGAGTAGTGCTTCTTTCTTTTCTTTAAAAACGGCTGTGGGGCCTCCACAGTAAGCGATTAGTTTCCTCGACGAAATGTCCCCAATATTTGGTATACACTGTAATCTCAGGACTGATATTAACTCCTCCATCATCATCTGTTCATCTTATTCACAAAATACTGAAAAACTAATGTTAATAAAAAGTAATTTGCCATTTTGAAGCGGCTCTATTTTTTTCCATCTTTGTCTTTATGAGCACCGCTGCCTACATCGAAGAATTACTATACAGGTATAATTGCGTGGTCGTACCCGAATTTGGAGCCTTCCTTACCCATGTGAAATCGGCTTTTATAGACAAAACAGGGCATACCTTTTATCCTCCCTCCAAGGTGCTGTCCTTTAACCGTCAGTTACAATCTAATGACGGCCTGCTTATTTCCTACATTGCTGAAGCTGAAAAGATATCTTATGAAGATGTACAGGGAAAAATGGCTAAAACTGTAAAGGAATGGGGGAAACAATTAAAAAAAGGAGAAACCCTGATCCTCCAGAATATAGGAAGCTTTAAGCCTACAAAAGAAGGGAAGCTGATCTTCCAACCCACAAAGCAGACCAACTTTTTAACCTCCTCATTTGGTTTGAGTTCCTTTGTCTCAACTCCAATTCTACGTGAGGTCCTAAAAGAAGAAGTGGAAGTCCTGGAAGAAAAAGTGCCTTTTATCATTACCCCTGAGGCGCAAAAAAAGAATGAATTTCGTCCTCTTCTAAAGTATGCTGCAATTGTGCTTTTGGCTCTTTCAGCAGGATTTACAGGATATCGAACCTACGATCAGGCCATAACCAATGAGTTAGTATCTCAGCAAAAAGCACAGGAAATCATTTCAAATAGTATTCAGGAAGCAACTTTTTTCGACACCAAGCCCATGGAATTACCTGTCTTTAGGGTTGATGTAACCAAAAAAGTGACGAAAAGACATCATATCATTGCCGGAGCTTTCCGGGAAAGAAACAATGCCGACAGGAAGATCAAGCAACTCCGCAACAAGGGATTTGATGCCTTTTTAGTAGGTCAAAACAAATTTGGCTTATACCAGGTGGCGTTTGATAGTTTTGAAAAACCAAAACAAGCGTTGGAAGCCCTAAAACAAATTAGGTTAACAGAGTCTCGCGATGCCTGGCTTCTCTCTGTAAAATAACTCACTTTCCTTTTATCTGCCCTTTCATACCTCGTATCTTTACGGAAATTAGTTACTATGAAGCCCAAAACTCCCAACGACTCCAGAACCATTATGACCGATCTGGTCCTTCCAAGTGAAACCAATCCGTTAAATAATCTTTTTGGTGGTGAATTACTTGCCAGGATGGATAGGGCCGCCAGTATTGCCGCTAGAAGACACAGCAGGCGTATAACGGTAACTGCTTCGGTAAATCATGTTGCATTTAACAGATCTGTTCCCCTGGGGAGTGTCGTTACCCTTGAAGCAGCCATTTCAAGAACTTTTAGGACGTCTATGGAGGTGTATATAGATGTTTGGATGGAAGATCGTTTAAGTGGCGAGAGAACGAAGGCCAATGAGGCTATTTACACCTTTGTGGCAGTAGATGAAACAGGAAAACCAACTGCCATACCTCCTATTATTCCGGAAACTGCCCTAGAAAAAACACGTTTTGAAGGCGCCTTGAGAAGAAAACAACTTAGTCTGGTGTTGGCAGGGAAAATGAAACCCGATGATGCAACCGAACTAAAGGCCCTTTTTACACAGAAGAAATAGCGTGCCAAAAAAATTCTTTATCTGGAATTAGAGATCAAAGTTGTCCGGATCAGGGCCAAAACGTTTCCCTTTATCCAATTTGTCCAAAACAGTCATATCTTCTTTAGAAATTGAAAAATCGAAAATAGCGGCATTATCAATGATGCGCTGTCTTTTAGATGATTTCGGAATAGTTACCACTCCTTTCTGAAGGTCCCACCGCAATACGATTTGTGCAATGGTCTTCTTGTATTTAAGAGCCATTTCTTTAAAAACATCCATTTCAAAGATCTTGCCTTGCATGAGTGGTGACCATGCCTCATATTGAATATTCTTAGAACGGCAAAAATCGAGCAGATCTTGCTGCACCAAATACGGATGGAACTCCATTTGATTTACCATAGGCACAATAGATGCTTCTGTTAAGAGATCTTCCAAATGATGTTGAAGAAAATTACTTACTCCTATTGCTCTGATACGTTTTTGTCTATACAATTCCTCCAATGCCTTCCACGTTTCCTTGTATTTGCCTTTTACCGGCCAATGGATAAGGTATAGATCCAGATACTCAGTATTCAATTTTTGTAAGCTAGTCTCAAAGGCTTCCATTGTACTGTCGTAGCCCTGTTCTGAATTCCAGACCTTGCTTACCAGAAATATGTCTTCTCTTGGAATTGCGCTGGCCCTGATTCCTTCACCTACGCCCTCTTCATTGTTATAAATAGCTGCAGTGTCTATATGCCTATATCCGGATTGGATGGCCCATTTTACGGCGTTTATCACTTCACTGCCGTCTTTGGACAAGTAAACTCCCAATCCAAAATAGGGCATTTTAACCCCGTTATGCAGGGTAATGCTTCCTTTAATATCTGTAATAGCGTCCATGTAGTTCAGATTTTATAATTGGTAGATCCAATCCTCCGGATTCAAGCGTGTGGCATCCCTGTAAAGATAGAATTTCAATTGAGTAAGTCCGTTCAATCTATTGGTATAAATCTCACCGAGCTCCTCTTTGGCCACTACTTTATCTCCTTTTTTTACGTAAAGGTCTGCGAGGTTGTAATATGTGCTGATATAATTCCCATGCTTTACCTGCACTCCTTTACCACCTCCGGGCACCGCCAGGATAGCGATCACTTCCCCTTCAAAAACAGCCCTTGCCCTTGCCCCTTTGTCCGTGGCAATGATCACTCCATTATTCTGATGCTTAATCCCGGGATAAACAGCATCGCTATAAATGCCAAATCCTTGTCTTTTTATCCCTTTTTCTACCGGCCATATTAGTCGGCCTTTATTAGCCGAAAAATTAGTTGCTACAAGAGCTGCTTCGGGTGTAAGGATAAAAGTGCTGCTGTTCCCCGAATTGCCTGCTTTCTTATTAGATGCGGCTATTGCACTTCTGATGAGGCGCTCTATTTGTTCATCTATTTTCTTTGCTTCAGCCTTCTTTTTTTTAATGGCGATGGCGTAATTGCTTTCATTTTTTCTGATCGTACTCAGAAGGCCTTTCTGGTCAGTGATCTCTTCAAATAATTCTTTCCTGGCTGCTTTATTCTCTGCTATAAGGGATTCCTTCTCTTTGCGTTGCATGGTAAGATCATTGTTCAGTGTAATAAGATCTTCCGTTTTAGATGCAATTTGGACACCCTGTTGCTTTCTGTATTGGGTATACTGCTTTAAATACTGCAACCTTTTAAAAGCCTGGTAAAAATTTTGGGAAGACATAAGGAACATCAATCTGCTTTGTTGAGATCTGTTCTGGTAAGACTTACGAATCATATTGGCGTATTCTTCCTTTAAAATCTCCAGATCCTCCCTGAGTTTTGCGATATTTCTAATATTGGCATTTATCTGTCTACTCAGTAAATTAGATTGTTGATTGGTAACACGGATCAACTGCTGTCTTACATTTATTTTCTGATCTAGCAGCTCCATCTGATCCAAAACGGTGCCTTTTTGTTTCCGTTCTGCGAACAACAAACGATTCATTTCGGAGATTTCCTTTTGGAGTTGCTCCCTTTTTGCTTCAAGGGCCTTTTGTTCATTGGTTTGTGCCTGTAATGTAGTGCCGGCAAGGGTTATAAAAATACCCAGTAGTAATATCCGATATACAAAGAATGCTCTCATATTAATTCAACACAATCTTATCATATCCATTTGGGATCTTGAAGGGAAAACTAATTTTTGCATTGAATTCAACATTTCGAAATTCAATATCAATTACATTTCGCTGATCATTGTCTATAGCTACTATCCCTACGTTATTTGGCATCAGCTTATTGTTTTTTTGCTGATAATCCTTGTAACGGATCTCCAGCAGTCGTTTTTTCAAGGGTTGTGAAATTTGCTGTGAAGCCAACTTAAAATTTCCGGGGTCTATTTGAAAAAGTGTCTTAAAAAGTTCGTAAGAAGTACGTGGCTTTAATTCATAAGAGGTTGTGTTGAGTGAAACATCATAGCGTTCGTCCCTCAGATCAAACAAAGCTTCCCCTAGCAGAAGATTTTGCACCTTCGTAAAATCCAGGTCGGTTCCTAATAATTGACTCAGGTACTCAAAACTACCATCGAAGTAATTATTCTCTAATTTATTATAAAAGGAAACCCTGTCTGGTGTTATCATAGCTTTTACAACACCCAAAGGGCCGCTCAGCCAAATGGTCTTATCTTTTTCCATTCTCAGGCTCACTCCCAGTCTTTGACTAGTCGCGCCATCTGAAAACTCTATCCTGAGTTTGCTAGTGAGCGTTTTGAAATTGACAGAATTTCTGTAATGATTCTTAATGATAGTTTTAGCCGAAAGGTTGGCATCTAAGGTTTTGTCTGATATGATCTTAGCAGATTTGCAGGAGCTAACCAGGAAAAGCAGGAGTCCGATAAACACCCATCCATTCCCTAATATCCTCCTCTTCACCTTCATCTTATGAGCCATTTTTTATTTTACTAAGATACGTATTTGCCTTTGTTGTCTCTCCCAGGGCGGTATGGGCTATGACCAATTCACCATAGAATTTATTTAATAATTCATCATTGTCAAAAACAAAATCCAAGCCCATCATTAAAAACTCTACAGCCTTCTTATATTCCGCCATGCCATTTAGGGCTGCCCCTTTGGCATAATAAAAAAAAGGTTGGGCAGGATATGTTTCAATGGCCTCTTCCGCTTTCTGGTTTAAGAGATCAACATCTCCTTTCTCAAGAAGCGAATTGAGTTCTTTGGTTAATACCTTAACGGGGTTTTCCTCTTTAATATTTTCAATGCCCGGCAATTCTTCACTAACAGAATTTTCCTGCTTTGTTGAATCCTGGATCTTACTGGTAAGTTCACGGGTAAACTTGCTGGAGCGCAGATCTTTTAGGACTTCTCTGGCAATGTCATATCTTTTTTTTTCAAAGTAGATCCGTGCCAGATTTTCTTTTAATTGCACATTACTATAGGGGATGTGTTCTTTCATACCTTTTAGATCGGTTCCCTGAAGTTCCCGGATCTCTACCAGAGTATTCAGGTACCATAGATTGGTAGGCCTACTTAAGATTGCCTCACGGGCGTACTCCTCTGCCAGGACCAATTGATTGTTTAATTTGTACGTCTTGGCTAATTCATGATCTATAACATCATTATTAGTTTCTAATTGTTTGCATTTTAAAAGCGCATTTATGGCCTTGCCATAATTCTCGATCCCTTTTTGCTTTAACGCCTCAAAGAACAATTCCTGAAAGACATCTGTATTGTCCTCTAATGAAATGGCAGCACTTTCTTCTTCTTGGGCAAGCAAATTTCCCGGCACCATTATGGCCACCAAAAAAATAATCGCTATGTAGTGCAACGATCTCATAAATCAAAACTTGTAACTGTAATTTTAAACAGGCGAACATCAACAAACTACTGGGTGCCGGTACTACCAAAGCCTCCCTCTCCTCTAGTTGTTTGAGATAATTCTTTTACCTCATGCCATTCTGCCCTCTCATGACTCGCGATCACCATTTGAGCAATTCGTTCTCCATCATTAACAACAAAGGGATCTTGCGATAGATTAACAAGAATCACGCCAATCTCACCGCGGTAATCAGCATCTATGGTCCCGGGCGTATTAAGCACAGTTATGCCTTTTTTAGCTGCCAAGCCACTTCTTGGACGTATCTGCGCCTCATAGCCCACGGGTAATTCCAGAAACAAGCCTGTTTTAATGATCATTCGTTCAAGTGGTTTGAGTGTCACCGGGGTATCTAGATAAGCGCGTAGATCCATTCCTGCAGAGGCATTGGTCTCATAGTGGGGTAACGCATGATTCGATATGTTAATGATCTTAATCTTCATTCTTTACAAATATTCGTTTTAGAAGGTTAAATTCCATTTTATAAACCAACAGTAAAAATACTAAAAGAAGGAATGACCCAATGAAGATGTTTCCTTTAAAAACATAAAAAGATAAGGCCGAGAATACTATTGAAATTCCCATATAAAATCCAATTTTTCGAAGATTATAAGGTATGGGATAATACTTCCTTCCAAAATAATAAGACAAAATCATCATACTGGCATATGCCGCCAGGGTAGCATAGGCTGAGGCATAGTACCCAATAGTGGGTATAAAGAAGTAGTTGATCCCAATGGTGATCAACGCTCCTACAATTGAAATATAAGCCCCAAATCTGGTTCTGTCTGTTACTTTATACCAAACGGATAGATTGTGATAGATCCCAAGGCAAAAACTAGCCAGGATAATAATAGGTACAACGGGCATGGCCTCCCAATAATCCGAATTTAAAACAATCAATTCTTTTAAAAGATCTGCAAAAACAACTACGGCCAGTAAAATTACACTTCCTAAAACCACAAAATAATTGGTGATCTGAGCATAAGCCTTCTGGGGATTTTCAGATTTGGAATGACTGAAGAAAAAGGGTTCTATTCCCAGGCGGAAAGCAGTGGCAAAGAGCGTCATAAACAAGGCTATCTTGTAACAGGCAGAGTACTTCCCGATCTCGCTCTTCGCAATGGCAGCAGGCAATAGTTCAGATAGCATGATTCTGTCGAACACTTCATTAATGGTAAAGGCTATGCCAGCGATCATGACTGGGAGCCCATATCTGACCATTTGTGACCATAAAGATTTATCGAAGGAATAGGAAGGTAATATATAACTTTTCACCATTAGCAGAAGGGTAAGTCCACTGGCTATTAAATTGGAAATAAAAATATAGGAAATTTGGAAATCTGCTATATAGATAGTTTGAAAGATACTATCAGGATTTTCCTGAACCAAATTCGGAAGGAGCAATAGAAAGAAGACATTTAACCCTAAATTAACTGCTACATTTACAATTTTTATAACGGCATATCGCTTGGGTTTCTGTCTGGCTCGTAACCACGCAAAAGGGACAATGGCCAGTGCATCGAGTGCTAAAATGTAAATGACATACTGAATATACTGCTGATCTATGTTTAAGAGTAACGCAACTTTATTTTGAAAAAGTAAGGCAACCAAGGTAAAGACGAAAGTTGTAGCGCCAAGTGAAATTAGAGAAGTAGATACAACCTTGGTTCTATTATTTTCACTGTTGTAATATCTAAAAAAGGCCGTTTCCATTCCATAGGCCAGGATCACATTGAAGATCGCAAACCATGCAAAAATAAGGGTCACTTCTCCATAAGAGCCTGTAGGCATTACTTTGGTGTAAAGTGGCACTAAAATAAACGACAACATTCTGGGCAAGACTGTGGCCAGCCCATAAATAAATGTTTGCTTAAATAGTTTTTGAAACAGACTCAACCGCGCGTTGTTAGGTAAGGCTTAAAATTAGGTATTTAAAGCCTGCTAACAAAGTTAGTTTTTTGGAAGTGAGCGATACAGTAAAGGAGGTTTTTCTTTCACTCCAATAATTTTAAAAAATAGCATCCTTTTTCTGCCTTTTTCTTTGTAACCGATCACTACTTCGTCCTTTTCTAGCTTAAAAGGGAATTCTTTCTGATCAGTTTTCAATAGTGACGGGGGTTGGTTGCCTATTTCTTCTTTAGGATCTGCGTGCATTACTATATCTGGCTTTTCCTCAGGATTCTCATTCCTATGGATGCAAACCAATGCGAAGCCTTTTTCATTTTGTTCCAGAGAAGGCTTCATAATATGCCCCCTAAAATAGATTTCTTCAAACGTCACCTCTCCCACATTATCCTCAATTGGCAAGCTTAGAGTAAATCCTGAACCTCCTTCCTCCCTGCCGGCAGCATAGTCCTGACAACTTGGATCTTTAATCGTAAAAGGTGCCTCCTGGACCAATTTATTTTGAGAAGAACAGCCAAACAGACCAAATAATATTACGATGGTTAACACAGGTATTTTTCTCATGTCTTAGATCTTTTTTAAATATAACATCCAATAGTAATGCCAAAAATAGACATTCCGCAACATTAAATAAAAAACCCCGACCGTAGTCAGGGTTTTCTTAATGCCTTTTTCAATAAAACGCTTAATTATTAAGAGCTTCTGCCCCGCCAACAATCTCAAGGATTTCGTTGGTAATAGCAGCCTGGCGTGCTTTATTATACTTTAGTTTTAATTGGTCCCTAAGTTCAGTAGCGTTGTCTGTTGCCTTGTGCATGGCTGTCATACGAGCGCCGTGCTCACTGGCATAGGAATCACGTATTGCCTTGTACAACTGTGTCTTTAAAGATTTTGGGATCAGTTCCATAACGATCTTCTCCTTTTCTGGCTCAAAGATATAATCCATGGCCGATGAAGATTCCGATTTGGACGCTACAATTGGCAGAAATTGTTCGATCATCAAGATCTGCGTAGCCGCATTTTTAAATTTATTATACACCAGTACAATATGATCATAGGACCCATCTGCAAAGTAACTCATCATTTCTTCAGCAATGTCAGCTACATTGTCAAAAGTTAGGTCATCATACACCTTACTGTGATTAGCAATTACCGTATTCTTTTTTCTCAGTAAGTCATTTCCTTTCTTCCCAATGGCCATAAAATGCACTTCCTTATCATTGTAAGTATCAGCTTGTAAAGAAATACATTGTTTAATCACGTTAGAATTAAAAGCGCCACATAGGCCCCGATTGGAGGTAATGGTTACAACCAACACCTTTTGAACCGGACGTTCATCTGCATATGCGCTGCCTGCATCTGCATCCAGGCTACCGCTAAGATTTTGCAAAAGTTCTGTAAGCTTATTGGCATAAGGGCGCATGGCCGTAATAGCATCTTGTGCTTTTTTTAATTTTGCAGCAGACACCATCTTCATAGCGCTGGTGATCTGCATGGTTGATGAAACCGACGCTATTCTATTCCTTATTTCCTTAAGATTTGCCATGTTCTATTTGCTGTAATCTAGCTTTTATATTTCTTAACCATATCCTTGCAAACTGAAGTAAGGGTATCGGTCACCTCATCGGTTAGTTTTCCTGCTTTAAGGCTGTCTAAAACATCCCGGTGCTTTGCATTCAAAAACTCAAGGTAGTCTCTTTCAAACTCTTTTATTTTCTCCACGGGTACATCGCGCAATAGGTTCTTAGAACCGGCATAGATGATAGCAATCTGATCTTCAACAGTAAAAGGATCGTTTTGTGCCTGTTTTAATATCTCAACGTTCCTGCGTCCTTTTTCAATTACGTTAAGTGTAGCTGCGTCAAGATCTGATCCGAATTTGGAAAACGCTTCTAGTTCCCGGAACTGAGCCTGGTCTAACTTCAACGTCCCTGCTACTTTCTTCATGGATTTGATCTGAGCATTTCCTCCTACCCTGGAAACCGAGATCCCCACGTTGATCGCCGGTCTTACACCCTGGTTGAATAAATCCTGCTCCAGGAAGATCTGACCATCTGTAATGGAGATCACGTTTGTTGGAATATAAGCAGAAACGTCTCCTGCCTGTGTTTCAATAATTGGCAAGGCCGTTAATGAGCCCCCACCTTTCACCATAGGTTTTAAGACATCCGGAAGGTCGTTCATGTTCTTTGCAATGGTATCGTCATCTATCACTTTTGCAGCACGCTCCAAAAGTCTGGAGTGAAGATAAAATACATCTCCAGGATAAGCTTCCCTTCCCGGTGGACGTCTAAGCAATAAAGATACTTCTCTGTAGGCAACTGCTTGCTTCGATAAATCATCATAAATGATCAAAGCCGGACGGCCTGAATCTCTAAAATATTCGCCCACAGCAGCTCCCGCGAAAGGTGCATATACCTGCATTGGAGCAGGATCTGAAGCGTTAGCGGCAACTATGGTTGTATAAGCCAAAGCACCTTTGTCTTCCAGTGTTTTTGCGATGTTCGCAACCGTAGAAGCTTTTTGACCAATGGCCACATAGATACAATATACAGGTTCCCCCGCATCGTAAAATTCCTTCTGGTTAATGATCGTATCAATACATACGGTGGTTTTCCCCGTCTGACGGTCACCAATTACCAGTTCCCTCTGTCCTCTACCAATTGGGATCATAGCATCTATAGCCTTGATTCCTGTTTGAAGTGGCTCGTTTACCGGCTGACGAAAGATCACCCCTGGCGCCTTTCTTTCAAGCGGTAATTCATATGTTTTGCCAGTAATAGGACCTTTCCCATCTATTGGCATCCCCAGGGTATCTACCACACGACCAACGATGCCTTCCCCTACGTTTATGGAAGCAATCCGTTGTGTTCTTTTTACCATAGTTCCCTCTTTGACCCCTCTTGTAGGCCCAAGAAGTACTACCCCAACATTATCCTCTTCCAGGTTGAGCACAATTCCCTCAAGGCCCCCTGTAAACTCAACCAACTCCCCGTATTGTACATTGGAAAGTCCATAAACACGGGCAATACCATCACCAACCTGTAAAACGGTGCCTATTTCATCCAAGGTTGCTTTGGCTTCAAAGCCCGATAATTGTTTCTTTAAGATTGCCGATACTTCAGCGGCTTTAACTCCTGCCATATGATTAAATATATGTCGAAGCGCGAAGGATTACTCCTTTTTAACTTCGTAATTAAGATTTATATGCTTTTAGTAAATTCTCTTTTGATCGTATTCAATTTATTTGCGATGCTCGCGTCGTATTGCAGGTCACCTACCCTTAGGATAAAACCACCAACAATACTTTTATCTATCTCATTTTTTATGGTGATCTTATTCCCGGTTATTGAAGATACTTTGCTTAACACTTTTTTCTCCAATTCACCTGATAATGGGACCGCTGTTGTAACAAAGGCTACACCCTCTCCCTTTAGATCTTCGTTTAGAATGATATACTTTAAGGCCACTTCATTCAATAAAGAGATCCTTCTATTTTGAATTAGAAGATCAATGAGGCCTTCTGTGATCGCATGACTTCCTTTAAAGATTGCCATGAGGGCCTTTTTCTTTAATTCTCCTTTTAAAACCGGACTGCCCAGCATTTCGCGCAACTCTTTGCTTGCACTCATAGTTGCCACTATGGAACGCATATCCTCCTCCAAGACCTCCGTCTTTTTCTTCTCAACCGCAAAATCTAGGATGGCTTTTGCGTAGCGTGCTGCTGCTCTGGATTCGTTCATAGGGCGTTAGTTCAATTTTAGGTCTCCTAACATATCATCGACCAATTTTAATTGCTTGTCCTTATTGGTCAATTGTTCTTTCAATACTTTTTCAGCGATCTGAACAGAAAGATCAGCCACCTGATTCTTGATCTCAGCCACGGCAGCTTTCTTTTCGCTTTCAATGGTTGCTTTGGCCTGAGAGATCATTTTGTCTCCTTCCACCTTTGCCAGTTCCTTGGCATTTGACATCATTTTTTCTCGTAGTTCGCGGGCCTCTTTCAACATGGCTTCGCGTTCTCCGCGGGCTTCCTTTAATAGCTTTTCGCTATCTGCAGTAACATTCTGCATTTCCTTTTTAGCGTCTTCTGCAGCAGCCAGTGCATTCTTGATCCCTTCTTCACGATCATCTACTGCATTGAGGATAGGTTTCCATGCATATTTGTAAAGCAAAAGAAGTAATAGTACAAATAACAGGGTTTGCCAAACGAATAACCCGAACGAAAAATCATTTAATAATTTATCCATAAATAAAATCTTTATGCATTTAATTTTAAACAAAGGAGGGCCATAACCAACCGTTATGGCCGTTTCCTTTAATTGTTAGATTTAAACGGCAAAAAGGGCCGCAAAACCAATACCTTCAATAAGCGCCGCTACAATTAGCATTGCTGTTTGAATCTTTCCGTAGGCCTCTGGCTGACGGGCAATAGCATCCATAGCAGAACCACCGATTCTACCAATACCAATACCAACACCAATTACTACCAAACCTGCACCTACCATTACTGGAATTTCCATACTCTATCTAGTTTAAAATTAAAATTCAACATTTAACCTCTTCCCTTTTGGAGAAAAGAATATTACAAATGAGCCAGTTCCTGCTCCTCCTCATGATGATCGTGTTCTTCAGAGGCAAAGCCAAAATAAAGAGAAGATAACATCGTGAAGATATACGCCTGTAACAGGGCTACTAATATTTCTATCAATGTGATAGCAAAAGCCAGAAAAAATGACAAGGGACTACCAATCCAACTTTTAAAGATGAACATCAATCCAATAAGACTCATCAATACAATATGTCCTGCCTGCATGTTCGCATACAAACGAATCAAAAGCGCAAAAGGCTTAATGATAAGTCCCAATAATTCTATTGGAACCAGGATGATATATATAGGTAATTTCCCGTACCAGGGCATGGCATTTCCCAGGGGATCTACCAAATGTTTCCAATAGTCCTTTGTTCCGGTAAAATTTGTGATCAGGAACGTCAACAAGGCCAGACCAAAAGTGATCGCAATATTTCCAGTTACATTGACCCCAAGTGGAGTAAGTCCAAACATATTCAGGAACCAGATGAAAAAGAAAATAGTTAAGAGAAATGGCATGTATTTCCTATATCGCTTTTCTCCAATGGTTGGCTTTGCAATATCGTCTCTTATATAAAGTACTATAGGCTCAAAGAATCTTCCGGCTCCGGTAGGAACGCCGTTATTTTTGGCATATGACCGTGCCAAACTGGAAAATAACCAAAGCATTAAAAGCCCTGTAATTATCATCATCACTACATTCTTTGTAACGGAAAAGTCGATCGGCTTTACATTGGTAGCATGACCTTCTTCGTCATAGGCCATAGTTCCTTCTGCATCCGTTCTATAGATCTTCCCGTGGTCTAAGGCGTAATAGTTGCCCCCTGCCTGAGCGAGGGTTTCGCCATGATGAAATTGAGATGAGGAAAAAACATGGATCCCATTGTCCCAAAGGATAATAGGTAATGGAAGTCCAATATATACGTGTTTTCCGCTGTCTTCGGTATATGAAAAAATAGAAAAATCGTGCGAATCTTTAAGGTGATGATCTATATACTCTTTGATCTCGGTTTTCAAGTCCTTTTTAGTCCCCTCTGAGGTTTCTTCTTTGGCAGTGGCCGATAGGCTGTAGCCCAGGAATATCGAACAAATCAATAGAACTTTAATCGTAAAAAGGCTTCTCATATTCTTTTAAAATGCGGGTCTCTAAAAATCGGTGCAAATGTAAGGCATTCTTATAAAAAGAAAAAAGCAATTAGAAGTTTATTTTAAAGGCCTTTGAGAGGTATAAAGAGGTCTTTTAATTTATTTTAAATTATTGAGCATTTTGGCGGTGTAAACCGTCTCCAAAATCAAACACAGAAGGTAGGGAATAAAAAAAGCGGCAAATTCGGATTTAGAGACAATTCCGTCTGCCCTGTATCCCGGATAAAAAACAAGAAAGAAGATCAAAAATTTCAACATACTCCCGCCCATGTACAGAAACCCAATTTGGTTTTTGAGTTTTTTTCGCAAAGCAAACAGGGTAAGAAAAATGGCCAATGCCAGAATAAAATTCAGGATATAAGATAAAAGAAGCATATCTGACCATTTGGGAATATTCAGATAAGATTGTGCTTGTAAATGGATCAATAATAGAATTCCCAGTGAAACGGTAAGAAATAAGACATATGAGGTGACCAGTCTGGGTAGTGCCATTAATACTTTACTCTTTTAAGCTGAAGTAACACCACATAAATTGCAATAGCCACCCCTATCATAGTAGCAATGGCCGTGAAAATGCGTTTTTCTGTTTGATAATGTTCATCTAACCAGATCCCACCTTTGGCCGATAAAAAAATAATAAACCCCATTTCAATTCCAATACCAGATAAAATGGCGATGTTCTTTAGCGGATTTCTTCCTTTAGGAGGCTTTTGCTGGTTCATTTTTGTTGCCTACCACAGAAGATTTATAGGATGAGGTTGAAGAAGAAACTGAACTTCCCGCAATACTTCCTGAGGGAGTACTTAAAGCACCTTTACCTTTCATATTACATGAGGCGTTAAAGGTAGCTCCGGGTTCTACTGCTAGTTTGGCCACAGAGACCGTGCCTTCAATTACTGCCGATGACTTCAGCGTTAAAAGCTCGGATACCAATAATTCTCCGTTGAAGCTTCCTTCAATATCGGCATTCAGGCATTCTACTTTCCCGTGGATATAGCCATCTTTACCAATGACTACCTTGCCTGAGGTTTTTAAATTGCCATTAAGTTTTCCGTCAATTCTAAAATCTGCTTCAGAGACTATATCTCCTTTGATCTTAGTGTTCTTTTCAATTCTGTTAGGTTGTCCTCCAATTTCGGTCATAGCTCTGGGTTTTTTGTTATCTGAAAACATGGATTTAGGGTTTTGGGGTTAAATTCTGTCGTCTGTAGTCTTCTATATTCTTGTGGATCTGTACTGTTTTGTAGTTGTTAGATAAAATTACAAAATTCTGGTTAGCGATCCTGTAATCTTTGTTGTTTTTTAGCAGTTCAACGTACCCTAAGGCAAAATCTCTCGACTTAAATCCATGGACTACAACAAATTCATCCTCCAAATTGTAGATGTCCTTAGACACCTTATTGCTGTAATTCAGATCCTTGACAGAGGCCTCCAATCGCTTTTTTAGACGCAAAGCGGCAGCATCATTGCTTCTTTTAAAAGGAAAAACTACTTTCCAATTTCCCCCAGGAGCTAAACCGTTTTCAGCAGAAAATCCGTTAGATTCCAATTTTGGAAGTTGTTCTGCAACCATTTCCTGCGCTTTTTTCCCTTCAGGCTGATTTGGATAGTTTAAGGCCACATAGTTCAGCGCTTCTTTAAATTCTTTAAATCCCTGCAGTCTGCCAATGGCAGTTGCTTTTAACATTTCAAATTTTGGCACTATGGGATCCCCGGGGAACATATTGATGCTTTCTTCAGATCCCGTTATCACTCTAAGAAATTCCTGAGCTTCAAAAAGCTGGTACAAACGGGCATAGCGTGCCTCCGGACTATCCTCTGAAGCCTCTAACACGGCCTGAGGGTTTAGCAGGATCTCCGCATAGCGAGAACTCGGGTGATTGCGAATGATATTTTCTTTCATGTCCAGAGCCAAAGGACTACCTACTTCTTCGTAGATCTTGAATAGATTGTATTTAGAAGGGAGCACTAACCGCTCTTCGGGAGATGATTCTAAGACCCTTTCCAATTTTGCTGCGGCCAGCATATTTTCCTTGAACTTTTCTTTATAAATAAGACCGAGCTGATAATTAGCAAAATTACGTTCTCTGTCCAGGCTATCGATAACTGCAACATCTGTAGGGACCCTATCCAGATAATAATCGAGTGAATATTTAAGGTCTTCCGGGATCTCCCCCTGTTCATCATTCTGAGTGTCTGTTCCTATGGCTGTTAAGTCAAGGCCCTGAGCGGTATTCTTAGTGCTCCAACGCCAGTCATCTTCCAATGTTCTGTTGCCCCATTTGTTCTTAAAGTCGGTCTTCCCATACCCAAGACTGGTAATATTATAGAAATAGAACTTTCCTTTATTTTCTTTCCCTCCTTTAGATTCACCAAATACTGCAAAGCCTGCATTGAGGCGCGACTCTTCTTTTGCCGCCAGTTCGTCGGCCTTAGCTTTCAGCTGATCAATATAGGCCTGGAAATAGACTTTTCGTCCTTCTAATGGCATTTTATAAACTGTGATCACACTATCCGCATACTGCACAGTACTTTCATAGGTAATAACATCCTCCAGATTATCGAGTTTCTTTTTGATAGTGCGGTATTTCTTGGTATTCTCCGGCAGGTTAGGTAATACGCTGTCATAGTATGCCCCGGCAGTTTTATATTCATTATCATCAAAATAATGTTCGGCCAGGTCCTCGTAGTTAAGCGCAAATAATTGAGGCGATTGATTGGCTGCCCTAAGTGACTTATTATAGTAGGCCAGGGAAAGACTGTCTTGTTCCAGGCTATTGTGATATACGGCAATTTGTCTGAATATCTTATCCAGGAAAGGACGATTCTCCCTGTTTAATTCGAGCCAGGTGAGGTATTCAAGCAGATCTTCTTTATTCTCATTTGTGATCTCAATATTTTGAATTTTTTGCAAATGTGCATTTACCCAATATACTCTTGGTGTTTTACGCTGTAGGTCTATGATCTTGTCAAAAGCGAAGTTGGCACTGTCCTTAAATCCAAGTTGATTGTACAATTGCCCAATAATAAAATAATAACGCCCTTTTTCCGCATTCTTTGTAGTGTAAGCAGAGGCTATCTTCAATTGCCGTATGGCTGTATCAGGAGCTTTAAGGTTGATATAAGCCTGCGCCATCATAGCCCGTGCGTCGGCGTATTCCTGATCTTTTAATCTTTCGTATTTTAAAAGTCGTCTTAAGTTTCGCAGAGCAAGTTCCTCATTTTCTAATCGGATATTGGTCTTTTCTCTCCAAATGGTTGCTTCGTTAAGCTTGTTGCTTTCTGAGTATTTCTGCAGGATGTAATTGAAGGCTTCAATTGCGGGTACGTATCGTTGGTCAAAATACCGGGCTTTCCCTAAGAGTAAGAAAGCTTCATCGGTCTGAGGGTTGCGTTCCTCATCCCCTATCTCCATGCTGTGCTTTTGAATGGCCTTGGTTGCTTTGTCTTCTGCCCTTATGAAGTTGGGATTATTATCTTCAGAATCTAATTTGATCTCATCGGTAACTTCGAGACGTTCTACCGGCAAAAGTTCCCAATAATTATCACGGTAGGTGTCATTTAATTGCTCCCTACCTTCCTCAAAAGCAAGGTTGCCATTATACAGTACATTGTACTTGGTGTTGAGGGCATGCCAATTTCTGTTGAGAAAGGCATCTTTTTTAGTAGAGCAAGCACTTAGAAGTAGGGCTCCACAAAGCCAAATGATATGAAAAGAGTTTTGAAGCTTCAAAATTATAGGTATTCGTACGATATGTAAACTCTAAAACCGCCCGTTTAGTATACCGCTACTCGATAAAATGCATGCTTCTTTTGGAATAGATCTATTTCAATAAAAACCAAGCCGTAATAAGGGTGATTTTCCTACCCTCCAAAAAAGGTTTCCAGTTCTTTTAAGGTCTGGGTAGACGTTTGGATATCTTTTACGATCTCTCCTTTATTAAGCACAACAATGCGTTCGCATACTTCAGTGACATGGATAAGGTCATGACTAGATACCAAGACGGTAACATCATTGTTTTCTGCCAGGTCTTTAATGATCTGCTTAAGTCGGATCTGGGTAGTAGGATCTAGGTTTGCAAAAGGTTCATCGAGAATAATCACTTCGGGGTTGCCTATAAATGAGGCAACAATACCTACTTTCTTCTGATTTCCTTTAGAAAGATCTCGAAGGTATTTTTTTTGCCCCAGGATCTCACCATGGAAAAAATTCTCAAAGGTTCCAATTAATGAATCTACATCGGCCTTGTTTTGTCCGCGTAGTTCCCCAATAAAATAGAAGTATTCTTCAGGGGTGAGGTATCCTATTAAAAATGTCTCATCTATAAAAGCCGAGGTAAAGGGTTTCCAGGCCTCGCTGATGTCTACCTGCACTTCATTGTTTATGATCTTTCCTGTGGTAGGCTGAATAAGATCTAGTAAAAGACTAAAAAATGTGGTCTTCCCTGCCCCATTGTTTCCTACCAGGCCAAAACTTTGTCCTTTTGGGATCTCCAGAGATGGAATATTCAAAACGGTTTGAGTTCCGTAGGTTTTGGTGATGTCGTGAACTGTGATCATATGTAAAAAATGTATTTAATCTGTTTGTTTGTATGCCAAAAGCGTTTTGTATTTCTCCTTTTTATAGATCTTTTCTATCATTTTAAATACCTGATCCTTAAAAACAAAACCAAGCACCCCTGATAGGGCCACTGCGATATATCCTGCAACCGGATTTATTAGATAATAGCCCGCAGCAAATATGATTAATGGTAACACCAATTTTGGAATGGTAAGCAACAGTGTTTTCACATTAAAGGCCTGTTTGTCACCAAAAGCTTTTTTATTGGAAGTAAGATCTATAGGGGTTTTGATATAAGCTCCTCCCCACAATACCAAATATGAATTCACCCCAATATTATAAATAGCTCCTACTACGATTGCCAGGTACACTTCCCATCCAAAATACAGGTAAAATGCAGATATAACAGTGCTGAGAACCGTTGCGATTACAATTAAATACCATTTTGAGGATAAATACTCGCTATACTGAATATTTTGACTCATCATTAAGGGGTAATAGGAACTATCCCAACTGGGAACAAACTGCCCAAAACTAAACAAAAAGCCCCCGGAGATAAAGATCCCTGCAAAGATGCTCCAGATAGGTCCCTCGTACATTTCTATTCCCCCCGTAAAGAAAATCAATCCGTAGAATAAGAAAAGAAAACTCATGATCACGGTGGTCTTGGATCGTTTATTACGTCTTATGAGTTTAATATCGTTCTTTAAGAAGGTGCCTAAATTCCCGAAGCGGTTCAACCAGGTATAGTCCTCAGATTTAGCCTCTGTATGTTTTGATGCAAGGCCCCCATCCAGATACATATGTGCTTTAAAATAATTGAATGACGCATAAACCAACCATGTTAACAATAGAATTGGAATCAGAAACGCCCAGGGAGTATCAAAAAATACATCGAAAATAGGTGCGGTATACACTGTTACATCAAACCAGCCATTATACTGACATAAAGCAAGGATCGCCAGGATGGCAACCATGGGGTAGAATATCCTATCCTGGTTATTCATCATTATGTTCAGGAAGTTGTTAGCATAGAAAAGGGCCATGATGGCTAAATGCCACACAACTACATCGAGCGCATTATAGCCTTGGGTAATTAAGACAATTGAGAAGGGGACAAAGAAAAAGGCATGCATCCAGTTAAAAAAAGAAAAAATCGTTTTTCCCAGCGAATACTTAACAACCGCGCTCTTCTTAAAGGGCATATATAACAAGGGTTTTATGTTCAGGATGGGCATCTTCTGGAACATATACCGTATGTAGAGATCCATCACCAAGTAATAGATCATAAATTGGTTCACCACTCTAAGGGGATCACCCAAACCGGCTTTTTTGATTATAAAAAAGGACCCCACACCCAAAGCCAGGAATACCACGATAAAATATAAGGCTCCAAAGATCATAAGGATCTTAAAGGCAAGGTTGGTTTTAAAGGAGGCAGCGCGGAAAAAGGACTTCCATTGGAGGTTAAAAAAGTGTTTAAACATAAGGGTTGGTCAAAATTATATGCAAAATTAGTAGCGCAAATATAGCTTTTGTTACAAAAGTGAGATATTTTATGAAATACATTCTTTTTAAACTCCCTTTCCTTAGTTTTGCAAAAAAATTGCTGAATGAGCACATTTTATTCCCTTAAAGTATCGGCTGTCAGGGCCTTAACTCCTAGTTCAGTTGCTATCACATTCGATATCCCTAATGATCTGAAAGATGAATTTACATTCGATGCCGGCCAGCATCTTACCTTAAAGCAAGCTATTGACGGAAAGGAAGTTCGAAGGGCCTATTCCATCTCCAGTTCGCCATCTGGCACAGAAATGACTGTGGGTATTAAAAAAGTAGAGGGCGGTGCCTTTTCTGTCTGGGCTAATGACGCACTTAAATCCGGAGATTCTATAGAAGTTATACCTCCTAAAGGGCATTTTGTTTTTAAACCAGCTGGCAAACCGCAACACATTGCTGCCTTTGCTGCCGGTAGCGGTATCACGCCTATTATGAGCATGGCTTATAGTGTTTTGGAAAGCCATCCTGAAAATACTTTTGTACTGGTCTATGGGAACCAATCTCCTGAGGAAACGATGTATTACCAGGAAATACTGGACCTTATCAATAAATATACTGATCGGTTTTATGTTCAATTCATTTATAGCAGAACACGTGAAGAAGAAGCTCTCTTTGGGCGCATAGAGGGATCAACAGTAAATCTAATTCTTAAAAATAAGTTTAAGGATCGGTCATTTGATCATTTTTATCTCTGTGGACCGGAAGAGATGATCAATACCGTGAAAGAGACGCTTCATGACAATGGTATTGCCAAAGAGAAGGTGCATTTTGAACTTTTTACTACTGCAAAGAAGGAAGGTATTTCAGTGCTTGAAGGGCAAACCAATATAGAGGTTACTTTAGATGATGAGGTCTTTACCTTTGTAATGGATAAAAAGAAATTGGTGCTCGATGCTGTACTCCAGGAAGATATTGATGCCCCTTACTCTTGTCAGGGCGGAGTTTGCAGTACTTGTATTGCCAGAATTACTGAAGGCAAGGCAGAAATGGTAAAAAATCAGATCCTTACTGATGGTGAAATAGAAGAAGGTTTTGTACTTACCTGCCAGGCGCACCCACTAACACCCATCCTTAAAATAGACTACGACGACGTTTAAACCGTTCCCTGCAGTCCTTTTAGTCACTTTTCAATAAGGCTTCCAATACTTTACAGGCATTATCATACCCTATGTTGAAGGCTTTTTCTATGCCACTCTTCTCGAAGACGCCTATATTTTGGATTTCCATGGGCTCAAAAATCATGTCACAACTCCGAATCTTTTGCCTGTTAATGGCATAAATCATTAAACTCGTGGTACGCGATGCCAGTTGGAAGGATGATTGAATTTCTTTTTTTGAGACGGCCCTTATAACAGACACGTTACTGCCAATGATAAAATCTACTTTGCCTCGCAATGGTTCTGAGGGAAAATTATTCATGATGCCTCCATCCGCATATAGATCATTGTTGATCTCAACCGGACTAAACACAGGGGGTAAGGCTGCAGAAGCTAAGAGGGGTATGATCAAATCCCCTTTGTAAAACACCTCTTCAGCTCCCTTCTGAAGATTGGTTGCTGTGACAAATAATTGTTTGTGTAAGGATTCGAAGGTGTCAAAGGGAATGTATTTGTTGAAAATCTCGAAATATCGATCCGTATCTACGAGTCCGGGTTTGTTAATTGTAAAAAAATTGTACTTGAACAGAGGAGTCTCTTTAAAAAAAGCGAGCATCTCTTCAATACTGCTATCTGCTGCATACATTGCTCCAACCAGAGCGCCTGCGCTACTGCCTGAAACCAAGGACGCCTCAATGCCATGCTCTTTTAGGGCCTTAAGCATCCCTATATGACCAATTCCGCGCACGCCTCCTCCGGAAAGAACCAATCCGATAGATCTAGATGTTAACTCCTCAAGTTTCATAGTAAATATCCATTCAAAACTAGTCAATCTGTCCTTCTAGAATAAGAAATTGATCCCTATTTTACAAACCAAGTGGTCTGGCGCCAAGTGATCTTTTCAGAAAGTGGGCTTAAAAATGGAGATAATCCTGTTATTGTGGTAGTTGAACCCCATTCCATCAGATTTATTCCTTTTTGAATAAAGTCGTAACAAACTCCATGGTCGGTTTTGAAAAAATCCGCTATTAAAAATTATCTATGAAATTTTGTAATGAAAAAATATAGCTCCGACCAAAACTAAAAGTAGATTTCGTCGTAATTTTATCGGATTATCCTACGAAAAAGAATAGTTTACAACTTTACCTTTGTTGTTCCGAATAGCGCTTTATTAAATACTGGAATTTAGGACAATTTGGAGATCTTTCCCGCAGAAGAGTGCATGAACCAAGAAGATTAATAACCATAGAGAATTTTAGAACTACTTTTTAAATAAAAGATCATGACGAATAATTATTACGATCCGGCCGATTTGAGAAAATTTGGGAACATCACTGAATGGAGCGAAGAATTAGGCACAAAATTTTTCGATTATTACAATGCAGTATTTCAGGAAGGTGCTTTATCCGCTAGAGAGAAATCGCTCATCGCCCTGGCTGTGGCACACGTAGTGAAATGTCCTTATTGTATTGACGCCTATACCAAAGATGGACTTCAAAGAGGAATTACCAAAGAAGAAATGATGGAAGCAGTACATGCAGGAGCCGCTATTGAAAGTGGGGCTACCCTGGTTCATGGCGTTCAAATGATGAACAAATACAACAAGCTTAGTATGTAAGAAGGCCGCACTTAATGCGACCTACTATAAAATTGATGAAAAAGAAATGGCTACAAAATCGCTAAAAGCAAGACATGTAGAGCTGGCGGAGGATCACAGGCAATTGGAAATTTTGAATGGTGGTGTTTTCGAGGAAGGTGAACTCCCATATTTTAAAGATAAAATAGCTGAAATTGGGGAGTTTCCGCTAAGACCCAGAAAACTGGAGATCCTTCAGATCAATATTGGTTATATGTGCAATCAGGTTTGTGAGCATTGCCATGTAGATGCAGGTCCGGACAGGAAGGAGATCATGACCAGAGATACTATGGAACTGTGTTTGGAGATAATTAGGAACACTGGAGCACATACCTTAGATCTAACCGGTGGAGCACCGGAAATGAATCCTGATTTTCGTTGGTTTGTAGAAGAGGCCTCTAAGGCAGGAATTCAAGATTTTATAGTCCGTTCTAATCTTACCATCATTAGAGCGAATAAAAAATACCACGATCTTCCTGAATTCTTTAAAAAGCACAATGTACATGTGGTCTCATCTATGCCCCACTATACCAGAGGTAAAACTGATAAACAACGAGGCGATGGTGTTTTTGATAAATCCATAAAAGCCTTACAGGAACTTAATGCTATTGGATATGGTATGCCCGATAGTCCTTTGAAACTCGATCTTGTTTATAATCCTTCCGGGGCTTATTTACCGGGAGACCAGGGGGCTTTGGAACACGACTTTAAGATTGCGCTAAAAGAGGATTTTGATATTGAGTTTCACAATCTTTTTGCAATTACCAACTTACCAATCGCGCGTTTTCTTGATTATCTAATTGCTTCAGAGAACTACGAAGATTATATGTATTCCCTGGTGGATGCCTATAATCCTTCGGCTTTAGAGAACGTAATGTGTACTAATACGATCTCCGTAAGTTGGGATGGTTGGTTGTACGATTGCGATTTTAACCAAATGCTGGGGCTAAAGGTGGCGAGTAAGGTGCAACATATTAGAGATTACAATGAAGCTTTGCTTAACGACCGGGATATTGTCATTTCCCAGCATTGCTATGGGTGCACTGCCGGAGCAGGAAGCAGTTGCCAGGGTGTTGTGACCTAAAAAAAGTGTATTTCGCAACGTATTTATCATTTTAGTAACCTCAAAAATCAGTGATTTTACCTTTAATCGAGGAATAAAACCGACCAAGTGGTCGGTTACAAAAGGTGATCTGGGTGTCATTCATCCGAAATTCTACCACTTATCGATTTTTTGATAGGCTTTACCCTGTAATATTCAGCATCCATGGGGTTCGAGGGTTCTTTGTTATAGACCACATGGTCTTTTAAACCATAACCCCAAATATTATGGACAAGAACTTAAAACGCATGGCTACCATGCAACGGATGCAGGTCACAGGCCTTGAATTATTCTACAAAAAAGGATATTATAACACCAGTGTTGATGATATCTTAAAGGAACTTTCACTTTCCAAAGGGGCCTTCTATTACCATTTTCAGTCTAAGGAGGACTTTTTTATTAGTATTATTCAGAATCTGATAGTCAGAAAAGTCTATAGTATGCTTATAGAACCCATAGAAGGGAAAGAGGATCCATTCAAAACTATAGAAGTATGTTTTGAAAATGCTATGAGTACCGCCGAGCATAATGAATTAGATTATGGTTTTGTACTCAGCAACTTTATGACCGAATTTAATGGGAGAAATGAATTGATCTCCAAATATCTAAGGGATATCTATAAAGTGTGGCAGGTAAATATTGTTACTATCCTTCAAAAAGGAAAGACAGATGGTTATGTTGCCCGACATATAGATAGTGAAGCGGTTGCTGCATTTTTGATCTCTTCTTATATGGGTGTTAGGATGTTGATGGTAGAAGGCAACAGTAAAACGTTGAGCTACCAGTTCTTACAACAAGTAAGACAGTATCTAAAATCTCTTGAACAGCGAGAATTGGTGTAAGGATTACTTAGTTAAGCAAGGATTCCATTTTACGAAACACATCTTGTGGATCAATGGTATCCATTGCTCTTTCATAACCATTGGGATATTTATTCCCATAGACAGACGTTGGTATCATAGGGTACTGCTCTCTATCCGCAAGGATTGAAAGCTCAGGACCTTGTCCAAATGGGGCAAACCCCGAATAAGGATGTGTAATACCCCAAAGGGTAAGGGTAGGCACCCCAAACATAGCTGCCAAATGACCGTTTCCACTATCCATCGAAACCATTAGGGCCAGATTGGAAATAAGGCTTAATTCTTCTTCAAATGGAAGTAAGCCTGCTACGTTAGAGCAATGAGGATATGTGTTTTCTAACTTTTTCAAGATCTTTATTTCCTTAGTCCCACCCCCAAATAATAATATTTTATACTTATTGGTATTATTAAGTTTTTCGAGCACTTCATTCATTAAAGATGAGGGGTACATCTTGCCTTCAAATGCCGCGAATGGCGCAATCCCAATTGTTTTGTATGGTGGGTCACTCAAATATTGTTTTACCGATGTTGATGGTTGTATTCTTTGAAGTACCTCCTTATTCTTCAGTTCTATTGGATAACCTAGCTTGCGAAAGACATCCGCATATCGTTCATGGGTGGTTTTAAGGGGCTTTATAGTTTTATTCTTCCAGGCAGTCAGGTGCTTTTTCTCTTTTCTTCCCTTGTCTATTTGAACAAAGGGTAATCCTTTTCTGGATAAAAAGACCTTTAGAATCTTTGAGCGCAAAACATTATGCAGGTCAGCAACACCGGTAAATGGGATTCTCTTCAATTCCTTTGACAAGCGATAAAGGCCCAGAATGCCCTTGTGCTTGTCTTTTACATCTATTGTATAGACCTTAAGATTGGGGATAGTATTAAAAATCGGAGCAAAGAATGGTCGCGTTAGAACTGTGATATGAAGATGAGGATCAAATCTGGTAAGGGCCAGTAATACCGGCACGGTCATGGCAACATCACCCATGGCAGACAGTCGGATCACCAAAAGGTGTTTATCCTTGCTTTTGACCACGTAGAATTGGATTTAGCTCCTCATCATTGTACATTTTCATCTGTTTGTACACCTTCATGTACTTTTTACCTTCGCTTATATCTGTGAGTAGTTGATCTATGGCGGCTGACAAGTCTTTCTTTTGTTCTAAAAGAATAGATAATTTATGTTGACATGATTGTCTGTGCGCAGGCGATGCATCTGTTCTTTCAGCCTCTTCACGCATATGATAGACCTTCAGAGCTAATATGGAAAGTCGGTCAATAGCCCATGCCGGAGATTCTGTATTGATCGTAGCATTTGGCAAGACCTTAACCTCAGCATATTTCTGAAGAAAATAACTATCGATATACTCAACAAGGTCTGTTCTTTGCTGGTTGCTGGCGTCTATTTTACGCTTCAGATCCAGGGCGGCTTTTGGTTCGATCTGTGGATCTCGAATAATATCTTCAAAGTGCCACTGAACAGTGTCTATCCAGTTTTTCTTGTAGAGAAGGTGGGTTATGTCATTTTTGGGATAAGGATTTGCAAATTCCTGGTCTACCCTGTTCACAATATGATATTTTGCAATGCTTTCCTCAAAAATATCGAAGGCCTTTTTACTGAACATACGATCTGCGTTTTGTGCAAAGGTATCTATTATTTAATAAGAATGTCCGCTGTAAAAACTAAAAATGCAGTGAAGACAGAGGCATAAAGGACCATCTCCTTTATATTCTTTCGCTTTATCATTTCCACATATTTCCCTAGAAAAACGGCGCCGGGGAAAAAAGAAATTAAGACAGGCAGATCTCCGGCCATAAGACTTAAGATGATAACCAGAATACTTATTGAGAAATAAATAGAGATCACCCGTAAATTAATGATCCTTCCGAGACCCAACTTCCCTGATTTGAGAAATACAGCTAAGGCAGTGATGGCAATAAGTAAAGCGTAAATGATGAGTTTTATGTTCAATTTCCAATCTGCAAATACCTCCTGAATATTGTCTAGTGCAAATTGATAATGTTGCAGAAAATACCCTTCATTATTTGCCAAAATAAGCACTGCATAGCTTAACAACACAAATACAATGATGCTGACCAGGGGAACCAGCCAATTCTTTAAATTTTTGGGTTCATAAATATAGATAGCAATGTAAACCAGGAGCAGAAATAGTATCGCCCAATCATAAAAAAGGCTCGCAACCAAGACCCACAGAGTAGCATCCATGATCTTTAACTTTATGTTTTTTAGAGATCGAAGGCTTAAAAGTCTTCTGCAGGCCAACAACAAGAAAAAACTACAAAAGATGGCATTATTATCTGAAACAGATCTTGAGAAAATGAGAATTAAAAGAATAAAATAAAGGGCCACATAAGAATTAGCACTGGTAATTTGATTCCGGTTAACCACAAAATTGATGACCAGTACAGAAAATAAAAGGATAAGTAATACCAATGATTGCCACACTAATACAGCTGGCTCACCAGAATTGTTACTGACATAGAAGTATACAAACCAATAGAGGATAAATATAAATCCAAGGAGTAAAACGTAATTTATTGGTTTTGTTTTGCCAAAAATGCCTGAAATCATCTCCGGATTTTATATTTTTGTGTTCGTAAATATAACCAAGATGAACGCATTTTTTTACGGCATAGAAGATTTATTCGTGAATGGCCTTTTCTGGCCTTATGATTTTTTCCGCTTTATGGAAAATTGGTGGACAGCTAATATTGTAAATTGGATATTTATGATCGCTGGAGTTGTAGCCATGGTCTATTGGCTTATGCAGCTTAAAAAGTTCAATGATAACAATGAAGAGGACAAATCTATCACCTCTCATTCTTATTTATAGGTCAAAGCCCAGATCTTTGCGGTAATACTTCCCTTCAAACGCTATCTTTTCAACATTGCGATACGACTTTTGCAGGGCTTCCACATGGTCTTTACCAAAGGAAGTGACGGCAATTACCCGGCCTCCATTGGTTATAATTTTGTTGTCCTTTATGGTTGTACCTGCATGGAATACCAGGGAATCTTTGATGGTTTCCAGTCCACGGATCTCAAATCCCTTTTTATAGGCTTCGGGATAACCCCCGGAGACCGTCATTACGGTTGCCGCACTTCGATCATCAATCTCCAGGTCTATTGTATCTAAGGTTTGATCTGCTACTGCTTCAAATACCGTTAACAGGTCGTTTTTAATTCTCGGCAAGACCACCTCAGTTTCCGGATCTCCCAGCCTCACATTGTATTCTATTACAAAAGGATCTTCTCCAACCTTAATTAATCCGATAAAAACGAATCCTTTATAAGGAATTTGGTCTTTTTGTAAGCCCTCTATTGTTGGAATTATGATCTGTTGACTAACTTTCTTCATAAAAAGGGCATCGGCAAAGGGAACTGGTGAAATTGCACCCATTCCGCCGGTGTTTAGTCCGGTATCCCCTTCTCCTATTCGTTTATAGTCTTTTGCTGTAGGAAGAACTTTATAATGTTTTCCGTCTGTTAAAACAAAACAGCTTAATTCAATTCCTGAAAGGAACTCTTCGATCACTACAGTGGTGCTGGCCTTTCCAAATTTGGATTCTAAAAGCATCTGTGAGAGTTCTGCCCGGGCTTCCTCAATATCTTGTAAAATAACTACTCCTTTCCCTGCTGCAAGTCCATCTGCCTTAAGTACGTATGGTGGTTTTAGGGTATTCAGGAAGGCAAACCCTTCTTCTACGGTTTCAGCAGTAAAACTTTGTATGCCGCAGTAGGAATCCCATGGCGCATCATAAATTGCTTTGCAAAATCCTTGCTTCCTTCCAGGGTGGCGGCCTCCTTTTCTGGTCCAATCACTGGAATATTTCTAAGAACCGTGGTCCTGCAGAAAGAAATCATGAATCCCATTTACCAAAGGATCTTCAGGCCCTACTATCACCATTTGAATGTTGTTGTTTAGCACTGCCGTCTTCACTTCATCAAAATCATTGATGTTTAAATGGAAGATTAGTTGCAATAGAGGAGGTACCCGCATTCCCGGGTGCCACAAAAAGACGTTGAAGTTTTGGGCTTTGAGTTAATTTCCAGGCGAGAGTATGTTCGCGACCGCCGGAGCCAAGTAGTAAGATATTCATGGATAATAATGATTTGGCTAAAAATAGGTATGAAAACATAAATTGATCTAGGCTATGCCCAGAAAATATCGCGATGTTCCTTATTCTTTAATTCTTCCGGTGAAAGAGAGAGCGAAATATTCATACACTTTTACGCAATCCTTCTTCTCTGTCTACTTTTGGTTCCCAGCCTAAAATTTCTCTTGGCCTTGGTAATATCTGGTTGTCGTTGCATTGGATCATCCTTTGGCAGGGGTTTATGGACTATTTTTTGATGTGTCCCGGTAAGTTTAATGATTTCTTCAGCAAATTCGTTTATAGTGGTTTCATGTGGGTTTCCAATATTGATAGGATCTGTATAATCACTCATAAGTAACCGATAGATGCCTTCCATCTGATCATCTATATAACAAAATGAGCGGGTTTGCTTCCCATCTCCAAAAACAGTAAGATCCTCACCCCGAAGTGCCTGTCCCATAAATGCTGGAACAACGCGTCCATCGTTTAGTCGCATTCTGGATCCATAGGTATTAAAAATCCTTACAATTCGTGTATCAACGCCATGAAAACGATGGTAGGCCATGGTAATAGATTCCATGAAACGTTTTGCCTCATCATAGACGCCTCTGGGTCCTACCGGACTAACATTGCCGTAATAATCCTCATTTTGAGGATGCACCAATGGATCTCCATAAACTTCAGAGGTAGAGGCTACGAGGATAGTTGCGTTCTTTTCTTTGGCTAATCCCAGAAGATTAAGAGTGCCTAATGATCCTACTTTTAAGGTTTCAATAGGGATTTTGAGATAATCTATTGGGCTTGCGGGAGACGCAAAATGCAGAATATAATCCAACTTCCCGGGAATATGAACAAACTTGGTAACATCATGATGGTAAAATTCAAATTGTTCTAGTGGAAATAAATGCTCAATATTTTTAAGGTCGCCGGTAATAAGATTATCCATGGCGATGACATGGTAGCCTTCTTTTATAAAACGATCACATAAATGAGATCCTAAAAAACCTGCCGCACCTGTAATTAATACCTTTTTCATTATAATTGTTATGTTGTTTTAAATTCCCCTGGAGAAAAGCACTGTTGTAATTGTTTTAAAAATAATCCGCATATCAAGTGTTATAGACCTGTTTTTGATATAATATAAATCATACTCCAACTTTTTTACAGAATCCTCCAAATTTTCTCCGTATTTATATTTTACCTGGGCCCAGCCCGTAATACCAGGTTTAATTAAATGCCTTACATTGTAAAAAGGCAGAATATTGTTCAATTGGTCCACAAATATTTTTCTTTCAGGTCTTGGGCCAATAAACTGCATATGCCCGTTAATAACAGATATTATTTGAGGAAGTTCGTCAATTCTGAAAAAGCCTTAATATTCTTCCAAATGGCGTAATTCTTTTATCATTTTTTGTTGCCATTTTAGCGCCTTCTTTTTCAGCATCTACTATCATTGATCTAAACTTATATACTTTAAACTCTTCTCCATCTTGGCCAACTCTATTCTGTTTATAAAATAATGGGCCTCTGTTAAAAAAAAATTTGCCAACAAAGACAATTGGCAACACTACAGTAAAAAAATTAGTCCCAAAAAAAGTGAAAGTGAAAAATTTACTACCAAAGCTAAAAGTTCTGCAAGTATCTAATTTTTTTATTCCTTAATTTGAAGTATTTCAAAAAAGCTGTCATTATGTGATCTTATAGGCAGAGCTTCATAAGTGTTCTCATAAAAAGAAGTAAAGGATAATGACCTCTTTCCCTTTTATCATTGCGCTCAAAATAATTTGCTCCAAATCTTTTGGGAAACTATTGTAACTCTTCGTATTAATAATCCATGTATCAATTTTATCCGCGGCTTTAATAAAAAAAGCGTTTATTGAAAAGAGTATTCTTGTCAATTGAATATGTAAGTTTTACCTTATAAAATGTTTGCTTTTCATTTCCATTAATCGTCTTGGACATCGGACTCTAAAACTTTTTGCATACTTTCATCATAGATATACAATACATTTTTTGTGACTGGGATAAGGTTAAAACATTACCAAAAAAAAATCGCCAAAGGGCCATCTCGATTGGCGTCAAAACAAAAAATAAAGTAAGGGGATCCTCCAAAAGCTAACATCAAAAATTAGACCGTACCTACAAAAACAACAAATACAAAAAGACGGTGATATACAAAGATTGAGATAAAACATACCGTCTTTTGAATCCTTTTCCAAATTGTAAAAATCCAGAATATAGGCCAATGTCAAATAAGAGAAAATGCCTAGTACAAATACTCTTACTTTCAATTTTAAGGATATAAACTCCCTGTCTATCGCATGATTTACTAAAACATTGAGTGAAGCAAATATTAGTAAAAGTCCCCAATTAAAAGAATAAATTTTCTTTCAATTGAGTTAAGTATTGATGGCCTTGGCATTTTACATTCCCCTATTTTTCCATTCAAAAATAGCTTTTCAATTTCAAAATAATCGCTGAAATAAATAAAAAGAAGATTTAAACCATGTTAAACCTTCAACTTCTCTATAAATTTTCCATTCATACTTTAATAGCTCTAATTTATTTGAGGAAATTGAATTCATTCCCAATTCTATAGCTAGCTAAACACTCACTAATACCATATCCATTGGTTTTTTTTAGTAATTTTAGCCAAAGTGCATAGTCCTGCCTTTTGCGAATAGTTGGCATATATTGTTTTCCAAAAAATTCCTCGTCGTAAATGACCGTTAAGCAACCAATTGGGTTTTTAAATAGTGCAGACTTATAGGTGACTTTGTCTTTTGCACTTCACTACTTTTGACAATCATCGCCCTATTTTCATCAATTGATCATAGGACGTAAAAGTAAAGTGATACTTATTGTCCCTCATGAACTTTATTTGCTTTTCAAGCTTCAATGGATGCCATAAATCATCACTGTCCAAAAATGCAATATAGCTCCCCTCGGCCATTTCAATTGCTTTGTTCCGGGCAACCCCCGCGCCATTATTTTCAAGTAGCTTAATGTATTTCACTCGGGGATCTTTTTCTGCATAGCCTTTTATTATCGCAAGGCTTTTATCTTTTGAACAATCATCCACCAAGATGTGTTCCCAATTTAGGAATGATTGGTTCCTTACAGATTCCAGAGAGTCTCTTAAGTAATTCTCTGTATTATAAACAGGCGTAATAATTGAAACTTCGGGTGTCTTCATTTTCTATTATTATCACTTATTTCTATGGATTCAGGATTAAAAGGTACTCGCAATTGTATTGTCTTTAAGGGCTTTTTCATTTGATCCAACATCGCGATGGATGAACTGATATCCGGAGATATTAAAACTATTTCTGATTTAATAAAATCCTCGAAAAACTCAGCCTCCCTACAACCTATCAAATGTACTTCTTTTTTTGATTCTATGGCCTCAAGGACCGCTGTAGAATAAACTCCAACTACGAGGTCGCTCACTTCAAAACAAGCCCTAATATCTCCCTCCAGCATATAGTGGAGATAAGGCCTTTTACCAATATGCTTATTAAAGAAGGCTTCCTGGCTTTTGCCAAAACGCGGGTGGAATTTAAAAATGATTCCAGTGTTCGAATCAAGATTTTCAATAGTTCTTAGGTAGGTCAAAAAAACTTCATTAATAGAATGCTGACCAATAATTGTGACAATCCTAGTATATTGTTTAACGAACGTTTGAAGCTCACCACTAATTTTTACATCCGTGCCTGATTTGGAATGAAATGCCGTAAAATCCCCTGTTATTTTAATGCTATTGTGTTTCCATCTATTTCTTTCTAGGATTTCCCGGTAATAGGTAGCCCAAACGAAAATATTATCCGGGAAAAGACCTTTTTCTATTGAAATTGGTTTTATATATCCTATATGATATGGGTAAATGTGTCCGTGTTGAACCTCAATAGTGTGAATACCCAACCTTAGTGACCAAAATAAAATAATTTGAGATTTGGGGGTGTAGGCAGATTTTAGTATCAGTGTTTTAGGTCTTGTAAATCTAAGAATCCAACCATAGATGTGAAGTCGATGCAGGTTGCGTGTTCCTTTTGCCGTCAACTGTCTCTTTAGGCCCGATTTTGAAAATTGCTTTCCATTTATTTCATCATATAATGTTGCAAATTTCTCCGCCAAAAGTGTCACATGCACATCCAATATATTTGGATCGAACCTTTTCTTACTAAGCTTCTCCATTACATAAAGGAAGTCTCCTTTTACGACCAAAGCCTTGTTATAATTATCAGGATAATGATATGTGCCTATTTTGGGAAATTCTAGTATTCTGCATTGCCCCTTTAGGTGGTGTGCAATCTGATCAAAATAAATATCGACAGAGCCTACACTTCGCTTTCGCCTATTTTCTGCATTAGAAATAAGAAGGACACGTTTCTTTAACTTAAAGCAATTCCAAAAAAAAGAAAGGCTGTTCTCTATAGTTCGACCTATATTCACCTTTGTTTTGATTCGGCTAGTATCCCTATCTATTATGGTACCAGGATCAGTTGCAAAAATTAGTGCCTCATAAAGTTGAAGGCGATATAGTGTATAAATGGGAAAGTCGTTCACTTCAAGAGAAAAAAGTTTATGCTCTTCTTCCCATTCAAGAAATCTTCTGGATACTTCTGATAATTTCATTAATCAAGTTTTCTTGCCATTTATTCTTAATTGATCCTTCTAAATGAAGAAATTTTATGCTTGGTTGATAAACTATTATATAGACAAAGAAAAAAAAGTACAAAACTAATGCCCTGTTGTCTGTTCAGTGCAGATTCAACAGTTAGGAAGAGGCAAAGACAAATTACCAGTATCAGTTGTTCTGGAGATCGGGTATCCGATCTTTTAAATGAAACGATAAGTATCACTGCTAAACATAAAAAGCTTAACAATCCTCCTCTTGCCCATTCTTCAAGGTATTGATTGTGTGCGTTATATTCAATTTTAGAGCCTTCTGTGAAATTATTCTCCCTGTATGACTTCAAAATTTCTTTATTGAAATCTCCTGTCCCCACTCCAAATATCGAATTATCTTTAACAATCCCCCATGTACTTTTATATATTTCTCCCCGAACCAGCACAGCATTGTCAAAACTCAATAATCTAATGTTATGGAATCTTGCCGGGTGGAACATGAAAAACAAAAAACCGGTGAATGCAACTAGAAACATAGTTGCAATTGCCAATTTTGTCTTCTTAAATTTGATAAAAATGAAAATAAACAACATAAAAGGAAAAATGAGAATGAAGATTTTTGCTTCCAGTGTTAAAATTATTCCAAAAAATATCAACATGGAGAACCCTGTAAAAATCCTTTCCAGCATTACTTGGGTGGAAGACATAAGCTGAAAAGCCATGAAAAACGCTAGCAATGAATAAAACGAAAAATAGGAGGGGTGTTTGTCTATCGGCTCCAACAGTAATTCGGACCAATACCAATTACTAATGTAAATTTGGCTTAAACTACCATAAACTCCGGGTGTGAGCATAACAGTTATCAGGCAAATAACAAATCCGGTAATAATTCCAATGATGAAACCATATGCAATTACTTTGTAAGATCTAAGGTCTATCCCCACAAAAAGTAATGGGGCAATAATGAAAAATATACGCCTAATGCATAGATCAAGTCCCTCGGATATATTTTCTGGTTTGGTATAAAATAGCCCTAAAAACAACATTAAATAAGAAATCCATAGGACTATCAGCAATTTATCTTTAAAAATGGACTTGTAATCGGCCCTTTTCAAATTTATCAAAACATAAAGCAAGGTCAATGGAAATAATATATTGAAAACTGCTGTTGGCATGCTTAAAGAAAAGGCAAGCAGGCCAAGCAGCACATCATATATCCTGCTACTCCTTACTATGGACATAGGTCGTTGTAGTTACTCTTCCCATTGCGTAAACTAACGGCAATAGAAACATTAGTGAATGATTGATTAATGCAGTATGTGAGAACAAGGTATAAATGAAGTATATTATCAAGAAACTATATACTTCCTTTTTAAAGTGCGAGCGTGCCTTGGGTAGTAAAAGTAAAAATAAGGTCCCATACAAGAAAACACCGAATATCCCATAGTCTATAAGGAACGCCAACCATTGATTGTGAGGCCCTGCTTCAGTTCCTGCCCTGGATTCCTTGGCTTGTTCCGTCTCAATAAACTGATGTTGCCCTAATCCGTTCCCTAAAATTGGGTGGTCTGTAAACTTAACAAATGCATTTTTTAATAGAATTGCGCGACTGTTTTTGCTAACGATTTCGTCATCAGTACCAAATGGATCTAATACAGCCATAATCCTTTGCGAAATACCCGGTCCAAATTCAAGAACGTTGCGCTGCATCAAATCCCGGACCACGAATGACAGAATAATAAATGATACAAGAATAATCGAAACCGCTCCCACCTTTAACTTTCCCAGGAAATATTTTCTGTAAATAAATACGCCATAAACCAGCGCGCCAGACAAAGAGAGTGTTACCAGAGTAGCAAGGCCTATCGCTAGAATTAATAAAAGATTCAGTTTCTTATTTTTTATTTGCGGTTCCGTTAAAACCAATCCCAAAACGAGTGTGACTGCGGAAACATTTGGATCTAAATAAAACCCAGCGGCACGGGCATAAATCATCGAAAAGGTCGATCTTTTGTATGGGTCGCCCATAGAATAATAATCGCTAATATGTGTGGCATCATAAAAATTTAATGCCACACCCAACAAAAGTCCCGGTATAAGATACTTAAGTGTGATTTTAAGGTTTTTATCCCTAGAAAACCATATTGTACAAGAAAGTAATATTAAGAAATTTAATCCTTGTTTTTTTAGGTACCCATAATGTGTCGTCAGATCAATAAAGGGGATGTATGAAAGAATTACCCAAATGATCATAAAAATAAAGTAGCATATAAAGTAAAGTAAAAGCTGGTTTTTAACTAACCTTCCTATAACGCTTTTATTGAACAACATTGGGACTAGCAAAAGAATCACAAAGGAAAAGAAGATCTCGGATCGAATATGTGCCCAGATTATCAGAAAGGCATCGCCATGGCAGTAATAAAGAAACACCAAAAACATTGATACGAATATAAAATATGCTTTTCCTGCTTTCATTACTGCGAATCCATTTTATAATAATACCCTACAGGTAGTTAAATCTGGTTTGATAATTAGATATATAAATTCATAAAAAAACAGATGAATTCCAGAGTTTTTACGTGAGTTTGAATTCAATTCTTGAAATTTGCCAAGATATAAATCAATCAAATTCTGTTAGTTTCAATAAAGATACACCATGATGAGGAATACGAAGTATGATTCTACCTTCCCGCTTGCCGAGATCTTCACGCCGCCATAGATCTCGAACCCTGTACTGTTTTGGCAATCCTATATCGGTCAAAGAGACATTGATCTCACTTTTCTCGGAAGGACCCCAATTGAAGCGGTCTATTACCTTATCTTGATATAATCCCCGATTGATTACTGCTATCGCCCAGGATCCGTCATAAAGTGGTTTCCTGAATATGGAAATGCCATTTTCCTCCCAAACCAATTCCGCCTGTATTCCCAATCGATCCTGGTTAATTTCTATTACTTCAGGATTTTTTAAAAGGGACAATGTAAATTCGTCTAATTCATCAAGATTACACCCTAATATCAATGGGGCAGACCATATAGCCCATAAGGTGAAATGCGTATATTGTTCAGGACAACTAAGACGATTTTCTCTTGGAGAACCCCAACCAACCTTTCCCAAAACCAGCATATCTGGATCGTTCCATCCACCAGGTTGGTTAAATTCCTGCCACTTTGTATGATACCGGAGAACATCCATGATCCCCTGAGCGTTTTTACCATTCTTATATCCATGATCCCAATTATCACGAAGATCTGCGGTAGTTCTCCATAATTCTGACCATTTTATATACTCGGTCACATCCTCCAGCGTACCGGAATTTGAAATAGAAAGCAGTATATCTCTTTGGGCTTTTTTGATTTCCTTTCCAATTCTGGCCAATGACACCGTATCGATAGGATTCCAATCGTACTTTAGGTAATCTACACCCCAGGCAGCAAATTGCGCTACGTCTTCTTTTTCGAAATGATACTGCCCTAATTTTGTATATGACCGATTGCCATGTATTTCTTTTTGCCATATTCCTTGCGGTGTTTCGCTGGAAGATCCACAAAATCCAGCAAAACTTGATATCCAAGGAGTAGAATAGATTCCAAATTTCAATCCCTCTTCATGTAAGGCATCTGCGATTTGTGTAAGGTCTTCAAACTTTTCGTTCGGTTGTAAAGATTTATCTTCGTTTGCACGGGATTTTTGCCAACCATCATCCACAATAACATACATCCATCCATAATCATTTAGCCCATATTTAAGAATCGCATTGGCGGCATTCAGAATATTATCTCCAGTTACGGACGAACCCCAAACGTTCCAGGAATTCCATCCCATGGGTGGCGTAAGTGCAATTTTTTCTCCAACAACAATATCCACATTTCTCTCACTAATTCCTAAATCGTTTTCAACCGCTATGCCGATTGTATAGGTGCCTGTTTCTCTCAATACCCCTTTTATGATCCCTTTATCGAAGTGAAATGTCAACCCATCGGGAAGATTACGAACTTGATATCGGAAAGGTCGCTGTCCGGAAACAGGTATTCGGTAATTCATAGGAGATCCTGGGCGAATACCAATAATACCGGGACCATTAATCCTGGGAATCTCCGATGCCTTTGGAGTATAGATTTCACAAATAGGTTTTTCCGGAATATAAGGTTCAACAACTCCATTTGTAATTATTCTAGGATTAGCAAAATCCGCATAGTCACGAAAATATCCATCACCACCGTCTGAGACATACAACGCCAATAGTTCAATCCCTTTTAGGTCTACATTAACTTCCCGAGATTGTCCTTTCTTCAAAATTCCGCTTTGCCAAAGAATTTGTTGGTCTCCAAGAATAAAAAATTCCACACTGCTAATGTCCTTCCCGGTATCATGAGGCACATAATTAAATATGTTAACCTGAACAAAAATTGAGTCTTTAACTGCTTTTTTCAATAGGAGTATGGTTTCTTTTTCCTGTCCAATTGCCTCTCCGATGATCCAATAATGCGACTTAACCTTATTTCTTTCAAGAAATTCAATAAATCCTATGTGATTTTTGCGACGAGTAAGTGCGCCGACAGATATAAAGACAAGGGAATCTTTCTCGATGTTAAATTTATTTCTAATTGACTTTCGATATTCTGGAGCATAATAAAATTTATCAGTGCTTACACCATTAGGTATGATAAAAGAGTCTTTTTGTTGAATATCAAGATTGTTACTTCCCTTATTCCGCATGTCGTCAGTAAGGTAAATGGATTTGTTCACCAAACATGACCCATTTTTGTATAATTTGTACATATCAATGCCTCTCTTTTTGTTGGCAAGTATACTGGCAGGATCGTCATACATAAATCCGTGAAAGGAAAATAAAACCTTATTTTCTAGTTTCAGATGTTTCATAATAGGAGTAAATATCATACCATGAGCATTTATATAATCGGGCTTGATTTTTTTTATATAAAACTCAATCAATAATCGATACGCCAGATATTTTAAAGGCGGTAACCCATAACGGGTTGAATATAGCCAACATTCCTTGATGACACCAAGAGGCCTTGTCAACATATGATAAAAGAATAGTCTTAAAATTAGTTTATGGCTATATCCCAAAAAATGAATGTTTTCTATTGGACTTTGTATTCTCGCATTCAGGTTTGTTCCATAAATGTATACAGATAACTCTTTAGATAATTGATGACCCAATTCAAGAATTACGTTGGCCACCCCGGTGGTGTAATTACCGCCATATTCTTTAGGAATCTGTCCGATAATCAAAAGTTTTTTCATAAAAATAAGCCCATTGATAGCAAATAGATTAATATCGCCAATAACCAAATTCCTATATCTTGGATCAATACCCGATGATTTAGATTTAGTTTTTTTCTAATTACTCGTCCGTTCAACTTATATCGGGCAAAAACAAAGATTGAAGTACACAAAGCGAAGTATTTTAAATCAATTTTTAGATAATACAAAATGAACATTACGATTACAAATACAAAAAGTACAAGGTAATTATTAGTAATATATGAACGATCGAGATTAAGTGTTTTTAAATAGTTGTTCTGAATGATATTTATTTTAACACTGTATACCATCGCCCCAAAGAACATAGCAATAATAGGGATACTGTAGAGATATTCCGAATAATAGCGCTGTACAATAAATCCTACGATTAATACATATAAAAATAACAATGGCGCAAAAAGTGTGGTAAGCCTGAGGAGTTTTTTATAGGTAGACCCTAAGTGCTCTTTATAATCCGTAAGCAAGTAAGGCAAAAGAACTGTGGCTACTGAACCAACTAGCGTGTTTGTTAATACAAAAAACATCCCTCCAAAGGAATAATAGGCAAAGGCACTGACGGAAAAAAACGAACTTACAAAGAGCTTATCGATATTCGAGTTTATTTGATTTCCAAAGTTGCCTGTTATGGCAACTCCTCGCTTGTATACCGGATATAAAATAGATTTAAACTCAGTCTTGCTCGGAATTTTTAGCCTTATAAAACTTCTCGCTTGAAAAGTATAAATCACAAATGTTACTAAGGCTGCGAGAATATAAAGACCGAGTAGAAGTGTTAATTCCAGTTTATGTAATAAAAAATAACTTAAAAGGACGGCTATCAGAAATATGGCCTCTTTAAATACCTTTAGAAAGCTAACTACCTTGAATTGTTTTTGGGATTGAAAAAGGGAGTCGAGGTGAGTAGGTGTTCAGAATAAAAAAGAAAGAAGAAAAGGCCAGGGCCATAATAAACACTTTAATTGTTTCCGGTACAACAAAGCTCACAGCGAACATTACAAAGAGTACAGCAATTTGTTGTATAAACAGGAAAGAATAGTAGATAGTATTGCCATTTTTATCAAATTCCTGTTGTTCACTTAATTTTAGATAGATTCCGTCTTTTAAGCCGAAATGAAGTAAACTGGTAAAAGAGAGATATAATGTGAATGTTTTATAAATGCCATATGTTTCAATTGAGATTACTTTAGGGAGGATGAACTGAAGTATAACCGTTATTAATACAGCGGAGATACTGGAGATAAAATAGGCCAGTAAGTTGTAGAGTATGGAATCTTTTCTAAATATCTTCACCTATATATTCAATGTCCGACGGACTTTGTAATCCGCATTATCAATGAGTTTATTAAATTCCTCAAAAGTGCAATGTTGGTCTCCAGGTAATTTTATGATCATATTGCGATCTGACGGTTCAATGGATTCCATGGCATTTAATACATCTTTTAGCAATATTTGGTCAAAATCCTTTTTGCCTATAGTTGCCAAAACCTTTAAACACCGATCATAATCTGCCTGATAATCGACCGATAAATTATAAAAGTTCAAATCTTTATTTTCATGCTGAATATCTATACTGCCTTTCTTAGAAGATTCGTCCTTTAACCCAAACCAAGATAAATATTCAGAGCTCAAAGGATTTTCCATTTTTAAATACATACGCCATAAATATGAGCTCGAATACAATTCAATCCCTACTCCTATAGGCACATTATTCACCTTTATATAATCTAGGTCTTCTTTTATCATAAGGTCTGCCATATGATCCAAGATCAAAGGGTCAGAAAATGGATTATCCCCGGTAACTCGGCATATCATACCCAACCTGTTTTCTAAGATAAAGGAAAGCATCCTGTCAATAACCGAGACGGGGTGTCCAAGGAAAACCTTAAGATTATTTTCCTCACAGTGCTTAACTAGCGGCTCGTCTTCGGGCAAATAGGAAGTAATCACCGCGATTTCAGAAATTTTTTCTGAAGTCCCTATCCTTTGATACAGGTTCTGTATTAAACTTCCGTTTAAAAGTGGTAACAGAACCTTTTGTTTTAGTCTTTGTGATTTAAGCCTTGCAATAATACCTACCCCCAGTCGATCCTTGCTGAAAGAATTTATCAGTTCAGTGAGATAATCCATCCCATGATCGGCCCGTTTCAACTCTTTTTTTAAATTCCCCCCTATAACCTTTTTATATAAGACCCCTCTAAATCCTGATTCCTTTGGATCAGGATGCTTCAATTCCGCCCCAAGGGCCTTTTCATAGTGCCTGATATTAGAAACCATCGAAGCAAATTCTTCTGGGTAAAGTGAAACTTGCCAATCATAATGACGATCATTTCTGCTGAGGGTAATATGTTTTTCCAGATATTTAGCTCCTTTTGCCAAGGTCATTAATGGAATTTCTGAAGTATCCAGTGTATGGTCTGCAAATCCGACATCGCAGTCAAATTCTTTTCGGATATAATCTAAGGCATTTAGCCGTTGATCCTCAATTTCGGTAGGGTAATTACTATAACCATGAATAATAGCATCAATTTGGGAACCAATTACGGACAAGGCAAGTTTAATATCTTGATATGTAGCACACTGAGTCTCCAAGATAACTTTCAGATCATTTTTCATAATTTCCTTCAAAAAAGGAACATTTACAATATCTGTTGCATGTACTTTGATTAGCTTGAACCCTTTTTCGATACAAAAATTCAGCGAATCTATATCTAAAGGACAGGGAATTACCTCTAAGCCAATCTTATTACAATGTGTGAGTAACTTTGTCCATTGATCAAATGAAAAAGCTATTTCAGCTACAACATCATATCTTTCATAATCCTCAGAACAAAAAGAAGCTGGATTAAGAATTTGTATTGTGAAATAATCGGCCCCGCTATTTTTTGATGCATCAGCCATTTTCACTAAATATTCCAGTTGTCCGGAATGATTGGAAGCACTTTCTGCAATAATTTTCATCTGAATCCGCTTATTTAAGGTGTTTTATAAACTCTTGCGCCTTCTTGTAATCTATTGGCTTTCCTATGTCTACCCAATATCCTACTATTGGATTATGCGTAACTTTACTACCCTCCTGCATCAAAAGATCCAAAAGGTCGGTAATATCAAAATATTTATCCTTCGGAATTCTTTTAATTAATTCTCTTTTTAGGATATATATTCCGGCATTTGAGTGGTATACATAGGTAGGTTTTTCACAAAAACCTGTTACGGACCCTTCCTCAGTTTCAAAAATAGCATAGGGGACATCCACTTTATACTCGGTGGAGGCTACAATAATATCGGCCTTTTTATTAATCATATTGTTGTATAGGTCGCTAAAATCAATATCTGTGAATAGATCGCCATTCATCAACAATACATTGTTGGTCTTAAAGTTTTCAACCATGGATAATGCCCCTGCAGTTCCCAGAGCTTTGTTTTCACGGATATATTCTATTTCCACTCCCTTGCTGCTGCCATCTTTAAAATAATTTTCAATCTGTTCCCCGAGATAATTCACGGCTATATAAAACTTGCGAATTCCGTATGAGATCAGGCGATCTATATTATGTTCAAGAATAGGCTTGTCACCTAGAGGAAGCATAGGTTTTGGAATAGAGTCCGTTAGGGGACTTAAGCGCTTTCCTCTTCCTCCGGCCATAATAACACATTCTATAGGCAAAACCGACAGGGTTTTTTCAAGATCAATTATACGTTCCAATTGTCTGGCTTTATTGAGGATTGGAAGTATTTTGATTTTCTTTTCGCGAATGGGTTGAAGTTCAATGTGGTCCTTATGGTCCCACTCAAAAATAAAATTCCGGTTACAAACGAGTTTTATTTTTTTATGAATATCCATATCTTTAGCCAGAGACCTCCTTATATCTCCATCTGTAAGGGATCCTACCACCGCTCGGTTTTGGTCAGTAACAAATAAGATGAGTCGACTAACATCACGAATCTTGTTGAGTTTCCTTAAGGCTTCAACAATGCTGGCATTTTCTGGTATTTGAATATCTGTTAAATTCATGCCCTTTACATTAACAAATCCCATCGAAGCAGTTCATCCTCATTCATGTCATGTACCAATTTCCTTCCAAGCACATAAGGTAACTCATCCGGAGGGATTTGTGTTCCCGGTCTTTTTGCGCTAATATCTTCTTTCTTTATTATTTCCCCTTTTTTCATATCCCGTGAGAAGACAAGACTCCTCCTAAACTTGGCTTTTTTGTTTTCTTCCGATTCCGTCACCGTTCTTTTAAAGTTCCCCAGAGATCGGAAAATATGATCAGATTCTTTACATATTACACGCATTTCCTCTGGATTAGCAGAAATCTCGTGATCCCATCCCGGTAGGTCTTTGTCCAAGGTAAAATGCTTTTCAATAAGGCAGGCCCCAAGAGCCACTGAGGCTAAAGGTATTGAAACACCAATAGTATGGTCTGAAAAACCAATTGGAAGTCCGAAAGCCTGTTGCAGCATAACGATATTGTTTAGATGGATGTCCTTGTATTTAGGAGGATATATGGAAATGCAATGTAATAGTATCAATTGTTCATTACCTTCCTTTTTCAGAGCATTGATCGCATTCTCAATTTCAGCCATGGTCGCCATTCCGGTAGATATTATCATAGGTTTATGGTATCCCGCTACTTCTCTTAAAAAATCGAGGTAATTAATATCCATAGACGCAATTTTGAAAAAGGGTACGTCCAGATCATTTAAAAGCCTTGCCTCTGAAGGAGAAAAAGGAGAAGATGCAAAAGTTATCTCCATACTGTCACAGTATTCTTTGAGTTCCTTATGTTGTTTATCTGTTAGAGCATATTTGGTGACCATCTCTTTTAAGGACCCAAAATGCTTTTTCTTAGAATCATTGTACACTTGATTCCTGGTGTATTCTTCCTTGGCAATAAGAGATTTCGAAGTCCAGGATTGAAATTTAGCGCAATGAGCGCCACATTCTTTTGCTGATCGGATCATTTTTTTTGCAAGCGTCATATCACCATTGTGATTGGCCCCAATTTCCGCTATTATATAGGGTCTGCCGTAGTTTTTTACAGTATGCCTATTGTCTAGTTGTATTGCTTTCATGTTTCGCATATAGTTTCTTCGAACCAGAAGAGTTCTTTTTGATTATTTAATGATTTGATTTTCTTATTCAGTTTTTCGTCATTCCCAAAATATGTCTTGCGAAATGTATATACCAGGGCTAGTTGTTCATTGGCTTCCTTTATTCCCAAATATGAGGCGAATTGCAATACTTTTTCCTTAGTTGACAAAAGAAATTCCAATTTTTCACGGGAGTAATTTGTAACGATCCCTAGAGTATTCTGGGAATGTTGCCTGTAGAAAGTAGTTACTTCCTTCAGAAAACCACACTTTAAGGCCCTGTAATGGTAAAATACTTGCAAATAAAAAATCCAATCAAAAGTAGTGATGTTTGCGTTCAATTTTAGTTCGAAATCCAAGACCGATCTTCGGATCGCCGTATTCCCTAATCCCAATACATTATAGCGAACCAAAAATTCCAAATTAACCTCATTGGCTTCCTTCCTGTTCCCCCAAATATTAGGAGATATTATTTTAGATTCTTTGTTTACAATCGTCAGATCATTAAAGACGATGTCCATGTTATCATCCCGTAATGCCTCAATGCACTTTTCTAGCCGGTTCGGTGAGAAAAAATCATCTGTATCCCCAAATATAATGAACTCGTATTTGGAATTCTTCAATATCCCGATCAATTGTACCCGAATTTGAGCTGGGGAACCGCTAACGGCACAACGTATTTCGTATGAAATTGAATACTGTGTAAGGATTTGCTCAATTTCTAAGTCATTGCACCCATCATTGATGAGTAAAAGGTCAAAAATAGATTCGGTTTGATTCTGAAGCGAACTAACAAAGTCATCAAAATAGACAAGGTTAGCAGGAAATATTACAGCTGCAATTACGGTTTTGGATTCTTTCTTAACGTTGTAATTCACGCTTCTATGCCATTACGATTGAATTCTTCTTCCCGGATTTCCAACCCAGACTTCATCATCCGGAATATCCTTTAAAACCACTGCTCCTGCCCCAATGGTTACATTATTCCCAATGGTAATTCCTTGTTTAATAGTGGCATTTGCGCCCACAAAGGTGTTCTTCCCTATTTTGACATTTCCAGCAACAACGCTACCTGGTGCTAAATGACAGAAATCCCCAATTTCACATTCATGTTCTATTATTGCCCCCGTATTAATAATGCATCCTTTACCAATAACAGCCATGCTGTTAACTACAACTTTAGAGCATACCAATGTGGAAACATCCACTTCTGCTTTATGTGAAATATTAGCACTTGCATCAATTAAAACAATTTGTTTTAAATTATTCATATCCAGTAAATTGACGACATTCTTCCTAATATAATTAGAGCCAATTGCGGGAAAAATATAATTATTACCAACTACTTTTTTAATATCTAAATTTTGTTCATCTCCCAGATAAGATAAGCTATAAGGGTCTTGAGCAGCTTTATCCTTATCAAAATATCCTATGATTTCATAGTTATTTGATAGGGCGATATCAATAACTACATAGGCATGTCCAGAATACCCTAATAAACATATTTTTTTAGATCCTAACACTGCTTGGTATATTTACAATGCGCTCTGATAGCCAAATAGAATTTTCTAAATTTCCGGTAAGTGCATTTTTAAACATTGGTAAATTATTCATCAAATTCCAGACTGGCCGGGTCATAACACCTGCGTTATTCGTTTCTTCCAAAAATAAATCTCGTTCCTTTATATCCTTCAACCTTATTGCGTTTAACCAATAATTTGATGTGGAATTTGCCGGCTCTACGATGAAATTGATCAATTCAGTTTTAAAGAAATTCCGATATGAGATAGCCAATTCCCGTTTTTTTTCAATGAATACCGATAGGTTTTCCATTTGAGCACAACCCAAGGCAGCATTAATATTAGGCAACCTATAATTATAGGCCACCAAATCATGTCCATACTCCCATCGGTGAGGTATTTTTGCAGTCGTTGTTATATGCTTTGCCTGAATAGCTAAAGTTTCATTGTCTGTAATTATCATACCGCCACCGCCTGTAGTAATTGTTTTATTTCCATTAAAACTCAATGTCCCCAGCAGGCCCATTGTTCCCGAATGTTTACCTTTGTAAAAACTTCCCAGAGATTCCGCAGCATCTTCAACAATCACTAGTTTAAACCTGTTACAAACTTCTATTATTTCATCCATTTGGCAGGTGTGGCCAAAAGTGTGCATTGGCACAACAGCCATTATTCTATTTTTAGTGAATTTATTGACGCATTCTCCATTAATTATTTCTGAAGTCTGCTCCAAAAATTCTCTTAATTTAATAGCACACAATCCCAAAGAATCGCGATCTACATCAACAAATACAGGATGTGCTCCAATATAACTGATTGCATTACAGGTAGCAACAAATGTTAGAGATTGTGTAATTACCTCATCGCCATTTTTTACTCCTGCCAACAAAAGTGCAATATGAAGGGCTGCCGTTCCATTTACTGTCGCAATTGCATATTTAGCACCTGTATATTTTGTTATTTCTTCTTCAAACTTATCTACAAATTTACCAACACTCGAAACGAAGGTTGAATCAATACACTCGTTTAAGTACATTTTTTCATTCCCAATAAAACGAGGTTCATGTAAAGGAACAAATTTGTCGTTCCCATAAAGAGTTTTTATATAATCGATCGTGTTTTTAAACATACATAAATTTACATCTTACTGTCTAAATATTTTCCTTTCTCTTTATGATCAAAATTAGGTATCATCTTTATAAAAATTTCAACAAGCGCTTCTTTGGTCCATGAATTAGACGATTTTAGAAGGTTAATTGATTCTTCGAACGTATTTAATTTACCATGATCAATCATCAGTTCATTTTTAACTATACCAAAATTGGTAAACCTTTCTATGTCCAAAATCTCTTTATCTGTAAAAAATTCTTCAAAATCCTTTTCTCCTGTTGTGTCACTTGATGTAAACAGGCAAGGCCACTTTTTTTCATCTGGTAATTTAGAAGCCATTGCCCTGGCTTCATCTTCAGATATACAGAGGTAAGGCTCATAACCCATCTCTTGAAGATATCTTATTGCGATATCTGCGAATGAAATCAAATGCAATCCCTCCTTTAATTTAGGGAAAAAAATGTCCCTGTTTTCGCCAAAAATACAGGACATTAAACAAAGTTCACCACTTTCTTTTGGGGTGACAAAATATCTTTTGATATCATTTGGAGCTACAATTGGTTGTTGCTTTTGAATTCGCTTATCAAATCCATGGAGTAAGGACCCATCCGAAAAAGCAACGTTTGCAAAACGAGCTGTAGATATATTAATTTCTGCGCTTCTTCTCATCAAAAACATTTCCATAATTTTTTTTGATGCTCCCATCATGTTTACAGGATTTGCCGCTTTATCTGTGGATACACAAAAATATTTTTTCACCCCCTTTTTAATTGATTGTTGTAAAGTCTTTTCTGTGTTGAAAATATTTACATCAATCATTCTCATAAGTGTAAAAGGATCCTTTTCACTTCTAACATGTTTCAAGGCGGAAAGATTTAGTACATAATCGTAGTTCCCATCCGCATTCAATAAATGCATCATATTCTGCTGATCCAATATCTAGTGCAAAAGTTTGAAAATCACCTTTAATGTAACCAAAAGTACTTCTTATGTCCCTTACCAGCTCCACCATATTATTCTCGCTGATATCTACAATATGGAGTTTTAATGGGTTTCTTTTGAAAATCTCTTTGGTTACGGCTTGTCCTATTGAACCTGCGCCTCCAATTACCAAAAAAGACGAGGATCTCACTATTTTTGAGAGTTCATTTTCAATTAACCGTATATCCTCTGTAAATAGCTCTTCTTCTCTTCCAATTAAATGTAAAATGTTCATTTACAAAATATTAATTCTCACAATCTGGTTTATAATCCTCTAATACTTCCTTCAGATTCGTAATAATATCTGCTGTAATAGTTAAAGATTTTGATTAGGGCGCATAAGGTCCAAATCATAGTCTGGGGTTATCTCGAAAAAATCGAGAACCTGGTCCAGCATTTCTCTATGCTGTGCAGTAACGCAAACTTTAGTTTCAAATTTTCCCGGGTACAGTTGGAATTCCTTTACTAAAGGTGCCATTTTTATGGCTTCAGGTCGCGTTCCGAAAACGATTAGGTTTTTTTTAATCATCGAATATTAAACTAGGCATCAATAAGGATACTATAGGCCGGCCTCTTGGCAAAACTACGATAATTCTTATCCCTTACAATCTTCACATTGGCGGTATAGATCATGTTTTTTTAGAATTGAAACAGCAAAATCAAACCATGTCATAGCCTTCTTATCCGTAAAATGCACTATCCCCGAAATCCAATGCTCTCTCTGAAGACAATCCAAAATATAAGATGCCAAGTGATTTGCATCGGTAGGGCAGCCAACTTGACTATCAGTAACATATAAGTATTTCTCCTTTACGTGCTTTTTCTAAAATAGATTTGTAGAAATTGTGGCCGTAATTTGAATATAACCAGGAAGTCCTAATGATTATATATTCATTTAAGATTTCCTGAATATATTGTTCTCCTTTGAGTTTGGACTTTCCGTATTCATTGATAGGATTAGGAATATCCGTTGGGTAGTAGCCTTCTTTTTTTTCTCCATCGAACACATAATCTGTTGAAATATGAATAAGCTTTACCCCGTTATCTTTGCACGCCAAAGCCAGATTCTTAACTCCCTCAGCATTTACTGAATAGGCTATTTCAGGTGTTTTTTCAGCCTGTTCAACATTGGTATAGGCAGCACAATTGATACAAAAATCATAGGAGTTTTTAGAAAAAAAGCTGTACACATCTTCTCTTAACACTATATCGAGTTCGTTTTTATCTGCAAAGTCGATTTTTAATTGAGAATATGAAGATGCTATTTCCTGAATGCACTTCCCCAATTGTCCGTCTGCTCCGGTTACTAATACCCTGATCATATCTTTAAATCCCTTAATCGCGGTAGTTTTTGATCTTTTTCTGATAAAATGATCTGATCTGCAGGAAATTCCCAATCAATTTTTAGATCAGGATCACTGTACAAAATTCCGGATTCTGCCTCCTTATCATAATATGAGTCGCATTTATAAAGGAATACAGTATCATCTTTTAAAGCAAGAAAACCATGTGCCATTCCTTTTGGGATAAATAACATATGTCCACTTTCTGCTGTGAGAATGGTTTTAAAATGCTTTAGGTATGTTGGGCTGTCCTTTCGTCAGGTCTACCACAACGTCTATGACTTCTCCTTGTACAACCCTTACTAGCTTGGCTTGTGCTTTGCTTCCTGTCTGAAAATGTAGACCTCTCAGTACTCCTTTTTTGGAAACTGAATGGTTATCCTGTACGAAGGTCAAAGGAATATTCAATGCTGTTCCCAATACTTTTTCATTAAAGGATTCGAAAAAAACACCTCTGTTGTCTTTGTAGACCTTCGGTTCAATAATAAAACAGTCCTTAAGGTTAGTTGGAATTAGTTTCACGTAAGGGGTTATTTTAATTGTAACAAATAGGCGCCATAACCACTTTTTAATAGTGGTTTAGCCAATTTCTTTAGCTCTTCCTTGGAGATATAGCCCATTTTATAGGCAATTTCTTCAATAGCTCCTATTTTTAATCCTTGTCGTTCTTCAATAACTTCAACAAATTGAGCTGCCTGCATCAGTGATGCAAAGGTGCCTGTATCTAGCCAGGCAGTTCCTCTATCCAAAATGCTCACTTTTAGCTTCCCTTTTTTTAGGTAAGCCTTATTAATATCTGTTATTTCCAATTCTCCCCTTTTACTTGGTTTAATACCTTTTGCTATTTCAATGACCTCATTGTCATAAAAATATATTCCGGGGATGGCATAATTTGATCTTGGATTTTCTGGTTTTTCCTCTATTGATATGGCATTACCGTTGTCATCAAACTCAACCACGCCATATCGCTGAGGATCCTGTACATGATACCCATAAATTATTCCCCCATTTGGATCATTGTTCTTTTGTAACAGTCTTGCTAAACCTGCGCCATAAAAAATATTGTCCCCTAAAATAAGTGCCACTTTTTCCTTTCCGATGAAATCGGCACCAATGATGAAGGCCTCAGCAATACCGTTAGGTTTCTCCTGTACCGCATACTGAAAAGAACATCCTATATGAGAGCCGTCGCCCAATAACTGTTTAAAAAAAGGGCTATCCTGAGAAGTGGTAATAAACAAAATATCCCGAATACCCGTTTCCATCAATGTAGCCAACGGATAGTAAATCATTGGCTTATCGTAAATGGGCATCAGCTGTTTACTGATCACCTTGGTAATAGGATATAAGCGCGTTCCTGAGCCTCCTGCAAGAATTATTCCCTTCATTTTATACTTATTGGTATTTTTTAATGTACCAGTCCACCGTCTTTCTCAGCCCTTCCATAAAATTTTGTTTTGGAGCCCACTTCAATTCTTTTCTGATTTTCGAAGCATCGATAGCGTAACGATAATCATGTCCGAGACGATCCTTAACAAACGTAATTTGATCTTTATAACTTCCTTCAGATTTTGGTATTAATCCATCCATTAAGTTACATACCTCATTAGCAAGATACAAATTAGTACATTCATTATCTGCTCCAACCACGTATGTTTCTCCTGCTTTCCCTTTATGAAATAAAAGGTCTATGGCAAGACAATGATCCTCCACATATAGCCAATCACGAATATTTGTCCCTTTGCCATAAATAGGAATAGGCTCATTTGCAAGGGCTTTGCGTATTATGGTCGGAATTAATTTTTCATCGTGTTGTTTTGGCCCAAAATTGTTGGAACAATTGCTAATTACAGTGTTTAGTCCATAGGTCTGATGATAGCTCCTGACTAAAAAATCTGCTGAAGCTTTTGAGGCACTATAGGGACTGTTGGGAGCATAAGGCGATTCCTCTGTAAAATATCCTTTATCTGTAAGACTTCCATATACTTCATCTGTTGAAATATGGAAAAATCTGTGTGTGTTTTTATCCTCATTTCCTGAAAGCCAATGCTTTCTGGCGGCTTCCAGCAAAATAAACGTTCCTTCTATATTGGTCTTAATAAAACTATTGGGTGAATTAATAGAATTGTCAACATGAGATTCTGCAGCAAAATGTATTACAGCATCAATTTTATATTTTATGAAAATATCATTGACGAGATCTTCATCGCAAATATCCCCGAGAATAAACTGGTATTGCTTGTTCTTCTCTAGTCCATTTAAATTGGAAAGATCTCCTGCATAGGTCAGTTTATCCAAATTGATGATCCTATATGAGGGATGCGCACTCTAAAAAAAGTGGAATAAAATTGCTGGCAATAAAACCCGCTCCACCGGTAACTAAAATGTTTTTGGCACTACTCATACCTCCATTTCCAAGGCCTTTTTATTCAAATATTTTATAAAAGAGAATAAGGAAAAATATTCCTATGTATAATAGCGGGAAAAGAATAATATTCTTTTTATAAAGTGGTTTGATTATTTTTTGAGGTTTACCAAAATTGATAATGGTGATCGCATCTTTTCGTCTTTCTAATTCCAATTTCTTCGATTCTGTGTCTCTGATCAATTCGTTCTTTAATGTAAATAATTGAGGAACGTTTAATTGCTGCTCATTATCCAGGACGATCCGTCCTTCTGTGGCAGTATTCTCAGTTAGCATTTTATTGGAATAATTAGTGATAAGCACATTAATCTGTTGTACCAAGGAGTCGTTTTGCTTTATTCTATCTTGTGCATTTTCCGTATAGGTCTTTACGATCTCTTTATAATAGGTATTCGAATTAATATAGTCCATAAAAATTCTGGCATATTTATCTCCGAGAGAGGCGTCCTTGTAAAAAAAGGTGATTCGTTGATCCAAAGAACTCTTATCTAATATCTCTGCCCTAACGATGTCTGAAATAGCTCCTGAATTCTCAAAGCTCTGAAGTAATTCCAAATACTTCATTTCCGTTTCCAGATTCTTTTTATTTGATCCACTTACCGGGGCTACTTCAATTTCAAAATCCTTTAATTTCTCAACATCTATTCCTAAACTTTTAAAGAATACCGTATCCTCTGCTTTAATATTAGCCTGAAGTTCAGCTACAACATCATATAGGTAATTTTTGCTTTCAAGATTAGGAGATACAATGACCTCTGTTTTCATTTTTTTTGAAACGATTTGATTTAAGCCAAATCCGGTTAAGGCACCGAGTATAGCAAGAACCACTAAAATGATCGCATTTCTCTTAAAATACAGAAATACAGAAAGCAGCCCTCTGAAAATTCTATTGAAGCCTTTTCCTATCATCTGAAATAGCTGTCCCAAATCTATTTCATCATTGGATGGGGTATTGTTTGTTTTTGATTCTTTGGCCATAACTATGAATTAAATATTTGTTGTAGAATTTTATCGGTAATTAAATAGGTTGGTTTAACCCCGGTAGTGCCTAAGCCCCCGGATGCCAATGTACTTCCTGTCTCCAGCGGATTATCTGAGGCATAGTAGGCGTAACGCACTTTTACGTCTTCCCTGATACTTCTCCTGATCTTAGATGCCGATTGAATTGCCTTTTGATAATGTACCCCTTCCATTTCCAGCCCAATAACTTCCCAGGTAGATTCATGGAAGAATTTAAGAATGTCCTTGTTCTGCAATGAGGTGCCTAATACCGTTACCATTGTCCCTTCCATTACTTTTAAACCATTCCCCCTAAAATCATCTCCACTAAGCTCATTTTGAAAGGGATAATTGTCTGCTGTTCCCTCAAATATATGGGCCGATGGGATCATCAGGTCTCCCTTCCCTCCTTCAAGGATACCGGCCTTGCCCATAATGGAAATGGAAGCAATATCCAAATACACCGGTTTTTGATTCTTCCGCTTAAAAGGCTTTAGGAATTCATCTATAGACTCAAATGCCTGTTCCCCAAAAGCGTAATCCATCACAAAAATAACCGGTTTATTCTCATTTGAAAGATTTACAGGAAGCTCATATCCACAAATATCCTCACCTAATTTTGCCATATCAAAAATCTGCACATCAATATTGGTTCCGGATACGTCCTTAATTTCAATCATGCCATTTTTCCGAGCCATTGCAAGCACTTTCTCCCTTAATTTGGCATTCTTTTCAAGACTCAACTGCTGATACATGTCCAGAAGTGTCCCTTCTGCCGATTCTTTTTCCAATGCTTTTTTTGCATACAGGGAGTTCACCACACTATGCATGTTAGCACTAATAATGTGGATAGGCCTTTCAAGTAATTTATGCTTGTTTAAGGTGTCCTTGATGTTATGAGCCCATTGCTCTCCATGAATATGGTGACCCAGACGTTCTCTTAGAAGTGCGCTAAAGGTGATCGTCCTTTTTTCACCACCCGTCTCCTCCTCAATGGCCAATTTACCGAGCCAATAGATGATCTTTAAAAATCGTTCTGGATCTTTCTTGGTTGACAGTTTATTGTACACTTCCATGGTCTCCACAAAAGATCTTCCAAGAATATTGGCAGTATGAATTAATGCGACTTCCCTTTCTTCCTGATTGAGCTTAGATTTTTTGGCTGCTGCTTCCAATTTCTGCCAATCACGAATGGTCTTGTCCGTATCTTCAATAAGTACCCGGTTACATATTTTACCAGATTCAATAAAAAGAAAGGTAAGATGGGTTAAAATATCATAAATATCAGACCGCCCACGCGTGATCTCAATATTCATCTGTTCATCATCGATCCTATAACAATTACGCCTTCTTTTTGGTGGAATAATAGGCGAAAAATGTGTCTTGGAATACCCTTCATCAGAAGTTAGATTGATAAAACGACATTGTTCTATACCTTCAGGAAGCCTTTCCAGAACATATAGGAGCCCATTGAGCTCTGCTTTTTCTTCTGCTATGGACCCATAGATCTCAGGCCTCAACAACAAAAGTGCATTTCGAAGGGTCTCCCCCGAAACCCCCATCGGTTTATAAAATCCCCTGTTAAAAAGATGGCGCATAGTGATATACAAACGTTCAATGGCGTTTGTTGACTCCTGTGCCCTGGTTGTATCTTTTATTTTACTCATAAATCCCCACAAAAATACACTTATTATTCATGATTTCAGCCCTCTTCCAGTAGCCTAACGATATCTACTCCTCCTTTTGAATCTCAAGGTCAGTAGCAACCTTCCTGTCATTAGACAAGCGTTGTACTTTGTTTTGGCCACCTAATTTTCCGACCGACTTCATATACATTTGAAAGCCTCCTGCTTTTATTGGACTGATCTTCAAAGGTTGAAGGATGCTCCCCTTTATCAGATCAAAGTAATAGCTATTTTGCTCCTGCATTGCCTCATCCAATTTTTGTGCAAACATTTTCATGTTAGTGGGCTTCTTGCCAAACTCAATAAACCATTCATGGTACGGAAGTTCCTTATTTGCGGGTGTAATTTGAGGAGCTACGGTAAATTCGTTTACTTGTGCGCCCGACACTCGTATGGCTTCCTGCATTGCATATTCTACCTCTTTAGCTATCACATGTTCGCCAAAAGCTGAAATAAAATGCTTAATTCTCCCTGATACAATGATTCGATAAGGCTCAGTAGAGACAAACTGAATAGTATCTCCAAGGTCATAGGCCCAAAGCCCTGCATTGGTAGAGATAATCATCGCATAATTCACTCCAATTTCAACATCTTTGAGGGTAAGCCTTTTGGGGTTTTCATTAAAAAAATCCTCTGCTTTTACAAACTCGTAAAAAATTCCGGAATTCAGCAAAAGAAGCATACCTCTTTCATCCTGTTTGTCCTGGTATGCAAAAAATCCTTCACTAGCAGGGAAAAGCTCTATACTAGCTACTTTTCTGCCTATCAGACTCTCAAATGTCGCACGGTAGGGTTCATAGTTGACTCCGCCATAAATAAAAAGTTCAAAATTTTTAAAGAGTTCCCCAACCTTCTTTCCTGAAACCGATTTTAATTTTTCAAAATACATTTGCACCCAGGAAGGGATGCCGGCTATGACCGTCATATTTTGATCTATGGTTTCTTCAATGATCTTTTCCACCTTGGTTTCCCAATCCTCAATACAATTGGTTTCCCAGCTAGGCAATCTGTTTTTTTGAAGATAATTTGGCACATAATGCGCTGAGATCCCTGAAAGTCGACCTAATTTAATGCCATTCTTTTCTGTAAGCACCGGACTTCCCTGCAAAAAGATCATCTTTCCATTGACAAAAGAGGCGTTTCCGGTTTCGTGAATATAATTGAGGATCGCATTTCTGGATGCCTCTACCTGATGCTTAATGGAGTCTTCCGTAATCGGAATATATTTTGCTCCTGAAGTTGTGCCACTTGTTTTTGCAAAATAAATGGGTTTCCCCGGCCAGAGAATATCTGCTTTCCCCGCTACAACTTTATTTACATATGGGGTAAGTGCCTCATAATCCCGTATTGGTACCTGATTTGTGAAATCTTTATGAGAATTGATCTTATCAAATTGATGGTCTATCCCAAATTGAGTCCTCTTTGCTGATATAATAAGATCTTTAAAAAGGGTCTCCTGGGTGCTAATTGGGTTATTCACCCACTTCATGGTTCTTTTATGGACATTACCTGCAAAGATCTGAGCGGCGAAAGATTTTAAGGACATGTAGTTTAGTTAAAATCGATGTAGTCTGATGGATTTACGGGATTTCCATTGCTCCACAATTCAAAATGTAAATGAGGTCCGGTAGTGAATTCGCCGGTATTACCAACAGAAGCAATGACCTCCCCTGCTCTGACAAGATCTCCTTGCCCCTTATTTAATGAGCTATTGTGTTTATATACTGATAATAACCCCTCTTCGTGTTCCATAATTAAAACAAAACCAGTATCTGCGGTCCATTCTGAAAAAATAACGGTGCCATTGGCAACTGCTTTCACAGGGGCGTCCTTTTCAGCAACAATATCTACGGCGAAATGCTTCTTCTCGGCATTATACTCTTGTGAAATTACTCCGGTAACCGGAGAGAACAAGACAAGACTTCCCTGTGACGTATTCCGCTGAAACAGATTATACTTATCTTCCAAAGCCACTTGCGCCCTTAAAATAGAGTCTTCCCGAATTGGCGATAAATCAACAGTAGACGGATCTATTTTAAATTGCTCAAACAAAGAATCTCTGTTTATTTCGTTGTTCTCCACATCCCCTCGTAAGACCATTCTAATGTTTTCTAAATACCTATTGGTATAATTTAGTACGGTTACTAGAGAGTCCGTTTTATAAGTAAGTTCGGTAGCTTCTTTTTTTAATCTAGTTGAAGAATAACCCGGAATATACTCCCGTAAAGGAGTAAAGGCTATTAGCAGTGTTGTTAGTCCTATCAGCACAATAATAAAGAGCGTTGCTGTGATAAAAACGTTCAACCTGCTTAATTTAAAAGAGATCTTTTCTTCAAAAGTACTTTCATTAAGTATCACTAATCGATACTTATGTAAGAGCTTGCGCTTTATCTCCTTTCTTTTTTTGCCTTTTTTCTCCATCCAGCACAAAGATACATTTCGAATTGAATTTCAACATACTACTATCCTAAAAATGATAATAGCTCATCATTATGCTCTATATTTCTAATAAATCCACCTGTTGGTGATTTAATGCGACAATTAAAGTACTATCTTAACGTTTGGAATAAATAATATCTATTTAGTTTTTTATTACCTTTGTTCACCTTATAAATTGAAGCACATGATCTTACTAGTACCTTTTCTGGCAATAGGCCCCTGGCAAATAGCAGTCGTAGTAGTTTTAGTACTATTGTTATTTGGCGGCAAAAAAATTCCTGAACTAATGCGGGGATTGGGTAGCGGAATTAAAGAATTCAAAGACGCCTCTAAGGAAGATGAGAAGATAGAGGAGAAAAAAGAGTAAAAACAGCATACAACCAAGTTAAAAAGGCAAGCTTTAAAAAGCTTGCCTTTTTTTATCTCCCTTTTTCAGAGAAAAAATCGACTTAATCATTTGGGATTGTAAATATTCTATTAAAATAGGTGCTATTATTTGATATACTTTTCGGTATATTACAAATTTTGACACCCAATTATATATAATCCTCTTTCTCCGTCTCAGCCCAGCGCTGATTACGTCCCAAATAAGTAAAAACCCTCTTATTTTTTCCCTTATCATTTGTTAGAGGTACATATTATTGAGATACACGACAAAAAACATCCATTTCACAACAAAAAGTAATCCTATAGCAAGAGAACTTCTAAATTCGGCGTTATGAAAGAGATTATATATGGATAGACCCCTTAATTCGGGGCGAATCAAATAGCATTATCTCAAATTACAGGCTATTAATTAGGGTCTATAAACACATGAACATAAAACATTTCAGCATCTTATTTCTTTTGCTATTTGTAAGCTCTTTTAGTGGGCATGCTGCAGTTTTAGATCTATCTATCACTGAAGATGTAACTGCGTCTCCCAAAGAACTGTTCAAAACCAAAGCAAAAGTGCACAACATTGTCACCAAAACTGTAGGTGGTTATGCTGATGTATATAATGGCTATTATCTGATCACCGGAGTATTTGGGGTGTCTCAAAATGCCAATAAATTTGCCCGTTCACTTAAAATAAATGGAGCTACTTCAGGATATTTCAAGAGCCCTGAAAATGGGCTGCATTATGTCTATTTAGATCATTTTTATACCGGGGAGGACGCTATTGCTTCCTACTTAGATGGAAAATACAAGAAGAAGATGTGGATCTTACATGTTGAAAACAGCAAAAAGAACCCCTCTGAAATCATAGAAATAGTTAAACCCACTATCACGACCTCAGCGATACAATCGCATAGCCAATTTGTGAGAGCTGCCAAAAAATTTAAGATTGCCTCCCGTACTGTTGAAGGAATGACCAGCATAGGAAATGGATATTATGCGGTTGCCGGGGTATTTGGTGATAAAAATAATGTTTCAAAATTCGTTAAAAAGCTACGAACCAAAGGATTGTATGCTTTAACGGCAGAAAACCCTGTTTCTAAGCTTACATATGTTTATCTCGCCCACTCAAAAGATTGGAACGGTGTCCTAAAAGCTGCATCGTCACGGTTAAGTGGAAGCTATGGGGATAAGCTTTGGATCATGCATATTGAAAATGAGACCGTATCTACTCCAGGTACTGCTTTACAACCAACTGCTGTAGGGCAATTTAAAAATAGCGCCACAATTCCTTCAGTAAAGAAGGTCTTTAGAAGAAACACAATAAAAGATCCACCCAATAAACTGTTGCAGAAAGCAGATGAATACTTTGATAAGATGTGGTATGCTGAGGCTGCTGAATTATATGAGCAATTCCTAAAAAATAATGAAGATAACTATACCTATGAGGTCATCCAAAAGGCGGGTGATTCGCATTATTTTAATACAAATATGGAGCGAGCTTTCTATTGGTATGACATTCTATACAATCGTTATAAAGACGATATAAGTGCGGAAAACATTTTTAAATACGCACATAGTCTTAAGGGCACCGGGAAATACGCCAGGGCAAAACGCCTAATGCGCCTGTATGACCGAAAAGTAAAAAAAGAAGGGATGCGCTACTCCGTGGATGATCCCCGAACTACACCCAAAGAAAAAGTCCTGGATAACATTCTAAGCACAGAACAAGAATATACCATTCGGAATATAGGCACTAACTCAGAATATTCTGATTTCTCCCCTATGTTCTACAACGAGGATCAGCTGGTATTTGCCTCCGCAATGGACTCATCCTTTTTTAGTACTCGTAAGTATAAATGGAACAATCAACCTTATTTGGATCTTTATGTTGCCAAGGTAAATAATGAATCTCAAGAGGTAAAAGACGCCATAAAATTCTCTAAAAAGATCAATACAAAGTATCACGAAGCATCTGTTACTTTCTCACCGGATAATTCCACCATGTATTTTACCAGAAATAATTATGGGAAGAAGCTGAAGCGAGATAAAAATGGAGTGAATAACCTAAAAATATACAGGTCACGTAAAGTTGATGGATCCTGGACAGAGGCCACTGAACTTCCATTTAACAGTGATGAATTTTCAACAGGTCATCCTGCTTTAAGTCCAGACGGAAAACAACTTTACTTTGTTTCTGACCGACCAGGAAGTTTAGGGGAAACAGATATTTTTGTAGTTGATGTTTACGAAGATGGCGGTTATTCTGACCCGCGTAACCTCGGACCGGAGATCAATTCGGAACGAAAAGAAATGTTCCCATTTATAAGCGATAAGAAACTCTATTTCTCATCAAATGGCCATATCGGATTAGGAGGATTAGACATCTATGAAGTTGCCTTTGACGAAGAAAACGGCTTTCAGCAAGTTAAAAACATGGGGAAACCTGTGAATAGTAAGAAGGACGACTTCTCCTATATAGTGAACGAGGGAACACAAAAAGGATTTTTTGCCTCTAATAGACGCGGAGGTAAAGGAGATGATGATATTTATTCTTTCTCTAGATTATTACCTGAGGAATTAAATCTAAATGCCATTGCCGGCGTTGTGACCGAACAAATAACCGGTGAAGTAATGCCAGAGGCTCTTGTGACACTACTTGATGAAAACAATATTAAACTAAAAGAGGTTATTTCAGATAAAGATGGAAGTTTTGTCTTCGAAGATCTGGATAGCAACACAAAATATACCGTGAAAACTACTAAAGAAGGTTATTCTGAAGTAGTACTCAATACACCTACCAAAGAGAATGAGCTGATCAATGTTGAGGTTTCCTTAGAAAAACTTGAAGACCTGATCGTCCTTGAGGAAGGGATCAAAAAGATCAAACTAAATATGATCTTCTTCAACTTTGATAAGTCGAACATCAGACCGGATGCAGCCACCGAGCTAAACAAATTGGTAGCGGTTATGCAGGAAAACCCGTCAATGATCATCAAGATAGAATCTCATACAGATTCCAGGGGTAAAGCGGTTTACAATAAATACCTCTCAGACAGACGAGCAAAATCAACCAGAGCATATATCATCTCTAAAGGCATTGATCCAAAACGTATAGAAAGCGCCATTGGTTATGGAGAAGAAAGACTTTTAAATGGCTGTGACGGTAGTATTAAATGCAGCAGTGCTCAACATCAACTCAACAGGCGTTCCGAATTTATTATAGTGAATATGTAAACCATTAATCAACTAACCTACCCCAGAAAAGCCATCTACTCTTTGAGAAGATGGCTTTTTAATTATACAAGGTCCAAAACCCCTCTTACCTCATTTCTCAGGCTCATATGTACAATAAATCTGGTTTCGCCACAAGAATAAGATCCTATACAACAAATATGAAAGTGGTAAATACGCATTGACGTAAATTGAAGTTATAACCATAAAAACAGTTTATTCTTACTGCCTAAATCTTAATTCTATGAAGCATATTTTACTCCTAAAAGAAATTTACATGGAAGCCTTTAAAAATTTAGGCTCCTATTTTGTTCGCAACTTATTTAAAATTTTCACCTGGTTCTGTCTAGCCTGTTTGGTCATAGTGCTTTATGCCTTTATTTTTAGGGTGGCCACTGGTTTTGCCTTCGACTAGATAGAAAACTCACAGACTTTTTAAAAAAGGAAGCTATCGCTGCTTACTTTTTATAAATTTAACCTCTGCATCATCGGTATAACGGAAAAAGTTTACCATTGACAGAGGTTTTTTATTTCGGCTGTTTTTCTAACCCAATTTTTGTGTTCTTTATCTAGTTATTATACTTCTTCTGCCCCAGAAAATGATCTTTGCCACAGGATAAACATTAAAAGGCAGGGATATGCAGAGACTTTTACACTTTAAAGAAATTTATTTAGAAGCATTTAGAAACTGGAGTAATATGTTCCTTAAAAAGTATTTTAAGGCATTCTCCTGGTTCTGTTTTGGCCTTTGGCTTATAACCTTATACGCATTCGTATTTAGGCTTTCCACGGGCTTCGCTTTTGATTAAAGGGAATAAAAAAAGCTCCAAACTTTACAGCATGGAGCTTTTTTTATTTCTTTAGGTTCTATTTGAATTTTATTGTTCGAATGATAGCCTCCAATTCAAACATATAATCTCTTTTATTTGTAGCAGGGGCGAAGGTGAATCCTTCCACTACCAACTTACGGTTGTTCTTTTCGTCATCCATTATAAACGTTGCAAATGGACCGGCCATGGGATAGTTCTCTATATCCCAAATACTTCGCGCTTCAATTGTTCTTTTACCATCGATCTCCGTTTCAAAGAAATATGGGGCAAAGGCGTCTTCGGTGGTCATATAGGTCTTCTTATTGGGGATATCTGGTCCCGGGATATACTTTTCTCCAATAGAATCTCGCATTCTTATAAAATCTGTCACAAAAGTGGAATCATTGGATAGGCTATTCCAGGGTATTTCATAGGCAATGATATTCATGCTCCCTTTTTGGATCTCCCGATCTATCCAAACGAAATTATCTTCTTGCTTTCCTAACTTGTATATGGAAGGAAGGCTTAGGGTGATTCCAAATTTTTCTTCCAGTATCTTATCCTTATTTAAGGATCTAAGGAATCTCTTCTGTGTTTCTTTTAATTCCATCGAAGAAATGGCTTGTATCATCTCCTCCGCATACGTTTCAATGTTCTCTATGATCTCTTCCTGGGTTCTGCCTTTTATTACCCCAATCTCCTGAGGTGTAGCGTAAAGATCTGTTTTTACATGTGCCACGTTTACGGTATCCAAATCAACAAAAAGGACGGCTCTGCGATGTCTTGTTGTACCGGTGAATACCTTTTGTGGCATTTGCTCCAAACTAAATATTGGTTCATCCCAGGTTAACCCTACCACCGAAGCAGCAAAATATTCGCGTAACTTATCCCCAACTGGCCCTTCCCATAGTTCATTACTGATGACAACACCTACGGAGTTTATGGCGCCAATAGAAGCTGGTTTATACGATTTTTTAGGTCCGTCGTTACAAGAAGAAAAAAATAATAGGGCAAGCAGTAGTGTAAATTGGTGTTTCATTGATATTTGAGTCAGCATTATTCTAAACCGAGACCTAAATCTTACTTTAGATTCGGTGTATTACGAGGAACATGCACATAATTTTAATTTTGTGCCTGGCAACAAGTTGTTACCGCTAATACCGTTCCATTCTCGTAAATTTTCAATAGTAATTCCAGGATATTTTTTGGAGATGGTCCATAAGGAATCTCCTTCTTTTACCGTATGGATCTTTAAATTACTGTTATTCAATGAAGTAGCTGATTTAACAGGGGTGGATTTAGCCACATAGGGCTTTCTTGGGAAGATCGTAAGTCGTTGCCCTATCCGAAGATTATTGCTCTTCAACCCGTTCCAATTCTTTATCTGACTCACCCTAACGCCATAACGCTCCGCTATTCTTCCAAGATAATCTCCGCTTCTCACTCTGTACCGGATCCGTTCTTCTGCTTTAACCATTTGTGGTAAAGCGGTTTCCTTGGTCTTTAATTCCTCCTCAACATAGGCATAGATGGCTTCCTCGTTGGCTACAAACTTGCCTATTTCACCTTTGGGCAAACGAAGGGAATAGTTCTTTCCGGGAATATTTGGAATAATATTCAATTTATATGAAGGATTCAAAACCGTCAGTTCTTCAACGCTTACATCTACCAGTTTAGAAATCTGGTCAAAAGTGATCAGCCTTTTAATATGAACCGTATCCGTTTCGAAATAAGCACGTGGAACTTTTGTAGATTTAAGACCGTGTTCTTCTGCGTATTCAAACAAATACATGGTAGCCAAAAACGCCGGAACATAACCTGCAGTTTCCCTTGGCAAATTTCTTCTGATATTCCAATAATTAGTATATCCTCCAGATCTTCGTATGGCTTTATTGACATTTCCCGGCCCTGAATTATAGGCAGCTAAAGCCAAATCCCAATCCCCGAAAATATCGTATAGTTTGGCAAGGTACTGACATGCTGCTTTGGTCGACTTTATAGGATCGCTTCGTTCATCTACATAGCTGCTTACGTCAAGATCATACATCTTTCCCGTGCTATACATGAATTGCCACAGTCCGGTTGCTCCAACACGCGATTTTGCTCTGGGGTTCAGCGCAGATTCAACAATTGCAAGATATTTAAGTTCTAAAGGAATATTGTAATTGTCCAGTTCCTGTTCAAATAGAGGAAAATAAAACTGACTGGCAACCAACATGCGCTCCATCAGGCCTCTTTTTCGGATCAAAAAGGATTTGATCACAGATTCTAAGGAGGGGTTATAGGAAATATTAAATGGTGTTTTTTGGTCCAGGGCCAGTAATCGTTCTTTCAACACCTCGGTGTCTATTGAAACACTGTCAGTAAACGCACCATCTGCACTTATTACCTCATCATACATGCTTTGAAAGGACTGTGCACTCTCGTACAATTCCTTCATCCAGAGACTGTCATATTTGGATGCCATACGATGGTCAGTAAGAGCAATGGTCTTATCCGGCTTGACCAAAAATGTAGCACTTCCTTCGGCAAGGCTATTGATTGTGTCCTTCTGTAAGATATGTGCTATTTCGTCTTGTGCCCTGATCCCCTCTTTGACAATCAAAGAATCGGCCAGCTGTGCTGAAAGTAGTTCAGCACATCCTATAAGGAGCCCAAAAAGCAACCATTTTTTTAATGAATACATAGTCTTTCTTTAAACCGTGGGGATCAACGAAAATGCAATTTTTTTCTGAAAGAATAAAATAATCCTTTCAATAGCCTGGATTACGAGCTATGATCTCTTCTTTTAAAACGATTCTAGGCCTCCAATATTGCTGCAATGCCCGGGAGTGTTTTTCCTTCCAAACTCTCCAGCATAGCGCCTCCACCTGTGGAAACATAGCTAACCTTATCCTCAAATCCGAATTGTTTTACAGCCGCCACAGAATCGCCTCCGCCTACAAGCGAAAATGCACCATTTCTTTGTAGCTTCATCAATATAATTCCCTATCGCGATGGTACCTTTTGCGAACTTTTCCATTTCAAATACACCAACAGGACCGTTCCAAAGGATAGTTTTTGAGGCCAGGATCACTTTTTCAAACATTTTTAATGTTTCCGGTCCGGCATCAAGACCTTGCCATCCTTTAGGTATATGTTTTACAGATACGATTTGAGTTCGGGCATCTTTACTAAAACTGTCTGCTGCCAATACATCTACCGGAAGATGAATGGATACACCCTTTTTCCTGGCTTGTTCCATGATCTCAAGAGCCAGCTCCATTTTATCATCCTCACAAATGGAATCGCCGACTTCTCCTCCCATTGCTTTTACAAAGGTGTAGGTCATGCCGCCGCCAATGATAAGATGGTCTACCTTATCCAGGATATTTTCAATTATGGTGATCTTAGATGAGACTTTTGCCCCACCAAGAATAGCCGTTACCGGTTTTTCTCCGGTGCGCATTACTTTTTCGATCGCCTCAATTTCTTTTGCGAGTAAATAACCAAAACATTTCTTTTCCGGAAAAAATTGAGCAATAATAGTAGTAGATGCATGCGCCCTGTGAGCTGTTCCAAATGCATCATTGACATATATATCTCCTAATTTAGAGAGAGCTTCTGCAAAACTTTTGTCGCCCTTTTCTTCTTCCGCATGAAAACGTAAATTCTCCAGGAGTAAAACTTCCCCATCCTTAAGTTGATCTACTGCATTCATTGCCTTTTCCCCAATACAGTCCTCAGAGAATTTCACCTTTACCCCAATGATCTGGCTAACGGCATCGCATATGTGCCTTAAAGACATGTCCGGATTTACTTGTCCTTTGGGCCTTCCTAAATGACTCATAAGCACTGCGCTGCCGCCATCTTCCAATATCTTCATGATGGTAGGCTTTGCCGCCTCTATTCTATTGGTGTCCGTTACTTTAAATTCAGCGTCTAGTGGTACATTGAAATCGACCCTAACTAAGGCCTTTTTATGTTTAAAATTAAAATCTTCTATGGTCTTCATCCTTTTGTTGATTTTTAGAATGGTAAATGTAAAGAATAAAAGAACGGGGGTAAAGCCACTACTTTATTTAATTTGACGCCCAGACCTACAAAATCTGTATATTTGACCTTATGCTTTTTAAGGAAATAATAGGGCTCCCCCACATAAAAAAACATCTGACGCACAGTGCAGATTCTGGCCGTGTGCCTCATGCTCAGTTATTCGTGGGACCGGAAGGTTCGGGAACATTACCGGCTGCTATCGCATATGCCCAATATATTCTTTGTAACAATTCCCAGGGCGAAAATACTACGGGCGACGAAGCATGCAATCTAAAATGCAATGCTCTTTCACATCCCGATCTTCATTTTGCCTTTCCGGTATCCAATTCAGATACTGTTAAAAGTCATGCTGTAAGCAATCACTACCTTACGGAGTGGCGACAATTTCTAAAAGAGGACCCATACGGTAGTTTATTCGACTGGTATCGGACCATCGGCATAGAGAAAAAACAAGGTCAGATCGGGGTAGATGAATCCCATGAGATCGTGAAGAAGTTATCCCTTAAAGCCTACGAAGGTGGTTATAAGGTAATGATCATTTGGATGGCGGAAAAAGTGAATACGGCAGCCTCCAATAAATTGTTGAAATTACTTGAAGAGCCACCAGATAAAACTATTTTTTTGCTGATCGCAGAAGATGAGGAGCAGATCCTGCAAACGATCAGATCGAGATGTCAGATGCTACATTTTCCTCCTTTGCCAGAGGAGGCTATCACAGGAGCATTAGTGGAAATGGGAGTGCAACGAGAAGAAGCCCAGCGGTTGGCTCATGAGTCGAATGGCAATTTCAACAAGGCCCTGGAACTCATGAACAAGGATTCGGAAGAATTGATCTTTGAAAAATGGTTTGTTCAATGGGTGCGAAGTGCCTTTAAAGCCAAGGGTAAAAAGGCGGCGATCCATGAACTCATATTATGGAGCGAGGAAGTTGCTAAAACCGGGCGAGAAACTCAAAAGAACTTTTTAAAATACTGTATGGCCGTTTTTAGACAAGCCATGCTCATTAATTATAATGTGGAAGAATTAGCCTATATGAAGGTGCATGTAGATGGATTTCAGTTCCATAAATTTGCGGGATTTGTTCATGAGAATAATATCCTGGGGATCATGGAAGAATTGGAACAAGCTATTTATCACGTAGAACGAAATGGTAATTCAAAAATAATATTGACCGATCTTTCCATTAAACTCACCAGATTATTGCACAGATCGGCAGCATGATCACAATGCTATCCAACTAAACAGGAATACTATGGAAGTCATTACTCAGAATATTACAGTTTTATTATTACTCCTTTTCCTCGTCATCACCTTTCTACAAAGCGGCATAGACAAAATGATAGATTGGAAGGGGAATCTTGACTGGTTAACCGGTCATTTTTCCCAAACGGCATTTAAAAAAATGGTCCCTTTGATGCTTTTTGTTGTGCTGGTTATGGAAGTTTTAGCCGGATTGTTTAGTGGCATCGGATTTGTTCAAATCCTGCTATACGGGGAGAGTGTCTTTGCTTTTTTTGGTGGCGTTTTGGCCTGTATCAGTCTGTTAATGCTGCTTTTTGGTCAGAGAATGGCCAAGGACTATGAAGGAGCTAAAACAATTGTAATTTATTTTATTCCGGCGATATTACTTGTATTTCTACTACAATACTAGTTAGAAAATACTCGAATGAAAGAGGCTTTATTGCTCTGTTACTCCTGAGTTTCTTTATTTAAAACTGCCAGGACCTCATCGGTAACATCCTTAGAATCTGCTCCATAAAGAACGCTGCCGCCTTCTCCGCCTCCCAGGATATACGTATACCCTTTTGCTTTTCCAAATGCTGCGATCTCTTTCTTCACTTTCTGGATCACACTATCCATTTCCGTCTGACCCTGCAATTGCAATAGCTGTTCTTCCTGCTGAAGTTCTTGTCCAATACGTTGTCCTTGTTGTTGTAACATTGCGTATGCTTCCTGAGCCTTCTGCTGGGACATTCCCTTTACCTGAGCCTCCATCGCCTGGGCTTCCCTTTGAAAAACCTGTGAAATACTATCACGTTTTTTGTTGAATGTTTCTTTCTGAGCGGTGAATTGCGCTTCAACAGCTATTTTTTCTTTGTACCCATCCATAAGGCGGATATTGTCTACATAAGCAATCTTGTCTTGTTGGCAAGCCATGGCGGTTAAGATCGCAGTTGCTATAAAAAACTTTTTCATTTGATAATTGTTTTAAGTCGGCAAAAGTAAGAAAGGAATTATTTGGAATCATAAAAATTCTAAATAAATCTATCAGAAGCTATTGTCTAAAATATACCTCACGAACAATTGTATAGATTATTTCTATGTGATTAATGTATTGTGATTGTTTTACTCTATTCTATTGATGGGCATTTAAAAGCCCTGTGCGCTACATCTGTGCACTCCCATACTCGTATGACCAAGAATGTGAGATAGTTCACTAAAATGCCCGTAACGTGCTATTACCGCTTTTCTAAGACGTAAAGTATTGAAGAATACTCACCGCTTTTCCAGCCATGGTAATTTGAGCGTAGTCCATGCCAAAAAGCTGAGAAGAAGCGATGTTTCCCGTGCCTGTATTTTTCAGAGAGCTGAGCAATATAAAATGCGTCAAATATCATCGGTTTGGTGGTAACCAATGAAAATCCATTATTAGAAAAGATCCTTTGAATAGATTCTTGGGAGAAATGCCATAAGTGTCTCGGTACGTCATAAGCTGCCCAATAAGATCCATAATGCTTAGCATCATAGGAACGAAAATTAGGGACAGCGACAAATAACACCCCATCATCAGTAAGCCTGTTTTTTATTTCCAGTATATTTTTTTCAAGATCGGGTACATGTTCCAGTACATGCCAAAGGGTAATAAGATCGTATTTTTTGTCGCCTAGGTCATTTAAGGTGGTCTTCAATTCTATTCCCTTTACCTTCGCCATTGAACGCGCTTTCGCATTTGGCTCTACCCCATCTGACGCCCAACCGCATTCTTTCAAAAACTTGACAAGTGATCCTGTGCCGGCGCCCACATCTAATACCTCAGCATTTTTCTTTGCATATTTTTTGATCCAGGATTCCTTCTTCTTAAGGTTATACTTTTTTACCAGTTGGTATATTTTTTCTAAAACAGTACGATTCCCATCGGTATGGGAGACGTAATTCTCATCCTGATAATACTTGTCTATTTCTTTGGGCCTTGGAACGGTGTGAAGCATTTCCAAGTTAGCATCATACTGCAACTCAAAACTTTCCTTAGTGACCGCATGATCCTTGGTAGTTAAAAAGAATTCCATAGTTTTCATTCAATTGGACAAAGTACAATTAGTAAGCCCTAAATTGTTCCACGTGGAACAATTTTAGTTTAGCGCCCCATAAAAACCAATAACACACTTATATCGCTTGGGGATACCCCGCTTATTCTGGATGCTTGTGAGATGGTTACGGGTCTTATGGCATGTAACTTTTCGCGTGCCTCATAGGATAATGATTTGAGTTTAGAATAATCGAAACCTTCCGGTATTTTAATATTTTCCAGGCGTTGTAGTTTATCCGCATTATTCTTTTCCTTTGCTATATAGCCAGAATATTTTACCTGTATCTCTGCCTGTTCCATTACTTCCCTGCCCAATTCATGAGTTTCAACATAATTGGCCACCTCCTCTAGTTGAAGCATATGACCCATTGTAACATTAGGTCTTGAAAATACCTTGTACATCTTATCCGCCTGTTTCACCGGCGCAGATGCCACTTCTTCCAGAATGGGATTTATAGCCTCCGGAGAGAAACTTGTATTCCTGAAAAAGTCTATAAAAGCATCCGATTTCCGTTCCTTCTCCTGCATTTTTCTAAGGCGTTCTTCAGATGCCAATCCTAATGCGTAGCCTTTGGGGGTTAATCTCAGATCTGCATTATCCTGACGCAATAAGGTGCGGTATTCGGCCCTGGAAGTAAACATGCGATAAGGTTCTTCTGTACCCTTTGTAATAAGGTCGTCTATTAATACGCCAATATACGCTTCATCTCTCTGTAGTTTAAAAGGAGGAAGTTCGTTTATTTTTAAGTGGGCATTGATCCCTGCCATAAGCCCCTGAGAAGCTGCTTCTTCGTACCCTGTAGTACCATTTATCTGGCCCGCGAAATACAAATTCTGAATTAACTTTGTTTCTAATGTGTGTTTTAATTGTGTTGGTGGGAAATAGTCATACTCTATTGCATAACCCGGTCTGAAAAACTTTACTTTCTCAAAACCTTTTACTGATCTTAGTGCCTTAAATTGCACATCTTCCGGTAAGGAAGTAGAAAATCCATTTACATATACCTCAACTGTATCCCAGCCTTCAGGCTCTACAAAGATCTGGTGACTTTCCTTATCTGCAAACCGATTGATCTTATCTTCTATGGAAGGACAATAACGAGGCCCTATGCTTTTGATTCTTCCGTTAAACATAGGAGATCTGTCAAAACCTTCTTTTAATAATTCATGAACCTCTTTTGAGGTATGAGTCATATGACAATCTCTTTGTGTTGTCAGAAGAGGCGTGTCTAAATATGAAAATTTTTCAGGAACAGCATCTCCGGGCTGAAGAATCATTCTGGAATAATCAAGAGATCTGCCATCTACCCGCGGTGGTGTTCCCGTTTTCATTCTTCCCGAATCGAATCCAAAGGTACTTAGCTGTTCCGTTATTCCTGTAGAGCCCTTTTCTCCGGCTCTTCCTCCCCCAAATTGCTTTTCGCCTATATGAATAAGCCCATTAAGGAATGTGCCATTGGTTAGGATCACCGACTTCCCATTGATATCTATTCCTAACGAAGTTCTTACTCCAATAACCTTATCCCCCTTTACAAGCAAACCCTTTACCATTTCCTGGTAAAAATCTACATTTGGTGTGCGTTCTAAGGCTAAGCGCCATTCCTCTGCAAATCGCATTCGGTCATTCTGAGTTCTCGGACTCCACATTGCCGGACCTTTACTTTTATTCAGCATTTTAAACTGTATAGCAGATTTGTCCGAAACTATTCCGCTATATCCGCCAAGGGCATCAATCTCTCTAACAATTTGTCCTTTGGCAATACCGCCCATTGCCGGATTACAAGACATTTGCCCTATAGTCTGCAAATTCATCGTCACCAACAGGGTTTTGGAGCCCATATTGGCAGCAGCAGCAGCAGCCTCAGCACCAGCGTGTCCCCCTCCAACTACAATTACATCATACTCCTTTTCGAACATTGCCTTCTTCTATTGTTCCACGTGGAACATTTCTAATTTTTCATTTTCCTTATCTGTCATCTCCGTCTTACCCGCCTCTGTTTTATCTGTATAACCCATCAAATGCAATACCCCATGCGCCATCACACGACGCAACTCCTCTTCTTGTTGAACTTGATACTTCTTTGCATTCTCCTTAATTCGATCCATCGAAATAAATATGTCACCGTGAATTTCACTCCCCTTTGTATAATCGAACGTAATCACATCTGTAAAGTCCGTATGTCCAAGATATTTCTTATTGATCTCCAGCACCTTGTCATCTGTACTCAATACAAAACATAAATTACCAGGAATCTTATCTTCAGAAATAATAACTTCTTTCAACCAATCGGTATATTTATTTGACTCAACTATCTTAAAATCAGTTTCGTATACAAACTCAATCATCCTTTTTAAAATACTTCTTAGCCTTATCCTTGTAAAATTCCTGCAAAGGTAATGCTTGTCTCTGTAATAATTCTAATTGACCTTCTTCTGTTGTCTTTTCTTTTTTGCTGTTTATCAGCGGTTTACCATAATTCCTGCTAACCTCCTTGCTTTCACGCTCTTCCTTCTCGCCTTGCTGCATGGCCGCATTCTCTAGTTTTAGCAATTGTTGTTGAATTCGATTTGCCTTGTCCATTGTGCGTTGCGTAATCCCATTTTCCAGAAGATCTCGTTCAAATTCCTCCATTTGTTGAGTTAATCTTTTTGCCAACTGTTTATCCGACTCCTCAATGAACGTAGCCAGTTGTTCTTCTAACTTTTCCCGTATTAGCTGCTGTTCTTTATATATTTCATAGAGTTCCTTTAATTGTTCTTCATTCATATCCAAACCACTGCCTGTATTTTCCCCTTTAGATCCACTTCCCCCTGCTCCATCCTTTCCTTCCTCACCACCTTCTTTAGGTTCTTTACCATTCTTTCCTCCTTCTCCTTGTTCACCCTCTTTGCCTTCTTTACCTTCCTGACCTTCCTGACCTTCTTTACCTTTATCTCCCTTTTGTTTCATCCCCTCCATACGCTCCTGAACACCACTTTGTCCCTTAATAATATCGGGTAGTTGAAATCCATCATTCTTTTGTCCACTTCCTTTTCCCTTGCTCAATGTCTCCTGCATATTTCCTAAAATATTAGCTAGAAAATCTGCCAGATTATTTGCAGCTGTCAGTACATATTGCTGATATGACACTCCCTGATAGGTTTGCCCTTCAGAAAGACTACTAAGCGAGCGATCAATATTATAATATACCTCCGTTATCTGTTCGTTGACAAATTCCGTTAACTCCACTTGTCGTAAAGACAAAGCAAACAGACTGTCGTCTACATGTTCAAACAAGCTCTTTAATTGTTGTTCTTCCTTTACAACGCTGGTATAATATCCCCTCTCCATTCCCTGTTCCTGTAAGCGATCATATAAGACCTCTTGCTTAAATGAAAACTTCAGTAAATTATCCAGAATCTGCCTAAGCATTTCGGCATCTTCTGCCATGGATGAACCACCCCCAGACATGGCTGATTGCTGTAAAGCCTCCGACATCTGTTTCATTTTGTTTGCGGCTGATTGTTGCTTCTTTTTGGCATTGTCCCCTGCCTTTTGCTTTTCCTGTCCTTCCGATGTTTCCTCCAGGCCTTGCTGTTTGCTTAATTCCTCCTTTGCCTCATCTAAGTCTTTCTTTACCTCTTTTTCCTTTTCCTCGGAAGTATCCATCTGTATAGGCTTTTTTAGATCTGCATTAGCCTTCCTAAGGTCCTCCAGCCCTTTCGAAATGGTATCGAACTGATTATTAATCTTCTTTTGTTGATCTACATTAAAATCTTGTTCCTGTTCTAATTTTGATAAAATCTCCTGTTTCTCTGATAGTTCCTCAAGATCCTTGGCTAGCTGGTTTGCCTTCTCAGTTACATAGTACCGCTTAGTGAGTTCTAATAATTGTTCGAGGTTCCGTTTACTGTTTTGCTGTTTTTTTCCTATTTCTTCAAGGCGTTTAGACATCTCTTCCTTGTCTAACTTATCCGCTATCTTTTTTAATTCTTCCAGAAGTCGCTCATTCTTTCGTGCTTCAATTTCCTGACGTTCCAATCGTTCTTTTAGCAAAGGATCTGTTTGTTTCTCATTGGCCATTGATTTATTGAGTTGCTTGCTGAATTTTTCCATCAGTGCTTCTTGCTGCTGCTGCTGCTTTAAGAAGTCTTTTATCGCCCTTTGGTCATTAAAGCTCAGTACATTCTTTTCCTTCTGATCTCGTTCTAGTTGCCTTAAGGCTTTTTCCTGTTCCTGGAATTTATTTAAAGCCCCATCCCATTCCTGTAAAAGTTTCTTTTGATCGTTTAGTTGCTGCTCCTTTTCCTGTCTTTCATTTAGAATGTCCGTGGAGAATACCTGACTTTTTGCTTTCTTCCCACCGTGTAGTGCATCATTATCAGTTACTTGAAAATAATAGGAATATAGCCTCCCTCTTTCCAGGTTAAGACCAGAAGGAAAATCATAGTAAAAATTGTAATCTCGGTCTCCGGGACGCGCCAATTCCAAAATAATGCCTTTATCCTCCTCATTATCAACATAATAGACTATTTCTAACTTTGATACTTTATAGTCATCCGAAGTAATCCCTTCGTAAGTAAGTGCTTGATTTACAGAGTCGCGTATTTCATTTACCTTGATAGAAGGGCTTGCATCCTTGTTTACTCTAATACGATATTGGAGCCGCTCATAATGCTCTATATTCTCATTAGAAGTAGTTACTTCATACTCTAATTCATTAAAAACCTTTCTTGTATAACCATATTCTCCCTCATTACCCGAGAATACAACCGTAGTATCATTGGTTATCAATTGTACTCTATTAGTATTTTCGCTAGCTATTTGCCACTCAATTATGGTGCCTTCTGGTACTACCGCATTTCCTGTTCCCTGAAGTGTATCGGTCATTTTCTGAGTATAGTCCGGATATGATAAAATGGTCTTGAATTCCTGAATAGAAGGAGTGGCTAAGGCGTTTAACTGATATTGTCTCGATCTTATTTTATTAGCACTTAAATAGAAGTCCTGAGATTGTATCGGAGCCCTGAATGTATATGAAAACTGACCGTTAGTTTTTTGTAATAATCGTTCTTTCCCGTCTATAACGATATAGGCAATATCTGGTTGTATTTCCCCCTCGGTGGCAATATTGAGTGTAAACGATTCTGATTCGAGCACATCCAAAGCCCCATTTAATAATACAAATCTGAAGAGTGCCGGTTTCTCATAGGCCACATCATAGTTGACCACGCGATCATAAGAGCCCATAAAGGAATTTAACTGTCCTGCTATACCAATGCCCGCTATTATGAATAATGGTACTAGTACATATTTTCCATATGCCAAACTCTTTCGAATATCTATTGCCCTATTAAATGGGATGGACGAAAGTTTATTTGAGCGTTGTTCTATGCTTGCCAGCAGTAATTCCGTTTTCTGTTTGTCGTCTGCGAGATCCAAAAGATTAATCAGATGATCGCCCACTTCCGGAAAGTGGTTACCAATGATCCTGGAAGCTATTTTTAGATCGAGTCCTTTTTGTATTCTAAGTAAATATGAGATAGGGATTAAAAGATATCGCACCAACAAAAAAAGGGTGACTATCAAGGAGGTAATTAATAAAACCAGTCTTGCCAGTGGAGCCCAGCCAAAGAAAATATTCCAAAGCCAGTACACTTAAGAAAAACAACAAAGCCAGAGCCACAAATACGAAGGCCCCTTTGATCATTTGGGTGGTATAGTACTTGGTGATGAATGCCGACAGTTTATGTAGAATGTTCTTATAACTATCCAAAATCTGCTATATTTAATACCAAGATACCGGATATGGCATAATTGAACCTCAAAAATTTGTTAAAAAGCTAACAATGAAGGATTTAAAATACCTGGCAGCCTTAACACTTCCTCTTTCTGCATTGATCGGTATAAACTTAGGGGGAGTATGGAGCTATTTTACTCCGGTGTACGGCTTCGTTCTTATTCCAATTCTGGAGATAATCCTGCCGCTAGACAACAGAAATTTTGATCCGGAAACAAAAGATAAAAGAATCATCAATAAATTGTTTGACTGGATGCTCTATGCCAATCTTCCCATAGTATATGGGCTACTTTTCTATTTTCTATGGTCCTTCTCACAAACAACATATGCTCCTTATGAAATAGCCGGACTTATACTTTCCCTGGGGATCGTTCTGGGAACCAATGGCATTAATGTAGGTCATGAATTGGGGCATAGACTGAAGTCCAAAGATCGCTTCCTTGGAAAATTACTGCTGCTCCCATCCTTGTATATGCATTTCTATATTGAACATAATTTTGGTCATCATCTCCATGCCGCTACCAAGGAAGATCCGGCAACTGCCCGCTATAATCAGTCTGTATATTCCTTTTGGATCACCTCTGTTAGCAGACAATTGGTAAAAGCCTGGAAGATCCAATTAAAATTATTGAGCAGTGAGAAACGATCGTTCTTTTCCCTTAAGAATGACATGTTTTGGTATATGGTTTTGCAACTCGCCTATTTGATTCTGGTCCTTATTCTCTTTGGCCTGCCTACCCTTTTGTTTGCGCTTGGGGCCGCCACAGTAGGCTTTTTGCTTTTGGAAACTGTCAACTATATTGAGCATTACGGGCTCTTACGCCAAAAGATGCCTTCAGGACGTTATGAACGAGTGAAGGAGATCCACTCCTGGAACAGCAATCATGTTTTGGGGCGAATCATGCTATACGAATTAACCAGACATAGTGATCATCATTATATCTCTTCCAAAAAATACCAGGTTCTCGATTGTCATGAGGATTCTCCGCAAATGCCCTTTGGCTATCCTACCTCTATGGTTCTTTCTCTTTTACCGCCTTTGTGGTTTAAGATCATGAATAAACGTATTCCCAATACAATGAAACCTGCATAGCGGTTCTTGCATTTCACAATGATATAGAAGGCCGGGAATTGATACTGTAACCTTTTGGCATTCGATAGCTTCCGCCTATCTTTGTTTCTTAAGAATTTTTCAATGAACAACAATGTCCGCGTTCGGTTTGCTCCCAGTCCTACTGGACCATTACATATTGGCGGAGTCCGTACTGCCTTATTCAATTATTTATTTGCTAAAAAACATGGAGGTACTTTTGTCCTGAGGATAGAAGATACGGACCAGAACCGCTATGTGGAAGGCGCAGAGCAATATATCATAGATGCCCTTAATTGGTGTGGGTTGCCTTTTGATGAAGGTCCGGGGAAGAATGGAGCCTATGGCCCCTATCGCCAAAGTGAGCGCAAGGATCTATACAAAAAGTACGCCGAAGAACTGGTAGAAAAAGGAAAAGCGTATTACGCTTTTGATACGGCAGAAAAGTTGGAGTTTCACCGGAAAGATCATGAAGAAAAAGGCAAGACCTTTATTTACAATTGGCATAATAGAGAAAAACTTTCCAATTCACTTACCCTAACCGCTGATGAAACTCAGGCCAGAATAGCCGCTGGAGAAGATCACGTCATCCGTTTTAAAACACCACATAAAGAGACCATAAAGTTACACGACAAGATCCGCGGAGATATACGTATTGAAGCTTCTTTATTAGATGACAAGGTATTGTTTAAAAGCGATGGTATGCCTACCTACCATCTGGCAAATATTGTAGACGATCATTTAATGGAGATCACGCATGTGATCAGGGGAGAAGAGTGGTTGCCTTCATTGGCACTCCATTGTCAGCTATACGAGGCATTTGGATGGAAGCCTCCTGTTTTTGCACATCTGCCGCTAATTATGAAGCCCACTGGAAAAGGAAAATTAAGCAAACGCGATGGTGAAAAAATGGGCTTTCCGGTATTTCCGCTTTCCTGGGAATCCTCTGTTGGATATAAAGAAGCCGGGTATTTCCCGGAGGCAGTCGTAAATTTCCTGGCCATGCTGGGATGGAACTCCAGTGATGATAAAGAACTTTATACACTAAAAGAACTAATTAGCGCCTTTACATTGGAGCGGGTTCATAATTCCGGAGCGCGATTTGATCCGGATAAAACCAAATGGTACAACCATCAATATTTACAGCAAAAATCGGATGAAGAGCTTGCTGTTCTTTTTTATCCTATTGTTCAGAAAAAGAATGTCTCTCTGGCAGCTCATATGGACTTATCATATGTAACCAAGGTGGTATCTATGGTAAAGGAACGGGCCAATTTTGTAAATGATCTTTGGGATCTAAGCTCGTACTTCTTTGTAACTCCTGGCCAATATGAAGAAAAGCCAGTTAAGAAACAATGGAAGGAAAACACACCAACTATTCTTGGCAATCTTCAAAAGGTATTAGAAGCCGCTCCTTCATTTGAATCTGCCCATTTGGAGACGGTCGTTAAAGATTGGATCGTGGCTGAAGAACTATCCTTTGGGATGGTAATGGCGCCTTTGCGTCTTGTTATTGTTGGAGATCTAAAAGGGCCTCATTTATTTGATATTCTTGCCCTTATTGGAAAAGAAGAAAGCGTAAAAAGAATTCGGATCGCGATAGAGCGACTAACTTAATATTGGTAACAATATCTGATTCAAATTCCGTATTAATACAATGCCAGATTGTAACAAAACCATAAAAATACCGACCTATTAGGTACACTTATTTTTTAATCATTAACTAATTCAATAATAATGGGAAATTTTATTTTAATACCGATCTTCTTTTTTGCATTCGTCATTCTTTTAATGTCATTTTTTGTAGTGAAGCAACAATCGGCGGTCATCATTGAACGATTTGGTAGGTTCCTCAGCATTCGAAATTCCGGATTACAAATGAAGATCCCATTGGTGGATAAGATCGCTGGGCGTGTAAGTTTAAAAATTCAGCAATTAGATGTAATCGTAGAAACGAAGACCCTCGATGATGTGTTTGTGAAACTAAAGGTTTCTGTTCAATATGTAATTATACGAACTAAGGTTTATGAAGCCTTTTATATCCTGGATTTTCCACATGAACAGATCACCTCCTATGTATTTGATGTGGTTAGGGCAGAGGTTCCTAAAATGAAATTGGATGATGTCTTTGTGAAAAAGGATGACATTGCCAATGCAGTGAAAAGTGAACTACAAGATGCAATGCTCGATTATGGATTTGATATCATTAAAACCCTGGTTACCGATATTGATCCAGATTCCCAGGTGAAGGCAGCCATGAACCGTATTAATGCTTCGGAAAGGGAAAAGATCGCTGCGCAATTCGAAGGAGATGCGGCTCGTATCCTGATCGTTGAAAAAGCAAAAGCCGAAGCAGAAAGCAAACGCTTGCAGGGAATGGGGATCGCAGATCAAAGGCGGGAAATTGCCCGTGGTTTGGAAGAATCTGTAGAAGTACTGAATAAAGTAGGTATCAATTCTCAGGAAGCATCTGCCTTGATCGTGGTTACACAACATTACGATACGCTTCAGGCCATTGGAGAAGAAACCAATACCAATCTTATTTTATTGCCTAACTCACCTCAGGCAGGAAGTGATATGCTGAATAACATGGTTGCATCTTTTACTGCAAGTAATATGATAGGGGAGGCCATGAAAAAAGAAAATCCAAAGCCCAATCCAAAGTCTAAAGGGAAGCAGTAAATAAATTCTTGTATAATTAAAAACCTGAAGTTTCTTAAATCTTCAGGTTTTTTGGTTTTGTGTTTCAAAGAAATTAGAAAAGTGATTTTAAATACTCCTAATGGAGATTTTGTTTGGCAAACCAGGCTTTTCCCTTGTCTTTTTTTTAAAATGGCTCAGAATAGATCTAATTGATCCATTTTTAATTTAATATACTTATTGTTATAAATATATTAATAGATAGAATCTATTTTATGCTTTTTCCTGAATTTTGGCCCAGGTATCTCTTAAAGGCACGGTTCTGTTAAAAACTAACTTTCCTGGTTTGGAATCAACATCTATATTGAAATATCCCAATCGTTGAAATTGAAAATGGTCTTCAACCTGAGCCTCTTTTAAACTTGGTTCCGCAAACGCGGTAATTACTCGCAGCGAATCTGGGTTTACAAAATCCATAAATTCTTTATCCTTGTGCGAATCTGGTGCTTCGTCCGTAAATAGTCGGTCATACAATCTAACCTCTACAGGAATAGCATGCGGAACAGAAACCCAGTGCAAGGTGCCTTTTACTTTTCGCAAACTTTCTTCCGTACCGCTTCCACTCTTGCTTTTTGGATCATAGGTACATTGTATCTCCGTTATATTCCCATCCTTATCTTTCGTACAACTTTCTGCTTTTATGATATACCCATTTTTAAGTCGCACTTCCCCTCCTAATTTTAAACGGAAGAATTTACGGTTGGCTTCTTCCTTAAAATCATCTTGCTCTATATACAGTTCTCTGGAGAAAGGAACCTCTCTATCTCCTGCCGTTTCATCCTCCGGGTTATTTTCTGCTTTCAACCATTCGGTATTTTCTTCCGGATAGTTTGTTATAACAACTTTCACAGGGTTTAAGACCGCCATAACTCTGGGTGCAATTTTATTAAGGTGTTCTCTTACATGAAACTCAAGTAAAGAAACATCTACTAAATTTTCCCTTTTGGCTATCCCTATGGTATCTGCAAAATTTCTAATGGATTCTGCGGTATACCCCCTTCTTCTAAGCCCTGATATTGTGGGCATTCTTGGATCGTCCCAACCCTTCACAACATTTTGTTCTACCAACTTTAGAAGCTTTCGTTTGCTCACTACGGTGTGACTTAAATTTCTTCTGGCAAATTCGCGTTGTTTTGGTCTTAATTTTTCTTTGACAACTACCTGATCCAAAAACCAATCGTATAATTCACGGTGAGGAGCAAATTCAAGGGTACACAAGGAATGCGACACCTGTTCAATATAGTCACTTTCGCCGTGCGTCCAGTCGTACATTGGGTAAATACACCAATCGGTATTTGTACGATGATGCGGCCTGTGCAGGATGCGATACATAATGGGGTCTCGCATGAGCATATTAGAGGCCGTCATATCTATCTTAGCCCTTAAAACATGACTTCCTTCCGGGTATTTACCTTCTTTCATCCCTTCGAATAGCTGAAGATTTTCCTCAATGCTGCGATCCCTAAATGGACTATTTACTCCAGGTTCTGTGGGTGTTCCCTTTTGTGACGCCATGTCTTCTGAAGACTGGCTGTCTACATAGGCTTTTCCATTCTTGATCAACTGAACGGCCCAATCGTATAATTGTTGAAAGTAGTCTGAAGCATAGCACTCATTTTCCCAAACATACCCAAGCCATTCCACATCTCTTTTAATAGCATCTACAAACTCCTTTTCTTCTTTGATCGGATTGGTATCATCAAACCTCAGATTTACAGGGGAATTGTATCGCAATCCCAACCCAAAATTGAGACAAATAGAGCTTGCGTGCCCAATGTGTAAATATCCATTTGGTTCTGGTGGAAAACGGAAACGCAATTGTTCTTTTGGAAATCCGTTAGAGAGATCTTCCTCAACAATATGTTCTATAAAATTCAGCGCTTTTTTTTCTTCGCTCATTACCCGCTTTTTGAAGCTGCAAAGGTATGAAAAATGGGAGTATAAGGCCCATAAAAAAGCCTATCCATACAAATAGTACCATTTCACAACATATTTAAATGCACCTACAACATTAAATTCCTATGGCGGCATATATATGACATATTTGTTACTGAATACTATTGGGATGAGAAAAAATGGTGGATTTAGATTGAGATGCCGCCACTGTAGTCCCCCAAAACTACACTCGCTTATGAAAACAAAATTATTTTACATCGTACGGTTTATGATGCTGCCGATCTTCCTACTAGGTCTTGGCAGTATGCATGCCCAAGTGCTAAATGCACCGGTGGCTGCTCCAAATCAAACGCCCCCTGCCGGGGCTACCCCATGGAACAGGGCTTGTGCCTCTGCTTCCTTTAACGATTACTGGGTGCAATTTACCTGGAATCCGCCTTTGGTGAATTCCGATAACGTGTTTATCCTCGAATTGTCTGATGCTACAGGAGATTTTAGCAGCCCTGTTGAACTTGCAACAGATAATTCTAATAATCTTGTTTTTGATTTCTATATGCAATTCACAGTTCCCATAGATACCAGGGGTGAAAACTACAGACTTCGTGTGCGTAGTACTAGTCCGGCTGTTATCGGGCCTGCTTCTGATCCATACCCTATGTACTACATTGGGGTAAACAGTGGACTTACCATAAGACCACAGGGACAAGCCGATTTTGGTGATGGAACTGCTGAAGTATGTGATGGTAATTCCATTACACTTGAGGTTTATGGATTAGCCAACGCAGATACCTTTCAGTATAATTGGTACAGATCTGGAACGCCTCTTACTGAAAAATCAGAATCCATTACCGTGTCTGCTTCAGGCATGTATAATGTGGAAATAGATTATGGCGCATGTTCCGGTTCCGGAAATACACTCTCCAATATTATTGATGTAACCTCAGGCACTAGTCTGGGTGTCGCTATTAATCCCCCGGCTAAAACAGATCTGTGTAGCGGGGAGACTATGCCGCTGGAAGCCAACATCAACAATCCTAGTTTAACTTATACATGGTATCAGAACGGAGCAATTATCCCGGCTTCTGATAATTACATATATACTGTAGATGCTTCAAGTCCCGGATTTGAAGGTGACTATGAAGTAGAGATCTTTGGGCCGGGTGCCTGTTTAGAACGTTCTGCCGCGGTGACCATCACCAATGCCGGAAACTTTACAGTTACCAGAGACAATGCAGCAAACATTGTATTGCTGCCCGGACAAAATTCTACTTTAAGTGTCAGTACAGATGCATCATCCCCAACCTACCAATGGTATAAAGATGGTAGTCCGGTTGCGGGAGCTACCTCTGCCAGTCTAGTGGTAACCGACACTGAAACAGGTACTTATTTTGCGCGAGTTACTTTAAGTGGTGGTGCTTGTACTTCTACATCATTAGATTCTGAGAGCACGGTTGTTGTTACGCCCGCTTCTTTTGAACTGATTATAAACTATGCTACTTCCTATGTAGCTTGTGAAAATACCAGTATTGCCCTGGAGGTTGCAACTATAAATGCTGTTGATGCCGGAGGAAACAAGACCGATGTCACCAGTGCAATACAAAATGATTTTGCATACCAATGGAAACTTAATGGCGCCAATGTAGCCGGAGCAAATAGCAGTTCTATCAGCTTAACGGATCCGACAGAAAATGGCACCTATACCTTAGATGGTACTCTTAGCACATATTCAAGTACTTCCAACAATTTAACTGTTGAGCTCCTGGTCAATGAGACCTTAACAATAAGCAGTACGGGTCTTGTAAGTTGTGGTCCTTCAGAACCAATTACAATTAGTACAACCACCAATCTAAGTGGAGAGACATTTACCTGGAACAGAAACGGAACAGATCTAGGCGTAACAACCGCCGATCTCACAGTGACCGAAGAAGGTATGTACCAATTGGTATTAATGAGAAACGGATGTCCATTGCGTTCTAATGAGATCGATATAAATCCTTTAGACGAAAATCTTATTACACTAGATCCTTCTACTGATGTTGTATTCCCGGAAGGGGGCTCAAGAACTGTTTCTGCTTCGGGAGGAAGTAGTTATAGATGGTTAGACAGCAACAATGTTGAGATGAGCACAGGCTCTTCAATGACTTTTACGGAAGAGGGAGATTTTGTTCTGATCGCTACTATTGGGAATTGCCAGATCATTAGAAATATAAATGTGACTTACCTAGACACCTTTAAAGTGCCTAATGTGATCACTGTGAATGGTGATGGGATAAATGATCAATGGATCATTCCAAATTCTTATTCCTACAAAGCAGACGTTAATGTCATTATTTACAATGAAAAAGGTAAAGAGATCATAAACGAATTTAATTATCAGAATAACTGGCCTTCATCTTCTGCCGCGTTTACAAAGCAGAACATGGTGTTCTTTTATAAAATTAGAAATGCATCGGAGGTCCTAAAACAAGGCACCATAACCGTTATACGTTAACCAAACCAATGAAACCAAGAGTACTCCTTTTATTGTTGTTGTGTGTTACGGGATTCCTGAGCTTGAATGCTCAGGATGAGAATCCTTTTATCACCTATGACGTACCCTCTCAGAATCTGTTGAAATATAACAGGTTTCTGATCAATCCTACATTTTCAACGGTGCGTGAGGATAAGTCGTACGTTAACCTCTTACACCGAAATCAATCGGTAACCTTTGATGATAACAACCAAACTTATTTTCTTAGTTATAGCGGTAGAATGAACGACCGCACAGGCCTGGGTCTAAGTTTGTACACACAACGCGAGGGTATTGTAAGCAATTATGGAATACTTGCCAATTACGCATATGGAATAAAACTTAGTGATAAGAGTAATTTTACTTTTGGTGCCAACCTATCCTACTATAATAGTGGATTCGATCAGAACAGGGCCAATCCAATAGAAAATGATCCTTTGCTAAATGGCTTTCAGGATGTATCGCTTATATCTTTCCAGCCCGGATTTAACCTCTCTTATGGGAAATTCGATTTTGGCTTGTTTGCCGAAAACCTTTTCGATTACAATCTAAAGACCAATGAATCTGTTTCCGATTTTCAGGATAAGACTTACTCTGGTCACTTACAATATACCCATCAGTTTGAAAATGCCTCAGGGATAATGGAAAACGCCCGACTCATGCCTCTTGCGCGAGCAAGAAAGGTAGGGCAGGAAGAATTTGTCCTAGGCGGAAATCTTATTCTTGACCTTCCGAGACTTGGATGGGTGCAAGGTGGGTACGATAGCTTTTATGGAGCATCTGCGGGTATTGGTTTTAATCTTAACAAACGAGTTTCCATTGGATATACCATGGAAAAAGGATTATCTAACACCTTCGATAATTTTGGGTTAACCCATGAGATCTCCTTTGCATATTCCTTTACACCTAACCTTACTGAAGACAGGGTAATGCTAGAAGATAGCGAAGAGGTTCTGGCTCAAAATGAGGAAGAAAAAGAAGCGCTTGAAGAGAACTTAAGTGATAAGGATGAAGAAATAGCTGAGTTGAAGCGCCGTCTTACTGAGAACGATGCCATTCTTGCCGAATTGATGTACAGACAAGATTCTCTGGAAAACAACCGCCAAAAGGATCTTGAAGACAGGTTTGAAAGGGTGATGCGAATGGTTCGCAATGAAACCAATGGAAAGCGCCCCGATCTTGTGGAAAGAGCTAAAGAGGAGTATTTCCTAAATAATGACAAATCAGCCCTGGCACAACAAACTGTTGATCCAAAAGAATTCAACAAAAAACCTGTAAAGGATAGCCAGCCCGAGCCGGTTCTTCAGAAAGAACAGACCAGAGATGCTGTTGCGCAGGTTAACACAAAACAAGAGAAAGCCAGACAACCTCAGGCTGCTTCGGGTGTTAAGAGTAGAAAATTCAGAGACCTTCAAGGAGTTGAGGATGGTTACTATGTGGTGGCAAATGTCTACCAGGATGAGCATTACCTTAATAAGTTCGTAGATGCCATGAATGATGAGGGTTTCCCTGCTAATTATATAGACAATCCGAGTAACGGACTTAAATATGTATATCTGAAAAGATACAATAGCTGGAAAGAAGCCGAAGATGCCTATCGCACCAAAATGGGTGGGAATTATACGGGTGATCTATGGATCATGAATGTAGAGAATCGTTATAGAAATGATGCCTACGTTGCAAATACCAATAAGATCAAAGAGAAGTCTTCCAAATTTGGAACAGATGTGCTTCAGAAGAATGTAGTGGCACAAGATAATATTGCAAATAATGCCACCGAAGAACCAGCATATGGCCTTTCTCAGGGAATAACAGATTACTATATCATTGCCAACGTTTTTGCCAATCCCAAGAATGCCACTCGGTTTGTAAAACTTTTGAATTCCAGAGGATTAAGTGCTAGTTACTTTATAAATCCACAGAATAAATACCGATACGTATATATTAAGAAGCACAATTCCTGGAACAACGCTTTGGTTTCTTACTACTCAAAAATAAACGACGCATATAATGACAAGATGTGGATCATGCGTGTCACCCCAAATCTAATAGCATAAATGAGACCTAACTTTACCCATAAAATACTTACGGCCTGTTTAGTCCTTTTTTCGTATCTGGGCTTCTCACAAGAGTTTAACTCCTTTGAGATTCGATATCAGAATAACATCAAGGGTGATCTTACTTTTGTTGCTAACAATATCGTTAACCGAGATGGAGGTACAGGTAATACTGAACCTGAGGATCCTTATAATGCCACAGGCAACTCATCTACCTATAACGACTGGCTTAACCAGCAATATATAGACGTAGATGGTGACCCTACAACCTTTAGTTCGAGTACCGCCACTTTTACGTTTCCAAATGCCAGTTGTAACCTTATCAGATATGCCGGACTGTATTGGTCTGCGACCTACCCCAGCGAGCAGGCAGGACAGGCTTTAGGGACCAATCGCCAAACCGATTTTAACCAGGTAAGATTTATGGTGCCTGGTGGCGCCTATGTAGATGTAGTGGCTGATGAGGTCTTATTCGATGGTTTTACCAGTGGAGACCCGTCCGTAACACAAAACAGTCCATATGCCTGTTATGCAGATGTAACAGCATTAATAACCCCTATGGCTGACCCCACCGGGGATTATACCATTGCCAACGTTCGCTCTGTAGTAGGATCTTTATCTCCTGGCGGAGGTGCCGCAGCTGGTTGGACACTTATTATTGTGTATGAAAATCCAACCCTTACCGGGAAATTAATCACCACGTATGATGGTTTTGCCAGGGTGAGAAGTGCTAACCCAACGGTAGATATCAACTATACCGGTTTTAACACAATCCCTGCAGGTCCGGTACGTGCCAATATTGGCGCTGCCGCTTTAGAAGGGGATAACAGGATCACAGGGGACAGAATGCAGATAAGCGCAGCCACAGTTCCTGGTTTTACGAATATCAGTAATGGAGTAAATCCCGCAAATAACTTCTTTAATAGTAACATCACCCTAAACGGGGCTATAACAAACAACCGAAACCCTAATAGCGTTAACACTTTGGGTTATGATACGGATATGTTCTTGTTGAACAATCCGGGTAACTCCATAATACCAAATTCAGAAACCGCAGCAACCCTTCGTTTTACCTCAAGCGGTGACCAATATTACCCTTTCTTTAACTCCTTTAATATTGAGATCATTGAGCCCAATATAGTAGTGGAAAAAAAGGTGGAAGACATTGCCGGTAATGATATAACCGGAATGGGTGTTAACCTGGGACAATTACTAGATTACGTACTATCCTTTCAGAACATTGGGAACGATGACGCCACTAACTACGTGTTGCGCGACATCTTACCTGTTAATGTTACCATAGACGAATCCAACCTGGTGTTACCGGGTGGGGTTACCTATACCTATGATCCTGTGAGCCATGAAATTTCCTTTTAATATTCCCGACAATATCGTTGAAGAAGGGGATCCGCTAAGAGAAATACGGATGCGGGTTCAGGTGGCAGAAAACTGTTTTGATTTTGTGGACGCTTGTACTGACCAAATTCCTAACCTCGCCTATTCTACCTACCAGGGAGTAATAAACAATAATGTGATTACGGATGATCCCAGTGTGTCCGATTTTGATAATTGCGGATTTGTTACCCCAGGGGCTACTAACTTCTTGTTAGACGACCTTGAAAGCTGTGATTACAGCCGTACCGTACAACTTTGTGGCGATAACGTATTATTAGATGCTGGAGATAATTTCGATAGTTATGTTTGGTACATCGATGAAAATCAAGATGGCCTTATTGATGCAGGAGATACCCTCATTGATGACGGAGATCCTGATGGTGACCCAAGCACTCAATTAGTTACCGATCTTGGAATATATATTGTTGACAAGATCATTGCTGATCCGTGTAAAGGATTTCAGGAGATCATTACTGTAGAGCCTTTTGGAGCCACCCAGACCAACCCAATCATAGACCTCATAAATGACACTTCCAACACCGTGGAAGGGGAAATCGTAACCTGTCCGAATGATGGGGAACTCCTGCCAAAAATATTCCTGTGTGGATTAAATGATACCGAACTTATTTCCATTAATATCCCGGATGCTGATAGCATTGACTGGGAACAACTAGATCCGGCCAGCTGTGCATCAGCAGGTGCGGATTGTGCAAACAAAAACTCAGGATGTACCTGGAGCAATGTAGGAACCGGGAACAACTTTTTGGCCTCAGATCCTGGTGAATATCGCCTGATCATCAATTACCAAAACGGATGTTTTACAAGATTCTATTTCAACATCTTTAAGAACCCGCTAGACCCTCAGTACAATACCAGAGATCTTATCTGTGCTACCCCGGGCAATATCACTGTTACCAATATGCCGGCTGATTATGAATATCAGTTACTGGATGCAACCAATGGTAACATTCTGGTGCCTTTCAGTGCTAATAACGGACCAAGTTTTACTATTGGTAGTAATGGAGCCTATACGGTAGAAATGCGTCAAATTGGTGTAACCGATGGATGTATTTTCCGTCTTGAGAATATCGGTATTCTAACCAGGGATTTCCAACTAGACATCACCACAAAAGACACAGATTGTAATGGGTTGGGAGAGATCTCTATCTCTGCTCTGGATGTAGAGCCACAGTACTATTATGAAATATCACAAGGAGGGACCACCATAGATACCTATGGCCCAACCAATGACAATAATTACACCTTCCAAAATTTAAATGATGGCGTTTACGATGTAAGAGTAACAACAGACGATGGTTGTGACCTTACAGAGCAGGTGACTATCAATGATTTAACTGATCTTGCTGCAACTGCTGCTACTACCAAACCAATCGATTGTTTGGATGGTATCATTACGGTAACCGGTTCTGGTGGCTTCCCAAATCCAGATTATGTGTATGCCATCTGGAGTTATAATGGTGTTACCACTTATACAGATATTACAGATATTCCTCCGGCTGAATTCCAGGTTGAAAATGATTTCAGCTTTGCTAACGGAGAAGAAGGCGACTATGTTTTTGTGGTAGTAGATGCCAACAACTGTTGGGCGCTTTCAAATACTGCTACTATTACCGTAGAACCAGCTATTGATTATACTATATCACCGGTAGATGAAACCTGTTTTGGTGATGATGACGGTTCCGTTTCTGTGAATATTATCAATAGCAACGGATACACCATTTCCTATACCTTAACATACCCAGACAGTTCAACAGCTTCGAACGGTTCAGGCACTTTTACCGATCTGGAGCAAGGAAATTATACGCTTACGCTTACAACAACCTTAGGTGCTGCTTCCTGTGATTACGATGAACCTTTTACCATTGGTGGGCCGGTAGACGGCGTAGATGGTGATGCGGTGATCGTTCAGGACTACAGCTGTATTGCTAATGGTATCATTGAAGCACAGAATGTTACCGGAGGAACTGCTCCGTACTCTTATAGTATTGACGGAATAAATTTCGTTTCAGGAGCGGGTGCCCAAACTTTTTCAGGCCTTACTCCCGGAGACTATGAAATATGGATCAGAGATGTAAATGGTTGTGAGTATAAGACGAATAAAGTACAGATAGACGATGTTGAATCGCCAGACAGACTTCATGTTAGAGACATGACAGACGTTACTTGCCCTTCTAATACGGCCGATGTAACTCTGCATGTCCATAAAGGAGAAGCGCCTTATACTTTTGATATTGTATCCCCTGCGCTAATTCCCTCCACCTCCGTAAATGATGATGAAGGATTCTTTGCCGGACTTTCCCCGGGAACTTATGTGGCAAGGGTAACCGATGTAAACGGATGTTTCTTTGAAGATAGTTTTACCATAGACCCCATCCCATTAATTAGTGTGACTGGTACTTTGGTAAGCAATGTTTCTTGTGTTGGTGGTGCAGACGGTGAAATACTTTTTGATATCACCAACTTTGATGACAAATATGAATACAGCATCAATGGAGGGCCTATAGATGACAATGAAGATGATGCACAAATTACCATTTCTGGCCTTACTGCCGGAGATTATACGATACTTGTTACTGATGAAGAAACCAATTGCCAGGACACTTTTACCGTTACGGTTAGTGAACCGGCAGCTCCATTGGCATTTACGTTTGTAACTACTCCTTTAACCTGTTCGTCAGATGCATCTGTTACGATTACAGCCACCGGCGGATGGGGTGGATATTCCTATGAATTGGAACAACCAGACACTACTGTTTTAGGGCCTCAAGGAAGCAATGTATTCTCTGGCCTTAGTCAAACAGGAAACTATACAATCACCACAACAGATTCTGGTGGATGTGCTGTTACAGATACTTTTACGATAAGTGCCCCTGGAAATCCAACATTAACCTTAGATCCTGCAACAGATCTGTGTTATAATCCGGCAACCGGGGTTACCCTGAATGCGAATGTTGCTGGTGGTGTTGCTCCATATTCCTATAGTTTAAATGGAGGGGCAAACCAAAGTTCTAATGTTTTTGCCAGCTTAACTCCTGGTGCTTATACCGTTGTTGTAACAGATTCTTTTGGCTGTACTGCCACATCGAATACTGTCACCATTGAACCTCAGCTAACAACAACAGGTATTTTAACTAAAGAATTAGATTGTACGGTATCTCCAGATGCCGTGATAGATATTACCATCAATGATGGGTACGCACCTTATACATACCAGGTAAATGGCGGAGCCAGTACTGCTGTCGTTGGTAATACTTTTACATACACAACAGCCGTAGATGGTTCCTTTACGTTCCTGATTACTGATAATGAAGGATGTACGGCCCAAACGACGATTGTTGTAGACCCAATAACAAACCCAGTTGCCACTCACAATTTTACGGATCCAACCTGTGATAGTAATTTGGATGGTTCTGTTGAGATCCTGATCGATCCTAACTTTGGAACAGCTCCTTACCAGGTAGATTTTGATGGTGCCGGATTATCTAATCAAACCACCTATACCAACCTTCCTGGTGGAACTTATAATTATATTGTTGAGGATAGCAAAGGATGTACGTATGTGGGTAGTGTGACCCTTACGACTCCGAATCCAATAAATGCAGATGCGGTAGTTACCCAGGTCTATACCTGTTTACAAACAGCTACTATTGAGGCACAAAATGTAACCGGCGGTAATCCCGGATATACCTATAGCATTGACGGAATTACTTTTGGTGCGTCTAACACCTTTACCGGATTAACAGACGGCTCATATACAATTACGGTAATGGACAGCAACGGCTGTACTTTTGTAACAGCCAATGCCGTAGTTCCACCACTTGATCCACCAACCGATATCTCCTTTTCGGCAACGCCTGCAAATTGTCCTGCTGAAACCTCTGATGTTACCCTAACGGTAACCGATGGAGTGGGGGCTATTACTTATGAGATCATTGCCCCGGCAGCTGTGAATAACGGAGCCAGTAATGTCTTTACAGGTCTTGCACCAGATACCTATACTTTCAGGGTTACGGATAGCTACGGATGTACTTACGATGAGAATTATACGCTAAATCCTGTTGTTAAAGTACAAGTTGCAGGTGTATTGGTAAATAATGCTTCCTGTGTTGGAGCTGCTGACGGAGCCATTGATTTTGCGGTAAGTGATTTTTCTGGCACCTATGCCTATTCTGTGAATGGAGGAGCTTCTGTAGTAGGTCAGTCTGCTGCAACTATCAACCTAACGGGCTTGGCTGCCGGCAACTATACCATTGTTGTAACAGATGAAACTACCCTTTGTACGGATACAGATACTATTACAGTATCAGAGCCTGCATTGCCATTAGCCTTTACCTTTGTTGTGTCTCCATTAACCTGTTCTACAGATGCAAGTGTAACTATTACCGCAACCGATGGTTGGGGCGGATACACCTATGAATTAGAACAACCAGATACAACAGTTCTGGGGCCTCAACCAACTAATATTTTCTTTGGTCTTAGCCAATTAGGAACCTATACAATAAGTGTCACCGACTCTGGCGGATGTACGGTTACCGATACCTTTGTTATCGTTAATCCTACGAGTCCGGTTGCCAGTATTGATCCAACTTCAGACTTGTGTTATTCTTCTACCAGCCTTGCTACCATTGTTGTAGGCGCCGCTGGCGGACAGGCTCCATATTTTTACAGAATAAATGGCGGCCCAACGCAAACATCGAACACTTTTACAGATCTGATCCCGGGAAATTACACTTTTACAGTATTAGATTCCTATGGATGTAGTGATGATGTACCATTTACTATTGCACCAGAATTGACCTCCAATGCTGTCCTGAACAAGGATCTGGATTGTACAGGTTCACCAGATGCGGTAATAGACCTTAATGTAGGTCCGGGATATGCCCCATTTACCTATGAAATAGACATTAATAGTGCCGGGTATGTTGCTTATGGAGCTGGCTTCCCTTATACAACTTTAGTAGCCGGAACATACCAATTCCGTGTTACGGATAACCAGGGTTGTGTGTCAGAATCGAATATTATTACCGTAACCCCGGCGATAAATCCTGTGGCAACAGCCACTGCTACAGACCCAACATGTAACGGGGATGCCAATGGGATTGCCGAAATAAATGTAGACCCTAATTTCGGTATTTCACCTTATCTGATCAGTTTTGATGGTTCGCCATTTACCGCTCAATCGGTTTACACAGGTCTCGCCGCAGGTACCTATAGTTATACGGTACGAGATGCAAAAGGATGTGAGTTTACAGATAATGTAACCCTTAACGATCCTGCCTTATTTGATGCAAATGTGACACCGGTAGATGTTTCCTGCGGGGGTGTTGGAGTGGGTGATATTCCCGGTAGAATAGACATCACAATCACTAGCGGTGGTGTAGCTAATTTTACCTACACGCTCTATGATAATATGAACAATATTGTTCCGGTAACAGGGGCAAACCCAATCGTAAATACAGCGGCCACTTCCGTGACCTTTGATGGATTGGATTTTGGAGATTATTATGTACGGATCATTGATGCCAATGGTTGTGAGTATTACGAAAACCCTGTTAGAGTTTTTGCAAATCCATTCTTAACATTGAATGCAGCACCGGCTATTGTTGACTGTCCAACAGGAGGAACCGTTGAATTATCAGCAGATGGTGGCTCAGGTGCATACGACTTTACCATTTACGGAACGGCAATAGGGCCTTCTTCGGAAATATTTATTGGGCCTTCTCAGGAAATTGCCACCTTTACAGGCTTAAATTCAGGACAAACTTATATTTTCCAAGCGATTGACACTGGTACTATGTGTTCCAGTTATGTTGAAGTGACCATTCCAACCTTGTCTTCCATAGATGTCGTTGCCACTCCAACCGTAACAGATGTTACTTGTTTTGGAGATACAAATGGAAGCATTACGTTCCGGATCGAAGGATTCGATCCTACGGTAACTGATATTAATTACAGCGTTTTAGAAACCCTTACCAATAATCCTGCTTCCGGTCCCGGTGTTTATACGGGTACAGCAACAGGTCCTGTGGGTGGTCCAACAGGTTCGGTGACAATTAATGACATTGTCCCAGGAGATTATATCCTTTATTTCGAAGAAGTTGGTGGTACTCAGTGTTCTAACACCTACGCTTTTAGGATCCTGGAGCCTACGCCTATAAGCCTTTCTCTGGCAGATAATAACAACGCCAATTGTAACGAAGATGCCCAGGTAACCGTATTGGCTAGTGGTGGAACAGGGCCATATACCTATGCCTTTGTTCCTGATGGAGCACCCGCAAATCCTGGCGATTATACAGTCAGCAACTATGCGGAATTAGACCCTGCTATTGATTTAAACTGGGATGTTTATGCCCAGGATGCCAGTGGATGTATTGTAAGTCCGCATTTGGATGTAGCCATTGTTGCAGATCCAGAACCCGTTATTTCTGCAGCTGTCCTGAATCAGTGTGCCGCCGCCGAAGGTGGATTCATTATTCGGGTTACCCTGGATGTGGCTGGCATAGGGCCATACACATTAAGTGTAAATGGCGGTGCTTATCAATCAACCACCTTAACAAATGCAACCGATTTTGTAGATTTCACCGGACTTAATTCCGGGAATTATACATTTGAAATAAAAGACTCTAACACTTGTGGAAATTTAGTTTCCGTAGACATTTATCCGCCTTCTGCCCTTACTGCAGAAGCCCAGGTGCAGCCGAATTGTTTTGCCAATGATGGTCAAATACTACTTACTCCATATGGCGGATCTGGAGTATATACTTATGAATTATTCCTAGGGGCTGTTAGCCAAGGTGGGCCACAGGCAGCACCTTTATTTATAGGACTTGCTCCGGGATTATATACCGCTTATGTATACGACAGTGTTGTTGCAGGATGTGGAGCTTCGGTCAATATAGAATTAGAAGTGCCCGCAGCAGTTTCTTTTACAACTACACAAACCAATGTTTCCTGTTCGGGAGGCAATGATGGTACCGTAACAGCTATTCTGGATCCAGGAATGAACAATCCGCCCTATGTATATGAATTATATGACAGTACCGGTCTTGTTTTACTAGATGGTCCACAATCCAACAATACATTTACCGGCCTTGCTGCAGGTGACTACGAAGTATTGACTAGATCTTCACGTCTTTGTGAGGACCGTGTTAATATTACTATAACAGAGCCGCTTCCTGTAGATGTAACGGCAACGGCAACCGACTTTGCCTGTGATGCGAGCAATACACCAACACAAGCGGTCATTACAGCTGTTGGTGCTGATGGTACAGCTCCCTATACCTATAGTATAGATGGGGTGAATTTCTTTAGCACAAATACCTTTAATGTCAATGATACCGGTGTTGTTCAAAATATTACGGTAACTATTAAGGATAACTTTGGTTGTACAGATACTGATGTAGTGACTATTAATCCATTGCCAACCATAACCGATGTTGCCATTGCCCAAATTACAGCTATTACCTGTCTTAATGATGAAACGGCCAGAGTTACAGTTACCGGAGGCTCCGGAGACTTTGATTTTGATCTGTTGCCTTTAGGGTCAATGGCTACAATAACGCCTGGACCCGGTATATTTACAGCCGACTTTACATTAACCGCACCAGGGGATTACACTTTTAGGGTGACCGACAATGTTACTGGCTGTTACTTTACGTCTGCTCCTTATACCATAGCCCCATATGATCTGATCGAGGCTATTGCCACGGCGGTAACTCCGGTTACCTGCTTCGGGGATTCGGATGGAGAACTTTCTGTTCTGGTTAACAACTACGTGGGGAATTATACCTACCAGGTGTTCGATGATACTGCTACGGCTATCACAGGGGTCATTCCAACAGATACCTCAGTAAACCCGAGAATTATTTCCGGACTGCCTGCTGGCAATCTATACCTAGAGGTAATCGCTACAGATACTCCTTTCTGTGATGATCTTACAAATACAATTACTATTGGTTCGCCAAGTGCTCCGGTAGGGATAGTTGTTGTTTCCAACACCAATGCAAATTGTAATATTGGTGCGCAAGTAACCGTACAAGGAAGTGGTGGTACACCTGGCTATACTTATGCCTTTATGCCAACAGGTAACATTCCTGTTCCGGCAGACTATACAGCCAGCGCTAGCGCTGTACTTACTCCAGGTGTTTATCCTGCAGATTATGATATCTATATTCAGGATGCTAATGGTTGTTTTACTTTCATTACTGAAACAGTAGATGAAGATCCATTGCCAACTGTTACCGCGCCTGCTTATGCAATAGACCAATGTACCTCTAGTGGAACATCCTTTAGTTTCACTGTAGTAGGAACAGGTGTTGCCCCATTACAATATAGCATAGGGGCCGGGTATCAATCGAGCCCAACGATCACGGTATCTGCTGCAGGAACCTATACGGTTACTGTTAGGGATGCGAATGGTTGTACCGATACAGATTCTATTACGATCTTACCTCCATTGAGCCTTACTCCAGATGTAGATCTACAGCCTTCGTGTGCGCTGAATGATGGTGAAATTACTATCACAGCTACTGGTGGATCTGGTAGTTACGAATACGACCTTTTAGATGGTGGTGGATTTAGTGTAATTGGTGGAGTGCCTCAGGCCTCAAATAACTTTACAGGACTGGCTCCAGATACCTATACCGCTATTGTGTACGATATATCAGGATCTGGTTGTGATGCCCAGGCGCCAATTACCCTGGAGATCCCTACGCCGGTTACCTTCACGTATACCAAAGAAGATGTTTCCTGTTTTGGAGGAAGCGATGGATCCATAAATGTTGATTTAGACCCGTCGAATGATAACCCTCCTTATTCCTATACCCTAGATGATGGCACGAACCCTCCGGTGGTACAATCAAGCCCCATCTTTAACGGCTTAATTGCAGGATCTTATGATATTACAGTTACTTCAGACAGGAATTGTGTCCATACAGAAACCGTGGTCATCAATGAGCCGGTTATTCTGTCTGTTTCAGCCACTGCTACCAGCTTTGCTTGTGCTGCTGATAATAGCGTTACTCAAGCAGTAATAACAGCTACGGCTTTAGATGGAACTGCACCATATGTGTACAGTATTGACGGGGTTAATTTCTTCTCTTCCAATACGTTCAACATCAACGATACGGGGGTTGTTCAGAATATTACAGTAACCGTTAGGGATAATAATGGCTGTACAGATACAGCTATGGTCTCCATTGATCCTCTTAATGTATTTACCGCAGCCGTATCTCAGGTTACCGCTATCTCATGTGCAAATCCTGAACAAGTGCTAATTACGATTACCGATGATGGAAATCCGGCAAACACCTATACGGTTGATGCCTTGCCGCTTGGAAATCCTAATGCAACCCAAACAGCTACGCCTACAAATACTACGGCAGAGTACGATCTTAGTACTATAGGCACCTATGTGTTCAGAATCACGGACAATGCAACCGGTTGTTATACAGATACGGCTCCATATGAAATCTTGGCGTTCGATCTTATTGATGTGGTAGCTATCGCAACAGCTCCTGTTGTTTGCTTTGGCGACTCAAATGGTGCTTTGGAAATAGATGTGACCGGATACACCGGAACTTACTCTTACGAAGTATTTACTAGTGCTGCAGTTTCAACCGGTATCACAGGTGTTGGAGATACAGCGGTCAATCCGTTGACAATCAATGGTCTCCCTGCTGGGAACTATTTTGTCCGTGTTACCGAAACGGCTTTACCATTGTGTGTTGAAGACAGTAATATTATTACCATCTTATCTCCAAGCACTCCGCTTATAACAGTAGTAAATGAAGTTGCCAATGTTACCTGTACGAATGACCAGGGTGAGATCTTGGTAGATCCATCTGGTGGATATGCGCCTTACGATATCGTATTGACCAATACCACAACGGCCCAGGTTTATACTGTAACTGGAGTGAATAGCCAGACATTTACAGGGCTTTCTGCCGGTAATTTCACAATAGATATTACAGATGCAGGAGGATGTGTCCTAAATGATACGGAAACCCTTGTTCAGCCTGCACCAATTACTGCAGATATTACAGGTGCTCCACTTGTGCTGACTTGTTATGGGGACACCAATGCAACAGTTACCGCAATCAATGTGGTAGGTGGTAAGGGTGTGTACCAATATCAATTGAACTATTACGACCCAACGGGTGCAGTGATCAATTTTTCAAGTGGTGGACAGACCAGTCCAATCTTTAATAATCTGGGCGCCGGAATCTACAGTATTACGGTATCAGATGGTTGGAATTGTGATGTGGAAACCATACAGGTTACTATAACTGAGCCTTCAGATGTTGAGAGTTCATTGTTACAGGCCAGTCAGCTTACCTGTACTAATGATGCACAGATAACACTTTCTGCAACGGGTGGAACCGCGCCATATGAGTACAGTGCAGACAACGTGGTCTTCTCACCAATGTCTGGTGGAAACACCCATACGTTTACTGTAGTTGCGGGAGTATATCAATATTATGTTCGCGACTCCTTTGGTTGTGAGGCTAATATTTCCAATCAGGTATCTATAGATCCTATACCGCCTCTTACTATTGGCCTGGATCTTAGTGCTGCAATGATAAATTGTACTGGGGAGGCAACGGCCACCATTATTGCCGACGCTACAGGTGGATTAGGAAATTATTCTTATGAATTGTTCTCAGATGCAGCCTTAACAACGCTTTTAGCCGGACCACAGCCAGACGGAGATTTTAGTGGACTAATTGCCGGTAGTTATTATATAAGGGTTGTAAGTAGCGATTGCGTTGAAGTGACTAATGAGATCGTGATCACCGAGCCTCTTCCACTTCAAATAGACAGAGAAGAATTTACCAATGTTACATGTGCTGGTGAAGCAGATGGTACCATTACGGTAGAGGTATCTGGTGGAACCGGAACTATCTTGTACGCTATTACGCCAAACCTTAATCAGTTCGATACAGAAAACACTTTCGATAGATTGGCTCCTGGTGTCTATGATGTCATTGCACAAGATGAAAATGGATGTTTTATTCCATTCCAGTTCACAATTACCGAGCCTGCTCCTGTGACAGCTACCTATGTAGCAGAACCTGAGATCTGTGCCGGAAGTGAAGATGGTACCATCACGGTAAGTATTGCCGGAGGTACTGCACCTTACAGAACGGCCTTAAATACTACAGTAGATTCTGCTTTTGTTCAAGACCAGTTCTTCTATTCTGATCTGGCTGCAGGAACTTATGTGGTATTTATCAGAGACGCACAAGATTGTGAAGCTAATGTAATTGTTGTAATTGATCCGGGTGTTAATCTGAATGGAATCGTTGAGCCTGTATACGAATGTACTGCTGCTGTTCCGGATAATTACCTGAACATCACTATGGATGACCCAACAGTACTTGGATCTATCATGTATGCCCTGGATTCAACAGATCCTGCAGATATGCAACTAAATCCCGACTTTACCAATACAGCCCCTGGGTCTCATTATATAGCTATCTCCCATGCTAATGGATGTGTTCAAACGATCGATTTTGAGATCGAAAACTTTGATCCGCTGACACTGGTTCTGGAACAAAACAATATCAATGAGATTACAGCTATTGCCACAGGTGGCTTAGAAGATTATACCTTTATTTTCGATGGAGATGATAACGGTACAGACAATACTTACTTTATCAATCGTACAGACACCTTCACCGTTAGGGTGATAGATGCCAACGGTTGTGAAGTTGAAGCCCAGATCTTTATGGAGTTTATTGATATAGAATTACCAAACTTCTTTACCCCTGATGGAGACGGGATGAATGACACCTGGATCCCTAGAAACATGGAGGGCTTCCCGGAAATACTAACCATCGTTTTTGACCGTTATGGTAGAGAACTCTACAGGATTACCCTGAATTCCCCAGGATGGAATGGAATGTACCTAGGCAGCATGCTCCCAACAGGCGACTACTGGTACGTGGTGAAACTGAATGGAGAAAGAGATGAAAGAGAATTTGTAGGACATTTTACACTCTACAGATAGGAGAATTTAACCGAAATACAACTATGCGTAAGTTTATTATATATGGAATCTTATTACTGAGCGCGGTGTTCGCCAGGGGGCAGGAGCTTACCTTGCCGCAGCTCTCCCAGTATTTGGCAGACAATCCCTTTGTGATGTCTCCTACCTATGCGGGTATTGGCGACCATATTAAGATCCGTGTCAATGGTCTAACCCAGTGGGTGGGCATCAAAGACGCGCCAGATACTCAATCTTTGGCGGCAGATGCCAGAATAGGGAACAGGTCTGGATTGGGAATGTTGTTGTACAATGATAGCAACGGAGAGACAAAACAACGAGGCGCAAGGCTATCCTTTGCACACCATTTAACGCTTGATAGGTATGACGATGAGTTTGTTTCCTTTGGGATCTCTTATAATTTTAATCAATTCCGCATAGATATTGAGAATTTCGATGGGCCAGATCCGAACGTTACTGACGACAGGGCCACCACAAATCACAACTTTGATGTAGGTGTTTTATACCGAAAAGATAAGTTCTATTTCAGTGTCAATGCCTCCAACCTCCTGGATAAGGACCTTACCAAATTTAACCCGGTATTTGAGCCAAACCGTCTCCGTAATTACTATATCTACACAGGATACAGGTATACCAAGAACAAGAATAGCCGTTTGGAGATCGAGCCATCTGTCTTCTTTCAGTGGTTCGAAAGTGATGGGCGTTCTGTGACCGATCTAAATGTAAAATTCCGTTGGTACGATTTTGAAGATTACTATTATGCCGGTGTTACTTATAGGTTCTTAAATGACCAGATCGGTAGCCCGCTATATATAGCACCAATAATGGGCTTAAAAAAGAGCAATTTTTACTTCGGGTATTCTTACCAGATCATCCTGAATGAGATCCTTGGATTTAGCACAGGAACACATGTGGTAACCCTCGGAGTAGATCTATTCCAGGGACTCAGTAATTGCCGCTGTACGTACTAGTTTTTAAATGGTTTACATTTACATTTCAATAAAATACCTTGGATACTATTACCTTAAATAACATAAAACTATATGCTTACCATGGATGCCTGGAGGAAGAAACCCGCATTGGCAGTGAATACCGTGTAGATGTCATTGTCAAGGCTGATCTCCGCAAACCTGCTTCAACCGACTCTTTGAAGGACACGGCAGACTATGTGCTGATCAATCATATAGTAAAAGAAGAGATGAAAATACCTTCAAAACTATCTGGAGCATGTAGCTCGACGTATTGCGGACCGTATTTTAAAGGAGATCAGTATGGTAATTAAAGGAAAAGTAAGTGTGTCAAAATTAAACCCGCCTATTAGAGGGAATGTATCTTCTGTATCGGTGAGTTATTCATTTACTCGATGAACGAAGGGGATCTTGTCTTATATTTTGATAAGTGAATTCCTACCTTTGTTTAAATGGCATTGTGGTCGAATTGGATAGACGAAGTTGCGCAACAGCTTTTATGGTGGTTCGAGTCCACCCGATGCCTCAACTAATATACAATCAAATAATAGTCCCCTGTAATTTAGGGGATTTTTTTTGCGTGATGTTTCAATCTTAATTTCGTAAATTTGCTGCTTTGTAAAGGCATCGTGGCCGAGTGGCTAGGCGCAGCTCTGCAAAAGCTTGTACAGCGGTTCGAATCCGCTCGATGCCTCTAGATTTCCCTGACCTGTTAAGGTTAGGGTTTTTTGTTTTTAGTATTACTGTTTGCCTTCTGCTTCCCGGATAAGTTCTATCCCTTTTTCTATGTTGAGCTTGTCTTTTGGAAGAAATCCTTTTACGATCAACACTATTCCGCAAATTGCTAATATAATTCCCAGCGCTTTTTTTACTAAAAATATTCTTCGTAAAGTAAGCTTGCGCCTCAATTGTTTAGCTAGTAATATTTTAAAGATGTCTGTGATTAAATACGCGGAGAGCATTGTGGCAAAGAATACCAATATTCTATCGGGGTCATTGTCTAGGCTGGGGCCTACCACAATGATCACTCCCAGCCAAAAAACCAATACCCCAATATTGATAAAATTGAGTAAGAATCCTTTTATAAAGAGACCCAAATAGCCCTTTTTCCTGGTTTGAACATTAGTTTTGTCATTTATAGGAGCCTTGCTAAAAAGGATGGTGATGGCATATACCAACAAAATAGCTCCTCCAAACACAAAAAGTCCTGGTTGGTTGCTTAAATTCTCAAGTAACTGAAAACTACTGAAATAGGCTATGATAAGGAAAAGAATATCGGCAATGATCACTCCGGCGTCAAATACCAGTCCGGCTCTAAATCCTTTGGTGGCGCTGGTCTCTAACAGCACAAAAAATACCGGGCCAATCATAAAGCTTAAGAAAAATCCAAGAGGAATAGCCGCTTGTATATCTTCGATCATCTGTACTGTATTTACATTCGCTCTATTTTACCGCCAAAGACCGTTTTTTCTTCCATTTTATCCGGATCTCCATAAACATAGACAGTGCCTCCAGCTTTCACACTTACTTTTACATAGGAAGTAGCGTAGATCTCTGCGCTAGATCCAGCATTTACATTTACTGTGGTAAATTTTGTTCTGAGGTCCTTGCCTTTATAAACTCCTCCGGTATTTATTTGCACATCCTGATTGTCTGAGGTGCCGGTAGCATTTATAACTCCTCCGGTTACTGATTTAACCAATAGTTGTTCTACCTGTGCCTGTATGTTGATCTCCCCGCCTTCCTGGGCTTTGAGTTCTACAACATCTTGTTTTAAGGTCTCTTTGGTTGTAATTCTCGCGTCTTCATTGACATCTATAACAACCAGGTCTTGGGTGTAATACAAGTCTATAAAAGTTCTGTATCCACTAAAAAGCTTACCAATTTCCATTCGTATCTTCAGCACTCCGTCAGTGTTGACGATGGCTACTTTAGAAGTATTAGCACCTGTGATCACTGCCTGGTTTTTGTCTGAGCGTATCAAATTCACGGATAGTCCGTCAAAAACCTTAAGCTCTTTAAAACTACTCAGGTTTTGAGATACTTTTCCTTCCTGGGATTGCAAAGACCAGGTCCCTGCACAAACAAAAAGTAATAAAATATACCTTTTCATGAACTGTTCTTTAAGATGTCTTGTATAGAACGATAAAATGTGTTAAAAGTTACGTTACTTTTCCAAGAAGACTAAAATCCAGGTGTCTTTTAACCAGATCTGTGTTCTTTACCATAACCCTTACTTCGTCTCCTAATTGATATATTTTCTTTCTTCGTTCCCCAACAAGAGCATACTGCCGTTCATCAAAGGTATAATAATCATCTTTTATATCGCGGGTCCTTACCATTCCTTCGCATTTATTCTCAATGATCTCCACATAGATACCCCATTCAGTGACACCGGAAATAACACCCACGAACTCCTTGTCCTGGTGATCTTGCATAAATTTGATCTGCATGTATTTTATGGAATCCCGCTCAGCGCTCGAGGCTAAATACTCCATATCAGAAGAGTGTTTACACTTTTCTTCAACCGCATCTGCTTTAGGTGATTTTCCACCATCTAAATAATGTTGAAGTAGTCTGTGTACCATAACATCCGGATATCTTCTAATAGGAGATGTAAAGTGGGTGTAGTAATCAAACGCCAGGCCATAATGACCAATATTATCCGTAGTATAAATGGCTTTACTCATACTTCTAATAGCCAGGGTGTCTACCAGGTTTTGTTCTTTGTTCCCTTTTACATCTTCCAGTAATTTATTTAAAGATTCACTGATAGTCTTCTTGTTATGGAAATTTAATTTGTGTCCAAATTTGGAAATGATGCCATTTAAAGCCATTAACTTGTCTTCACTTGGTTCATCGTGAACACGATACACAAATGTCTTTTCAGGACGTTGTTTTCCAATAAAAGCTGCTACTTTTCTGTTAGCTAACAACATAAATTCCTCAATAAGCTTATTAGCATCCTTGGCTTCTTTAAAATAGACACTTACCGGAACATTCTCCTCATCTAAATTAAACTTAACTTCTAATTTATCAAAAGAGATAGCCCCAGCGTTCATGCGTTTTTCACGCATAATTTTTGACAGCTTATTTAATGTGAGGACCGCTTCTTTTATTTCATCTGATACACTGTATGCTTCTCCTCTAATTGAAACAGAGGTGTCAATAGAATTGGTGTTGTTCTCTATTATATGTTGAGCCTCCTCATAAGCAAAACGTTCATTAGAATGGATTGCTGTACGTCCAAACCATTCATTAATAACTTGTGTATCGTTGTTTATTTCAAATACTGCAGAAAAGGTGTATTTATCCTCATTAGGTCTTAAAGAACAAGCATTATTAGATAGTATTTCTGGCAACATAGGAACTACCCTATCCACTAAATATACTGAGGTTGCTCTTTCATATGCCTCTTCGTCTAACAAAGTATCTGGAGTTACATAAAAAGAAACATCTGCAATATGTATCCCAATCTCATAATTCCCATTTGGAAGCTTTTTAAAAGATAGGGCATCATCAAAATCCTTAGCATCTTTTGGGTCAATAGTGAAGGTAAGCACATCGCGCATATCCCTTCTTTTTGAAATCTCAGCTTCTTTAATAGAAGTATCTAAGGTATTAGCAACTTGTTCTACTTCTTTTGGAAAAGTGTAAGGTAGTCCGTATTCTGCAAGGATAGCGTGTATCTCTGTATTGTGTAGTCCGGGTAAACCAAGTACTTCTATTACCTTCCCTGTTGGAGAATCAGCATCTTTCTCCCAGGACAATACTTCCACAATTACTTTCTCTCCATTTTTTGCTTTCCCAATTAGATCTATAGGAACAAAGATGTCTGTATACATCTTATGATCCGTGGGTTTTACAAAAGCAAAAGACTTATTTAATTCAAGAATACCTACAAAATTATTTTTCTTTCTTTCAAGGACTGCTACTACTTCCCCTTCTAATTTATTTGAACTTCTGGAAGGTCTTAACATAACCTCTACTCTGTCCCCATTAAAAGCTCTGTTCACCTTATTAGATGAAACAAAAATGTCATCATCCAAGCCCTCTACAACAACATAAGCATTTCCCCTGGCGGTTATTTCAATTTTACCTTCGTGAATAGCTTTCTCCTGAAGTGAGGTATATTTACCTTTTTCTATTTCTTTGATCCTGTCTTTAGCGTGTAATTGTCCTAATCTTTTTATTAATATATTTCTTCCTTCAGTATCACTTATATTGAGTTTAGATGCTATTTGCTTGTAATTAAAACTCTTATTAGGCTCTTTTTCTAATACCTGAAAAATCCCTTTTGTAATCTCATTTTTCCTGTGATTATTCGTCCTTTTCTTTTTCTTCGACATTCATTTTTAATTTGGGTGGAAAATTACGAATTATAATTCACTGCTTCCTCTACTATAACCACTTTAAACAGCCTTTAGTTATTTGTTAACATATATTACATTATACTTTTTCTTTTTATTAATAATTTAAAATAAAATGGTGATTATGATAGGGTGTTAACTTGTAGAATAAGATTTAGTGTATTTCATTGCAGTGAACAGGTTTTAAAGTTTATTAGAAGTTATATAAAAGTAATTCTTATATATATCAGCTAGTTAAGCCAGTTGTTAAAAGTTGTTTATAAGTAGAATTAACAATAAATAGTTTAAAAGTTTTACTCTTATTTATGTTAACTCCTTCTTCTTTAAAGTGGATAAGATGATATCAACTTTTAATGATATTTTTTGTGTTATAAATATAAAATCACCAATAGAGTATTTAGTTAGATCTAAACAAAATAGAAATAAACTCTTATGTATAGACTATTAACAATGTAGTTGAATTGAAATGTATTGATAATCAATGTTTTAAACATAAAAATAATTTAATGCTGTTAACAAGTATTAAAGGCCTAAATAATAACAGGATTTGTACCTTAGTATAATAATAAAGTCTTGAGATATGAAAATCGCTATAGGGAACGATCATGCAGGTACAGAGTATAAACTTGCCGTGATTGGCTTGTTAAAATCCATGAATATCGAGATAATTAACCACGGAACAGACAGTTCAGATAGTGTTGATTATCCAGATTTTGTGCACCCGGTAGCGAATGATGTTGAAAATGGATCGGCAGATTTCGGAATTATTATATGCGGGAGCGGAAATGGGGCTTCAATGACTGCTAATAAGCATCAAAAAATACGTGCTGCACTATGTTGGAACAAGGAAATTACGGAATTAGCGAGAGCACATAATGATGCTAACATACTTAGCCTCCCCGCAAGGTTTATCTCATTGCACCAGGCACTAGATATGGTAAAGACCTTTTTAAACACTTCTTTTGAAGGAGGGCGTCACGAGAGGCGAATAGAAAAAATAGCCTGTTCATAACACTAACAAAACATAGAGGCCTTTAACCTCTGTTTCATTGAATGGCGCATTCTCACTCTCATCATCATCACCATCACGACCTTAAAGGAAGGAATCTCCTTATATCGATCATATTAAACATCGCCATCACCATTGCCCAGGTAATTGGAGGTATTGTTTCCGGAAGTTTAGCTCTCCTATCCGATGCTTTGCACAATTTTAGTGATGTACTATCACTAATTATAAGCTATGCCGCAACCCGATTTACTGGAAAACAAGCTTCTGTAAAGAGGACCTTTGGTTATAAAAGAGCAGAAATTATGGCGGCATTTGTCAATTCTGCCACCTTAATGGTGATAGCCGTTATTTTGATAAAAGAAGCCATTGAGCGTTTTTTTCAGCCGCAGCCGATAGAATCTACTATAGTTATTTGGCTTGCTGCATTAGGGATCTTAGCTAACGGGTTTAGCGTTTTACTTCTAAAAAAAGATGCGGATCACAATATGAATATGAAATCTGCATATCTGCACTTATTAACAGATATGTTAGCCTCCGTAGCGGTGCTTGTGGGTGGACTTCTTATGAAATTCTATGAATTATATTGGATAGACCCATTGCTGACAATTCTTATTGGGCTTTACCTTATTTATATGGGGTACGATCTCTTAAAAGCCTCCACCAAGGTGCTAATGTTGTTTACACCTGAAGCCATTAAAGTGGAAGAAATAGTAAGTGTTCTAGGCACCATACCCCCCATAAAGAACATACACCACGTTCATATATGGCAACTTAATGAACAGGAAATACATTTAGAGGCCCATGTGGACTTTAATAAGAATATTAGCCTGCAGGAGTTTGACAAGGTGTTAGACCAGATCGAAGAAAAGGCATACCACCATTTCGGGATCAATCATGTGAACATACAACCCGAATACGGCAAATGCGATTCGGATCAGATCATCGTACAGGATTAGTCATATGAAGATTGATATCAAAACATACAGCGAACTTACTAAAGAGGACTTATATGATCTATTGCAATTACGTAGTCAGGTTTTTGTTGTGGAACAAGATTGTGTATATCAGGACATGGATGGCTTAGATTCTAAAGCAGTGCACATCCTTGGCACTGTAAATGGAAAGCTTTGCGCCTACACCAGAATATTTAAGGCGGGCGACTATTTTGAATACCCAAGCATTGGCAGGGTGGTTGTATCAAAAGATAAAAGAAAACACGGCTTTGGAAAGCAGATCATGCTCGCCACAATAGCGTTTATAGATACAAAATGGAAGGAAGAACAGATAGCGCTATCTGCACAGGTATATCTGACAAAATTCTATAATGAGTTTGGATTTTTTGAACAGGGGGAGGAATATTTGGAGGACGATATACCCCACATCAAAATGATAAGAAAGACTGATCAGTGAGCGAACAGCCTCTATTTTTAAGTATCTCTAAAAGAGAATCTAGATCTTTATTGGAGTTTTATTACTGAGATTAATATCCTCCAGCACACTATCTGTAAACTTATAATGCCCTTTGGTAGTAATAATTCGAAAGGAGTCCGACTTCATTCTGCTTAGCGCATCCAGAAACACCCATTTTGTTTTTAATAACTGCGGCTCATCTGTTTTTAGACTGATCTCAAAAAAGTAACGCTTCCCATCTTTGTTGGCTACAATATCTGGAGTCATATTAGTGCCATCACGTTTTCTAAGGAAAGATTTTGGTTTATCATACCCATCCAGATCTACTCTGATCTTGTCGAAGCCTCTAGCTTCCAGGTGATGAACGGATTTAATAATAAACGCTGCGTGCTCTTTCTTTTCTGACTTTACCATTCCGTCAAGATACAAAAAATATTTATCCTTGCCAATTTTAGAGGGCTGATTAACAGGGCGTTAAGAGTATCCTAATATTAAATTCTATCTAGTTCAGTAACACCGTTTTACCCGTCCTAACAGAGGTATCTGCCGCTAGCACCACACGCAAACTATTTACCGCATCTCGTAAATGAGCGCTAAGATCCGCATCTTCCAGAATAGATTTTAAAAAATATTGCTGTTCCAGAAAGCACAATCCATCGTGATCTGGCTCTTCTTCCGTTGAGATTAACTCGTCATTTTTCTTAAAACCTCCGTTTTTATCAAGAGCACTATAATGGATCTTCAGCCCCCCTGTTTTAGTATGACCTTCAACATCATCCGAAGCCCCTTTGTTTTCATCTATAATAGAAACACAACCCTCCGGACCTATAACATCTTTAACGAAGAAGGCTGTTTCACTCATCATAGGACCCCATCCCGCCTCATACCAACCCACGGAACCATCTTCAAAACGCACCTGTAAATGACCATAATTGTACATTTCTTCATCGATCTCATTGCTTAAGCGGGCGCCAATAGCGGAAACACTAACGGGTTGTGATCTGGTCATTAAACACATCACATCTACATAATGCACCCCACAGTCAACAATAGGGGACATAGATTTCATTAATTGTTGATGTGTGTACCATTGTGGCCCGGAACTTTGCTGATTTAGATTCATACGCATAACTAAAGGCTTACCCAGGGTATGTGCGATATCTATAAATTTAGTCCAAGCGGGATGCACTCTAAGAATATACCCCACTACAAGCTTCTTTTTGAATTTGTTGGCCAAAGCCACCAATTCCTCCGCTTTTTTCACCGTGAGGGCCAGTGGTTTTTCTACAAATACATGGGCCCCTGCCTCCAGGGCCATTTTTACATACTCGAAATGCGTATCGGGATAGGTATTAATTGAAACAGCATCTGGCTGGGTGTTTTTCAGAGCCGATCCATAATCTTCAAAAGTTGGAAGTCCACCTAGTAATTCGGATAAGGCATCCCTACTTTTGGGAGATCTGCTAACCAATCCGACGATTTCAAATTCCGATAACTGTTGATAAGCCCTGGCGTGACTTGTTCCCATATGACCACAACCCACAACCAGCACTTTGATGGTGTTTTTATTTGACATAATATTCCAGGCTCTATTTTGTTGTTTCCTTTTTAAAGTTAAGAAAAAAGAGGTATTGGCTATTTGGGGCGAATAGAATCCTTAAAAGTATTGCTTTAGGATACGCCTGACAGCCGGAGCATATGACACTCCAAAAAGATTGAGGTGTACCAATAAATAATACAATTGATATAGTTCTATTACAGCCTGAGCAGGCATGGGTGAAGGGAAACTTTCTGCGTACGCATCATAAAATGAGGATGAAAATCCCCCGAATAACTTGCTCATAGCAAGGTCCATTCCGGGATCGGCATAACTTATGCCTGGGTCAATAAGAACAGGAACGCCCTGTTCGTCTATCAAATAATTTCCTCCCCAGAGATCGCCATGGATCAATGAAGGCTTGTCTACCTTACAATGCTTTGTAATACTCTCCAGCAATACAGATCTTTCCGGCACCTCTTCTTTGCCAAGTTGCCCACGATCTAGTGCCAAATCTAGTTGTGGAAGCAATCTATTTTGGACATAGAAAATTGGCCAGGCAGCATTGGGAGTATTCTTTTGATTGAGGCTTCCTATATAGTTATCCGAATTCCACCCAAAAGCATGAGAACTCACCTTATGAAGTGCTGCCAGGTCCCTTCCTAAACACGCCATATCCTTGTCGCTGGGCGATTTGGCTTCTATGTATTCCATAAGAAGGACACCGCCTTTTTTCAATGACCCCAAATGAAAGACCCGGGGCACTTTTATGGTTGCTGTTGCCGAGATAGTTTCTAAACCTTCTTTTTCTGATTTTAGCATTAGAAAGCCAGTTGTACCGGGATGATATTTACAAAAAAAGCGATCGGCCTTGGTGACAATTTTATAGGCCTGTGAAATATCTCCCCCAGAAACAGGAGTAGCATTTATTACAGCAGAATTAAGAGCATTTTCTATATGTTCTTTTAAGACGAGATCCATGTTTATAATTCAAATTCTTGAAGGAAAGACGCTACATGAAATCCTTTTGAAACCACAGCCTTGTATTCTTCACTTTTAGGATTTAGAAGGGGGTTGGTATGGTTGAAATGAGTAAAGTATATTTTCCCCTTCTCCTCAGAGGTAAGATCATTGAATAGTGCCATGCTCTCAATTACAAAGGGGTGTGGAATTTCAGAAATATCCCGGTTATTTATTTCCTTCTTATCATAGAAAGTGGCATCTATAAAGGCATAATCTACTTCTGAGATGGCTTTTACAATACTCTTATCCCATTTTGCCCATTTATCGATATCCGGAATAAAAAGCACCTTTTTATCAGGCCCTTCAATAAGAAACCCTACAGTTTCTGAATACTCATCCCTGTGCGGCACCAGGAAGGGGGTAACAGATAGAGATGGTGTCAATTTTATTTCTTTATCCGCCTCCAATGCCTTCAACACAATATTTTCGTTGGAAACCAATTGACCCCAGGGTCCGTTTTGAGTAAGGAAAGAACTCATTTGTGGCATAACAAATACCGGCAATTTTTGTGAATTGAGCGATTCCTTTCCAAAATACATCAATCCGGTATAATGTCCTATATGGGCATGTGTCAGGAAAATACCATCCGGCAGCGGTTTAGAAGGAAAAGATGCAAACTCATTCAAGGAGTTAAGTTGCAGGCTAATATTGGGCGTTGCCTCAATGAGATAGCTCTTTTTATGCACGCCATCTACCAATCCCAGGGCCACAACATTTCTCGTATTGTCAGGATATTTTTGGAGGTCTTTACAACAGTCCTTTTCGCATGCTATTTGTGGCGATCCTGCGTCCTGAACAGTTCCTAAAATAACGAGTTTTACAGATGGTTCTAAAGGCGCTGCCTTCTTATTTTCGGAAACATCTGATGGCGTATTAGGGACGTCCTTGCATGAAAACCACAGCAATGCAAACAGAAACCAAGGCATCACACTCCTTATAGACCGGCCATAATACATACTTATATGATTTTATAGCCTTAAAGTTAACCCATAAACAGGAATTCTAAGAGGCTTCAACCATGTTCCTTACACATAGCGGTTATACATATAAAGTATCGTAGTATTCTTTAGTCATCCGCTGGCTGGTGAATGCAGGTATTACCCCATCTATCCCATTAAAAACAATCTCTTGCCATTGCTCGGGATCTTCGTAGTAGGTTGGCAACACCTTGTTTTCTAATACTTCATAAAGATTGTTGCTGTCAAAGTCATCCTGTTCCCATACAGGAGACCTATAATCTGCCTCTGGGAGCACAAAAGAATTTTTACCATCTTTAGCGAACTCAGGTATCCACCCATCATTTATTGAAAGGTTTACAGAACCATTCATGGCAGCCGTCATTCCACTGGTACCGGAGGCCTCTCTTGTTATTCTTGGGGTGTTTAACCAGATATCAGAACCCATTTTTAGCTTCTTGGACAGGGTCATTTCATAGCCAGTCAAAACAGCCACATTAGGTCGAAATTTGGTAAAATGAACTAATTTATTAAAAACACCAATTGCATTAAAATCTAACGGATAGGGCTTCCCTGCCCATATGATCTGTATAGGGCGCTTTGTGTTATGTAACAATCTTTCGAGACGCTCCATGTCTCTTAACAATAGATCGGCCCTTTTGTATTCGGCAAATCTGCGCGCCCAGACAACTGTCAGGACGTTTGGATCAAATATTTTGCCTGTTTGGTTAAGGACCTCATCGAAGAGTTCCTTTTTAAGAACCACCTTCCTTTTTTTATATGTACTGCTATTTTTAGACAACCAGGATTTTTTAATACTCTCGTCTTGCCAAAACTTTTGATTTTGGGCATTGGTGATAGGATAGATAGACGCTCCTCCCTTATGATCCTTCCACATATCGCGCGCTACCTTGGCGTGAAGCTTAGATACCGCATTTGTTTTTTTGGCCATTCTAAGAGCCGCAATGGTATAGTTTAATTTATCGCTATTTCCGGTTTCTTTTTGAAGTTCTTCTGCGGATAATCTCCGTCCGAAAAATCCGCTTTCATTCAGCGCTTTGGCATCACGCTCTACATTACCTGCTTTTTCTGGAGTATGGGTAGTGAAAACCATCTTATCCTTGGTAAAACCTTTGTTTCTCAAGTGATAAAAAGCGGGAAGTGCATGCCCTTCGTTGAGGTGGTAAATGTCTGCACCTCCTAGGGCCTCCACCAACTTCGCACCCCCAATACCCAATACGATACTTTGGCAAATGCGCGTTAATTCTGTTGCATCATACAGGTTGTTGGAAATGGACCTGGACAAATCATCGTTGCCATCCACATCAGTAGTAAGAAAATACATTGGAACGGTGCCGAAAATTTCCGGCTTCAGGACCATGGCTCTAACCTTTACGTGGGCATTATCAAAGAGCTGCACATCAATTTCATGACCAGAATCCTCGAGGAAACTGTACTGCTTTTCAATGAAATGGGTCTGTAATGTCTGATCCTTGTTTCTCCCCTGATCGTAATACCCATATTTCCATAACATCCCGATCCCGATCATGTTTTGTTTATACTCAAAAGCTGAGCGCATATGAGATCCGGCCAGGAACCCCAATCCTCCGGAATATATCTTTAGGGCCTGGTGGATACCAAATTCCATACTGAAATAAGCAATTCTCTTGCTATATTTTGCAGCAGGAGTATAAGGATGATGCCATTTATTGTATTTACTGGTCATATTGATTTTATTTTTAAAGCCGCAAATGTATGATATTAGAGGTATAAATCAATCGCAATGCTCTAAAAAAAGCATAACCAATACTATCGCCTGAAAGCGAAAAATGCGTAACCAAAAAGATTATCGATATCGCAGAAGAAACTTCATTATTTTAATAGGGCATCGTACTTCGAAAGGTCCTTTAATAATGTATTAGCCGTTACAATGGCGGAGTCGCTAATTAAGTAGTAATCATAAAGACCTTCCCTGTAAAAATATCGTTTAATGATCTCGTCTTCCAGTTGTTTTTGGATTTCACTCTCAAAAGTGTCAAGCGCCTCGCCTTTACTTTTGCTGATGGTGCTCAGAAGCTTTTTAGAATCTTCAATTACCTCGGGACCCAACAGTTCATTCCCCTGACTTAAAAGCGCTTCTTTTAAGGCCTTCTCGGTTTTAGTCTCAAAATTAAATTCACTTTTTGAGACGAAATCCTTAAATGTGTCAAAGTCGGTTTGAGTAAATGTAAACTGATCAATTTCAGGCATGGGGTGTGAATAGTGATAGTTAGTGGCAAAATCGAAGATCACACTATTGTTGAGCAAGGCGGATACCAGGTCGTTGCTTTTCAGGGACTTTATCTCTACATCGGGCATAACGCCTCCTCCATCCTGTACTTTTCGTCCATTCCTGGTAGTAAAATCAGTGAACTCGGTAGTGCGTACAGCATTTCCGGCTTTATCCCGGTTCCAGTAATCGAGCGACTGAATACACCTGCCGGAAGGGGTGTAATATCTGGATATGGTTACTTTTAATTGGGTTCCATAGGTTAGTTTTAGCGGGCGCTGCACCAATCCTTTGCCAAAACTCCGAGCGCCGATAATTACAGCCCTGTCCAGATCCTGTAAACTTCCGGAAACGATCTCACTGGCAGAGGCACTTCTGCCGTCTACCAAAACAACTAAAGGAATTTCTTCATCCACCGGCTTGTTTCGCGTTTTATATTCTGAATTGAATTTTTTTACTTTCGACTTTGTGGTAACCACCAAAGTTCCTTTGGGAATAAATAAATTGGTAACATTGATAGCTTCTGAAAGTAAGCCGCCGGGATTCCCACGCAGATCCAGTATCAGTTTTTGAGCCCCATTAGCTTTAAGCTCAAGCATGGCAGCCTTTGTTTGGGAAGAGGCTTTTTTATTAAATCTGGAAAGGACAATATAGCCCGTTTCTTCATCAACCATTTTATAATAAGGCACAGCATCTACTTCAATGGCCTCCCTCTCAATCTTTGCCTCGTATGTTTTACCCTGTCGTTCATAGGTGACATTTACCACGGTATTGTTTGCACCCTTTAAGAGCTCACTGGCATCGTCCTTAAAATCTTTGATAGCAATATTTCCAATAGAGATAAGTACGTCGCCTGCTTTGAGTCCGGCCTTATCAGCAGGGTAGTCTTTATAAGGCTCAATGATCACTAATCTGTCCTCATATGACCTTACCAGCGCACCAATTCCTGAATACTCCCCGGTGTTGTTGATACGATACGATTCAACATCCTGTTCGTTTAAAAACTTTGTATAGGGGTCAAGATCATCCAACATATTCTTAATAGCGGTATCCATCAATTCAGCTGGATTTGTCTCATCCACATAATTCATATTCAACTCTTTGAAAAGAGTTGTGAAAATCTCTATCTGTTTGGCAATTTCAAAGAAATCTGTCTTGAAACCACTGGCAGATACAAACACAACAATTGCCAGGGCAAGAAATAGCACCCTTTTATGTATCAACTTCTTCATCATGCACTCGTTTTTGGAATTTTTCTAATATTTTGATCATTGATCCTTCAATCTCACTAAAAGAAGGTAATTCCTTCCCAAGGTATAAAAACATACAGGCATAGCTTCCTTCAATTTTGTTAAAAATAAGGTGTTTGTGAAGTCTGTAGCTTTCGCGCATGAGCCGTTTTATTCTATTTCTGTGCACCGCACTCCTGAAGCTCTTTTTAGAAACGGTCACGGCCACCTGAATTTTAGTACTCGCATTGGAAGATCCCAAATAGACCAACTTTAACGGATAAGCGGTAATAGACGAGCCTTTTTCAAAGATCGCCTGTATTTGCTTTTCGCTTTTTAATTTTTCTTCTTTGGGGAACCTAAAGTTCATAAGACTATAAAAGTAACAAGAATTAGCTTGCCGGGAAGTAATGATAATTATCATATTTTTGAGGAACACAAGAGAGTATCTTGTGCCTCACAATCTCGTAAAGGATAGAACGTAACACCATGGGAGAAAAAATAGTACGAAAGATTAGCAGTGCGGAAGAAAAAACGATCTACATCGATCATTTATTAAAAGACATTGAAGCCCTTGATATAATGTTGGCAAAGGGGCTGTTTCAAAAGACCCCTATACATATAGGAGCGGAACAAGAGTTTTGTCTTGTGAATGAATTTTGGGAACCGGCCGGACTTGGGGTTGAGATACTAAAAGAGCTCAATGATGATCAATTCACTTCTGAAATCTGTAAGTTTAATTTAGAACTTAACCTCCTTCCGTTAAAACTTGAGGATCGTTGTTTTTCTCAACTTCATAAAGACCTGAACCGCTTGATGGCAAAAGTTAAGGAAGTAGCCGAAAAACACAAGGCAAAGGTGATACTTACAGGTATTTTACCAACCATTACCTACAAATATCTGGATTATAGTTATATGACCCCGGCTGATAGGTATATTGTACTGAACGAGGCCATCAAAACTATCCGGAAAGATGATATTGAGCTTCATATTAAAGGGGTAGATGAAGTAAATCTACACCATGACACCATCTTATACGAAGGGTGTAACACCAGTTTTCAGGCTCATTTACAGATAGATCCGGACAATTTCGCAAATACATATAATTGGGCGCAGGCAATTGCCGGCCCCGTCCTTTCCATATGTACCAACTCTCCTTTATTATTGGGGAAAGAACTTTGGGAAGAAACCAGGATCGCACTGTTTACTCAAAGTGTGGACACACGGAGTAGCACGTTTATATTGAATGAAAAAGAATCCCGGGTAAGTTTTGGAAGCAACTGGGTAAGCGGTACTATTGCCGATTTCTATAAGAACGCCATCATTAATTTCAGAAGCCTGGTCACCACATCTTTTGAAACCGATAGTCTAACCCAACTCAAAGAAGGAAAGATCCCAAAATTAAAGGCATTATCACTTCATAACGGCACTACCTACAGATGGAACAGACTGTGTTATGGAATTACTGACAACAAACCCCATGTTCGTATTGAAAACAGGTATATGCCGTCTGGTCCAACGACAGAAGATGAGATCGCCAATATGATGTTCTGGGTAGGTATTATGCTTGGCAGACCCAAGGCATATGACGATATCCATACTAAAATGGATTTTAAGGATGCAAAAGGCAATTTTTTCAATGCCGCCAGATATGGCATGGGAGCTCAATTTCACTGGGATGGAAAACTGATAAGCAGCCAGGAATTGTTGTTAGACCATCTCTTACCTATGGCATTCAGAGGCCTGTACAGTATGAATATAGAACCTCAGGACGCTGAGCATTACCTCTCTATTATCGAAAAAAGAATTCGTTCACATACTGGTTCCAGATGGATGATCAATTCATACAGAAAACTTTTAAAGACCAACAAGCCTCCGGAAGCATTAAAGATCATGGTGGCCACCATGTATGAAAGACAAGAGAAAAAATATACTATAGATGCCTGGCAGCTATCTCGTGGTGATGAGTACAAAATACCAAAGAAAAATGTAACCGTAGGGGATAGGATGAATAGCAAGACGATTACCGCGCAGGACATAGACAGTGCCGCCCTGGTACTTAGAATGATGCGCTGGAAAAACATACATCACACTCCTATTTTAGATGATGATCTCAATCTCGTTGGCCTGCTCAGTTGGGTAGATGTTGAACACTACATTAACAATCCGGATCTTGAACTGCAAAGCATTCGAAAAATTATGAAAACGGAACTTATCACAGCAGACCAGGATATGTTGCTGGATGAAGCCAAAAGAATAATGAATGATAATAAAATACGTTGCCTCCCAGTGGTAAAGGAAAAAAAGCTGGTAGGCATCATTACCAACAATGATCTTTAATTGATGAAAGATCTCTTAGTAGCCCCCAATAAAGTTCAAAACAGGATCATTGGACATTTTCAAGGTTCTGAACCCGGCCCTATTTTGGTATTTTTTGGAGGAATACACGGAAATGAACCTTCCGGTGTCCAGGCACTTGAACACGTATTTAAAACCCTGAATAAAAAATCAGTTACTGTAAAGGGAAGTGTCTATGGGATATTAGGAAATATACCTGCCATTTTACAGAAGCGCCGCTTTGTACAAAAAGACCTGAACAGGCTATGGCTCAAAGAAGAGATTGAGCGCATTAAACAAAGCAAGGAGGAAGATCGTACGCATGAGGAAAAGGAGTTGTACGAATTACTTATTTTGATAAATAATCTATTTGATACGCATCATGAGCCCTTCTATTTTATCGACTTTCATACAACATCCAGTAAAACACTACCTTTTATAACGATCAACGACGCCATGATCAACAGGAAGTTTGCCCGCCTCTTCCCTGTTCCTATCATTCTCGGGATTGAAGAATATCTGGAAGGCCCTTTGCTGAGTTATATCAATGAATTTGGGTATGTTACATTGGGTTTTGAATCCGGGCAACACGCTACTGAGGAGGCACGCACCAACAGTATCGCCTTTTTCTGGCTAACTATGGTCTATTCCGGAGTAATCCCAAAAGAAGCAGTTCCTGCTTTCGATTCTTATTGTAAGGAACTAAAATCTTCTTCTGCCAACAACATGAATTTCTACGAGATCAAAAAGCGTTTTGCTATTACTCCTGAGGATTCTTTTAAAATGGAGCCGGCATTCCAAAGTTTTCAAATCATTGAGAAAGGCACTTTATTAGCCCATTACAATGATGAGCCCGTTTATGCAGAAAAAAAGAGCATGCTTTTTATGCCCCTCTATCAACCTCTGGGAGCAGAAGGATATTTTATAATAAAACAGATTCCAAAATGGATCCTGAATATGTCTGCTGCACTGCGAAAGGTTAAAGCAGACTATCTACTGACCATCTTGCCCGGGGTATCCTGGAGAGATTCCTCAAAAAAACAATTGCTAGTGAACCTCAAAGTAGCTCGCTTCTACAGCAAGGCTATCTTTCACCTGCTCGGATTTCGTAGTAGAAAGATAGATCAGACCCATCTCGTGATTAACAACCGTGAAAAGGTGGCCAAGAATGAATTGTATAAAGACAGCCCCTGGTTCTAAACAGCCCAGATCTGTCCCTTCCTAATTTTGATTTGGCAACCAGATGTTATTCTCTATATGTACGTCGGCCATTAGTTGGGAAGGATCCAAAACAATGGCCTTAATATTGGTCATTGGTTGCCCTATCCTAAAGGTATAGGTTGGATATGCCCAGGCCCAGTCTGGCAATACAGTTCTGGTTATTCTCCCATAAGGATTTTCCTTCTCTCCCCGCATTATTTGTAAGGGTACATAAAAGGTTTCCTGTGTTCCATCATTATAGACCACCAAAACATCGATCGGCATAGGCATTAGTTCAATACGTTCTAATTCTATTTCTGTGCCACCCCCATTCTCAATCACTGCTTTGATCCCATAATCAATGGTATTTGTGGTTTGTGTCCAGTCTGTAAGATACCAGTCTAATTCCATCCCCGACACTTTTTCTGCCGTGCGCTTAATATCGTTGGGTGTAGGATGCTTAAATTTAAAATCTTCGTAATATTTCTGCAGCGTCGCCATTAATTTGTCTTGCCCAATTATATACCCAAGTTGGGCAAGAAAAACCGCTCCCTTACTGTAGGCAGAATTGCCATAGGCAGAGTTGAAAGCATACCTGTCTGCATGTGTTGTTTGAGGCTGCTCCTTCCCGGAAAGCACCAAAGAATAATACCCGTTATAGGAATCTTCAAAGGGATTAGGCTTCTGCTGATTCATCACGATATTCATACAGAGACTGGAGATAAAAGAAGTGAAACCTTCATCCATCCATTCATGCTTGGCTTCGTTCGTTGCCAAAATATGCTGAAACCAGGAATGTGCCAATTCATGGACCATAACACCCACCAGGCTTTCAAATGTTCGCTCTCCTGTTATAAGGGTACTCATTGCGTATTCCATGCCACCATCGCCGCCCTGAACTACAGAGTATTGTTTATAAGGGTAGGGGCCAACATTCTCACTAAAGAATCGCATGGTCTCTGCGGTCTTTGGTTGTAGATTCTTCCAATTCTCAAGGATCTCCGGCTTGTTCTTATAAAAGAAATGCAGGGTGGGTCCATTCTCCATTGGCAGGGTGTCATGTATATACTCAGGATCTGCAGCCCACATAAAATCGTGCACCATTGGAGCCTTAAAATGCCAGGTAAGGGTTTTGCCCCTCACCCTCTTTACCTTGGTCCCTGGTGTTTCATATCCATGACCTATCTCATCCGGATTTTGCAAATAGCCTGTACCCCCTACTGTATAACGCTTATCCAGGGTAATATAGACGTCGAAATTTCCCCATACGCCATGGAACTCTCTGGCGATATACGGATCTGCGTGCCAGCCTTCAAAATCATATTCAGCCATTTTGGGATACCATTGGCTCATAGACAGCGCTATCCCTTCTTTATTATCCCGGCCAGATCGTCTGATCTGAAGTGGCACCTGCCCTTCAAAGGACATTGTAAAGGTAGAAGAAGCACCCGGCTCAATAGGTTGATCTAAGGAAACCACCAAAATAGTTCCCTCCAGATTATAAGAAACCTCTTTCCCGTCTTGCGTTAGGGAAGATGCTCTTAGAAATCCTATTTCGGCAGGACTTAGATCAGCAATTCTGCTTTTCCCTTCTACAAACATTCTATTATCGGGATCTGACATATTTTGCAGGTGAATATCCATTTCACTTCCGGGCTGAAAGGCATTGAAATACATATGATAATAAACCCGGGTTAAGGGGTCAGGGGAATTGTTGGTGTATACCAGGGTCTGATCCCCGCTATACCTGTAGGTTTCAACATCCATATTCACCTTCATGGTGTAATCTACTTCCTGCTGCCAATAGGCGGTATTTCCCTGGGAATATCCAAATATTCCCGACATTACTAGAAAGAAAAATACTGGCAAAAATTTCTTGCTCCTGCTCATACTATGGTAATTTACTTTTATTCTCTGATATGTTTTTGGCCATGATAAGGGCATTATAGGCATTTACCATTTTTCCGGATCGCGAAAGCTGATCGAATGGTTTGGCTTTGGACGGATCCCCTGCTACCACCACCTGCATTTTAGTGCTTAATCCGGAGTCCATCAGGATCTTTTTTACTTCAGGGGCACTTAAATTTGGGTAATAAGACCTGATGAGTGCAGCCACCCCACTAACGGCTGGTGCCGCCATGGAAGTACCATCCTGAAACTCATATTTACTCGCAGGCATAGAAGAATAGATATTGCCTCCGGGGGCAAACACATCCACATTACCTGCTCCGTAATTTGAAAATGAGGATACCATTTCTGAACCATAAGATTCAGCTATCGCTCCTACTGTAATCACATTGTTGGCATATTCTGAGCCGCTATACTTATGATCGTTTGGAAAATTAGGATTTTGAGCGCTGTCCAGGTCATCACCTTCATTTCCTGCCGCATGCACAATAAGGACATCATTGCCGGCAGCGTATTTAATGGCATCATACACCCATTCCGAATTGGGAGAAAAGGATTTGCCAAAACTGCAATTGATGATCCTGGCGCCATTGTCAACGGCATAGCGAATTCCACGGGCCACGTCTTTATCGTATTCATCCCCATTGGGCACTGCTCGTATACTCATTATTGCCACATTGTTAGCCACCCCATTTACACCAAGGCCATTGTTTCGCTCGGCAGCAATAATTCCGGCCACATGGGTGCCATGGCTTTCTTCTTTATTTCGGTACATAGGATTCCCATCCCCGTACTTGGTATCTGAAAAGTTATACGGATCATCGCCTACCACTTTCCTTCCATTAAAACCTACATTCAGATGGTAGTCGAGTTTTTCAGAATAAATAGCCAGTCCTTTTTCAAAATGCGCCATATCGGCCTCAATAAGTTCTATGATCTCCGGAATACTGTCTCCGTAATTTAACATCTGCTGAATAACATTCATACTGCGTTGCAGACCCGGATCGGTAGTAGATATTGCTGCCACCTCTTCTTTGGTATAGGCTTCTTTTCCCAAATGTTTTGTGATAGCGAGATGAGATTCCTTTACAATATCGAGGATCTGCTTTGTTTGCTGCTTGTTATTTAGGATGATCTGCTTGGTTTCTTTTGCTTCCTTTACTTCTTTATCCAGTTTTTTTTGTGCCCTGGCACGCAGCGCTTCATCCCCAAGTTTTAATCTTAATATCCTGGCAAATTCGTGTTGCTCATTATAAGATTCGCCGAGAAAATTGTACCCATGTACATCATCTATGTAGCCATTGTTGTCATCATCAATGCCATTGCCTGATTTTTCACCCGGATTTGTCCAAATTACATCGTCCAGATCCTCATGTTCAAGATCCATACCGGCATCTAAAACGGCAACGATCACTATATCACCTTTTTTCTTCCCAATGATCTCTTCATAGGCCTTGTCAACACTCATTCCGGGAATAGTGTCTGTAAGCAGATCGGCGTGTCCCCAATTTTTTTTCTGTGCTTCCGTTAAGGGTGATACCTTTAAAGAAATGGCATCTATATTCTCAATTGGCGTAGATACAATATTTGTGCTTCCACATCCTAACAGTAACAAACCAGCACTAAATAGTCCGGCAATTACGCGCATTCTTAAAATCATACGTCTTCTTTATTTATGAACTTTACTGTAATAACTTCCCGGATAGGGTATCCGGATAACTTCAATACATCCCCTATCGGCCATGGTGACATATCCGTCCCGGCCATCTTTTCCCCCAAACGCAATGTTGGAAGGCTTTTTTCCTTGTAACAAGATCTCTTTACGCAGTTTCCCTTTGCGGGAGATCATCACTACTGTGCCTTTGTCATAACGTGCGATGTACAGGTTTCCTTTCTTATCACATCGCATCCCATCCATGCCGTAATCCTCAAAAGAGAAGAAAAGTCTTTTATTGGAAATTGTACCATCTTTTAGAATATCGTATTTCCATACCTTCCTTTGGACAGATTCATTTACATACAACAACTTCCCATTAGGACTTACCTCTATTCCATTCGTGGTGCCCATATCAGATTCCAATAAGTGCACTTCCCTGGAAGGTGTTACCATCCAAATATTACCGGTGCTCGCTGACCAATTTGGATCGCTCAGGTAAATAAAACCGGCATCACTTATGGCCAGGTCATTGGGTTGATTCATAGTTGAATCTTCTGCCCAAACTTCCAGGGTCTTTGACCCATTTTTTAGCCTATACACCTTATGGCCCGCATAATCTGCAACAAACATGTTCTGATCTTTATCAAAGCGTATGCCATTTCCTATACTCCCTTCAGGAAGCGTTATAAATACTTCGCCATTCCTTTCTTGATCTACCTTTCCTATGGTACCCTGTTCCTTGAAATTCACGGCAAACAAGTCTCCGGCTCTATTGACAGCCGGACCTTCTATCCCTTCCGTAAAGCTATGTTCCGCAACAAGGTCAGTACTTTGAAACGCATAGACAGGAAAAAAATTAAGGATAGTTACCGCTATCGCGAAGAAAAACAGCTTACGAAAAGAGTTCATCAAAAGTGTGGGTTTTTTGGAGACGAATCCCTTTATCAGTATGTTGAAGGGTGCATATCTCATTATGAGCATCGTGCTCCAGGATCAAATAAAAGTTGTTGTCGGCGGCATTTTTCAGAAAGATCTCCTTTTCTGAAAGTGTTAGCAGCGGCCGTGTATCGTAGCCCATTACATAGGGCAATGGAATATGGCCAACGGTAGGAAGCAGATCGGCCATAAAGACCAACGTTTTTCCCTTGTATTGAATATGCGGGATCATTTGTTTGTCTGTATGCCCATCTACAAATAAGATGTCGAATCCCAGCTCAGCGCTTTTCATAAATGGGAATTCGGGGCGCTTTATAAACTTTAACTGACCACTTTCTTCCATGGGCAAGAGGTTCTCTTTTAAGAACGATGCTTTTTCCCTCTTATTGGGATTGATGGCCCATTTCCAATGAGGCTCATTGGTCCAAAATACAGCATTCTTAAATGCTGGTTCATATCCTGTATGGGCATCATTCCACTGTACACTTCCTCCACAATGGTCAAAATGCAGGTGGGTCATAAACACATCCGTAATATCATCTCTGTGAAAACCTGCTTTTTTAAGCGAAGCATCCAGGCTATGGTTTCCCCAACGGTAGTAGTAGCTAAAAAATTTGTCGGACTGTTTGTTCCCCATCCCGGTATCTATCAGGATAAGTCGGTCGCCATCTTCAATAAGCAGACATCTTGCTGCGATGTCTATCATGTTGTTAGCATCTGCAGGGTTGGTCCTGTTCCATAAGGATTTCGGCACCACCCCAAACATAGCACCTCCGTCTAATTTAAAATTCCCGGATTCTATTGGATATAACTTCATGAGGATGAGAAACAGCGCGCAAATTAATAAAAGACCCGTCGATAACTCCTTTTACCCCTGTATTTTAACAAATCATTGAGCATTTTGCTCCGTTTGAAGTATTTTTTGAAGCTGTTTACCAAAGTAGATCATTCCTTTAATTTCTTTTACACTGAGCAAACGTTCCTTTTTTAGGATCAGCAAGGCACTCCCATTAGACTCTACATGATAATACGGATTGCTTTCCAGAAAAAGTACGAGTTCGTCTGAAAACAAGCGGGAAATAGCTGGCTGATCTTCACCGCCTAAACGAAAGCGTTTGTTAAAGTCGGGGTGATTTGGGATATCTATATCATCAAAACCGGAAAGGTTGTACAAGAGTCCGAGTAATCCTTCTTTATCCAGAGTAAAGACAGGTAAGTTAAAGGAAAGTGGAATATGCATAACGGTGGCCTTTATGACCTCCTTGGCAATAAACTCCCCTTCGGTAAATTCCACATCAAATACACTGATCTTATTTTTTTCGTTCTTAAGCTGATTGTAGCAAAAGGGAATATCACGAGAATTAAAGAAGACAAAGTTTCTCAGAAAATGGGTATCCTTCTTTTTCTTGGGGACATATTTCCATTTAAAATCTTTAGCCGCTTCTTTTAGATCCTCCTGTCTTCTTGTAAAATACCGTTCAATGGGTTTTAAAGCTCTAAGCGGAATTATTTTACGAATGGCGAAAGGATGCACCGAATCTGCTTCGTGCTTATCTAATCCTATAAGTTCAATATGCCCACCTTTATGATCAAAGATCTCACGGTAATTTTCTAAGCCTTCCAGGACCGTATGATCTACAAAACTACACATGGAAAAATCGACCACCACTTCCTCATTTTCAGAAATGACATCCAGCTTATTTTTTAGTTTATAGTAATTCATAAAGCTACAGAAGTGTTTTACGCTTACAAAATAATTACCCCCATCCGCTTCCCGAAACATAAGGATATTGGGTTTAAAGAGATGTGTAATAAAAAGAAGAATGCTTTTATTGATCAGGATATGAATAATGAATGTCACAAGAATACCTACTGCAATACCTGTAATTAGATTAGTTGTAAGGGTGGCTAGTACGGTGGCGAAGAAAATGATGATTTGCTCCTTGCCTATACTGGCTATTTTTTTGATAGCTGAAGGTGTTGCCAATTTATAGCCGGTATACACTAAGATAGCGGCAAGGGCAGAAAGCGGGATCTTCCTGAGCTGCTCCTGAAAGATCAAAACAAAGGCAACCAGGAAAACAGCATGGAAGAAGTTTGAAGATCGGTTAGTGGCTCCTGTATTAACGTTTACAGAGCTTCTGGCAATTACCGTAACCACATTGAGCCCCCCAATAAAACCACTGATGGTGGTAGCAAGGCCAAGGGCCTTTAGATCCTTGTTTACGTTAGAATGCCTGTTGCCCGGATCTAACTTATCTACTGCTTTTATGCTAAGCAGGGATTCAATGCTGGCTATAAGAGTGATCGCAAAAACTGCGAGTATGAATGGCACCTCCAACACCTTTCCAAAATCTGGAAATACCAGAGAGGAAATAACATTATCAGGGATGGGGATTAAAAATTTATCATCTATGGGATAGGTAATACCGGTCCAGGTACAGAAGTAATTAAACCCAATGGAAAGGATAAGTATCCACATTGGGGCAGGGATCAATTGTACAATTCTATTCCGAATTTTAGCATAGAACGCCATGATGAACAAACTCAAAAAACCAATGACGGCTACAGACACCACGCTTAGACTATCTGTTTCCCACAAAGCAACTAAGCCCGCAGGTATCTGCAATAAAAGGCTTAAGATGTTCCCGGCCTCATTATTATTGCCGATCATTATATGAAATTGTTTGGCAAGGATCCCTATCCCAATGGCCGCTAACATTCCCTGAATGGCAGAGGCAGGAAAAAAATCGGCCAGACGCCCCATTCTTAGAAAGCCCAGCAGCATCATTAAAATACCGGAGAACACAACCGCAGCCAGCGTAAACAGATACCCCTGATAAAGATCACCGCCCCCCAGGGTGGTTATAGCCCCTAAAAGTACGATCACCAGTCCATTTCCAGGACCTGTAATGGTGACATGAGAACCACCCAGAACAGCAACGATCACCCCGCCAACAACGGCCGGTATAATGCCGGCAATAGGGGGAGCCTCGCTTGCCAGTGCCAGTCCCAATCCCAAAGGAAGTGCAATTAAAGACACCACAAAACCGGCAAAGACATTCTTGGGGAGGTCCTTTAAAAAGATGGTGGCACTGACTTTTTTTGGCTATCACTTACGGTCTCTAACTATTAGTACATCCGTGGGAAGGTCGGATAGAATATGTTCAATATCGTGTGGAAAAATACGGTCCAGAATTCCCAATTTTTCCGGAGCATTCATTACCAGCAGATCGGCTCTGACCACCTCGGCATAGTGCCCAATGGAATATCCTCTTCGTCCAAAAATACTCTGGATCTTTATATCAATTGAATCCGTTAACGCTTTTGGAAAGCTTGCGATCAGATTTCGTACGCGCGATTCTTCTTTTCGTTTTAAACGTTCTTTTTTCAATGAGGCCCGCTTTAAAGAACGGTCGTCTTCTACGGTGACATGGACCTCTTGTTGAGTGATCTCCTCAACGATAGTTATTTGTTGAACTCCTAGCGCCTTTGAAACCTGGAAGGCCTTTAAAACAGCCACAGGAGTACTTGGATCGTCAAAACCGTTCACTACTAAGTGCTGAGAGGCAACCCTCACAGCCGAAGGTTTAATCAACAGCAAGACGGAACAGCTTACCTTCCTTGTAAGATCCCTGGCAATGGTCCCCATATAGAATTGGTACATATTCTCGTGCTGTAAGGCGCCCAGTACAAGCAGGTCTACATCAAATTTCTCGCAGGCTTTCAGGATGGTAGCAACGGGCTTCCCCTCCATCCAGTGTACTTCCGGATGATATTCGGGGTATTCAATTGTTTTGAGTAAGGCCTCAATGGCAGCACTCTTTTCAGGTGTTTTGGTACCTACATGTAATAATATAAGTTTGGTATTGAAGTAATAGGCGATCCTGGTTGTTTCCAGGATGTTAACCTCCAGAGAAGGTGAAAATGCAAACCCGAATAAGATGGTCTTAAAAGGCCTGTGTGTTATATCCATGGGCTCCATTGGCGTAATATACTATAAATTGAGGGAACGAAAAGAGCCTGGGTCCTTTCTATAACAAAATAGAATTAACGCCTTTATTTTTCCGGCGTTTGTACATTATTGTTTTTATTTGCGCTAAGAAGTAGGTGCAAAAGAAAAATGAACCGCATCTCACAGTCACAAAGCATTGAGTATGGTAGAGTTAGCAGGCATAATTATTCTGGGGATCATAGCACAATGGGTGGCCTGGCGACTAAAACTACCCGCCATTTTGCCGTTGATCCTTATCGGATTGTTGGTTGGACCCATAGCAACACTTTTTACCGAAAATGGGGAGAAACTCATTCAGCCTATATGGAATGGGGAGAATGGACTTTTCCCCGGCGATGGACTCTATTATTTTGTTTCTCTTGCTATCAGTATCATTCTTTTTGAAGGAGGACTTACCCTTAAAAGATCCGAAATATCCAATGTAGGCCCTGTTATTTCCAAATTGATAACCGTAGGAACACTGGTTACCTTTTTTGGAGCGGGCATAGCTGCACATTTTATTTTTGACCTCAGCTGGCAGATCTCTTTTCTGTTCTCGGCTTTAATTATTGTAACGGGCCCTACTGTAATTACCCCCATTCTAAGAAACATCCCCCTAAAGAAAGATGTTTCAGCTATTTTAAAATGGGAGGGAATCCTCATAGACCCTATTGGCGCCCTGGCTGCTGTATTGGTCTTTGAATTTATCAGTGTAGGGGAAGGACAGGCCTATACCAAGACCGCCCTTATTGAATTTGGAAAAATATTACTTTTTGGATGCAGTTTTGGATTCACTTTTGCCCACGCCCTGGCATTTGCCATAAAAAAGAACTTTATTCCGCATTACCTCCTCAATGTGGTCTCCCTTTCTGTGGTGCTTCTGGTTTTTGTACAATCGGATATTTTTGCACACGAATCCGGACTTTTGGCCGTAGTGGTCATGGGGATGGTAATGGGAAATATGAACCTCCCCAATCTAAAGGAATTGCTATATTTTAAGGAATCCCTGAGTGTTCTCCTTATTTCTATTCTTTTTATCCTGCTGGCTGCCAATATCAACATTAGTGATATGGAGCTTATCTACAACTATAATACGGCCATTCTGTTTCTGGTGATAATCTTTGTTATAAGGCCTATAGGGGTGTTTCTCAGTAGCCGTGGCTCCGGATTAATGTTAAACGAAAAGCTTTTTATTAGCTGGGTGGGCCCTCGTGGGATAGTGGCGGCAGGTATTGCCTCTCTTTTTGGCTCCAAGCTTGTGGCGAAAGGAGAAGTGGGCGCAGAATATATTACCCCCCTGGTCTTTATGATAGTACTGGGAACAGTATTATTAAATGCTACTACAGCCAGGCTGGTTGCAAAATGGGTGGGTGTTTTTCTTGATCGCTCTGAAGGAATACTTATCATAGGGGCCAGCAAGGCATCGCGCCTTATTGCCAATTATCTGAACACCAACAACAGACATGTGGTGGTCATTGACAATAACGAGACCAATATTCAAAAGTGCAAGAACATGGGCTTGGATGCTATTGCCGCAAATATCTATTCGGATTCGCTTACAGACAATATAGAATTGAATGATGTTGGTTATTTAATGGCCCTTACAGGCAATTCCGAGATCAACAAATACGCCATCAATAAGTTTAGAAAAGAGTTTGGAGAGAACGGTTCTTTTAGATTGGTGAATGTAGATGAGATGACTGATCCTGAGAATAACCCGAAGGAGGGTCTTTTTTCACATACGGACGACTTTATTAAAATAACCGAAACGGTTAGGAAGTTTCCCTCTATCCATGAAATAGACCTAAAGGATCAGGAACATTATGAGGGCCTTATAGAGATCACCAAGGCGGATGACCATATCATCCCCATTTTCTTAAAAGCTCCGGACGGGGAACTGTTTATAATAAGTTCGTTTTCTAAGGATTTTAAAGATATCACCGAAGGATTTAAACTGGTGTATCTAGGAAAAATGTTTGAATCTGAAGAAGGTTCAGCTGCCATGAATAACAACCCTGCCTAGTCATTCAATTTCAGAACGGCCATAAAGGCTTGTTGAGGGATCTCAACATTTCCTACCTGCCGCATTCTCTTTTTCCCTTTTTTCTGCTTCTCCAGCAGTTTTCTTTTTCTGGAAATATCACCCCCATAACACTTGGCGGTTACATCTTTTCGCAGGGCTTTGATGGTTTCACGGGAAATGATCTTTGCCCCAATGGCTGCCTGAATAGGGATGTCAAATTGTTGCCTTGGGATAAGCTCTTTTAGTTTTTCACACATCTTCTTCCCAATATTGGCCGCATTATCTGCATGAATAAGGGCAGAAAGCGCATCTACCGGTTGTGCATTTAACAAGATATCTACCCGCACCAATTTAGAAACTCTCATCCCAATAGGAGCATAATCAAAAGAAGCATATCCCTTGGAGACGGTTTTTAGCCGGTCGTAGAAATCAAAAACGATCTCTGCCAAAGGCATGTCGAAGTTCAATTCTACCCGTTCGGTGGTCAGATAGGTCTGATTGGTGATCTGCCCTCTTTTTTCGATACACAAGGACATTACGTTTCCTACAAAATCGGATTTTGTTATGATGGTTGCCTTAATGTAAGGCTCTTCTACTCTGTCTATGGTTGAGGGATCCGGAAGGTCGGACGGATTGTTGACTACCATTGGGATCTCGGGATCTTTCCGTGTAAAGGCGTGATAACTTACGTTGGGAACCGTAGTGATCACGGTCATATCGAACTCACGTTCCAGGCGTTCCTGAATGATCTCCATATGAAGCATTCCCAAAAAGCCACAACGGAATCCAAAGCCCAGAGCCATACTACTTTCCGGCGCAAAAACCAGAGAAGCATCGTTCAATTGTAATTTTTCCATGGAAGATCTCAATTCTTCAAATTCTTCCGTGTCTACCGGATAGATCCCGGCAAAGACCATAGGCTTCACATCCTCAAATCCTGCAATAGGATTCTTAGTGGGGTTGGTTGCATCGGTAATGGTGTCACCCACTTTTACTTCCCTTGCGTCCTTGATTCCTGTAATGAGATATCCTACATCACCCGCTTTAATGCTGGCGCGTGGTAGCTGTGTAAGCTTTAGTGTTCCCACCTCATCCGCGAAATACGTTTTACCTGTGGCAACAAATTTTATTTTTTGTCCTTTTTTAATTTCCCCGTTGATCACCCGGAAATAGGTTTCAACCCCACGGAAAGGATTATAGACAGAATCGAATACCAATGCTTGTAGTGGTTCATCCACAGTTCCTGAGGGAGGAGGGATACGTTCTATGACCGCTTTAAGGATGGCCTCAATACCAAGACCGGTCTTTGCACTGGCGGGGATCACGTCTTCTGCTTTACATCCTAAAAGGTCTACAATATCATCGGTCACTTCTTCCGGACTTGCACTGGGCAGGTCCACTTTATTGAGCACCGGAATAATTTCCAGATCGTTCTCCAGGGCCAGGTACAGATTAGAAATGGTCTGAGCCTGTATACTTTGTGCGGCATCTACCACCAACAAGGCACCTTCACAGGCAGCGATGGAACGCGAAACTTCGTATGAAAAGTCGACATGCCCGGGGGTATCTATCAGGTTCAGAACATAGGCCTGCCCCTCATACTCATACTCCATTTGTATGGCATGACTCTTAATGGTAATACCTCGCTCTCGCTCAATATCCATATTATCTAACAACTGCTCTTTCTTTTCACGTTCGGTTACAGAACCGGTGAAATCGAGAAGCCTATCGGCCAGGGTACTTTTCCCATGATCAATATGAGCTATGATACAGAAGTTTCTGATGTATTTCATTTTCCTTTTCTTGGGCTGCTGATAAGAGCGGCAAAGATACTGCTAAAATTACTTACTCCTGCCACTCAACAATAAACAAGTTGGTGTCTCTTGTCCCCCCATTATTGCGATTGCTGGAGAATGCCAGATATTTTCCATCATTGGAAAAGACCGGAAAGGCATCAAAGGTCTCCCCATGTGTTACCCGCTCCAGATTCTTCCCATCTATATCAATAAAATACAGGTTAAAAGGGAAGCCTTTTTCTGCTTCAAAATTGCTGGAGAATAAGATCTTTTTCCCTGAAGGGTGAAAGAACGGACTCCAGTTGGCATTCCCCAAAAAGGTAAGTTGCTTTAGGTTGCCACCATCGGCATCGCAAATAAATAATTCCATATCGGTAGGCTCTACAAGGCCCTGGGCCAGTAATTCCTTGTATTCCGCAATGGCGGCTTCGGTCTTGGGCCTGCTGGCTCTGAAGATTATCTTAGTGCCATCCGGAGAAAAGAAAGCGCCACCATCGTAGCCCAATTCATCTGTGATCTGAACGACATCAGAACCATCGAGATTCATAGTGTATAATTCCAGATCCCCGCTTCGCATGGAGGTAAACACAATTTTATCTCCTTTTGGGGAAACTGTTGCCTCGGCATCATAGCCGGGCAGATCGGTAAGTTGATCTACAATATTGCCTTCAAGATCGGCCACAAAAATGTCGAATGAATCATAGACCGGCCATACGTATTTCCCATTAGACCGGAGGGGAACCTCAGGGCATTCTTTGGCAGACAGGTGGGTAGAGCCATATACAAAGTGTTTATTGTCTGGCAGGAAATAAGAGCAGGTGGTACGCCCCATCCCGGTACTGATCATAGGAGGGATGCTATCTTTAAAACTCTCTGAGGTATTCATCAGAAATATCTGATCGCATTCCATGCCCCATTCCTTGTTGTTCGATTGGAAGATCATCATACTGTCATCAAAACTCCAGTAGGCTTCTGCATTATCCCCGCCAAAGGTGATCTGCCGAATCGACTTAAAATATTTCTCCTCCGGATAGATCAGTGTATCCGCACCTGCCATCAATGAGATAGTTTCATTAGATGGTTCTTCTGTTCGTTTTGGATCGGATTTACAGCTGAAGACAGCCATTAAGAGTAATAAAAAGGTGATTTTTCTCATGAGTTGACTAATTTTGCTCAAAATTAATGGCAATTATGATGAAACAAAGCATATGGCTTATTTTTCTTGCACTTTTTATTTCCTGCAAGCAAGAGCCTACCAAAACGTACACCCTCCAAGACGATGTAGCCTTTTTGGCAAGCGACTCCCTAATGGGACGTGAAACGGGGACCGAAAATGAATTGATGGCTGCAGACTACCTTGTAAAACGTTTTAAAGGATATAGGGCTTGCCCCTGCAGGTAATGCGGGCACCTATTTCCAGACCTTTACCTTTAAACCAAAGAAAGATCCGCATCAGGAGGTCACCTATATACAGGCGGGAGACAGCACTATTACAGGCACCAATGTTATAGGCTTTATAGACAACAAAGCAACGAACACTATAGTCCTGGGAGCCCATTATGACCATTTGGGAATGGGCGGCCAAGGATCGCTTCACCGCGGAGATGCCGCTATCCACAACGGGGCAGATGACAATGCCAGTGGAGTGGCCGTACTCCTGCAATTGGCAAAAAAATTAAAGGAAAGTGAGCTAAAGGGCAACAATTATCTGATCATGGCCTTTTCCGGGGAGGAAATAGGCTTGCTGGGATCTAACTATTTTGCAAAGAACCCCACCACTGATCTGGAAAATGTGAACTATATGATCAATATGGACATGGTAGGCAGGCTGCGGGAAAGCAAGGCACTATCTGTTAGTGGCACAGGGACATCCATTCTATGGCCTCAGGTACTCAATGCCAATAATCAGGATTTTGAACTGGTGCTAAAAGAATCCGGGGTAGGGCCATCAGATCACACCTCTTTTTATCTCCAGGACATTCCTGTCCTTCATTTCTTTACCGGGCAACACGAGGATTACCACAAACCCACCGATGATGCTGAGAAGCTTAATTACGAAGGCATGGAGCGTATCACTACCTATATCATGGGGGTCATCACCGAATTAAATGATGACGAAAAACTCGCCTTCCGGAAAACCAAGAATGAGAGTGAGGAAGTACCCAGGTTTAAAGTAGCCATGGGTGTTATCCCGGATTATTTGTATGCCGGAAAAGGAATGCGGATAGATGGGGTAAGTGAGGATAAACCCGCCCAAAAAGCCGGACTCCAAAAAGGGGATGTGGTGGTACAAATGGGAGATAGCGTAGTGGTAGATATGATGAGCTATATGCGGGCACTTTCTGTCTTTGAGGCAGGGAATACCACTGAGGTTGTGGTAGATAGGAATGGTGAAAAGATCTCTGTAACCATCACCTTTTAAAAATTCTGTATTTTTGCAGCCTGTTAAAAAAGAAGAATTACTTGGTAAAAATTGGTGACATAGAACTTCCGGATTTTCCTTTGCTCCTCGCACCTATGGAGGATGTAAGCGATCCCCCTTTCCGTGCTTTGTGCAAGGAACAGGGAGCCGATGTGGTATACACAGAATTTATCTCTTCAGAAGGACTTATCCGCGATGCCGCTAAAAGCGTTATGAAGCTCGACATCTATGAAAAAGAACGCCCGGTAGGGATACAGATCTTTGGCGCAAATCTGGATTCCATGCTGCAATCTGTAGAGATCGTGGAAAAATCTAATCCGGATATCATTGACATCAATTTTGGCTGCCCGGTAAAAAAGGTGGTCTCTAAAGGAGCCGGGGCAGGCATTTTAAAAGACATAGACAAGATGGTCTCTCTCACCAAAGCCATGGTAGAGCATACCAAACTCCCTATTACGGTAAAGACCAGACTTGGCTGGGACCAGGATTCCATAAAGATCGTTGAGGTAGCAGAACGCCTCCAGGATGTGGGCTGTAAGGCCATTGCTATCCATGGGAGAACGCGGGTACAGATGTACAAGGGGAGTGCCAATTGGGCTCCTATTGCAGAAGTAAAGAACAATCCAAGAATGCATATCCCTGTTTTTGGAAATGGGGACATTGATAGTCCGGAAGCCGCTAAAAGAATGCGCGATGAATATGGCCTGGATGGCGCCATGATAGGGAGGGCCAGCATTGGTTACCCCTGGTTCTTTAAAGAAGTAAAGCACTATTTTAAAACAGGAACACATTTAGAACCGCCCACCATGGAAGAAAGGGTAGATGCCGCACGCAGACATCTGCAAATGGCGATAGATTGGAAGGGAGAGAAACTAGGTGTTTTTGAGACCCGAAGACACTACACCAATTATTTTAAAGGCATCCCGAATTTTAAGGAATTTAGAATGAAGATGGTCACCAGTGATGAGTCGGCCGATGTTTTTGCCGCTTTTGATGAGGCCCTTGAGACCTTTGGAGATTATCAATTTGCCTAGGCAGATAAGAGCTTCTTATTTACCCTGCTACTGGCTATCTTAGAGGCCAACACCCCCAGTATCAAAATAGTTCCAAGCACAATCAACACATTGATCCATTTGTATTCTACCGGATAGGACAGGGAAGGCGTTATTTTTAGCCATCCAAAAAGCAATTGGGACCAGATCAGCAAAGAGGCGAGAAAGATCCCTAAGAGTCCGCCCAAACCGGTTACCAATAGGCCTTGTATAAAATAAATACGCCGTATTTCCTTTACGGTGGTACCCAGGCTGTAGAGGGTTCTGGAATTCTGTTGTTTATCTAATATCATCATGATAATAGCCCCCACTACATTAAAGAGGGCAATGATAAGCACCAGGGTAAAGATGAGGTAGGTGGCCAGGTTTTCTGTATTTAGCATTTTGTAGAGGGTGCTGTTCTGTTGCTGCCTGTCTTTTAGGATCACTTTGTTACCCAGGACCGCCTCAATACTGGCTCTCACTTCAGCAATATCTGCATTTGGAGTTATTTCAAAATTGATGGCCGAGATCTCATTGTTGTTCCCGTTCTAACAAGGCCTGCACCAGGGGCAGATTGGCAAAGACATATTTCTTATCCAGGTTCTCTTCCACTGCATAGACCCCGCTCATGACCAATGACAATTCATTATAGGGTTTTGATTGGAAAGAGGTAGTGCCTTTCCCGGGTTTTGGGGCCAGCACAATAAGGGGATTGCGATAATCATTGATGGTTAGGCCCAGCATATTGGCGATACCAAGACCAATGACGCCCTGCTGGTCGCTTACATCCCATTGCCCCCAATAGATGGCACTGTCTATATGGGTGGCCAGAGCGTAGGAGGTATCTACGCCTTTTATAAAGGCCACATGACTCTTTTGTTTATGGGTAAGGTAGACCCTTTCTTCCAGCTCTTTTGAATAAGAAGCAATGCCCGGTATGTCTTGTAATTTCTGTTCTGTTTCAGGAAGAAGGCTGAAGTATTTTCCGGTTTGCGGTTCTGCTTTTAAGCTGGGGTCAAAGGTCTCGCTAAAGGAAAGGCTGAAAGTTTTTAGTCCGGCAAAGCCAGATAGCACAATAAACAAGGCTGCAGCGCCAATAACGATGACCAGAAAGGTGATAAAGTTGATGATATTAACCGCATTCTGGCTGCTTTTAGAGCGCACATACCTTTTGGCAATGTAGAATGGGAAATTCAAGTCGGGCTTATTTTATTAGGTTTTTTTTCTTTTTGGCAGCAGATCCGGGTTCTCTATGGGGTTGTCTCCTTTTTTTAAGGATTTTTCTATGCCGTCTATATATTCCAGGGAATCATCGAGAAAGAAAGAAAGTTCTGGCATACGGCGCAGCTGATGGCGTGTACGCTGGGCAAGGGCATGTTTAATTTTTGGCTGTTGTGCCTTCATCCCTTCTATTAATTCGGCCCCTTTGGAATTGGGAAACACACTTACATATACCCTGGCGATAGAAAGGTCTGTGGTGACCGTTACCTTGGAAATAGAAATAAGGGTACCCTGCATGCCTCCGTCTGTGGCGGCACGTTGCAGGATGTCTGCCAGATCTTTTTGGATGACCCCTCCTATTTTTTTCTGTCGTTGCGTTTCCATAGGGCAAAAATACGTAGAATAATATGTAAATTCGAGGGACGAAGGGAGAAGTACGAAGTACGAAATTAGAAATACGAAGGAATGAATAAGATTGAACATCTGGGAATAGCGGTAAAGGACCTGAAGGAATCTAACTTGCTATTTGAAAAATTACTGGGAGCGGCTCATTATAAAACCGAAGAAGTGGCCTCGGAAGGGGTGAACACTTCTTTCTTCAAAGTGGGCCCCAATAAGATAGAATTGCTGGAGGCTACGAAGCCAGACAGCCCTATTGCAAAGTTTATAGAGAAGAAAGGGGAGGGCATTCATCATATCGCCTTTGAAGTAACGGATATTAAAGCAGAGATCGCCCGGCTCAAGGGAGAAGGCTTTACTGTGTTAAACGAAGAACCCAAAAAGGGAGCCGACAATAAGTGGGTGGCCTTTCTACATCCTAAAACTACCAATGGGGTGTTGATAGAGTTGTGCCAGGAAATGGAGTAAAATCCATCCCGATAGCTATCGGGATCAGGTACTAAATTCCAAAAGACATTGTGATTTTAGGGGAACACCTTGTTGTAATCAGACATGACTTATTATTTTGTATAAGGATACTTTTAGCTCCATTAGCTCATCATGCAAGGTCTTATTAAAGAGCAAGTAAACGAGTGCGGAAACGGGCAGCAAGACGATACTTACCATTTTCAGAAATGTCCTTTTCACCAGATCATTCCTGCCAATGGCAAGTCGCTTTGCATGCTCAATTCTCAGGTTTGTTGCCTTTTTTCCAATGGTAACCCCCTGGGCGAATAAATCGAATAGCAGTAAATAGACCAGAAAAAAAATAAAGTCGTAAGACATTCTGCTCACCAGCGTATAGTGTTCCGTATTTCAGGCGATACTCAGACATTTCTGTTGACATCCCCAGGCTAAACAGTTGGATGATGGCCACAATAATGATGAGGTCTATAAAAAATGCCAGCATTCGTTTATTCTTTAACGCCATTTTAGTTTACAATTACTTTATACATTAAGGTTTTAATTTCTCCATTTTTGTCTGCTTCATAGTCTCCTTCAGCAATACTAATGACATAGTTTTTGTAGGTGATACTAGAGGACTCTTCTACCGTTATGCGTTCTGCTTTCCCCTTTAACATTGGGTTGGTGCTGTTTTGGACACTAACTTTCATAGGAAGACAAACGGCGCAAGCACAACAAACGGTAACGGTCGTTTCTATGGTAGTTTCACCAATAAAATATTTTATGGTTTGCTTTATGGTGAACGAACCACATCCATTTACGGGAAAAGTCCTTACGTCATCCAGGCCCAACGAACAATCATCTTTAGATGATGTAGTTTTATTTTCTTTGGAAAATAAAACACTTAAGTCTTCCACAAAAAGTATTTGTTGTTCTTCTTTTGGTGTTTCATCCTCAGAACATGAAAAGAACGAGACAACGAACATTAAAAATACGGATCTTACTATAAATTTTTTCATTTGTAAGGTTTTTGATTTTCCTACTCTTTCGATTTTCGGTTTCCTCGGCCGACGTTTTTATAGGCTGTTGGCGGCTTTCACAGCTTTAAAAAATGGGATGGTCAGTCCTTCTTTGACCCTTCAATAATTTTAGCAGGAGCAGCTGTTGTTTTCCTAGACAAGGCAAGCACGGGATACGGGAACAAGTATATTATTTAACAGCGCAATACCATTGCAGCTATGATCCTTGTGATATTCTCTTTTGAAACAGCTTGAATTCAAAGAGGTAGGTGAGGGGTTCCAATTCCTTTAAAGCCTTAAAAGATATTGCGGCAAAGCAAAATAAGTAGTAATATTGCAGTCCTTAAACCGGTCCTATAGCTCAGCTGGTTAGAGCACCTGACTCATAATCAGGGGGTCCCTGGTTCGAGCCCAGGTGGGACCACATCAAGCAGAAAACCCACGCCTATTGGTGTGGGTTTTTTCATTCCGGGAGGAAGCCAAGCTCGCTTGAGATTACGATCAGGAATGAAATAAGCGATTTGCGGAGCAAAACGTTGTTTTCTATTTGCAGAATTGGACCTTCTCTGGTCCAATTCCAAAGGAATTGAACCCAGGTATGTTTGTAAAAGGGGCATTTCAATCATACTGAAGGCGAATAGCTGCTTTGTATTTTCACGAGCGGTACTTCTCTGGCCCATCCCGCTTAAGGCGGGCTGAATCCGGAAAAGATTCATGGATATTCGTTAATTTTATTTCCATATAACGAGTTGTACGCAAGCTAAAACGTATAGACATTAAGAAGAATGCATGGATTGGTATTAGCTAAAACTGGGTAGTTGCCACAGGTTCGGTCGTTTCTAAAGACGTTCCCGACAATGTTGTGGTAGGAGGTACTCCTGCAAAAATCATCAAGAAAATTTAAAATAGATAAAATGAGAACAATAATGACACCCGCAGTTGCCCTCCTCCTATTGATAGGTCAGGCCTGTAATACAAAAATTGAAAAACAAGAAAATAAAGAATCTGACAAAAACGAATTGAATGCCATTTTCGCAAAAGGTGACAAAGGTACGGAAGAATGGTTTACTGGAAACGCTTACTATATTGGATTGGTAGAAGCAGACTCAATACACACAACACTTGTTGGTAATGTTTATTTTGAACCAAAAGCAAGAAGCCATTGGCATACCCACCCCTCCGGACAAATACTGATTATTACCGATGGAGTTGGCTACCACCAGATTGAAGGGCAAGAGATTGAAGTCCTCAAAAAAGGAGATGTGGTAAAATGTCCGCCAAATGTAAAGCATTGGCATGGCGCCAGTCCTGATGTTAGTTTACAGCAACTTTACATTATTCCCAATACGGAAAATGGGATTGTAGAATGGATGGAACCGGTAACCGACGAAGTCTATAATGCTAAATAGAGTCCAAATCTATTTCAGGCGGTTTAATGAAGTTTACAAATTAAAAAATAATGAATATTGAACGAAAAGTAATTGTCATTAAAAGAGCAAGTAGTGGCGGTTGCGAAGAACTGTTTACATTTGGTTCATAAAGGAACGGACAAAAGCCAGCGTACAACACAACCTATAAACAATACGGGCTTCAGGCTTAATCGCAGGGTTTGCGTATTTTTATGAGGTCGCGCAATCTTTAGGATTTCGCTTTGGACAAGAAAAAGAAAAAACAAAACAAAAAGCTTTGGCTACGAGCGCAGGCGTAAACGAAAAATCTCCTTGCCTGCCCTACTTGCCATAGCCTTAGCGTTAGCAAATATTTAATTAGATGAAAGTTAAATACAACGAGAAGGAAAAATCAATCGAAATCAAGGATGGTTTAAAAGCTCCTTATTTAATCTTAAAAATATTAATGATATTGAATATCATCACTGCTAGTGGTTATATATATAATACATATGAAGGAAAATTAGGTTTGTTAGGTAACATCTATATCGTTTTAGGCATCCTTTCATTTGGAGTTCTTTTATATATCATTTTTAAAAAGTCAACTCAGGAGAAAATCCCATTAAATGACATAACCAGATTGCGAGAAAAATCGATTTTTGGTAGAAGTAGATTCAGTCTAGAATTGAAAAATGGAAAAGTTCGTGATTTAACAAAACTAAAATTACAATCTGATATAACTGAATTGAAAAAACTCTTCTCGGATATTGGAATTACGGCAAATTAAATAAAAAGAACATTTGCTAACAACGGCTATAACTCATGGCTTATCGCTTGCCGTTTTTTCCTATTTTTAAAGAAACAAAAAAACGTCTGACGCTTGCCACGAAGTCATAGCCAGGACCATTAGCTCCAATTTAAAACCGCAAAAAATGAAGGTTACAGCTGAAAAAAATGAAAAAGTTGCTAATATGATCTTTGCATCTATTTACCCCCTTTACTGGAATAGATTGGAAAAGCATGGTAGAACAAAAGAAGAGTTCCATCAAGTAATAGAGTGGTTAACTGGTTTTGATGAAGAAAAATTACAAACACTTATTGCAGAGAAAGTAACGTTTAGAACGTTTTTTGAAAAAGCAAAAATCCATCCCAATGCACACATGATTAAAGGAGTAGTTTGTGGTTATCGAATTGAAGAAATAGAAGATGAATTTGAAGTGTATAAACAATGTAGACGTATGGAAAAGCTGATTGATGAATTGGCAAAAGGTCGTAAAATGGAGAAAATTTTGCGAGAAGAAAAGAAATAAAAACTGGTGCAAACAAGGTGTATAGTGCATACCCAGAGGGATACGCACCATACACAGAACGTTAGCCACAATTAACCTAAATTTTCAGCTCAAACCTGTTATTAAAATTTTACATCATGAATAAACTGCTTAAGCTACGTTTCCACTACCTTTCTCTGTCATTCTCATTGATCCTAAGTACGGCATTCGCTTTCGCCCAAGACAGCGAACCCAATACCACCCCATCCTTACTACTTGGTCAAGGTGATCAACTCCCGCGAGTAAAAGCAGGACTTGCGGCAGGCAATCCTCATTTAGTTGCAGCCTTGAAAGAAATCGTAGAAGACGCCGATGCCGCGCTTGAGCAAGCTGTTGCCAACGTAGTTGACGAGGGAGCCCTACCGCCGAGCGGCGACCCACACGACTACTACAGCTATAGCCCTTATTGGTGGCCGAATCCTGAGAATCCAGATGGCCCCTACATTTGGCGCGACGGAGAAGTAAATCCTGATCGTAATACTTCCGACGTCTCGCGGATTGAAGCCATGGTTGATAGAGTCACGTCACTGGTACCTGCCTGGTATTTTACCGGCGACGAGCGCTATGCGAAAAGCGCTGTTGAGCAACTTCGCGCCTGGTTCCTCGATCCTGCAACGAAGATGAATCCCAATGTACAGTTCGGCCAGAAACGCCGTGGTCACAATTATAATAGCCCATCGGGAGTCTTAGAGGCATGGCGTATGCGCTGGGTGATCGATTGCGCGATACTACTGGAACCCTTTCCAGGGTGGACAGAAGAAGACGCTAACGCATTGCGCAGTTGGTTTAGCCAATTCGCAACTTGGATGGTGGATAGCCCTACAGGTATCGAAGAGTCCATGCAACCGAACAACCATGGTTCTTGGTATAACGCTCAACTCATTCTTTACGCGCTCTATGGTGAAAACTTCGATCTGGCGCGCAAACAACTTGACGGTATGCCTGCACGCATATTTTCCCAAGTCTTCATCGATGGACGCCAACCGCAGGAGCTCATCCGCACTCGGTCGCTAAACTACAGCATTTTCAATGCCCGGGCTCTAATTACTGTGGCCCGTCTTGGTCGCCATCTCAACTACGACCTCTTTGCTTATCGCAGTCTAGAAGGCCGGAGCATAAGGCTCGCAGTAGACTATATGACACCATTTATATTGGGCGAGAAAGAATGGCCTATTATGCAACTTCGGCCCCACAGTAATGAAAGCGCTGCAGAGCTATATTGGTATGCGGCAAAAGGTTTTCAGGATCGCGAATACGCCAATTTGCTGCGCAAACTGCCAGAATCCCCTCTTCCATCGTCCATAGTGCAATTACTCGATCCACTGCCGGAAGGCTGGTAAACCCAGCCTGCCCTTCAGTAATGTAATGCAGACGAGGTTCTTCTCTGGTCCATTCCTTACAGGAATGAACCCAGGCACCATTGTTGAACTAACCCCCGGCATCAATTCTTTCTTGAAAATAGTATCTTCGGTACA
>CAWAEX010000010.1:0-22602 GCA_963781045.1 uncultured Flavobacteriaceae bacterium | reverse complement strand
AGACCTATTGGACAGTAGGATTAAGTTATGCGTTCTAACAAAACCAGAACAACTAAGAATTTTATTTATTAACTATATTTTATTAATCATTTAAACTAGTAGAACTAATGCTAAAAGATTTTAAAAATTTTATTATGACCGGCAATGTTATTGAATTTGCCGTCGCAGTTATTTTGGCCGGAGCCGTTGGGCTTGTGGTAAACGGATTTGTAAACGACATCATCATGCCCATTGTAGGGGAATTTGCCGGTGGTACAGATTTTGCAAGTTTAAAATACGTGTTAACCGAAGCTTCGGGCGTTGCAGGGGAAGCAGGGGCAGTTGCCGAAAATGCCATTCGTTATGGGGCATGGATCAATACCATCGTGAACCTTCTTATTGTAGGTTTTGTGTTGTTTATGATCGTAAAGGCATACAACAAATCAAAAACACCACCACCGCCTCCGGCACCAGCAGGACCTTCACAAGAAGATCTTCTGGCTGATATACGAGACCTTTTGAAGAAGAAGTAGATCTCTGACATAGAAGGAATAATTAGGAAACCCCCTGCACTTTAGAGTGCAGGGGGTTATTTGTTGTGAAAATCTTAGAGATCTTATCTTACTAAAATGTCATATCGAGTGCCTGCATGCCTACGGCATGTAAATCTCCCGATAGCTATCGGGGAAGAAGGTTTTATAGTAAAAATCTTATATCACTGTTATTTGTCAGAAATACTATCTACGATTGAGACGACTAAAACTATTGCTATCATTCCCATTATTGCTGTTAAAAATAAAGTCATATCACCTGATTTTAAATGTTACTGCAAAATTGAGGCTACAATATATTGCAATCTATGACTTATCTCATAGTTCGGTGAAATGGGGTTATCATCTCGTGTTAATTTTGGGGGAATGAAGCTTGAAAAAAGGCATCTTACAGTTGGTTTTTAGGCAGCATGAACTATCAACCTGCTTGGCTACAGTTTTAACACCTCGCCATTTTTCGTTTTTTACCTAGTTTGCCTTTATCCTTTACCTTTTTAATATGATCAACTGCATTGGGTACTTTACACGATGTATTTCCGACATTGACACTTACTTTGCCGATTTTTTCTGCCACTTGAGACGCCTTTTCTGATAATTCAATGATATATCTGCCCACGGCAATTACAAAACCATTCATGGTATAACGCACTCTGTTTGGAGCGCTATGGATATTTTTTTTAACCCTATCTAAAAGTTGAGCATACATTGGCAGGTCTAGTTTGTCATCTTGAGTAATAGCCGCATAATTAGAAAGTGTAGACCATCCTGCCGTGGCAATAAGTTCATTGCCCGATTCTATCCATTGAAGTCCCAGGGTGTAGCCATGCTTACTTTCCGCGGCAACCCAGGCAACCGTGTATTCACTAATAGCCTGATTGGGCGATTCTTCAACCCATTTTTGAAGATCACTTTTTGAAATTTTATTCTCGTCCGCAATGAGTCCGGCGAGATACATAGCATCATAATTTCCGGTGGCATACAATGCAAGAGATAGCTCGTGATCTTTCTTTACTTTCTTAACGATCTTTTTCATATCCTGAACCCTAACACCATATAATGGCTCGCTAACACCGTGATTCAGATAGATCTTCTTTATGGTTTCATCACCATAATTCTCTAATTCAATTATTATTTCTTGTAAGGTGAACATAATAGAAAGAAATTAATCATAATTCAGTGGTATTCCCCTCCCTGGTCCCGATAGCTATCGGGAGGCCAGGGGTGGGATTAATATTATCGATCTCTCTTTTTAATTCCTTTAGCACTATAACAAGGTTGTTTTTTACATCCAGGTCACTAAACCGCACTAAGCGCACCCCTAAAGACTCCAATCGTTCTTGCCTGCGTCTGTCCTTCTCTGGTTGCCCTGCCGCAAAGTGGACAGAACCGTCTACTTCTATGGCCAGTTTTAGATCTTTGCAATAGAAATCTACGATATATTTATCAATCGGTATCTGTCTGCTGAACCGAACCCCCAGTTTTTTGTTTTTGATCTCACGCCAAAGAGCAATCTCGCCATAGGTCATTTTATTGCGGAGCTTTTTGGCAAAGGCAATCAGATAGGGATGGTATGGGATGATCTTTCTCATGGCTTTACCCACCCCTTTTTCCCCTCTGGTCCCGGTAGTATCGGAGGGAGAGATTTAGGCTTTGTATAAAGAACATTTTCAATCATTGATCCTTTATTCCTGTTCTTTTTGTTCCTTGTAAATCCCCTAAAATACGTTTCAATGCGCAACGGAATTTCAGCTTCACATTTTTCGGAAAAACTATATCATAATTCATGGGTATTCTCCTCCTGGTCCCAATAGCTATCGGGAGGGCCAGGTGTGGGCCGTCGGGGCTTAAAAGCACCTTTCTTTTGGGGATAAGGGTGGTGTGGCTTTGAAAAATAGCACGAGTATGATGCCTGCATACCTGCGGCATGTAAATCTGCCGATAGGCAGGCTCGCGCTAACAGCTGTCTACTCTGTAGCGTAGGACGTTGGCAGTAGTGCGGAATAACTTTTCCCCTCTACGCCTTCTGCATAAGACCATAAACCCGTATCATCTGGTAATACCATTCCGGGGGTAACGGAAGCAGAAGGGACCCATTTTGTTTTTTCAAGGATAATTTCCCCTTCTATTTTTAAAATAATGCTTTCCAGACCATCATTTGCCAGGGTAGAATCATTTAGCCTTACGAATAATCCTAAATTATCTGTTTCTGCCGTTTTAAAACTAGAGGTCCAGGGTAAAAATACCTGATATTCATTCCCATACCCCCCGCCTTGTATTCTGGTAGATAATCCTTGTCCATTCACCTCCCATGTAATGTTGGATGTCTCTATATCTTCTTTGCCACAACTAATGATCAAAAGAAAAAGTAACAATGCAATTTTTTTCATAAATGTTCTATTAATAACAAGAGTATATATATGAAACGAAATTCCTTCCAAAATATGACAATTCTCCTGCTCAATTACGTCGATTAAGTATTATCATTATGTAAAATATACTCGTAACTATCTGATTGTCAATATATATACGTAAAGTAGCGCACGCAACCAAAATTGAAGAACAAATGTTAAAATCGCTGATTTTTTGAGGATATTGTTAATAGAAACCCCGAAAAAAGATCCCCTGTTTGCGGCCTTTTTATACTGTGTAGATAATTTTGTTAACTCACAATTGGGATTAAGGCGAACTATTAGTTGTAAGAATTCATATCCATAAAATACATGAGAATGTCCGTAGAAAAATCTCTTAGATGATTCCGGTTTATAACAATTGATTAACTTCAATCTGAGAAAAGATGTATTCCATTCTCTCGTTACCTGAAACTCATCATATAAAAAGCACTGCATGCAAAAACCAATTACCCTCATTCTCATAGTCTTGCTAGCCTGCATCCTACCCCGTCAATTAGCTGCCCAAGAACTCCCCTTAAGGCATTTTACTACCGAAAATGAAATAAATCCCCTGCCAGGACCTGCAGTTACATCAGTCTTTCAAGACAGTGACGGATTTATTTGGTTTGCAGTGTACGGAACCGGCTTAGTACGTTACGATGGCCAGAAAATGGAAGTCTTTACACATGAAGACGGCCTCTCTCCCTATATTTTTAGTATTACTCAGGATATAACCGGCAGGCTTTGGCTCGGGGAACAGGAGGGAATTAGTGTCTCCGGTTTACCCCTGCAAGACTACAAGGCAGGAGAAAGAATTTCATTTGTTACTGAACTGGATGGCCTGTCATTAACTGGCACTAAGATTGGCAGCCGCAATCAACTACTGGCAGACAGTAAAGGTAATATCTGGAGTAGTGATATGAAACATATACTGCGATTTAACTATGATGAAAACCGAGCTTTAATCGTCGATTCTTTGACAGTTCCAGATCATCCTCAGATCAGTAATTATTTGTACAGTTTTGTAGAAAAAAGGAATGGAGACATTTCGGCCATGTCACTTGGCGAATATCTGGTCACTATTTCGGCAACTGATCTCTCTATCAACACAACCCATATTCCGTTCCAGAGTGGTATAGTAGCCAATCATAAGTATGCTATTGATCTTATGGAGGCATCAGATAGGTCTCTTTGGGCTGTTTCCAATAATGGACTGGTCTGGTCCTATGGAGAAGATGGAACAAGAACCCTGCACAAGGAAGTCTCCACGGCAGGTATGAGGCAAATTATGCAGACCAAAGAAGGTTCAATGCTGGCCGGTACACTGGGCAATGGTCTTTTGGAATGGAAGAATGAGGTGCCTCTTAAACCAAGGCGTTATACCTTGCAACATGGCATGCTAAGTACCGCCATATGGGATTTTATTCAAGATACCGAGGGGAGTATATGGCTGGCCACGAACGCCGGATTGTCTCGCATGCGCAATGATTACAATGCTTTTGGTCATTACACGGCTAATTCTGTAGAAGGTGCGCCAAATATGCTTGCAGAATCTGCCGTCAATGGCGTTTGTTCAGACATTCGGTTACATATTCCCGGCGGAGAAGAGGGAGAGCGGTTTATTGCTGCAGCCACTTCCACCGGGCTGTCCATAATACGCAATGACGGTACCCGGGAGATCTTGGAACAAAAAGATGGTTTGCTAAACGCCATCTTAAATGTGTATCAGGATGGAAAGGATCGTATATGGGTAACCTCAAGAAATGGTATCAATTGTATCAGCGAAGTAAAGGCCCTGGCCACCATGCCCGGATTTGAAACACCTCGCCAAATAGATCTCTGGGGTAAACCACACTATATAACTTCTATTCCCCTGGGACATTTTTCCTCTTTAACGAGTTTGTTCTTCCCCACGAGCGATACTGACCCTACCCTTTTAGAGACCAATTGGTTTATGGGCGGAGGAATGGTCCTTGCCTTAATTGGGGATCAATGGATGCTATTTTTCAAGGGGTCGGGCTTAAGTGCAACTGGCCTTCGCTCTATAGCCCTTGATGATCAAAACATAATGTATCTGGGGGATGGCGGTACGGGCTTATGGAAAAGCAATTCGTCCTTCAATGTTTCCAGGCTATTAAATTTAGGATCGGAGGAATCTAAAAATAAGAGATATAAGGGGTATCTGAATGTCACCGAGGAGGTTTTTAGCAGGCAGCCCATTACTATTAAAGGTGATACTATTGGGGAGGTCACCGGATTGATCTACCTCGACTCCATTCTTTGGGCCAGCACCAACTATGGCGTTAACGGCATAAATATGAATGATTGGACCACCAAGCATTTAATAAATGAAGAGGATGGTCTTTTTAGCAATGCCGCTGCAGGTATAATTTTAAACCGGGACTCTACGCGTATCTGGGCATCTACCCGTGATGGGTATCATGCCATTGATCCCAGGACGGGTACATTGACCCATTCCGTAAAACAAGAAGATGGATTGGTAAGCAGCAGGTCCTGGGGTCATCCCGGGGCCCATATGAATAGTGATGGGGTTATGTATATGGCCACTGTAAAGGGCCTGTCTGTCTACGACCCTGGCTTAGACCAGCGAGATACGGTACCCCCCACTGTACAATGGAGAAACTTTGATTTTGTGGAAGACAATAGTGGCAACAATGAACTTCTTATTGAATATGCCGCTCTGAGTTTCACCCATGAACAAGGCATACGCTATAAAACCAAATTGGTTGGTTATGACGATGATTGGTCTGAAGAAAAGAGTGAAACCAGTCTGAGGTATACAAACTTACCAGCTGTCCTCACCTCAAAAGAGTACTCCTTTGAAGTGCTTGCTGGTGATGAAAAGGGGAATTGGATGCAAGATCCAAAAAAGTATGCGTTTGCAGTTAGCCCTGCCTGGTATCTGCATTGGTTGGCCGTGCTCCTGTATACACTTGTTCTTTTTGCGCTGGTCTACGGATACACCAGATGGAGAGAGCGGGCATTGAAAGCACGTCAAAAACTGCTGGAAAAAACAGTGGATGAACGGACCGCTGAGATCGTAAAACAAAAAGATGTCATCTTAAAAGAGAAAGAGCGATCGGAAGAATTACTGTTGAATATTCTTCCGGCCGAGGTAGCGGAAGAACTAAAATTAAATGGTGAATCTCCCGCCCGTACCTTTGATCAGGTCACGGTGCTCTTTACGGACATTAAGGAATTTACCATGATCTCCGAGCAACTCAGCGCCACGGAGCTGGTTGCAGAGATCAATGTTTGTTTTCAGGCCTTTGATGAAATTACAAGTCAATTTAAGATCGAAAAAATTAAAACCATTGGTGACGCCTATTTAGCAGCAGGTGGCTTACACTTACCACGAAAAACAGAACCAAAAAATGTAGTACTCGCCGCACTGGCCATGCAAAAATTTGTACAAGAGCGGCATATAGTAAATGAAAAGCGCGGGGTCGTAGGTTTTGAAATGCGATGTGGGATCCACACCGGTCCTGTGGTTGCGGGTATTGTAGGGATAAAGAAGTTTCAATATGACATCTGGGGAGACACCGTTAATACCGCCTCCAGAATAGAAAGTAATGGGGAAGTAGGCAAAGTAAACATTTCTCAGCTTACCTATGAGTTAATTAAAGATGACAAGGAATTTACCTTTGAAAAAAGAGGGAAGTTTCAGGTTAAAGGCAAAGGAGAAATAGCAATGTATTTTGTGTCACTTGCTTCCTAGTTACATTCCGAGTGTTGAGGGGGTAATTTATGCGCAAGCTTAAAATTAAACCATCTCCAAAAGCTCCAAAACCCTGGTGCCGATGGTATCGTCTAATTGACCTGTTTCCTGATTGATGACAGATACGAATCCCATTTTGCATAAATGGTCTATTTCATCTACACTCCCATGTAGATGGGCATAATCATCTGTTTTGTACTTATTAAAATTATTATTGGTCCTCATTCCGGGATATAGCAACAGCGCTTTTTCGGCATTCCAAAATCGGCAATAGGCATACATCTGTCTTAAATCTCCAACTGAGGCAGAACTAGAAGAAGGGCGTTTCCATTTGGTGTCAATGATATAGGTTTTAGAGCCCTTTCTTATCACTATATCTGGACGTAATGAGTTACTCCCCCAAAATCCTTTCGATTCTTGTCCACGAACAATATAATCTGTTCCAATAGCAGCCTTTTTTAATTGTTTTAAAATATACTCCTCCCAAAGTTGGTTCATATCAAAAAGCAAGGATAACATGCGCTCTTTACCACTGGTTATATCAGGCGAATAATGAAGTATGATCAGGCGGGCTAACTCAAGGGCATACGTATAGCTTGCTGTTTTTCTATCTAATCTGATAGCATCAAAATGCTTTGCCGTAATATTTTTGGAATCTACCAATGGGTAATTCAACCGTATTCTTTTGCATAGGTCATAAAGCCTTGTGCCACTTGTAAACTGATCTACAATCTCCAATGCTTCATTCATAATTTGATGAACCAAATGAAGTTTGTCATAGACCTGGTGGGAGGTATAAAAACGCTCCTTATGAACAAGATTATGGCTAATATGCTGTGCAAATTCTAACTTGCCTTTAAGTGCATTTAGATTTCCTCTCTTAACTCTATACCGTTTTATCAGACCTCTTCTAATTAAGCCTTCTACTTCCAGAAGATATAATTCAAAATAGACCTCTAACAAGTTTAAATGTTGCCTTTTTACATGGGCCGGCCCTGTTGAGGACGCTTTTATTCTTCCACATGCTTTTAGCATTTTAAGCAGCACTCCCTTCCAGCTATCATCGGGGTCATCTTTGTCTGCTTTGGGATTAATTTCTATGGTTAAGCCATCAATTTGAATAACCCCCACATACTGATTAAACTTGATGCCTTTGGCAATAGGTTCAAAATATTGGCCTTGGTGATAATCATTTAATTTTAATAGGGCATCCAGGTGGGTTTGGGTAAAACCATGCTCCCCAAGGCGTATGCGTTGGTGTTCAAAAATTGATATTTTCTTATGTGATTTCAACTAGTCTTGTGCCACAGCACTATTTGTTTTAAGTAACAAGCCTATGGAATTAATAATGGTTTCTTCTGTAGCTTTTTTTAGAGAATATGTAGACGTTTTAAAATCATCTTGCTCATCGTAGTCAAAAGCAGCAAATTCCGTATCCTTATGATCTTTTACCTCAACAAAGCCCGTTCCAAGAACAAGCCCAATCTTGCCAAAATCTCCGTAAAAATATTCCTGCAGGAGTGGGATTATTTTATCGTTAAAAGCATCTACCAACTCTCTTTTGGTATCCACATTAATAAAATAAGAATGGCCTATGGTATGATCTCTGTCTACTAATAACTCTACCCGTTCATTGATTGTTTGTAACACCTGTTGTAATGATATCCCTTCAATGGTTTTACCTGCTAGCAGAGTAGGATTTGGCATCATTTCCACAAATGAAAAACGCCTTCTTAGGGCCGTATCCAAGGCTTCCACACTACGGTCTGCCGTGTTCATGGTTCCGTAAATATCCAGATTAGAGGGCACTGTAAAAGGCTTTTTGGAATAGGGAAGAATAGTGCTCAGTTCATGCGCTTTCCCCTTTCGCTTATCCTTTTCAATAAGGGTAATGAGTTCTCCAAAAATTTGTGAGATATTCCCTCTATTAATTTCATCTATAAAAATAGCATAGCGATTCTCCGGGTCGTTTTCTGCCCTTACGCACAACTTTTTAAACACCCCATCCTGGATTTTATACCCCAGGTCACTTACCTCTTCTCCGTCTTCGGGCATAATGGGTTTTATACCTTCAATAAAATCTTCGTAACTAAAAGACTGATGAAAGGTTACAAATTCATAGCGTTCTATCTGAATATCCGGATTGGGTTGAAAACTCCTTTTACTGACCTCAGCAAATCAAATAACTCAGGTGCCACTTCATGCACTTCCTCTTCCAGTATTTCCCAATAAGAATCTTCTGTTTTATTGAATAGTAATGGGCTGTTCTTTCTTTGATACTTTACAAACTCACAAGATCAATGGTATGAGCTTGTTGATTTCCCCAAATTCCCTGCCTTAGGTTGCTATTGTTAGATAGTTGTGCCTTTTCTAACTACCCAAGGGTGTTCTACGAATACTACTTACTTTGGCTTTTTTTAGCTCTAAAAGGGCAATGGAACTTAATTTCCTCCACACCATGAGACTTTTTGAACCACGTTTTCTAAATGCTTTTCTGCTGTTAGAGAGTGTCTCCGCAGAGGTATATCGCTCAAAATATTTCTCTTTTAAAGTATAGGTTTTTCCTGTACCTGGAGGACCGTACAAAATTTGATTAAGACTGGCTTCCATATGTTTGTCTTTTATGGTAGGTGATGTTTTATAAGTTGAAAATGCTTTTTTGAAAAATAGCTTCGCGGTATTCTAAATCGAAGAGCGATCTTTCCAATACGGCTGAGCTATGCTCTCTAAAACCAGACTTTGCAGTCTTTGATAATTCTTGCTTAGAATATTGTAAAATCTTACTTTCATCGGCTTTTACTACACTGGCATCTTCTGAATCCTTCCACCATTTTTCATCATTATTGCCATCGTAGATATATCCCCATTTAACTCCATCTCTGGTGTTTTTGATAGAAAAACAGTAGCGTTGCCCAACGGTTATTCCTACAAAGTTTTCAGTTGGTAAATTGTATGTTATGCGCTCATCGTTTTGAGCTATCCCAAGATTTGCAATCAATCTATCGGACAGATCATAAAATGTAAGGGCCGTTTCTACCCCTGCTTTTTTAAGTCTTTTTATACAAGGATTTGTTCTTCTTTGTTGTTGGGGTCCACAAGGATGCATGACTTGCTAAAATCTCATAATCGCTTTTAAATAGTAGATCTATATGCTCTCTTTTTGATATTTTTCTAATGGTCCTGCCATATCCTCCCAGTTCAAATTCTTTGTATACCGGGGCTTTAAGAAATTTCACGTGTATTAAATGGTGTAGGCCGTTTGGATCATACTGGTACACTTTTCCTTCTTTTTCTGCAACTTCGGCGATCCCTACGATAGATAAAAACCCTTTGCCCCCTTTGGGCGAACCGCTAGATTTGACAGCAATCCTATCCCCTGGTTTTAAAGAGAGGAAGTGTTTTAAGGCATTGTATGATCTGCTCTGTTCTCCCTGCGTCTTTAAGAATTCTGTAATCTCGGAATGTTTTTTTCCATAGTACAGGTTCTTCCAAGTTTACATGTCTGAGAGCAAATCCAATGGCAATTGCGGACTCCTCTAACATTTCTGGGAAAATATCTTCTGTATTATTCTCCCCATACTTTGAACCTAAAATGTAGTAGTCTCGCTTAGATTCCTTATTGTATACCTCCCATATAAAAACACCTAGTTTCCAATAGTCCCATCCTTTTAATTCTTCAATAGCATCTAGTACTCTTTTGCCTTCATAGCTAATCTCAATGGCATTATCCGGTTCTAATTCAATGCCACCGAGTTCAATATCTCGTGCAAATTCTAACAGCACATCAGAAGAACCCATTGCAATGAATTTTTCCGGATAGTAGACGGTTAGAATCTTTTGAAGCACCATATTCCAAATTGGAAGATCGAGGTCATTTTTTTGTCTCCAAAAAATTGGCTTCTTGAAAGCAAGTGAGAAGTCATTAATTAGGACAAATGGACCATTCAATTTTTTTAATTCTTTCTCAACCAAATGTTCCCCTATGGCCCCTGCAACCAAAGTATTCAATGAATACACCACATTTTTAGTATGAGATAATTTTTCGAATTGGGAAGCAGACCGCTTGGAGATAATTTTTTGCTTCTTACTAATAAATTCATAGAGTTCAGTTTGAACAGAGGTAAGTTGTTTTTTTATGAGACGGGTACGCCGCCGGATTATTAAGGGAATTGCCTTTTCCAGAATAAATTTGTACCCGAGAAAGAACTGAAGTTGATACCAATAGGCCAGCTCCATAACTGCATTTTTGGCCGGTTTTGAAGCAAGAAGGGTACATTTTTCTCTAAGTGTGTTTAGTCTGCGATTTAGTCTTTTTTTAGTGCTCTTCTTTACCTCATCGTACTCATTCTGTAGTACCCTTTCCTTTGTTTCTAATATCTCCAGGTCAATATCATAATCGCGTTCTATTCTAAACAGTAGATCTTCTTTTTCACTCTCATAACTCTTTAAAAACCTATTGAGATCACCAAGGGTATTAAAACGTGTAATCCCCATTTGGTCCAAGGTTTCTCGGATTCTTCAGAAGGAAAGCTATATCATGCGCAATGCTTTAAAAGAATTTGAAAGCGAATTTGAAAAAGCAACACAAGTTACCGGAGATTGGCTTCTCTCATATTCTGCTATCTATGATCAAGCACGAATTCTAAATAAGCGTATTCAAGAAATTGAAGAAAAAACGCAGGTAATTCGACCGAATTCAATGCAAAAAGAGGCTTTAGTTAACTTAGAAAAGCTGCGCCAGCAAGGAGCAAATAAAGCTCTTTCAATATCTGCTACCGGAACAGGAAAAACCTATCTATCTGCATTTGATGTAGCCGTCTTCAACCCTCATAGATGTCTTTTTATCGTTCATAGACGTAATATCGCCGAGGCAGCCATGAAAACCTTTAAAGATGTCTTTGGCCGTGGAAAAACTTGGGTCATAAAGTAGTAGATAATGTATTGGTGCGAACTTTATCTTTACAACTATACAAACCATAAGTCGTGAAAACCATTTAAATCAATTTGAACCTGATTACCTTGTATATAAGCGTGATGAGACGCATCGTGCTAGATTTTTATATACTAACTTTTCAGTTTTGTGCCTAACTACTTGGTATGACAGCTACCCCAGAACGTACAGATGGACTGGACATGTTATCACTTTCGTTCATTATCACTTAAGAAATTCGACTACACCGTGCTCTTGAGGAGAACATGCTTGCTGAGTTTCATTATTACGGAGTACAAGATATAACCATTGACGGTAAAGTAATTGAAGATAAATCAGAGTTTAGATATCTAGAATCAAACGAGCGCATTAATCACATTCTTGATACCTCCGAGAGCTACGGAACCGATGACGGTATCGTCAGGGACTTGTGTTTTGCTCAAGAAAAAGAAGAGTGTCGTGCCCTTTCCTTAGCCTTCAATAAAAGAGGTTATAGATCGGTTGCGCTTACTGGTGATAGTAGTGAAGAATCGCGTAAGCAATTCATCGACCGACTAGAGTCAAATAATCCAAACCGCTTAGATTACATCTTTACAGTAGATATTTTTAACGAAGGAATTGACATCCCTAAAGTCAATCAAATCATTATGCTTCGGCCTACTAATTCAGCAATTATCTTCGTCCAACAACTCGGACGAGGACTACGAAAAGTGAGTAAAAACAGTATGTAACTATCGTAGACTTTATAGGTAATTATCAGAACAATTACCTTGTTCCCATAGCTCTTTACGGTGACACTTCATATAACAAGGATACCCTTCGCAAAATGATGTCTGGTGGATCAAGAATGATTCCCGGGGCTTCAACCATTAATTTCGATAGAATTACCAAGGAGCAAATTTATTCCTCTATTGATGCAACGAACATGCAAGTAAAAAAAGATTTGGTCAAGGACTATGATCTACTCAAATTTAAACTTGGCCATCAACCGTCGATGATGGATTTTATACAACATGGCTCTCGGGATCCTTTTCCATTTGTTGCTTATTCCAAAGAATCTTTCTTGCCTTTGCAGCTAAAAAAGAGAGAGAACTTTCTGGACTCATTACAGGAAATGACTTTTTGCTTTTAAAATATTTTTCAAAAGAGATCAATAATGCCAAACGCGTTGAGGAAAGCGTAATCCTGCATCACATCATCTCAGAAGGGTTTTCAAGTTTTGAAAAACTGAATGAGGATTCAGAGTCTCGATTTGGCTACCATGTTAATTTAAAAACCTTTGAGTCCGCACTTCACAATTTAGAGCTTAAATTCATAACTGAAAATCATGAACGAAAACTCAAAAAAGTATCTCATATTTATGGTTTTAACATCCTAACTAGAAACGAAGGTAAAGTATTCCCAGGTGTTACTCTGACAAGTGCTTTGTTCAACCTAGAATTCAAGAAATATCTTTTAGATAACACCTTATACGCTATACATAACTTTTCCAAGGGCTTTACAAAGTCGAACTATGTAAATGGATTTGTTCGATATCGAAAATACTCCCGTAAGGACTGTTTTAGAGTTTTAAATTGGGAAGAACAGCCTCTTGCCCAAAACGTAGGAGGTTATATGTTCCATTCTGAGGATCACAACTGCCCAATCTTCGTAAATTATCATAAAGAAGAAGATATCTCAGACACAACCAAATACGAAGATGGGTTCATTGACTCTTCAACTATCGTATACATGTCGAAGTCCAAACGAAAACTTTCTAGCCCAGATGTAATCAAATTTAAAGAGGCTATTGAGCGCAGCATTCGTCTTCCTCTATTCATCAAAAAAGAAAACGCAGAAGGGGATGACTTTTACTACATGGGCGACGTCACACCTAAATCAGAAAGCTTTGCCCAAACCACCATGGGAGAAGAAAACCAGGTTTCGGTTGTGAAAATGACTTTTCATTTAGATCATCCGGTTGAGCAAAATATGTATAATTATATTACTAAGGATGATGAATAAAGATTTCGAAAGGCCAAACAATCCTCTAATTATTTAAATTCTAAGCTCTCCATGAGATCACCTGGGTTAGTTCGCTTTTCTTTTGGGCTATAAAGAGCGAAGAGCAATAGAATTAAACTACATCAACCCCTTTTCCTCCAGCGTTTTTTTAAGTCGGGCCTGGTTCTTCCAAAACCGGTCCTTGATCTTTTGGACCACGGTGGCAAACTCCGGGTGGGTCTTTAAAGGGGCCAGGGCCGGGTCCTTTTCTAAAAACAACAAGACCCAGTATTGTATGTTATCCTTTTCGGCAAAGAGTCGCAGCTGCTCCATGGCAGCCTCCTTATCTCCTTCCTGTACATACCGTACCGCCATACAGGCCTCCTTATAGATAGATACATCTTGTTCACAATAGGCGGCATAGGAATTATAAAAGTTTTCGGCCTCTGCTGTAAACCCCATTTTCTCATAGACCAACCCAATCTTACTGTCTTCCTGGGTATAGATCTGCAGGCCATACGTCTACCCGGGCCGTGACAAACTTTTTATAATAAGCATAGGCCCGTTTATAATCTTCCTGAAAATAGTACATCTTGCCCACCTCCTGCAAGATGTCTAAGCGGGTGGTGTCTTTCGCTAACTCCGTCTTCAACAATTCCCGGGTCTGGGTCAGATCCCCGTTTTTTGCATACAGAATAAAGGCTTTTACGATAGGCGCATAGTAATTAGTAGCATCATAGCTAAGCGATCTGTTAATATTGACAAGTGCCTCCTCCACAAAACCACTTTGGGCCAGGGCGTTGCTTAAATGCAGATACATATAGCTTTGGGCCACGGAGTCTGTAGCGCCAATACGCAGCTGTATGCCTTTGAGGGCGTACTCCAGGTATTTCTCCGTATTGGGGGTCACCCGGGCGTAGTAATCCGAGAGGATCTGTATCACCACCCCGGAGTTGGGGTTGTATTCCAGGGCCTTTTCCAAATGCGGCAGGGCCAGGCGGTATTCCCCGGTTTGGGTGTAATACAGGGCTTTGGCGATAAGACTTTCGGCCAATTGCGAATCGTACAACAGCGCCTTGTCTGCATAGTTGTTGATCTCTTCGGTGTATTGTTTTTCCTTCTTATACTCGTCTAAAAAGTAATAGGCGATGGCCACCTGGGCATAGGCCAGGGAGAACTGCGGGTCTTCCTCTATGGCCTTTTGCAGCAGCGGAATGGCGGCTTCCAGGCCTTCCTGGGTTCTGCTGTACAAACGGTCTGTTCCCTGCAGGTAATAGTCGTACGCCAGCAGATCCTCCGTGGGTTTTTTGTCTAGTTGTTGCTGTTCTGCAGGAGTTACTACGGCCTGTACGGCCTCTGCGATCTTTTGGGCCACCTCGTTCTGCAGGGCAAAGATATCCGTTACTTCCCTGCTGTACTGTTCGGCCCAGATAGGCTGGTCACTGGCCGCATCTATGAGTTGAATATTGAGCAGCACCCGGTCCCCTACCCGCTGCCCGCTGCCTTCCACCAGATAGTTTACATGCAGTTCACTGGCGATCTCCGGAATACTGCGCGCGGTACTACGGTACTTTTCTACGGAGGTTCTGCTTACCACTCTGAAATCTTCGATCTTTTGCAAATTGTTGAGGGTAGATTCCATCAGTCCGTTGATAAAATAGACATTGGTGGCATCGCTGCTCTCATTTTTAAAGGGAGTACTGCGATCGACTTTTCAAGGACTACCTCCTCCTGAGGAGACCCCCATTTGTTAAACACAACCGAAAGTAGAAGCAGTATGATAGCAATGACCACCAATCCTTTCCAGCGGAATCTAGGCGCTTGTGTTGGTTTACTGCCGGGATCCTGATACTCTTTTTTGTTGGCTTCCCCCGGCGGGTAGCCATATTCTTCCCGAAAGCATTTGATAAAGTAGGAGGTGCTGCCAAAGCCCACCTGGTAGGAGATCTCCGAAACGGTTTGGGAGGAATTGCGCAGCAGTTCCATGGCCTCCTGCAGCCGCACTTGCCGAATAAATCGACTGGCGGATAGTCCGGTTTGCTTTTTCACTTTTCGCAGCAGATTAGACCGGCTCATATGCAGGGCCTCGGCCAGCTCGGATACCCCAAACTGTTCGTTGGAAAGGTTTTTTAGTAGCAGCGCTTTGGCTTGTTCAATAAAAGAGAGCTTCGTTTTGCAAGGAAAATAACTTAGGCGTTTGGTCTTTCGAAAGTAGAAAAAATTATGCCAACTCTCGTGGTCTGCCACCTATGAATTCAGGGGGTTACAAAAGGCATTTGCGTCATAAGTGTTATGCCTGCGCCATAATTTTTAGCGGTCTCCTCAAAGATAATACTGATTGCAGCATCCCTTATTAGCCTTGCGTCATGGCCTGGCGGATCTTTGTATCAGTAAATTATTAACCTTAAAAATAAACAAAATGAAAACTATTAAAATCAATTCGATCCCCTCCTTAGGAGTACTACTAGTAAGCGCCTTGCTGTTTACCGGCTGCGCCCAAAACAAGAAGGAGCCGGTGGCCCAAGCTGCCATCAATGCTCCGAAAATGGAATTACAAACGGCAGTGATCTCAGATAATCTTGCCGTGGTACGGCAGCATATTGAAGCCGGAACAGATCTGAATCAAAAAGATGCATTTAGCAGTTCTACGCCTTTAATTACGGCAGCCACTTTTGGAAGAACCGAGATCGCCAACGCGCTTATAAATGCCGGGGCAGATCTAAGCCTGAAAAACAATGACGGTTCTACAGCATTGCATGCTGCAGCTTTTTTCTGCAGAGTAGAAGTTGTGCAGTTACTGATAGATGCCAGGGCCGATAAGACCATCCTGAATAATTTCAGCGCTACCCCCGGGCAAACTGTGCAAGGTCCTTTTAACGATATCAAACCGATCTATGAAATGATGCAGCAGCAATTAGCGCCTATGGGCTTTCAGTTAGATATTGCTGAGGTGGAAAAGACCCGACCTGTCATTGCAATGATGTTACAATAATCACCTAAAAACCTATTCCCTATGATACTTGAAAGAAGACACGATATTGATTGGTTACGGGTGATCGCCATTGGCTTATTGCTGATCTATCACATTGCCATCATCTTCCAGCCCTGGGCCATGTTTGTTGGCTTTATCCGGAGTACGGAACTGATGGAAAGCCTTTGGGTCCCTATGACGGCCCTGAACGTATGGCGTATTCCGCTCTTGTTCTATGTCTCCGGGATGGGCGTGTTTTTTGCCCTGCAAAAGCGCAACTGGAAACAATTGTTAGGCGAACGCTCGAAACGCATTCTTCTGCCTTTTCTTTTCGGGATCGTGGCCATTACGCCCTTGCATATGTATATTTTTCAGCAGTACTACCACATGCCTTTGGGCTATTATCCGCATGCGGGGCATTTGTGGTTCCTCGGGAATATTTTTGTCTATGTGCTGGTACTTTCACCTCTGTTTTTCTATCTGAAGAAAAATGAGCTGGGGAGGTTTAAAAAGTTCTTGTCGGCTTTTATGAGTAATCCTTTGGGACCTTTGTCCTTATCGGTCTTTTTTGTGGCCGAGGTGTTATTGTTAAAGCCGCAATTGTTTGAACTATATGCGGAGACCTGGCACGGATTTTTTATTGGGCTGCTGGCCTTCTTTTTCGGCTTTCTTTTTGTGTATACCGGCAAAGCCTTTTGGCAGACGCTCTTAAAATGGCGGTGGCTGTATGCGGGGCTGGCGATAGGGCTGTATCTGCTTCGGTTTCTGGTATTCGACCTGAATTCGCCCGGCTATCTGATGGCCATTGAGTCTAATTGCTGGATCTTTGGACTATTTGGATTTGGGTATAAATACCTGAACAGGCCCAGTGCGCTGCTGAGCTATTTGAGTACGGCTGCCTACCCGGTGTATATTATCCATATGTTTGTCTTGTATGCCGGGGCCTATCTTATTTTGCCGCTGAATATTCCTGTATTCCTGAAATTTATAGGTATTGTGGCCTTTACAGGAATTTTCTGTTACCTTATTTATGAATTTGTAATAAAAAGGATTGGTTTTTTAAGGCCTTTGTTTGGCTTAAAAGAGGCCTCCAGCCCTCTCGTAAAGCAAAAAAAGTTGGAACGAATTTAATAATAGAAAAATAATAAACTTTAAAATTAGAAACAGATGGAAATAAATAATACAACAAAAAAACAAAATGAGCTTTTTCTGATCTTTGTTTTGATCCTGGTAGGGTGTACCGTACTAGGGGTAGGCATTGGGATGTTGCTTAGTGAAATATGGGCCTGTACCATTATTGGGGTGGGGATAGGGTTTTTGGTGAACGCCATTTTGTTCCTTAGAAATTTCTTGTCGAAGTCCTGATCGCGGAGGGAGGGTCTCTTACGCTTAACAGCTTCAGCGACGAAGCGGCCAGGGGTGGGATTGGAAAGATTCGTTTTATTCAAATGACCTTAATTATCTTTGACCCCTAAACAAAAACCATGGCCTCAGGATTTTTTGCAATTTTAGATGACGTAGCAACGCTCTTAGACGATGTGGCCACCATGGGGAAGATAGCCACCAAAAAGACCGCGGGTATTCTGGGAGATGATCTGGCCGTGAATGCGGAAAAAGCCTCCGGTTTTGTTTCCAAACGGGAACTCCCCGTAATTTGGGCCATTACCAAAGGGTCATTGCTTAACAAGATCATTATTCTCCCTATTGCTTTTTTGTTAAGCGCCTTTGCGCCCTGGGCAGTAACCCTTATCCTGGTACTTGGGGGCCTGTATCTTGCCTATGAAGGGGCCGAAAAAATATACGAATTCTTTGTGCCTCATGAACACGTGCATATCCCCGCTGATCTTAAGCCAGTGCAAAAAAGTGACATCCTCGAAATGGAAAAAACAAAGATAAGGTCGGCCATCCTAACCGATTTTATCCTGTCCATTGAAATTGTGATCATAGCATTAGGTACTGTTTTAAACGAACCTCTTACAAATCAGATACTGGTAGTATCTTTTATAGCCCTCCTCGCTACTGTAGGGGTATATGGGCTTGTGGCGCTTATTGTTCGTATGGATGAGTTTGGTGCCCGTTTAATTCGATTGAATGGGGAAGAAAACAGTATCTCTGATAAGATCGGACGGTTTTTTGTGAATGCCCTGCCGTGGGTGATCAAATCCCTCGCCGTTATCGGGACCATTGCCCTATTGCTGGTCTCCGGTGGGATCTTTGTACATAATCTGGAATTCCTGCACAACCCCTTTCCATGGCTCCCAGATCTGATCTATGAATTTGGGGTAGGACTACTGGCCGGACTTGTGGTGTTGGTGTTTGTGAAGGGAGGGAAGAAGGTTATTGGAAGGAAAAAAGTGTAGAGGGACGAGGTTGGATGCACGAAGGTTTTCAGAAATAATGGGGGTGCCTTACTCCACTGTCATTCCCCCTTTCTTCTATTTCTTGCAAGGCATCAATTTTAAGAATCAATATTCTATTAGAACCTATTCCCCTCCCGGAAGGGGCCAGGGGTGGGATTAATATTCTCGATCTCCCTTTTTAATTCCTTTAGCACTCCACTTAGGTTGTTTTTTACATCCAGATCATTAAACCGGACTAGGCGCACCCCTAAAGACTGCAATCGTTCTTGCCTACGTCTGTCCTTCTCTGGTTGCCCTGCCTTAAAATGGATAGAACCGTCTACTTCTATGGCCAGTCTTTGATCTTTGCAATAGAAATCTACGATATACTTATCAATCGGTATTTGCCTGCTAAACCGAACTCCCAGCTTTTTGTTTTTGATCTCACGCCAAAGAGCAATCTCGCCATAGGTCATTTTATTGCGGAGCTTTTTGGCAAAGGCAACCAGATAGGGATGGTATGGTATAATCTTTCTCATGGTTTTACCCACCCCTTTTTCCCCTCCCGGGAGGGGAGAGATTTGGGCTTTGTATAAAGAACATTTTCAATCATTGATCCTTCATTCCTGTTCTTTTTGTTCCTTGTAAATCCCCTAAAATACCTTTCAATATGCTAAAGAATTTCAGTTTCGAATTTTTCTAAAGAACTTTATTATAATTCATTAATATTCCCCTCTTGACCCGTCCCGAGAATTAGCGAGTTACTCTTCTGTCATTCCCCCTCTCTTCAATACCAAACAAGGCATCAATTGTAAGAATCAAAATTCTATTAAGGCCTGTTCCCCTCCTGGGAGGGGTCAGGGGTGGGTAGGAATTGGTTCGCTTTACATTAATCATACTTAATACGATCGCGTATAGTACCATCCGCTCTATGGATAATTACATCGGCCTTGTATTTTCTAGCCAGCCTTTTTGCTTTATTAATGGCCGTATCCTGGCGTCGGTGTTTAGAGGTGATACGTTTATTCCCCTCTCGTCTTACGGCCCAACCGGTATCATGCGGAACCACGTGTTGGTGCCAGGACCTTCCTTGCTTGCTTAGACGGCTGCTTTTAAAAAAGACCTCTACAAGTTCACTCAACATTTCTATCCAGGAGCTGGATGTCTTGCTTTCGGGCATTTTGTATTTTTTGGATTGTACCGAAGATACTATTTTCAAGAAAGAATTGATGCCGGGGGTTAGTTCAACAATGGTGCCTGGGTTCATTCCTGTAAGGAATGGACCAGAGAAGAACCTCGTCTGCATTACATTACTGAAGGGCAGGCTGGGTTTACCAGCCTTCCGGCAGTGGATCGAGTAATTGCACTATGGACGATGGAAGAGGGGATTCTGGCAGTTTGCGCAGCAAATTGGCGTATTCGCGATCCTGAAAACCTTTTGCCGCATACCAATATAGCTCTGCAGCGCTTTCATTACTGTGGGGCCGAAGTTGCATAATAGGCCATTCTTTCTCGCCCAATATAAATGGTGTCATATAGTCTACAGCCAGCCTTATGCTCCGGCCTTCTAGACTGCGATAAGCAAAGAGGTCGTAGTTGAGATGGCGACCAAGACGGGCCACAGTAATTAGAGCCCGGGCATTGAAAATGCTGTAGTTTAGAGACCGAGTGCGGATGAGCTCCTGCGGTTGGCGTCCATCGATGAAGACTTGGGAAAATATGCGTGCAGGCATGCCGTCAAGTTGTTTGCGCGCCAGATCGAAGTTTTCACCATAGAGCGCGTAAAGAATGAGTTGAGCGTTATACCAGGAACCATGGTTGTTCGGTTGCATGGACTCTTCGATACCTGTAGGGCTATCCACCATCCAAGTTGCGAATTGGCTAAACCAACTGCGCAATGCGTTAGCGTCTTCTTCTGTCCACCCTGGAAAGGGTTCCAGTAGTATCGCGCAATCGATCACCCAGCGCATACGCCATGCCTCTAAGACTCCCGATGGGCTATTATAATTGTGACCACGGCGTTTCTGGCCGAACTGTACATTGGGATTCATCTTCGTTGCAGGATCGAGGAACCAAGCGCGAAGTTGCTCAACAGCGCTTTTCGCATAGCGCTCGTCGCCGGTAAAATACCAGGCAGGTACCAGTGACGTGACTCTATCAACCATGGCTTCAATCCGCGAGACGTCGGAAGTATTACGATCAGGATTTACTTCTCCGTCGCGCCAAATGTAGGGGCCATCTGGATTCTCAGGATTCGGCCACCAATAAGGGCTATAGCTGTAGTAGTCGTGTGGGTCGCCGCTCGGCGGTAGGGCTCCCTCGTCAACTACGTTGGCAACAGCTTGCTCAAGCGCGGCATCGGCGTCTTCTACGATTTCTTTCAAGGCTGCAACTAAATGAGGATTGCCTGCCGCAAGTCCTGCTTTTACTCGCGGGAGTTGATCACCTTGACCAAGTAGTAAGGATGGGGTGGCATTGGGTTCGCTGTCTTGGGCGAAAGCGAATGCCGTACTTAGGATCAATGAGAATGACAGAGAAAGGTAGTGGAAACGTAGCTTAAGCAGTTTATTCATGATGTAAAATTTTAATAACAGGTTTGAGCTGAAAATTTAGGTTAATTGTGGCTAACGTTCTGTGTATTATGCTCCGGCCTTCTAAACTGCGATAGGCAAAGAGGTCGTAGTCGAGATGGCGACCAAGACGGGCCACAGTAATTAGAGCCCGGGCATTGTAAATACTGTAGTTTAACGATCGAGTACGGATGAGTTCCTGCGGTTGGCGTCCATCGATGAAAACCTGTGAAAATATGCGTGCTGGCATGCCGTCAAGTTGTTTACGCGCCAGATCGAAGTTTTCTCCATAGAGTGCGTAAAGAATGAGTTGGGCGTTATACCAGGTGCCATGGTTGTTCGGTTGCATGGAAACTCCTTCGATACCTGTAGGGCTTTCCACCATCCAAGTTGCGAATTGGCTAAACCAACTGCGCAATGCGTTTGCATCTTCTTCTGTCCACCCTGGAAAAGATTCCAGTAGAATCGCGCAATCGATTACCCAGCGCATACGCCATGCCTCCAGGACACCCGATGGGCTATTATAATTGTGACCACGACGTTTCTGGCCGAACTTTACATTGGGATTCATCTTCGTTTCAGGATCGAGGAACCAAGCCCAAAGTTGCTCAACAGCGCTATCCGCATAGTGTTCGTCGCCAGTGAATACCAAGCGGGTACCAGTGACGTGACTCTATCAACCATGGCTTCAATCCGCGAGACGTCGGAAGTATAACGATCAGGATTTACTTCCCCGTCGCGCCATATGTAGGGGCCATCTGCATTCTCGCTATTCGGCCACCAATAAGGGCTAAAACTGTAGTAGTCGTGTGGGTCGCCACTCGGCGGTAAGGCTCCCTCGTCAACCACGTTGGCGACAGGTTGCTCAAGCGCGGCATCGGCGTCTTCGACGATTTCTTTCGAGGCTGCAACTAAATAAGGATTGCCTGCCGCAAGTCCTACTTTTACTCGCGGGAGTTGATCGCCTTGACCAAGTAGCAAGGACGGCGTGGCATTGGGTTCGCTGTCTTGCGTGAAAGCGAATGCTGTACCTAGTACCAATGAGAATGACAGCGAGGGTAGAGGAAACGTAGCTTAAGTAGTAAATTCATGATGTAAAATTTAATTAACAAGTTTGAATTGAAAATTTGTGTTAATAGTGGCTAACGTT
>CAWAEX010000009.1:535000-538896 GCA_963781045.1 uncultured Flavobacteriaceae bacterium | reverse complement strand
TGCTTTCGCCGGCACCTACATGGCCCGCAACAGACACATCCCAGTATAAGGGAAAGGTCTTTTTTATCTCAGCACGCTGTTGAAGTAAGACTTCGCCGTTGCTCGTATAAAACCATATGTGAACAGTAGGGTGGAACAATCCTTTTTGGTGAGCTTCAGACTTTAATATCTTATGCCCGGTATAATTCCCCTTCAGTATCCAGAAGATCAACCCACTCTTCCATTGGAAATATTCTTATGTTTTAAGGTATCTTAAATTCTAAACCAAAGACCTTAGACAAAATGACCTGCCTATCAATCGAAATAGCTAAAGGTCTCTCCGGCTTTAATGGTCAACAGTGTTTCATATATAAGCCTGATCACATTTTCCACATCATGTTTATGTACAGTTTCCACGGTGGTGTGCATATACCTTAAGGGCAAAGATATAAGAGCCGAAGCAACTCCACCATTGCTATAGGCAAAAGCATCTGTGTCTGTGCCTGTAGATCGGGAAGAGGCCATGCGCTGAAAAGGTATTTTACAGGTTTCAGCCGTTTCAATGATTCGCTCTCGCAATTTGTTCTGTACGGCAGGAGCATAGGATATTACTGGTCCTGCCCCTAATTCGGTATGTCCCTGCGTCTTTTTGTCGATCATGGGGGTGGTAGTATCATGGCAAACATCGGTTACTATGGCCGCGTTTGGACGTATGGTCTGGGTGATCATTTCTGCACCTCTCAATCCGATCTCTTCCTGTACCGAGTTGGTGATATACAATCCGAATGGAAGCTTTATCTTATTTTCATGCAACAACCTGGCTACTTCCGCGATCATAAACCCACCTGCCCTGTTATCAATTGCCCGGCAAACAAATTTGTCCTTGTTTAAAATATGAAATTGGTCAGGATAGGTAATTACACAACCCACATGAACCCCCATTTTTAAAACTTCTTCCTTGTTCTTTGCGCCTACGTCAATAAAGATGTTGTCTAATTGAGGTGGTTTTTCCTTGGTTTTATCTCTTGTATGAATGGCGGGCCATCCAAAGATCCCTTTAACGATCCCTTTTTTGGTATGAATATTGACCCATTTAGACGGAGCTATCTGATGGTCGCTTCCGCCATTTCGTATTACATAAATAAGTCCATCATCTGTGACGTAATTAACATACCAGGATATTTCATCAGAATGCCCTTCAATGACAACCTTATAGGTGGCCTTGGGGTTGATAACCCCGACGGCCGTTCCATAGGTGTCCGTGATAAAAGTATCTACATAAGGTTTGAGATAGTTCATCCAGAGTTTCTGTCCTTCCCACTCATAACCCGTAGGTGCAGCATTGTTCAGGTATTTTTCAAAGAATTCTACCGATTTTTTAGTAAGAATTTTAGTGTGGCTCATCTATGTTTTTTATTTGAATACAAACTTAGCAATATTCACGTTTATTTAATAACTCGGCATATGGTTTATCATTAATTTTGACAACAATATATCAGGAAGTAGATTTTATATGTGGAAATGGCTTTTTATAGGATTCATTTGTTTTTTTTCTTTAGCTATAAATGCTCAGGTAGAGGATAGGCCCCTTGATTCCATTCAGGAAAAGTTGATCATTATTGAAGGAGACTCTCTTTTTCAGGCCTCCATTGCTTTAGATGAGGTATTTATCTTTGGGAAGTTAGAGTTCTCTTCCTATGAAGAAAAGCTACGCTACTATATTCTAAAAAGAAAAACACTTAAGGTTTATCCATATGCCAAGTTGGCTTCCGAACGTTTGGTGGCCTTGAATGATAGCCTTGAGAGTATTAAATCTAAAAGAAAGAAAAAAAAGTACACCCGATATATACAGAAATTTATTGAAGAAGAATTTTCGGAAGAACTGAAGAAACTAACCAGGACAGAAGGTCAGATCCTGGTAAAGTTGATCTATAGGCAAACCGGTAAGACATCTTTTGATCTCGTTAAGGAACTACGCAATGGGTGGCGTGCTTTCTGGTATAATACCACGGCCAAGATGTTCAAGATAAGTATCAAGGAAGAATTTAGTCCGGAAACAGTACATGAGGACTATTTAATTGAGGACATTTTGCAACGTGCTTTTGCTGAAAATAAATTGCAAAGGCAGAAGTCTGTTTTAGATTATGACTACGCTTCTTTGACCAATAAATGGAGCCAACAACAAAAACAGAAAAAATAGTTGTGGATTCCAACTACATCCTTTATATTTAATAGCCTTTTTTATTAGGAATTACTGCAAAAACCTAATATTGAGGGGCTTAATTCTGGAGCTGAATTATTTTCTTAAAAATATTTGAAAATTTATTTTTAATTAAAAAAATGGCTTTATATTTGCACCCGCTTAGCGTGAGAGCGTTGGGTGAAAAAGAGATTGACTAAGTTCATTGATATATTGGTAGACAGCGAATTTGCTTTTGGTGTTTGGGGTTTCGGCCTTAGATGTTAGGAGTAGATTTTAGATCATTTTAAACAAACATGAGAACCGTTTTGAGGCGGAGACAGCTTTTTTGATATTGTGGAGCATTATTATTATTAATGTTATAACGATGAAGAGTTTGATCCTGGCTCAGGATGAACGCTAGCGGCAGGCCTAACACATGCAAGTCGAACGGTAACAGGGAGAAGCTTGCTTTTCCGCTGACGAGTGGCGCACGGGTGCGCAACGCGTATAGAACCTACCCTGTACAGGGGGATAGCCCGGAGAAATCCGGATTAATACCCCGTAGTAATTAGAATTGGCATCGATTTTAATTTAAAGCTTCGGCGGTACAGGATGGCTATGCGTCCTATTAGCCAGATGGTGAGGTAACGGCTCACCATAGCTATGATAGGTAGGGGCCCTGAGAGGGGGATCCCCCACACTGGTACTGAGACACGGACCAGACTCCTACGGGAGGCAGCAGTGAGGAATATTGGACAATGGGCTCACGCCTGATCCAGCCATGCCGCGTGCAGGAAGACAGCCCTATGGGTTGTAAACTGCTTTTATACGGGAAGAATAAGGGGCACGTGTGCCCTGGTGACGGTACCGTAAGAATAAGGACCGGCTAACTCCGTGCCAGCAGCCGCGGTAATACGGAGGGTCCGAGCGTTATCCGGAATTATTGGGTTTAAAGGGTCCGCAGGCGGATAATTAAGTCAGGGGTGAAATGGTACGGCTCAACCGTAGCACTGCCCTTGATACTGGTTGTCTTGAGTCATAGTGGAGTGGCCGGAATATGTAGTGTAGCGGTGAAATGCATAGATATTACATAGAACACCGATCGCGAAGGCAGGTCACTAACTATCGACTGACGCTGATGGACGAAAGCGTGGGGAGCGAACAGGATTAGATACCCTGGTAGTCCACGCCGTAAACGATGGATACTAGCTGTCGGGACTTCGGTCTCGGCGGCCCAGCGAAAGTGATAAGTATCCCACCTGGGGAGTACGTTCGCAAGAATGAAACTCAAAGGAATTGACGGGGGCCCGCACAAGCGGTGGAGCATGTGGTTTAATTCGATGATACGCGAGGAACCTTACCAGGGCTTAAATGCAGAATGACAGGTTTAGAGATAGACTTTTCTTCGGACATTTTGCAAGGTGCTGCATGGTTGTCGTCAGCTCGTGCCGTGAGGTGTCAGGTTAAGTCCTATAACGAGCGCAACCCCTGTCGTCAGTTGCCAACAGGTAATGCTGGGGACTCTGGCGAGACTGCCGGTGCAAACCGCGAGGAAGGTGGGGATGACGTCAAATCATCACGGCCCTTACGTCCTGGGCTACACACGTGCTACAATGGCCGGTACAGAGAGCAGCCATCCGGCAACGGAGAGCGAATCTATAAAACCGGTCACAGTTCGGATCGGGGTCTGCAACTCGACCCCGTGAAGCTGGAATCGCTAGTAATCGGATATCAG